>NZ_JBFAHS010000022.1:0-113542 GCF_040654315.1 Nocardia sp. NPDC050713 | reverse complement strand
CCAGGTGGCGCGTGCAGCCGGACTGGAATACGGTGCCTCGTTCCTCGGCGCCGCCGCGTCCGGCCTCGATTATGCTCGCCACGGGGCACCTCCCCGCGCCCGCCCCGCTCCGGATGGCCCGCCGCAGGAGGCATTTCCCATGGCCGACGCCCGCTTCGCCCGCACCAAGCGGATCATGCTCTGGACCGATCTCGGTTTCCTCGCGTACTGGGTCGCGACAGCGCTCGGCGCGCTCAGCGTCGGTACCGACCCTTTTCTGCGCCAATGGAACTGGTCGTTCCTCGGGCTCGACCTCGCCGCCATCGGCATCGGCCTCGCGAGCCTGGCCGTCACAGGCAGGCAGCCCGCGCTGGCCGAGCGGATGATGCTCGTCTCGTTGACCGCGACGGCCGCCGCGGGACTGATGGCGCTGAACTTCTACCTGGTGCGCTGCGAATTCGACCCGGCATGGTGGATACCGAACGCCTGGTTGCTGTTCTTCCCCATCGTCGCCATGACAACGATGATGGTCACTTCCGCGGGACGCGGGCGAATCCCCGATGCTGGATGATCGCTACCGCTCGTTCCGAGCGAGGGCACTCCCGCGAGCATGATTGTTCCCGCTGATCACGGCCGGTTCGAAGCAGACATCGACGAGACTATGTTGGGTTCGAATTCTCCTCGGGCGCAAGGATCTTCGACCCATACCCGCGGGTCGCGACCGGAAACACGGACAGCATCACCCCTGTGAAATCGCATCACGGATCTACCGTCCCATTGTGAGAATCACCAAGTTCGGTGTGTCGTTATCCTCGATTCGATCTTGGTTGCGATATGTTCGCCGCGGATAGTGGCCGTCGCCTGCGGCCTCGGGCAGCCACGGAGACGAAGGAGGTGCGCCAAGCCTCGCACGACCATCCGCCGCGAGGGGCGATGGCGTGCACGCGTCTCCAGCGACCCATTCCATTTCGACCGCGCTTCACGCGGTGACCGAAGTCGCTCCACTGCGTCGTTCCCACCTTGTCAAATACGTCACCGATGTCCGCCGCGGCCCCTCATCCCACGGTCGTCCATCGGCGATGCCCCAATGGACGAAAGAAAGACCGTGTCCAGAGTCACGACTCGAATATTGATCCTCGTCTCGAGCATCCTGTCCCTAGGCGTCCTGTGCGCCCCGGCGCAGGCCGATCCCCTTTATCCCGAACCCGATCCGGACCCGTTCTACAGCGCGCCCGCCGAACTGGCCGCGTTGCAGCCCGGCGACGTCGTCCGGACACGCAAGATCGACACCGGCCTCTACGTCGGCACCGAAGGCTGGCAGGTGGCCTTCCGCTCCACCAATTCCGGTGGCAATCCCATCATGGGCATCACCACCGTCCTGCTCCCCATCGGAGTGAGCAACCCGCCCCTGGTCTCCTACCAGGCATTGATCAATTCCCTTGGCTCCCGGTGTAATCCGTCGCGCTCGCTGTTCAACGGCGAACTCCAGGACGCGCCGGGCGCGTTGCTGCCGATCGGCCGCGGCTGGGCCGTCTCCCTGCCGGACTACCTCGGCCCGACCGTCGCCTACGGCGCGGCCAAGCTCAGCGGCATGGTCACGCTGGACAGTGTGAAGGCGGTGCAGAAGGTCGCCGAACTCGGCCTCGGTTCTTCGCAGGTCGCGATCGCGGGCTACTCGGGCGGCGGCATGGCCACCGCGTGGGCTGCCGCGCTCCAGCCGACCTACGCGCCCGACCTGAAGCTGACCGCCGCCGTCGCCGGTGGCATCCCCGCCGATCTCGAGCAGATGGCGCTCGGCCTCGGCTTCGAACCGCACCCCGGTTTCGGCCTGGCCTTCGCCGCCGCGATGGGGTTGGAGCGGGAATACCCTGAGCGGCTGCCGATCTCGGATCAGCTGAACCCGAACGGCCTGTGGTTCCGCGAGTTCACCCACGACGCCTGCCGCCGCTTCCTGCTCTTCCACGGCGCCTTCCGCAGCGCCGACCAGATGGCCGCCTCCAAGAGCCTGATGGACAGCCCCGAGGCGCGAGAAGTGCTGCACGAGAACAGCTTGCGCCACTACGAAGGCGTGCCGACCGTGCCGACCTATCTGTGGCAGGGCCGCTACGACACGCTGACGCCGTTCGACTCGGTCGCCGAGGTCGCCGATCGCTACTGCAAGGCGGGCGCCCCGGTGAAGCTGGTGACCTACGACATCGCGGAGCACATGACCGCGGCCGCCGCCGGATTCGCCGACGCGTGGAACTACGTCGAGTCGCGCTTCCGCGGTGATCCGGTGCCGACCAGCTGCTGACCCGGTATAGAACCGAAAGGGGACGCCCCGCCATCCGGCCGGGCGTCCCTTCTGTCGTTCCGGGCACCCGACGGCGCGGTGGCACCGCACTGTCCGCCCGATCCCGGTGCGTCACCGACCGGTCAGAGCGAACCGCCGCCGCCGATCATCCACGGGTTGAACGCGCACGTCAGCTCGATGGACGCCTGCGGGTCCAGGGCGCGCAACGCGATGGCCGCGGCGCGCGGCGAGTACATCAGCGTCAGGTGATCGGACATGTCCTGCTCGCAGCCGTCCTGCAGCGCGATGTTCTGCACCGGGGCGTCCGGACCCGGTTGCAGGAAGGTCCATTCGAACGGGTTCGAGATCTGGTCGTGCCTGGTGCCGATCGCGGTGTACTCGATGCCCGGCACGGTGTCGCCGTCCCGGTTCAGGTGGGCGTAGAACTCCGAACCGACGACCTGCTGGATGTTGGCCGCGCCGATCAGTGGCCGGTAGAAGCCGAGGATGGGGATGCCCAGGTTGGTGATGAGCCGTCCCAGTGTCGCCATGCCCATCAGCGAGGTGCCGTGGTTGGTGCCGCCGAAAGAGATGAGCTTGCCGACCTTGTCCGCGCCGCCTTCGAATTTCAGGTACTGGCTCGAGACTGGTCCGCCCTGGGAATGCGCGATGATGTCGACCTTCTCGGCGCCGGTGGCGGCCAGCACGGTGTCGACGTACTCGCGAAGCTGACGGGCCGAATCCTCCATCGGGCCGACGCCGTAGCGGCCGGGCAGGAGCGGTCCGAGGCCGCCGCCCTCGAACAGGCTCGCGCGGCCGAAGTTGAAGGTGAAGACGCAGTACCCGGCGCGGGCGACCCGCGGCGACAGGTACGCGAAGGTGTCGTAGGCGTTCAGCCAGGTGCCGTGCACCAGCACCACCGGGCGCGGATGTTCCGCACTGGGACGACAATTCGGCTGGTTCGCACCTGCGGGGGCCGCGTCGGGATGGCTGAGGCCGTGGGCGAAAGCCGCGAGGAACGCCGATACCTCGGGCCCCTCACCCGCCACCCGGGAGGCGTGGCTGCGCCCGGCCGAACCCGAGCCGCTGCCCGAGCTGCTTCCGGTGTCCACGATGGGCTGCGGCTGCCTGCCGTCCGGCGCGGGCCGCAGCCCGGCGCGGACCAGATCGGCGAGCTGCTGCTCGACCGACACGCCCACGGTGGGCTCGGGCGCGGCCGCCGCGGGACCGATGGCGTGGGTCGCGCCGAGAACCGTCACGCCCGCCACGACGGCTGCCGCGACGACACCCCGCAGTCGGCCTATAGGTCTATGTCTGACTCGTGCAAGAGAGACGACCCGCATGGAATCACACTCCAAAACTAGCGGTGAAAGTTTCCAAGGCGACCGTAAGGCCGATAAACTAGCAGCGCAAGTTTTTGTCTCCTGCGACAATGCTGCGACAGGACAAGGAGGCAAACCGTGGCCCGACCCCGCCACCCACTGCTCAACCGAGCGCGCATCGTGGCCACCGCACTGGCACTGCTCGACGCCGAGGGCATGGCGGCGGTGTCCACCAGGCGCATCGCCGCCGAACTCGGTGTTCAGGGACCGTCGCTGTACAACCACGTCGGCACCAAGGACGAACTCATCGATGCCATCGCCGACACGGTGCTCGGCGAGGTCGACACCGGAATGTTCGCCGCGCTCGGCCCGGAGAACCCGGATTGGCGTACGGCACTGTGGGATTGGGCCTACTCCTACCGCGCCGCCATGGCCGCCCACCCGAACATCGTCCCCGCGCTCGCGGGCGGCCCCGGGCATCGCCCCAACGCGCTGCGGATCGCCGACGCGGTGTTCGGTGGCTTGGTCGCGGCGGGCTGGCCGCGCCGCGAGGCGACCAAAGTCGGCGCACTGATGCGCTATTTCATCACCGGCTCCGCGCTCGCGTCGTTCGCCGCGGGATTCCCCGCCGACGCGACGGTCTACGGCGGCGACTACCCGCACCTCAGTGAAGCCCATCTGCTCGCCGATCGGCAACATCGCATCGACGAGGACGCCTTCGAGGTGGGGCTGCGTGCGCTGTTGGACGGACTCGGCGACCGCTATCGCACGGTGCGCGACGCGCTGTCCGATCGCCCCTGATTCGCCGCCGCCCTCCGGCGACCGTTCACGCGACGCGGAACGAGCCCGAATTGTCCGGATAGGGTGGAGTCGTGAACGTAGAGGTAACACCCTTGCCGGGTATTGGTGTCCGCAAAGATTTTCCGTTGAAGAACAACCGACGCGTCGGCGTGATCGACCACCGCGACGGCACTTTGGACCTGATCGTCAGCAAGCCCGACAACCCCGACGTCACCGAGCAGATCTCGCTCACCCGGCGCGAAGCGTCGCTGCTCGCCAACTTGCTCGGCGCACCGCAGGTGGTCGCTCAATTGCAAGACGAGCACCGCGCATTCGACGGGGTGATCACCCGGCAGCTCACCGTTCGCCCGGGCTCGCCCTACGACGGCAGGCCGCTCGGCGACACCGCGATGCGGACGCGTACCAAGACGTCCATCGTCGCGCTCGTGCGCGCCGGGCACGTGATCGCCTCGCCGGGACCGGAATTCGCGTTCGCCGCCTTCGACGTCCTGATCGTCGTCGGCACCGCGGACGGTCTGGCGGCCGCCGCCATCATCCTCACGGACGGCTGAGGCGTGGTGGCACACGAAACCGCGCTCTCCTTGATCCAGCTGGGCGCGGTCTTCTTCGGCCTCGGCCTGCTCGGCCGCATCGCCGCGCGCATCGGCATGTCGCCGATCCCGTTCTACCTGGTCGGCGGTTTGATGTTCGGCACAGGCGGTCTCGTCGAACTGGACCATGTCGATTCGTTCATCCATCTGGCCAGCGAGATCGGCGTCGTCCTTCTGCTGCTGCTGCTCGGGCTGGAATACACTGCCGCCGAACTCGTCACCGGCCTGCGCCGATCCTGGGCGGCCGGTGTGGTCGACATCGTGCTCAACGCCACCCCCGGCGTGCTCGTCGCGCTCTTCCTGGGCTGGGGTCTGACCGGCGCCATCGCGATGGCGGGCGTCACCTACATCTCCTCGTCGGGCATCGTCGCCAAGGTGCTCAACGACCTGGGCAGGCTGGGCAACCGGGAGACCCCCACGATTCTGTCCATCCTGGTGTTCGAGGACCTGGTGATGGCCGGTTACCTGCCGGTGCTGACGGCGGTGCTCGCGAGCGCGGGGTTCCTGGCCGGTCTCACCACCGTCGGAATCGCCCTGCTCGCCGTCACGGTCGTGCTCGTGGTCGCGCTGCGCTACGGGCGCTACGTCTCGATGATCGTGGACAGCGACGATCGCGAGATCTTCCTGCTCAAGCTGCTCGGCTCGGCGCTGCTCGTCGCGGGTCTCGCGTCCGCGCTCCAGGTCTCGGCCGCGGTGGGGGCGTTCCTGCTCGGTATCGCGATCTCGGATTCGACGGCGCACAACGCCACCAAGATCCTGGAGCCGTTGCGCGACTTGTTCGCCGCGCTGTTCTTCGTGCTGTTCGGGCTGAGCACGGATCCGTCGACCATTCCCCCGGTGCTGGGCTGGGCCTGCCTGCTCGCCGTGGTCACCACGGCCACCAAGGTCGCCACCGGCTGGTGGGCCGCCAAACGCGCGGGCACCTCGCGGTACGGGCGGGCGCGCGCGGGCACGGCGTTGGTCGCGCACGGCGAGTTCTCCATCGTCATCGCGGGATTGGCGGTCACCGCGGGCGCGGTGCCGACCGAGTTCGCGGCGCTGGCGACGACGTACGTGCTGCTGATGGCGGTGCTCGGCCCGATAGCGGCGCGTGTGGTGGAACCCGTTCTGGTGTGGCGCGACCGTCGCGTGGCCCGTCCCGTCTGACGAGCGACCCTCCCGGAAACGACCCGGCGCGGCCCCTCAGCGTAGCGGGGCCGTCGTGGTGTTCGACCGGCCGACGTATTCGTCGTTGAGCAGGTGATAAGCCTGCCCCAGATCGGTCAGCGCACGCCGCCAACGGATTTCGGAGTCGCTGCCCGCGGGGTTGCGGCTCAGCTCCAGCAACGCCGTCGTGGCGTCGGCCGACCGAGTGGCCGCGGCGAGCAATACCGGCGCGGGCTCGGCGGTCGCGTCCTCGGCCATCGCGCCGATGCGGTCGTGCAGCTCCGCGGCGTCGGCGCACATCCGTTCGGCCGGGTCCTCGGCCACCGGAATGGCATGGCGCGGTTCGCCGCCGACCACGTGTCGCAGCAGACCGACCAGCAGCGCCCGCTCCGCGGCGGCGTCCCTCGGTCCGTCGAAGGGCGGGTCCACCGCGTCCGGGTCGATGTGCAGTATCGCCAAGACGGCCCGCAACTGCGCGATGGTCACCACGTGCTCGGCCCCTCCCTGCCCTGCGCCGGGCGACCGATGTGTTCGTCCGCCTGGAATGTCCCCGTCACCGCACACCCCTTCTCGTCGGCCGCGTGCGACGCGCGAACCTCCGCCGCCGGGCCGGGGATAGTGTTTGCCAGATCTTCACTGAACGAGGGCCAAACTATCCAAAACCTCGACGGATGTCTCGGGAATCGACATCTAAAACAGAGTCTCGCGGGGTGGCGGCCATAGTCGCGGCGCGTCGCGATCCGCGCCTGGGCGGCGCCGGTCGCGAATAGGATTGCGCGGGAAGCACGCTCACGATCGGCGCGACCGCGGAAAGCATGGGGAGACGATGACGACTGGACGGTGGCGGCAGCCCGCCGCACTGCGTGCGATCGCCGCACTGGCGGTCATCGGCCTGACGGTCGGCGGCTGCGCGACTCTGCTCGGCGAGCCCGCCCCACCGCCTTCCGCCGACGAGATCGCGGCGGTCTCAGCCGAATTGACCGAATTGCCGTCTTCCGAGGTCGCCGAACAACAGGTCGCGTCGGTCGTCGAACAGATCGTG
This sequence comes from Nocardia sp. NPDC050713, assembly GCF_040654315.1. Lineage (NCBI taxonomy): Bacteria > Bacillati > Actinomycetota > Actinomycetes > Mycobacteriales > Nocardiaceae > Nocardia > Nocardia sp. NPDC050713. The sequence continues at coordinate 106,390 of NZ_JBFAHS010000022.1, read as the reverse complement.
GCCGCCGCCTCGGCGCTCGAACCCGCGCTGCGCTGGCGCCAGACCGAAGACCGCGCGATCGGGCCCTGCTACGGGCCTTACGCGCACACCGGCGGCCGGCGCGTGGTCCTGCCGCGCTACCGCACCGAGGGTTCGCTGCCCGCGGCGGCGTGGCTGGGATTCCAGGAGACGGCGCGCGCGCTGGCCGTGTCCGTCGGCGCGACGGACATGCTGCCGGGCGGTAGCTTGTCACCCGACCGGCACGTCACCTTCGAGGGCGGCGACGGCGCGCGGTGGGACAGCGACACCGAGCTGTCGATCTTCGCGGACGCCCGGTCGATGACGATCACCGCGGTCGTGGGTTGTCGTCTATCCGCCGAGCAGTGATCGAGCCGCGCTCTCGTACGCCGGATCACCGGCGCCGACGATCTACCCGAGCTACGGCGGGCAGCTGCACCGAGCCAAGCGGCCGAAGGTCAGGCCGCCAGATGCTCGGTGTCGTCGCCGAGTGCCCGGTCGCGCAACGTCTTCAACGTCTTGGCGAGGATGCGCGAGATCTGCATCTGCGACACCCCGAGGCGCTCGGCGATCTGGGCCTGGGTCCGGTTCTCGAAGAACCGCATGACGAGCACCTGGCGTTCACGCTCCGGCAGTTCGGCGAGCAGCGGACGCACGGCCATCGCGTCCTCCAGCAGCCGGTAGCAGGGTTCCTCCGCGCCGAGGGTGTCGACCGCGGCGCGCGGCGAGCTGTCGTCGTCGTTGTCGCGCGGCGTGGCGTCCAGTGAGCTCGCCTGGTAGCCGTTGCTCGCGACCAGTGCCTGGGTGATCTCGGTGAGTTCCACATCGAGTTCGGCGGCGAGTTCGCGGGCGGTGGGCATACGGCCGAGCCGCTGCGCGAGCGTGTCGGTGGCGGGGCCGATCAGCTGCTGAATCTCTTTGAGCCGCCGCGGGACCCGCACCGACCAGGTGCGGTCGCGGAAGTGCCGCCGCACCTCCCCCATCACGGTCGGCACCGCGAACGACAGGAAGGAACTGCCGCGGGAGACGTCGAAGCGATCCACGGCCTGCACCAACCCGAGGCGGGCGATTTGGTGCAGGTCGTCGAACGCCTCGCCGCGGCCCGCGAAGCGACGCGCGATGTGTTCGGCCAGCGGCAGGCACATCCGGACGATGTCCTCCCGCAGCCGATGCCGGTGCGGGTCGTTCTCGTCCAGGCTCGCCAGCTTCTCGAACCACGGCTCGACGTTGTCGTACGAGTCCGTACGGGCGGTGTCGTCCGCGGCGCCCACGGTCGATTCCTGCTTCATCCGATGTCCCTCGTTTCCCACTGAATTCGACACTGATCGGATACCCGCGACCCCGTTATCGAAACGTGATCGCAAAGAAATCGGTCTCACCTGGGCCGACGGACCACCGCCCCGCGCGGATCAGAGGATGGGCCGACCGCCCGTCACCGCGAGCCGCGCGCCCGAGATGTAGCTGCCGTCGTCGGAGGCGAGCAGCACGTAGGCCGCCGCGAGTTCGGCGGGTTGACCCGCACGCCCCAGCGGCGTGTCGTCACCGAACTTCGTGACCTTCTCCACCGGCATGGTCGAGGGGATCAGCGGCGTCCAGATCGGTCCCGGCGCGACGCTGTTGACCCGAATCCCGCGCTCCCCCAACAACTGCGCCAGGCTGGCGGAGAAGTTGGCGATGGCCGCCTTGGTCGCCGCGTAGGGCGCCAGCGTCGGCGAGGGCATGTCCGAGTTCACCGACGAGCTGCCGATGATCGACGAGCCCGAAGGCATATGCGGCAGTGCGGCTTTCACGAGATAGAAGTACGCGCCGACGTTCAGCTTGAAGGTGTGGTCGAACTCCTCGTCGGAGATCTCCTCGAGGGTCTCGTGGGTCATCTGGTAGGCCGCGTTGCTCACCAGCACATCCACCTTGCCGAACTCCTGTACGGCGCGATCGATGACGGCGCGGCAGTGCGCGGGATCGGCGAGATCGCCTGCCACCAGCACGGCCTTGCGGCCCGCCTGGGTCACCAGATCGGCGACCTGCTTCGCGTCCTCGTCCTCGTCGAGATAGGAGATCAGCACATCGGCGCCTTCCCTGGCGAACGCGATCGCCACCGCGCGCCCGATGCCGCTGTCGGCGCCGGTGATCACCGCCGCCTTGCCGGTGAGCTTGCCCGAACCGCGGTAGCTGTCCTCGCCGCAGTCCGGCACCGGCGTCATCCTGGCCTGGACGCCGGGGACCTCTTGCTGCTGCTCCGGAAAACCCATTGCTCAACTCCTCCTGATGAATTCCTGCGCTTTGGCTTTCATGCCCTGGGTGATGAAGCGCCTGGCATCGGGATCACCGCGCAGTACGGCTTCGGCGGTGTCCTTCAACTGCTCCCAGGTGGCGTGCGGCGGGATGGGCGGCACCTCGGGATCGCACAGCACGTCGAGCACCACCGGACAGTCGGCGTTCAGCGCGCGATCCCAGGCGGGGCCCAGATCCTCTGGCGCCTCGACGGTGATCGCGGCCAACCCCATGACCCGGGCGACCTCCGCGTAGGAGACCTCCGGAAGCGATTGCGACTCCTCGAATTTCGGCGCGCCGCCCATCGCGCGCAGCTCCCAGGTGACCTGGTTGAGGTCGTTGTTGTGGAAGACGCAGACGATCAGCCGCGGATCCGACCAGCGGCGCCGGTAGCGGGCGATGGTGAGCAGCTCGGCGAGCCCGTTCATCTGCATCGCGCCGTCGCCGACCAGCGCGATCGCGGGCCGGTCCGGGTGGGCGAACTTCGCGCCGATGGCGTACGGGACGCCAGGACCCATCGTCGCGAGCGTCCCGGACAGCGAGCCGCGCATCTGGCCGCGGAAGCGCAGGCACCGGGCATACCAGTTGGTCGAGGAGCCCGAATCCGCCGTGACTATGGCGTTCTCGGGAATGCGTTGGGACAGTTCCCAGACCACGCGCATGGGGTTGAGCGGCTGCGCGTCCAGCATCGACTGCCGTTCGAGCGTCTCCCACCAGCGGGCCACGTTCTTCTCCACCTTCTCCCGCCACGACCGATCGGTCTTGCGCTGGATCAGCGGAATCAGCTCGGCCAGTGTGGATTTCGCGTCGCCCACCAGATTCACCTCGGTGGGGTACCGCATGCCGATCATGGTGCCGTCGATATCGATCTGCACCGCACGCGCCTGACCGAACTCGGGCAGGAACTGCGAGTAGGGGAAGCTGGAGCCGACGATGAGCAGGGTGTCGCAATCGCGCATCAGCTCGTAACTCGGCCTGCTGCCGAGCAATCCGATCGGCCCGGTGACGAACGGCAGATCGTCGGGGAGCACGTCCTTGCCGAGCAGCGCCTTCGCCACGCCCGCGCCGGTGCGGTCGGCGATCTCCACGACCTCCGCGGCGGCCGAGCGCGCGCCCTGGCCGATCAGGATCGCGACCCGTGATCCGGCGTCGAGGATCTCCGCGGCGCGCCGGATCTGGTCGCTCGCAGGGATCACTCGCGCGGGCGGCAGCGCGCCCGGCGGGCTGGAGGGCACCTGCTTGAAGGCGTGCTCGGGTGGCTCGTACTCTTCCTCCTGGAGGTCGGAGGGGATGATCACCGCCGTCGGCGCGCGCCGCGTGATGGCGACGCGGAAGGCGCGGTCGAGCGCGTTGGGCAACTGACTGGCGACATTGACCTCGACCACGTACTCGGCGACGTCCTGGAACAGGTTTTGCAGATCCACTTCCTGCTGGTAGCTGCCGCCCATCGCGCTGCGCGCGGTTTGCCCGACGATCGCCACCACCGGCACGTGATCGAGTTTGGCGTCGTAGAGGCCGTTCAGCAGATGGATCGCGCCCGGCCCCGAGGTGGCGGTGCAGACACCGGCGTTGCCGCTGAACTTGGCGTAGCCGGTGGCCTCGAACGCCGACATCTCCTCGTGCCTGGCCTGGATGAACGCGGGGTCGTCGTCGGCTCGCCCGAATGCGGCGACCAAGCCGTTGATGCCGTCACCGGGATATCCGAAGACCTGCTGGACACCCCATTCGCGCAGTCGTCGCACGACGTAGTCGCCGACCTGTTGACCCATGGTTCCTCCTGTCGGTGCGTCGCTGTCGGGATCCGTCCTCAGGCGGTGGCGCGGCGGTGCTTGCGGTGGCTGGTGTCACACAAGGGATAGGTCTTGGAACGGCGGCACAGGCAGATCGCGACCTGGAAGCGGTCGCAGCGGATCGTCTTCCCGTCGGCGGTCACGAGCTCCACCGGACCCTCGACGAGAGCGGGCCCGTCGTCGGTGAAAGTGACTCGCCTGCGCTCATTTTCGGATTCGATCGGCACGGATCACCACCAGATCTTCCTTGTCCTGGCCGGGTTCGATGAGTCCGATCGAAGCGAGCCAGTCGGCGCGCCCGCGCAGCACCGGCCCGAAGGGAACGGTGTGGCGGGCCACGATCGCGGCTTTCAAACCGGTGTCGCGTAATTGAATCAGCGTGCTGTCCGGATCGGACAGCATCGAGTGCACGACCAGCGCCGCGCCTCGGGGTTTCAGCAGATCCGGCATCATCCGGCACAGCCGGTCGAGCGCACCGCGCCCGGACACACCCGCGTTCCACGCGCGCGCCGCCCCGTGGTGGCCAGCGCCCGCGGGCGCTGGCACGTAGGGCGGATTGGCGAGAACGAGATCGAAGCGGCGTCCGCGCAGCGCGCGGCTGAAGTCGCCGCGGATCACCTCGGCCCCGATCCCCCGGATCCGGCAGTTCAGCCACGCCGACGCCGCCGCGGATCGGGAGATATCCACAGCGGTGACCGCCCTGGCGCCACCGCGCGCGGCCGCGATGGCCAATGCCCCGCTTCCCGTGCACACGTCCAGCACGTGCCCACCGCGCGGAATGCCCGCCTCGGACAGCGCCATGGCCAACAACCAGGTATCCGTTTGCGGGCGGTAGACCCAGGGCGGGCGAATCAACATCACGTACGCCGGATAGCCGGAATGAGCCGAATTAATCGTGCGGTCCGGCAGAACCCGGCTCACCGTCGCGCAGCGAACCGCGTCCCGCCTCCCAGCAGCCCAGCACATGCTCGGCGAACCGGTCTTCCAGCAGGTTCGTGGCCTGAATGCCGAACACCACCGATTCGGTCAACTCGGGCTCCTTGGCGAGCAGGTCGCCGATCACGTCGCGGCGCATGACCTGTTCGTGCACCGCGTCGGCTTCGACGTGCTCGCGGTAGAACAGCGTGCAGGCGGGATCGGCGTCGAGGCGGCGCAGCGCCTCCACCATCCGCCGCGCCCCCGGCGGCGAGCTGATCTCCACGGTCGCGAAATGACCGACGAGCGCCCCGCGCAGCTCACGGTGCAGTCCGAACAGCGAGATCGTGTCCATCAGGGCGAACATCGGCGCCGGAATCACGTCCAGATAGTGCAGATAGTCCGGATTCAGGCCCGCCGCGGCCATCAGCTTCGCGTACAGCTCGGCGTGCACCCGTTCGCCGCGCCCGCCGCCGAACTCGTCGAACTCGACCGCGACCAGCGACGCTTTAGCCTGACCGCGCAGCCGCGGAATGGCCCATGCGTACGGATCGGCCTCTTTGTGGTGGTAGAGCGAGCGGTGCACCAGGTACTCGCGCATCTGCCACCACTCGCCGCGATCGAGCAGGAACTGGCTCGGCCCGCTCGCCTCGACCGGTGTCACGAGCAGCTGTTCGAGTTCCCCTTCCAGATCGGTCCCGCCGGGGACGGCGTCGCGCAGCCCGCGCAGCAGCCGCTGTTCCATCTCGGCACGCAACCCGAGCAGGCCGGGGTCCCACTCCCAGCCGGGATGAACCTTCGCGAACCCGTAGTAGTGCAACTCGTAGCAGGTGTGCAGGGCGAGAAGCAGATCCTCGTCGAACGGGTCCGTCGACCCGGCCCCCGGTACGGACTGTCCCGGCGTGCCGTGCAGGAGTTCGACCACCGCCGCGGACAGCTCGCCGCGCGGCTCGGGCATGGGCTGGGCTTTCGGGACCATGGTCGCTGTCATGCTGGTGGTTTACCCCGCTCGCGCCGGGTTATCGCCCGGCTTCCGAGTGAGCCCGCCTGGCTCCTGGTCGATCAGGCCGCGGAGGCGGTTCTCACGAGGCGGACCGCAGCCGCTCGGCGACGACCTCGGCGATCGCCGCGGCCGCGCGCACCCCGGCGCCACGGGTCTGCCACGCGCGCCAGCGTCCGGTGTCCAGCTCGCGGGCTCGGGCGAGCAAGCCGGGCCAGTCCTCGAGATCGGGCCAGCGGTCGAGCGTCAGCGCCATGCCCGCCGACGCGAGTGCGCGCGCGGTGGCCAGTTGTTCGTCGAACGGGCGCGGCGCGGGCACCACCACGGCGGGTTTGCCCGCAGCAGCGACATCGGCGATCGCACCCTGCCCGGCGTGCGTCACGATCACGTCGGCCCGGCACAGCTCCGGCCACGGGTCGTCCACCCAGTCACCCAATGCGATAGTGCGCCAACGATATTGATGGTGACGCAGGGCGCAGGCGCGCACCATCCCCGCCGTGAACGCCGCACCGCCCGCGCCGCCGACGACCAGCACCGTCGGGCGGTCGTCGCGTGCCGCGAACAGCGGGGGGCGGCCGTCGAATCGGGTGATGCCGCCGACATAGCGGGTCTTGTCCGTGTACGGGCGCAGCCACGACGGATCGTAGAGTTCGCGCGGCCACGCCGCGATCAGGCGTTCGGCGATGCGGTGCACCAGCTGGTGGGCGGGATCGGTACGGGCGCCGGGCAGCGCCATGTAGACGACGGGCACCCCGTGCAGGCGGGCCAGCAGCGCCACCTCCACCGACACGTCCACCACCAGCGCGTCCGGCCGCGTCGCCGCGAGCCACGCCGCGACCGCCGCCATCCGCTCGGCCTGCCCGCGATCGTGTCGCGGCGCCCAGTGCAGAACGCCCGACGCGGTGGGATCGCGGACCGTCGCGGGAAGGTTGCCGGCGGGCAGGCGCACGACGTCGTCGAAGATCTCGTCGTCGGAGAGTGCCAGCGAGGACAGCGCCGTGACCGGCTGCGCTAGACAGGCGCTGATGCGGCGAGCGCGGACGAGATGTCCCGAGCCGTGGTGGTGGATGTAGTAACCGATCACGCGGCCCCCCGGTGCGTGCAAGGTCCCCGAGCTGGCAGAGGCCGAGGTCGGCGCGGATACGCCATGGCGAACCACACCAGGTCCGGGCCGCCGGGCCCCGGTGTCCATTGCGCGAGACCGTACATCGGACCTCCCGGCGGATCTGCGGTGACGTGCGACGATGCGGATCTACCCGGCCGAGTGCCCGGCAAACCTGGAGCACATTCCACTGGCGGGTCAGCTCGCGCTGTCGTTTGCCGGAGGCGGGCGGGGGTAGCCGGTCGGTGATCGACCGGCGACACCACCCGGCAAGGAGGTAGCGATGCAGATCGGATACAAGCTGGCGGCAGAGGGTTTCGGTCCCGCCGAACTGATCCGCCAGGCCGTGCAAGCCGAGCGCGCGGGTTTCGACTTCGTCGAGATCAGCGACCACTTCCATCCCTGGCTGGACAACCAGGGCCACTCGCCGTTCGCCTGGACGGTGCTCGGCGCCATCGCGGCGCGTACCGACCGCATCGGCCTGGCCACCGGCGTCACCTGTCCGATCCTGCGCTACCACCCCGCGATCGTGGCCCAGGCCGCCGCCACCATGGCGCTGGTCTCCGATGGACGCTTCACGCTCGGCGTCGGGTCGGGCGAACGGCTCAACGAGCACATCGTCGGCCTCGAGTTCCCGGACTCGGTGCGGGTGCGCCACGAGATGCTGCGCGAAGCGCTAGAGATCATCCGGTTGCTCTGGAGCGGCGGCTATCAGTCGTATTCGGGCAAGTACCTGCATCTCTCGGACGCCAGGATCTTCGACCTGCCCGAGCGGCTTCCGGCGATCGCGGTCGCGGCAGGCGGGGCCGCATCGGCCGAGCTGGCCGCCGAACTCGGCGACGGCCTGTTCGCCACCGACGCCGACCCCTCGATCGTCCGGCAGTACCGCGAGCACGGCGGCGACGGGCCGCGCTACGCCGAGGTGCCGCTGGCCTGGGCGCCCGACGAACACACCGGTGCGCAGGCGGCGCTGGAGACCACCCGCTGGGCGCTCACCGGATGGAAGGTCATGAGCGAGCTACCCAACCCGGTCAACTTCGCCGCCGCGAGCGCCACGGTCCGCGAGGAGGACATCCGCGACCACTTCACCTGCGGCTCCGACCCGGAACGCTACGTGGAAGCCGTCCGCGCCTACACCGACGCGGGATTCGACCATCTCGTGCTGCAGAACGCCGGACCGGATCCGGACGGCTTCCTCGAGTTCTATCGCGACGAGCTCGATCAGCGGCTGCGCGGTTCGCTCACCCCGGCCGCGAGCCCGAGCTGAGCGTTCAGCGCTGCCTGCCGGTGCGCGCCCGCCTGCGCGCCTCCTGCATCTCGGCGAGTTCCTGTTCGAGCGCCTCGGCGATGCGGAACTGCCCGGTGTCGTAGATCCCCGACGAGCGAACCACCTCGTGGTAGGCGCCGTCCGGATCCGGCGGAGCCGCCTTGCGGGAGTCCTTGGCGTTGCGCGAGTCTTTCGCGTTGCGCGAGTCCTTCGCGATGCGGGAGTCCTTCGTGCTCATCTTGATCGACGAGCTCTCGGCGGCCGGGCGCGACGCGACGTGCTTGTCGATCTCGATCGGCTTGGTCGGCGGCGGCGGGGGCGTCTGGCGGACGACTACTTTGGCGGCCACCGGCTCCGGCGTGCGCGCCGGGGCGGGCTCGACGACCGGCTTGTCCACCGCGAGCGCCGCCGCGGGCTTTTCGGCCTGCCTCGGCTCGGCCTTCTCGGGGGCCTTACCGTTGGTGCCGTTCGTGGCGGGCTGCGCGGGTTCGGCGGGCGCGCGGCGCTTCTCGGCCGGCGCGGGCGGCACGTCCTCGGGCGCGACCTCCGGAGCGTCGATCTCCTCGACCTCGACCTCCGCGTAGTGCTCCTCGACGACTTCCGGCTCGGGTCGCGGCGCGGGCACCGGTCGCTCCGCGACTACGGCGAGACTCTCGCGCCGGACCAACGCGGACAAGCTGGCCCGCATCTGTTCGGCCGGATCGGGCAGATCGCGCACTTGCTCGGTGGCCCGGTGGATGGCGAGGCCGTACCGCGCGCTCGCGGCATCGTGAATCAGCAGGGCCACACCGATCATCACGGGGGCGATGGCGTGCACGGCCACTTCATACCACTGGCCGGAGCGCAGATACGGGTAGGTGTTGAGGCCGACGGTCAACGCGAGCAGCGCCATTTCGGCGGCGGCGACCTGGCGGCGATTGTCGATGACGCCCCACTCGGCCACCTTGTTGGTGCCGATCATGATGATGATCAGACAGACGCTGATCATCCCTTCCAGCAGATAGCTGAACCAGTAGAGCGGGTCGCTCGGGCCGCCGGGGGCGATGTTGTGCTGCACGTTCACCGCGGACCACAGCATGCCCGCGCCGACCACGCCCGCCAGCGCGCGTAGCGACCAGGCGCGGTGCCGGTACAGCGAGGCGAGCTTGGCGTGCGGACTGGATTCGCGCCGCTGCGCGGCGATCGCCTTGCGGGCGAGCAACAAATCTCGCATATCGGCCTTCGCGATTTCCTCCGCCGTGTGCCTCGCGCGGTCGGAGGCGACCGCTGCGGCCTGCACCTCTTTCCAACGCTGCCCACGATCCTGTTCGCGAATTCGCTCGGCGAGTTCGCGTTCGGCGTGTAGTTCGTCCTCGGACAGCGCCTCGGTGAGAGCCGGGTCGAACTGATAGGCCAGCCGTCCGCGGGCCTTTTCGACCCGCCGCGCCAGCTGCGTGACCTCGTCCTCGATGGGGTGCTCTATGGTCAAATCGACCTCCGACCGTGGAGATCCGATGGCAGGCAAGTGATCACGAGTGTGAACAGCACCCCACATTCATAGTCGATGCATCGTTGCGAGCAAAACTATAGATTTGCCGCGTCGCGGATTCGGGCGGCGCGCCGTGCGCGACACACTGTATAGCGGACGCGGAAACCGATCACGCGGATTCGCCGACTCCAGTTCCGACAGAGGGCTTGTCGGGACGCGTCGACCCGTCCGGATCGGGACGGATCGACGCGCACCGGTTCCCCGCCGAGTCAGCTCTCCAGCAACGTCGCCCCCACCGCCTCCGCGCCGTCGAGCACCTGCTCGATGCGACGCAGGGTGTCGGCGTGCAGGCCGATATTCGCCGCGAACAGGTTGTCCTCGATGTGCGCGGGGGTGCGACTGCCCGGAATCGGCACCACGTGCGGATCCTGGTGCAGCAGCCAGGCGAGCGCCAATTGGCTTCGGCTGATGCCGAGTTCGGTCGCGATTGCCTGCAGCGCGGCGTAGGAGTCGTTGTTCGCGGCGAGATTGGCGGCGTCGAAACGGGGCAAGTTGGCGCGGAAATCGTCGGCGCCGACCCGATCGACCGTTCCGGTGAGGAAACCCGCGCCCAGCGGACTCCACGCGACAACGCCGACGCCCAATTCCCGAGCCGCCGCGAGCAATTCGGGGTCGATCGGGCGCCACATCGACCATTCCGCCTGCACCACCTGGACCGGGTGCGCCGCGTGCGCGCGCCGCAACTGTTCGGCGGTGACGTTGGACAGGCCGAGGTAGCGCACGAGGCCGTCGGCCACCAGTTCGCCTACCGCGCCCGCGGTCTCCTCGATCGGCACCTCGGGATCGGGGAAATGCGGGTAGTACAGATCGATCACGTCGGTGCCGAGGTTGCGCAGGCTCTGCTCGGCGTATCCGCGCACGTAACGCGGCTCGGCGTTGACGGCGAGCTCGCCGAACGCGAAGCCGACCGGGAACGTGTGCGCCGCGGCGCCTTCCGGAACGCGGAAGCCGAATTTGGTGGCGATGGTGAGTTCGTCGCGGCGACCGCGGATCGCGCGCCCGATCAGTTGTTCGTTGTGGCCGTCGGCGCCGTAGCCGTCGCTGGTGTCGATGAGCGTGGCGCCGTGGTCGACGGCGTGGCGCAGCGCGGCGAGGGCGCGGTCGTCGTCGATCGCTCCGTACATGCCGGGCGAGAGCACCATCGCGCCGAAACCGACTGCGGAAACCGGGATTTCGCCGAGATGGCGCACGGGGATCTTGGTCATGGCACCACTCTCGCCGAAGTGCACCCTGCCGTCCAAGTCATGTTGGTATAACCAAACGTTATGGACGTCGACCTGCGGGATCTGCGCTACCTGATCGCGGTGGCGGAGGAGGCCAACTTCACCAGGGCCGCGGCGCGGGTCTTCGTCTCGCAACCCGCGCTGTCCAAACAGATCCGAGCGCTGGAGCGCCGCCTCGGCTTCGAACTCTTCGAACGCACGCCGCGCGGCGTCACGCTCACCCCGCAGGGCGCCGAGTTGCTGCCGACCGCACGCGAGATGCTGCAGCTCTGGGACCGCGCCTACCCGCGCGCCCAGGCGATCGGCCGCCCGCGGACCCTGGTGGTCGGCATGCAGACCGCGGTAGGGCGGGATCTGCAGCGCCGCGCCATCTCCCGGTTCCGTGCGGCGGCGCCGGACTGGACCGTCTCGCTGCGCCTGGTCGGCTGGTCCGATCCGACGGCAGGGCTCGCCGACGCCTCCAGCGATGTCGGCATCGTCTGGCTGCCGATTCCGCTCGACGGACTGCGCACGCGGGTCCTGCGTCGCGAATCGCGCGGCGTGATGCTTCCCGAGGGGCACCCGCTCGCCGACCACGCGACGGTCGCGTTCACCGATCTGCTCGACGAACCGTTCGTCGCGCTGCCGCGCGCCGCCGGGCCGCTGCGCGATCACTGGCTGGCGATCGACGCGCGCGACGGGCACCCGGTCCGCGTCGGCGCCGAGGCCTCCGGGGCGGACGAGACATTCGAGGCGATCGTCTCCGGGCTGGGCGTCGCCTTGGTCGCGGCGGGCAACGCCGACCTCTATCGACGGCCCGGCTTGGTATTTCGCCCGGTCGACGGACTCGAGCCCGCCGAGCTGGCCGTCGCCTGGCGCGGCGACGACACCCGGTCGGCCACCGCGCTGTTCGTGGATTGCCTGACCGGGCCCTGACTCACGGGACGTGCGGAACGGCCGCGTCGCGATAGCCGAGGGATTGCCGACCCAGTACGGTGTGCCTGGCAGTGTGCGACGGACCCGAACGAGTCACGGAGGTACACCATGGAGCGGCCAGCGCTCGGCAGGCCCGCGATCGCGCTGGCGGCGGCCGCCGCGGCGATACTCACCACGCTCTTCCCTGGCGCGGCGCGCGCCGAGACCAGCGATCCGATCATGGCGAGCGGCGCCCTGCTCGCGCGTCCCGTGGCGCCGGATGGTTCGCGCATCGTCGATTTCACCATCGAGGACGACCGCAACCTGACGCTGAGCGTCTACTCGGCGGCGATGGGCCGTCCGATCACCATCACCGTGCAGCGCCCGGCCGACACCTCGGAGCCGCGCCCGACGCTGTATCTGCTCTCCGGCGCCGACGGCGGCGAGGGCACCGCGAACTGGGATCACCGCACCCCGGAGGCGCTACAGTTCCTCGGCACCAAGGACGTCAACGTGATTCAGCCGATCGGTGGCGCGTGGAGTTACTACACCGATTGGCGGGCGCCGGATCCGGTGCTCGGCGTGCACAAGTGGAAGACCTTCTTCACCGAGGAGCTGCCGCCGGTGATCGACGGCGCCCTGGGTACCAACGGACTCAATGCCATTGCCGGACTGTCGACTTCGGGCACCTCGGTGCTGCAACTGCCGATCGCCGCGCCCGGACTGTTTCGCGCGGCGGCGGCCTACAGCGGGTGCGCGCAGATCAGCGATCCGATCGGATATTCCTTCGTCAACCTGTCCGTGGGAGTGTGGGGCGGCGGCAACACCGACAACATGTACGGCCCCCAGGACGATCCGATGTGGGCGGCCAACGACCCGTACGTGAACGCCGAGAAGCTGCGCGGAGTGGAGCTTTTCATCTCCAGCGGCAGCGGCCTGCCCGGCCGCTACGACATGCTCAACGGCCCGTACGCGCTGCCCGGCCTGGACGGGCTGGCGAGTCAGGTGCTCACCGGCGGTGTGATCGAGGCGGGCGTCAACTACTGCAGCCACAATCTGCAGGCCAAGCTGAACTCGCTCGGCATACCGGCGACCTACGACTTCCCGCCGACGGGAACGCATTCCTGGGGTTACTGGCTCGACGCGCTGAAGGCCTCGTGGCCGGTGCTGGCGCGCGGCTTGGAACTGCCCGCGTGAGCCGTCGGCTCGCCTCGGCGCCCGGCAACCGCCGCAGCCTGTCTCGGTGATCTCCCTGGCATTCGTGCCAGCCGCCGCGACGGATAGGTCTACCGTGGTTGATCGACGGTTGCCAAGGCAATGCTGAACATCCACTCGCGATCTTCGATCAGGTAGGAGGAACGGATATGCCTACTCGGGACACCGCTTGGCCGCAGGGCACGCCGTGCTGGGTCGACTGCCAGGTCGACGACCCCGGCCGGGCCAGTGAGTTCTACTCGGCGCTGTTCGGCTGGGAGATCGACGACTCCCCGCCGGAAGCCGGCGGCTATCTGATGGCCTCGCGCAAGGGATCGTCGGCGGCGGGCATCGGACCCAAGCCGGAGAACATGGCGATGCCCTCGGTGTGGACGACCTACTTCGCCGCCGACAGCGCGGACGAGATGGCACGGAAGGTGACCGCAGCGGGCGGCACCGTCATGATGCCGCCGTTCGACGTGCTCGAGTTCGGCCGCATGTTCGTCGCCACCGACCCGACGGGGGCCGCCTTCGGCGTGTGGGAGTCCAAGGCCCACACCGGCGCCCGTATCTACAACGAGCACGGCGCGTACTGCTGGAACGAGCTGCACACCCCCGGCTACCGGGATGCGCAGCGGTTCTACGAGGCGGTGTTCGGCTACGACTACCAGGAGATCGGCGACGGCCAGAACTTCGACTACGCGACCTTCACCCTCCCGTCGGGCGGAGAAGTCGTCGGCGGCATCAACGACGACACGAAAGGCCGGCAGGTCGAGGCGCCGCCGCACTGGCTGGTGTGGTTCCAGGTGGACGACGCCGACGCGTCGCTGGCCAAGGCGGCCGAACTCGGAGCCACGGTGCTGGCCGGTCCCGACGACAGTCCGTTCGGCAGGATGGGTGTGCTGCAAGGGCAGCAGGGCGAGGTGTTCGCCGTCATCGACCCGACCCGCAAGGTCGGCGAGCCGCCGACGCCGAGCTGAGAGCGCACACCGCGGTGAGATCAGGACGGGCCCGGCGGCACGGCGTGTCGGCCCCGGGCACCGGTCTTCGCTGAGTACCATCCCGAGCGCCACAGCCGCTACCAGGAGGAACACTCACCGGAGGTATCCAGAGTTGGTTGGCCGCATCGAGATCAGCGACCGGGCTCGCGTCTCCGCCAGCGAGGCATCGGAGTTCGCCGAGCGGTTGAACCGGCTGTTCGACAGCGCCCGACCGCCGGGGTTCCGTCGGCGCTACAGCAACGCGGAGGTGGCCCGTGCGCTCACCGCGGCGGGTCACCCCATCTCGCCACGGTATGTCGCGCGCTTGCGCAACGGCACGCGCACGCCGCCGACCGTCCGCACGGTGCGCGCGCTCGCCGACTTCTTCGACACCTGCCCGGTCGGTTTGCTGGCGAGCACATCCGGCGCCGACCACCCCGGCGACCGCGGGATCGTCGAACAGTTGCTCGACGCGAAGCTGCGCAGGCTGACCCGCGCCGCCTGCGATCTGTCCGCGGAGTCCCAGGATCTACTGATCGCCATGGCGATCGGCTTCCGGCGCGCCGAGGACCTACCGGACACTCCGCCGGACTGCGCGCATTGACAACGTGCCTCGCGCGCGATTCGTTTGCCGCGCACGGGGTATGACCCCTATGTCGGCAACTGGCTCAGGATGAGGGCCTGGTCAGCGGCCCGGCACGACGACAGGGACAGGCTGTCCACTACCGGCATCGTCAACGGCGACGACGGACCTCAACGGCGAGGACCACGTCCGGCGGACCGGCCCGCCCCTGACGCGAAGCGATCGACCGGATCTGCCGAGGTGCCCGACCGGATATACCGACGTGCCGCCGGGTCGGCCACGTCGCTCCGCATTCCTTGCCGCAGTGGACATCGCACACGGTCGCGGGCGGGGGGGCGCCACCCCCCCACCCGCCCGCGACCGTGTTCAGGCCGCCACTCGTCCCTTGCGGACGCCCTCGGCCAGCACACGCACGACAACGGCCTCGGGCCGCTCCCGCGATCGGATGAACGCGACCGGCTGCCCCTCCACGAGGGTGCGATAGCCGACCATCTCGATACTCGAATAGTCCACGTACACCAATGCGCGTGGATCCGACGCGGGTTCGATGAAGCCGAACCCTTTCGGTGCGTCGAACCACGCCACCCTCCCGCGCGACCAGCTCGCCGTTCCCGACCGTGCAGGCGTCATCGGCATCACCTCCGGGTCCGAGCCGCCCCCTACGAGCAGCCAGTGCACGCCGATTTCCCGATCCACCGCGATCGAAACAGCGACCGGATCGATGGCCGAGGCGAGCGTGCGCCGGTAACGTCGAAACGGACCCGACGGAGGAGGAAGACCGGTGACGCAAGCAGACGAGCGAGCCACCGAGCTCGCCGAATTGGCGCTCGACCGTGACATCACCCTCGCGGTCGCGGAATCGCTGACCTGCGGCCGGCTGTCTTCCTCGCTCGGCGCCGCGCCGGACTCGGGCACCTGGTTCCGCGGCGGTGTGGTCGCCTACCGCCCGGAGATCAAGCGCAGGGTGCTCGACGTACCCGATGTGCCGGTGGTCTCCGAGACTGCCGCGCGGGCGATGGCGACCGGCGTCCGCACGCTCATGGACGCCTTCGCCGGCGTCGCGGTCACCGGAGTCGGCGGCCCCGATCCGCAGGACGGCGAACCGGCGGGCTCGGTCTGGTTCGCCGTCGCCACCGAGAGCGAGGTCCGTGCCGAGCACCGTCAGTTCGACGGCGGGCCCGATCGGGTCCTCGACCAGACCATCGAGCACGCTCTCGCCATGCTCGTGGACGCGGTGAAGTCCGCTCACGGGCAGCGTCTTTGAGCCCAGGCCTCAGTCGAGGACGGCGGTGGCCTCGACCTCGACCATCAGGTCGGGCTCGCCCAACGCGGCGACACCGAGCAGGGTGATCGGCTTGACCGGATCGACGCCGAGCTTCGCGGCCGCGCGCGCCACACCTTCGCCGAGCAGCGGGTACTTCTCCTCGTTCCAATCCACCACGTAGATGGTCAGCTTCGCGACGTCGTCGAACGAGCCGCCGATCGCGGCGAGCGCGGTGCCCACGTTGAGATACGCCTGCTCGACCTGCGCGGCGAAATCCCCCTCCCCCACCTTGTTGCCCTCGGCGTCGCGGGCCACCTGCCCGGCGAGGAACACCAGCCTGCTGCCCTGGGCGATCGAGAGCTGGCGGTACACATCGGGTTTGGGCAGTCCCTCGGGGTTGACCAGCGTGATGGCCATGGCCACTCCTCCCTCTTCGGTTCCGCGCGTGCGGCTGTCAGCCAAACCATAACAATGCTATGTATTGTTGCGCCATGGCCCGCACCAAGAATCCGCACGTGCGCTCGATGCTGCTCGACCGCGCCGCGCTGATGCTGCGCAGGCGGGAGCCGGTCACCTTGCGCGGGCTGGTGGCGGGCACGAGTGTGTCGACCATGGCCGTCTACACCTACTTCGACGGCATGGACGGTCTGTGGCGGGCCCTGCGGCAGGAGGGCTTCACCCGGCTGTCCGCCAGGCTCGCCGAGGTGGCGGCGACCGCCGATCCGGTGCGCGATCTCGCGGCGCTCGGCGCCGCCTACCTGCGCAACGCCATCGAGAATCCGGACCTCTATCGGGTGATGTTCGACGCGGGCTTCGAGCTCGAGGATTCGGCCGCCGCCGACGAGACGCTGGACCGCGTGGTGACCACCGTGCACCGCGCCAAGGACGCGGGCCGGTTCCGGTCCGGCCTCGATCCGCTGGAGCTGGCCACCCAGAGCTGGACCATCGGACACGGCCTCGCTTCCCTCGTCGCCACCGGCCCCCTCCCCCGCGAAACGCTGTCGAACGGAGTTCCTTTGCTGACCGCCCTGTTCGTCGCGGCGGGCGACGAGCGGACCCGCTGCCGCCGATCGGTGCGCGAAGGCTGGCGACTCTGAGTCAGGTCGCCGAGCGCCGCACCTCGGCGAAGAACGCCCGCATGGTCGGGCCGATCTCGGCCAGTTCGATGAACGGCACGCCTTCCGAGGCGCCGTCGACATAGGCGAAACGCATATCCGCGGCCATGTTCCCACGCTGCACTACCGTGAGCCCGTCGCGTTCGGCCGCGGCGACGGCGGCGTCGAAATCGTCCGGCTCGAAGCACACGTGATGCAATCCCGGACCGCGGCGGGCGAGGAACTCCGCGTAGATGCTCTCGCCGCGGACCGGCTGGATCAATTCGAGCTGGATGTCGTCGAGGTACGACAGCGCGATGTGCGCGGTGAAATCGGCGGGGCGGCCGCGATAGACGCAGGCGTCCGGGCCGAATTCGACGTCGGGGATACGCGCCCATTTCCGCACGCCGAAATGCGTGACGAAGAAGCGTTCCGCCTTCTCGATATCGTCGGTCACCCAGGCGATCTGGGTGATGGGGCCATCAGCGTAGTTCATACCGAGTCCCGCGTTCGACCGTCGGGGCTGCTGTGAAACACCTGTCGTTCATGAATCGACGTTAAGCGACCTCGCTTAATCTCTCAATTCGAACCGTTTAGATTGTCGGCGGTATGCCGGTCCGCTCGACGCTCGGTGTTTGACGTGCGCGGCGCGTGGAATCACGAAGGCGATCACCGACCGGGCGGGAGGACGCATGAACGACGACGGACTCGGCCCCGCGGCCGCGGACCGGGTCGACGCGACGATCGTCGACACCGGCGGGGCGATCTTGCCGCGCGACCGGCTGATCGAGGCGCTCCAGCGCCACCGCGCGGCCGGGGCGCGAGTCGTGTTCACCAACGGCTGTTTCGACGTCCTGCACGCCGGGCACATCGCCTACCTCGACGAGGCCAAGCGCCTGGGCGACGTGCTGGTGGTGGCGGTCAACTCCGACCGCACCGTCCGCGAGCTGAAGGGTCCGGATCGCCCGGTGAACCCGGAAGGCGATCGCTGCGCGGTGCTCGCCGCCCTCGGCTGCGTCGATCACGTGACGATCTTCGACGAGGACACCCCGGTCGAGCTGCTGCGCGCGACCGAACCCGACATATACGTCAAAGGCGGCGACTACCGGCCGGAGACACTGCCGGAGTCACCGATCGTGCGGGCCTACGGCGGCGAGGTCAGGGTGCTCGGCTACCTCGCCGATCGCTCGACCTCGGCGATGATCGAGCGAATCCGTGCGCGCGCACCGAACGATGGGTTGTCCGCACGCGGGTGACGGGGCACACGGCCTCGAACGATCGCATCTGGCGACCTGCCCCGCCCCGACCGGCGGCTCCGAGGAAGCGTCGATTGGCCGAAGGGAAAGCGGGTAAGCGCCGCACATGGCACCACCGTGATCATCGCCGCGCGCGGCGAGCGAGTTCGCCCGCGCCCCGACGCCGAGCATTCCGCTTCGCGCCGACGGAAGGGAGCACCTCGTGAGAATCGCCATGGTTTCCGAGCACGCCAGTCCACTCGCCCAGCTCGGCGGAGTCGACGCGGGCGGACAGAACGTGCACGTCGGCGAGCTCGCGGCGGCGTTCGCCCGACGCGACCACGACGTCACGGTGTACACCCGCCGCGACGATCCGGCACTCGACACCACGATCACCACCGACGCGGGTTATCGGGTCGTGCACGTGCCCGCTGGCCCGGCGAAACCCATTCCGAAGGACGACATCCTGCCGCATCTCGGCGAATTCGCCACCTTCCTGCGCGAGCAGTGGTCGGTGAATCGGCCCGATCTGGTGCACGCGCACTTCTGGATGTCCGCCGTCGCCGCCGAACTGGCAAGCCGCGAACTCCGCATCCCGGTCGTGCTGACCTTCCACGCGCTCGGCACCGTCAAGCGCCGGTATCAGGGCGCGGCCGACACCAGCCCGCCCGCCCGCCTCAAGCTCGAAAGACTGGTCGCCACTCGCGCCCACCATGTGATCGCCACGTGCACCGACGAAGTCGAAGAGCTGAGCCGCATGGGACTTCCGCACGCGCGCGCCACCGTCGTTCCGTGCGGCGTCGACCTCGCCAGGTTCGGTCCGCACGGCCCCGCCGACGAGCGCGACGGCCGCCACCGGCTGGTGTCGGTGGGCAGACTGGTGCCGCGCAAAGGTTTCGACACCACCATCAAGGCGCTCGCCCAGCTGCCCGACACCGAACTGCTGATCGCGGGCGGATCCGCCGATGGCGACGACCCGACCGGCGCGGAATCGCGGCGACTGCGCCAGGTCGCGGTCGACGCGGGCGTCGCCGAGCGCGTCCACCTGCTCGGACAGGTCTCACGCGAGAGCATGCCCGCGCTGCTGCGTTCGGCGGACGTCGTCGTGTGCACGCCCTGGTACGAGCCGTTCGGGATGGTCCCGCTCGAGGCGATGGCCTGCGGCAAACCGGTGGTGGCCAGCGCTGTCGGCGGACTGCTCGACACCGTGGTCGACGGCGTCACCGGCACCCTGGTCGGTCCGCCGGAGCCGGGCCCGGTCGCGCGGGCGCTGTCTCCGCTGCTGGCCGACCACGAGTTGCGCCGCGCCTGGGGCGTGGCCGGATATCAGCGGGCGCGCAGCCGATACTCCTGGGATCGCGTCGCCGACGAGACGCTGACCGTGTACCACCGCGTCATCCCCGAAGCGGCGACCGCGACGCTCGCGGCCGCCGGTTGATCTCCGTCATCGACATTCGAAGGGACCCCTGGTGAATCAACCGACGAAGAACGAACTCGGCACCGTCCTGATCACCGGCGGCGCGTCTGGACTCGGCGCCGCGACCGTCGACGCAGTACGCGCCGCGGGCGGCGTCGCCCTCGTCATCGACCGTGACAAACCCGAAACCGACGTCGCTTGGGAGTACGCGGATCTGGCGTACACCGAGGACGCCGAGCGCGCGGTGCGGACGTTGGTCGCGCGCACGGGCGGGCGGCTGGACGCTGTGTTCACCGCCGCGGGCACCGATGCGTGCGGCAAGCTGGACGAGGTCGCGGTCGAGGAGTGGGAGCGCGTGGTGCGGGTCAACTTGCTCGGCACCGCCGCGGTCATCCGCGCCGCGCTGCCCGCGTTGCGTGCCAGTCGCGGCACCATCGTCACCTGCGCCTCCACCCTCGGGCTCAAGGCGCTGCCCGACGCGACCGCCTACTGCGCTTCGAAATTCGGCGTGGTCGGCCTGACCAGGGCGCTGGCCGCCGAGACCGCGGGCGAAGTCGGCGTCACCCTGCTGATACCCGGCGGCATGCACACCGCCTTCTTCGACGGCAGGCCCGCCCAATACGCTCCGCCGCCGGACATCCAGCTCAACAAGCCGGAGGACGTCGCCGCGACCGTGGTGTTCGCCATGTCGCAGCCACCCGGCTGCGAGCTCAGGGAGATGGTCGTGTGCCATTCGACCGAGCGGTCGTGGCCGTGAGCGCTCCAGTGCAAACATGACGGGGCATGTACTGGCGGCCCGGCTCGACAGCGTCGGCGACGTGCTCGTCACCGGCCCAGCCGTCCGGGCCGTCGCGGCACGGGCGGAGCGGGTGACGTTCCTGGCCGGGCCGCGCGGACGGGCGGCCGCCGAACTGCTGCCCGGCGTGGACCGGGTGCTCGAATTCCATGCTGGCTGGGTGGATTTCGATCCGCCGCCGGTGACCGCGACCGCGATCGAGCGCCTTCGCTCCTCGATCGCGGCACTCGCCGTGGACGAGGCGCTGATCTTCACCTCGTTCCACCAGTCGCCGCTGCCGCTCGCGCTGGTGCTGCGCACCGCGGGCGTCGGCCGGATCTGCGCGATCAGCACCGACTATCCGGGCTCGCTGCTGGACGTGCGGCACCGGCCGGACGAGGATTTGCCCGAACCGGTCCGGGCCGTATCCCTGGCTCGGGCGGCTGGTTATCCGGCCGCCGACACGTCGTTGCGGATCCGTGCCGACCTGCCGGACGCACGCACTCTGACGGGCGAGCCCGGCTACGTGGTCGTCCATCCGGGCGCGGCGGTCCGTGCGCGGCGGCCGTCGGCGCGCCGGTCGGCGTCGATCGTCGCGGCGCTGCGCCGCGCGGGACATTGGGTGCTCGTCACGGGCGGACCAGAGGAACGGGAACTGACCGCGACCGTCGCGGGCGAGGTCGCCGAGGACTTGGGCGGTGCGACCGATCTACCGATGCTGGCCGCGGTGCTGCGCGACGCCCGCGTGGTCGTCGCGCCCAACACCGGGGCCGCGCATCTGGCGGCGGCCGTGGGCACACCGGTCGTCTCGCTGTTCGCTCCCGTGGTTCCGGCGCCGCGCTGGGCGCCGCACGGCGTGCCGTCGATCGTGCTCGGCGACCAGACAGCCCCTTGTGCGGACTCACGCGCCAGGGTCTGCCCGGTGCCCGGCCATCCGTGCCTGGACGGCATCGCCGACGACGCCGTCGTCGCGGCCGTGGGGAAGCTGGCAGCCATCGAGCGCACCGCGCTCGGCAGGGACGACCTCACCGAACGCACCGCCTGACGAAGATCCGCCGCTGGGAGCAAGCACACCGCGAACGATCCGACCGGCGATCCTCCCGGACTGTTTCGAAGTGGTCGGTCTGGGCATCACCGAGACAAGGTGGGCGTCGAAACCGCCATACCCTGCGGAAACTCTCGCCGCCGCGATCACCTTCGTCCTGGTGGGCGTGCACGGATAAGGAAGGGGCCGTCGTGAGCAGCGCAGAGTATCGGCAGAACAGCCCGGTTACGGTGGAACTGGAGGAGCACTTCGACGCGCTCGTCGCGGCCCTCGGTCGCAATCTTCGGCCCGCGGTCGCGCGGGTGCTGGCCTGGGGCGAGCAGCTCGCCGCCGTCTACGACCGCGGCGGGCGCTTGTTCGCGTGCGGCAACGGCGGCAGCGCCGCGGAGGCGCAACACCTGACCGCCGAGCTGACCGGCCGGTTCCGCGACGACCGCCGACCGCTGTCTGCCATCTCGCTGCACGCCGAAACCTCCAGTCTCACCGCGATACTCAACGACTACGGACCCGACGAGATGTTCGCCAGGCAACTGCGCGCCCACGGCCGCCCCGGCGACGTCTTGATCGCCATGTCCACCAGCGGCTCGAGCGCCAACGTCATCGCGGCCGCCAAGGCCGGACACGAGATCGGCCTGGCGACCTGGGCGATGACCGGACCCTCGCCCAACACGCTCGCCGCGCTGTGCGACGACGCGATACCGATCGAAGCCGACACCGTCGCCACCGTGCAGGAAATGCACTTGGTGCTGGTGCATTCGCTGTGCGCGGCGGTGGAGGCCGCGCTCGAGGCGGATTCGTGATCTCCGGAGCCCCGCTGGTCGTGGTCGGCGACGCGCTGCTCGACATCGAGGTGGTCGGCCGCGCCGACCGGCACAGCCCGGATGCCCCGGTCCCGGTGGTGGACGTGACCGCGCGGTCGTTTCGTCCCGGCGGGGCGGGACTTGCCGCACTACTCGGCGCCAGCGACCTCGAGGATGTCGTGCTCGTCGCCGGTTTCGCCGACGACTCGGCGGGTGAACGGCTGCGCGCGTTGCTGCCCAAGGGGATTCGTCTCGCTCGCTTGCCGTTCGCGGGCAGCACGGTGTGCAAGGAGCGCGTGCGGGCGGTGGGCCCGTGCGCGGGGCCGAGCGTGGACAGCGTCCCCGCTCCGATCACCCGGCTCGACTCCGGGGACGGGCGCGTCACCGACGAGCCCCTCGACGACGATGTGCGGACCGCCATCGGATCGGCCCGTGCCGTGCTGATCGCCGACTACGGCCGCGGCGCAGCGGCGCACCCGGAGATCCGCGCCCTCGTCGAGGCGCGGGCCCGCGAGGCGCCGGTGGTCTGGGACCCGCATCCCCGAGGTCCGGAGCCGGTGCGCGGCGCCGCCCTGGTCACGCCGAACCGGGACGAGGCCGAACGATTCGCGCCCGGCGGCACGGAATTCGGCGGCCGCGCGCGGACGCTGACCGATCGGTGGGCGGCCAGGGCCGTCGCGGTGACACTCGGCGCGGACGGCGCGGTGTTGTACTGCCATGGACGGCCCGACAGCGTGCCCGTCCCGGTTCCGGTCGAGCGCCGCGCGGCGGCGAACGCGGACACCTGCGGGGCGGGCGACCGGTTCGCCTCGGCAGCCACCGTCGCGATGGCCGACGGAGCCGGTACGGAGAAATCGGTGCGGTACGCGGTCGCCTCCGCGGCCGAATTCGTCCGCGCCGGTGCGGCTTCCGCCTTCGCCGTCACACAGACCGAAGCGGCGATGCGGCTCCGGGTATTCGCCACGGAGAACGAGAGTGCCGAAGCATCGCCTCGGCACCGCTGATCACGCGAAAGGAGGACACGATGGAACGCGGAAACAGCAAGCACGGGCCCAAGCGCGACGACCAACTCGCGCACGAGCTGCACGGCGCGTTGCAGGGCAACCTGTCGAGCCGCGCCGAAGAATGGCGCGATCCCGAACCGCTTGCCGACGACGACGAAGCCCTGACCGCTCGCCCCGACCTCCCGCGTCCGGCACCGCCGGACAACCCGCAACCCTGACGGGCGGCCGGTTCGCCCCGGTGATTCGGCCGCGCTTCCGGCACGGCCGCACCAGAATCGGACTACTGTGGTGGTCTCCGTCCCGGCACGTTCGCGTACCGAGCCGCCGTGGACGGCCCATCCGATGCAATCGCCCGCAGCGGGCCCGGCCGAGGCGGGAAGCATGGACACATTCGTCTTCGACAGCGAGGATCTCGGTGCGACCGAGGCCATGCTGAACTCGGCCTACACGAAGATGCGGATCGGCAGCAGTCACGAGCGGACGCGCGCGCAAGTCTCGCGCGAGGTGATGGGCACCGTCAGCGTCGACCAGCTGGATCTGGAATTCGACATGGCCTACCGCGCCGATCCGCTCGGCCGGGTGTGCCTGTGCGACATGCGGACCGGCGCCATCGAGGAATCCTTCGCCGACGGCTCGACGGACACCTTCCTTCCCGGCGATCTCACGCAGATCGCGCTGCCGGACGAACCGTATTCCGGCGTGGTGCGCAGCGCGCGCTATCAGCTGACCATGTTCGATCCGCGCCTGCTCACCCAGGTGGCTTCGGCGGCGCCGGGCCGGAGCGCCGAGCCGGTCAGGTTGACCCACCACCGACCGGTGTCGGACACCGCGGTCGCCGAGTTACGCCAGGTGATCCGGTGGCTGCGCGAGCACGTCCTCGCGGTACCGGAGGCGCGGGCATCGTCGCTGATCGCCGCCTCGGCGGAGCAGTGTCTCGCGGCGAGCGTGCTACGGGCCTTCCCGAATACCGCGACGCCCGAACCGACGTCCGTCGACCGCAGGGACGCCCACCCGGACACTCTCCGCCGCGCCATCGCCTATATCGAGGCGCACGCCACCGAGCCGATCAGCGTCGCCGACATCGCGGCGGGCGCCCACGTCACCATTCGAGCCGTCCAGCTCGCGTTCCGCAGGCACCTGGACACGACGCCGATGGGCTATCTGAGGAAGGTGCGCCTGGCCGGCGCGCACGAGCAGTTGGCCGCGGCCTCCCCCGACGACGGCCACACCGTCACCGGTGTCGCCGCGGCTTGGGGTTTCGCCCATCCCGGCCGGTTCGCGAGCAGCTATCGCCAGACCTACGGCGTCGCCCCGCGGGCGACGTTGCACGACTGACCGGCTACCGGCCGTCCAGCATCGCGACGATCTGGTGGCAGGCCGCCGCGACGGCGGGGTCGAGGCTCGCGTCCAAGACGTGCGGGCGCTCGGCGTAGACGGCCAGCACAGCGGTCGTGCCGTTCGCCGCGCGCATACCGCGGCAGTGCATCGAGCGCACGCCGAGCAGGCGCAGCTGCGCCCGGCAGTCGCTCCAGCGGGTCTCGCCGTCCAGATCGGCGACGGTGACGGCGACGTCCTCGTTCAGCGCCGTCCTGTTCGGCGCGGCATCGCTGATGAGCTGGGATTCTTCGGCCAGTTTCGCCCGCGGTGAGGACCACGCGCGCACCGCGAACTCGTCACCCACGCGGACCGTCAGTCCGACGAGCACGTTGTGCGGTAGCGCCTCGGCCAGTTCGCGCGCCACCGTGTGCGGATTCCGGATGTCGGCGGTCGCCTGCGCGGCGGGCGGCGGGTCACCAGCCTGGTCGCAGGGGCTCGTTTCGAGCATGGTGGCTCCTTCGGACGTCGGCGATGGACGCAGCCGACGACGCGCACGACCACGGAGGTATCAGCGTGGCAACACCCGGTCGAACCCCACAACACAGAGAACGAAGTGTCGCCCTCCAGAAAACGAAGCGCGAAGTCGGCGGCTCACCGCCCGAGCGCCTCGTCCAGGTTGGCGTAGTAACAGAACAGCGCGCGCACTCCCACCACGTCGAGCACTCGGTCGATCTCGGCATGTCCCGACACAAGCCGCAGGTCGACGCCCCGTTCCGCGAGCTTCCTCTTGAATTCCCCCAGTGCGATGGCGGCTCGAATCCCGACGAAACGGGTGGTACGGAAATCGACGATCACGGCGCGACAGCCGTGCTCGGGTATGGAGTCCAGCGCAGCGCACAGCTCGGGCAGTCCGGCGAGATCCAGTTCGCCGTCCACCGCCATCACCACGCAACTGCCGCGCATGGCTACCGACCGTCCCCCTGGCCGCCGCTTGTCGTACATATAGCGGTGAACTCGCCCGACACCGGACCGCACAACGATTTTCGTCGACATCGCAGAACCTCCCAACGGGATGGTGTCCCACCCATCGGCCGAACGGCACCGTTGAACGGCGCCACCATGGTCGGTGCGATTCGCCCGAGAACCGCGTGGGACTGTGCTCGTCTGAAGATCTCAGCCTGCGGCCGGTCCTGTCTTTCGGCCCTCGGCGTCGCTGGATCGTAGCCACGATCCGCGGCCCCGGCCGCCATCCAATGTTGTGCTCCAAGCATAGGCCGGTAGCCGATCGACTTCACCATTTGCGGCAAAGGACCGTTCCCACCTGCGCGCGATCCGGAGTCCCAGCCCGGAAATCCCCCTGTGTCCCCCTGCGGTTCGACCGTCGACCCCGCGCGTCACATCATCATCGGCATGCCGGGGAACATGCTGCTCCACCACTCGCGCAGCATCCCGATCATCTGCGAGAACATATCCATCATCGCGAACACCTCCTCTCCGGCCAGATCGTCCAGTCAACTTTCGGCTACCCTCACGGGCGTCGAACATGCCTTCGGATGGGCCGGAACACGGCGTGCTCAGCTGTAGTGGCGCACGAGTTCGCGCTTGAGAACCTTGTGGCTCGGGCCGAGCGGCAGCTGGTCGACGAACTCCACGCGGCGCGGGTACTTGTGCTTGGCCAGGCGCTTGCGGCCGAACGCGATGACCTGGTCGGCGGTCAGCGGGGCTCCGGCGACGACGACCGCGCAGATCTCCTCGCCGTAGGTCTCGTCGGGCAGGCCGATCACCGCGACCGCGTCGATGGCGGGGTGGTACAGCAGCGTCTCTTCCACCTCGCTCGGGTACACGTTGAACCCTCCGCGAATGATCATGTCCTTGATCCGGTCGGCGATGTTCACGTAGCCGTCGGCGTCCCGCACACCGAGATCACCCGTCCGGAACCAGCCCTGCACGACGGCGGCGGCGGTGGCGGCCGGATTGCCGATGTATCCGTTGAACACGTTGTGCCCGCGGATCACGATCTCGCCGAGTTCGCCGGACGGCAGCAGGACGATCTCGTCCGCGATGCCAGGGTCGGCGATCTCGACCTCGACGCCCCACACCGCGTGCCCGACGGTGCCCGCCTTCGGCCCGAAGTCCGGCTGGTTCACCGCGGCGGTCGGCGAGGTCTCGGAGAGTCCGTAACCCTCCAGGATCGAGGTGCCGAACAGCTCGTGGAAGGTCTCCAGCACCGGCTGCGGCAACGACGCTCCACCGGAGATGCACAAACGCAATTGCGGCGCACCGAGTTTCGTCGCCGCGGTGATGAGCCGGACGTACATCGTCGGCACGCCGTGGAAGGTGTTGACGCCCTCGGCGTGCATCAGGCGAATGGCCTCGTCGGGGTCGAAGCGCGGCTGCAACACCAGCGTCGCGCCCGCGCGCCAGGTGGAATTCATGGAGACGGTCTGGCCGAAGATGTGGAACAGCGGCAGCGCGCCGAGGGCGACGTCGTCGCTGCGCACGTCGTTGGCGTCGAAGGCGTTCACCGTCGCGTTCATGACCATGTTCAAGTGGCTGAGCTCGGCGCCCTTCGGCTTGCCCGTGGTGCCGCTGGTGTAGAAGATCACGGCGGTGTCGCCGGGCGCTTGGGAGACGAACGACCGAATCGGTTCCGCCACAAGGGTGTTCGGGTCGTGACAGCCGATTCCGACCGCGCCCGCCGCGGCCTTGCCGACCTCGGCGAACTGCTCGTGACACACCAGCAACGTCGCCCCGCTGTCGCGCAGGACGTGCTC
The DNA here is from genome assembly GCF_040654315.1 of Nocardia sp. NPDC050713. Lineage (NCBI taxonomy): Bacteria > Bacillati > Actinomycetota > Actinomycetes > Mycobacteriales > Nocardiaceae > Nocardia > Nocardia sp. NPDC050713. The sequence continues at coordinate 78,921 of NZ_JBFAHS010000022.1, read as the reverse complement.
GGCCTCGTTCGCCGTCAGCAGCAGGTGCACTGGAATCACCGCGGCGCCCGCAGCGAGGATCGCATAGTAGGCGCGCGGGAACTCGGCGGTGTTGGGGCACATCAGCGCCACGCGGTCGCCGGGGCGCACACCGAGTTCGATCAGCGCGGCCGCCTGTTCCCGGGCCTGCGACCACAACTCGGCGAACGTGATGCGCTGCGCACCCTCGATCAGCGCGATCCGGTCCGGGCGGCGGCGCGCCTGCTCGGCCAGGATGCTCGCCAACGACAGCGTGGCGTTCATGCCACCTCCAAAACTAACGTCGCAAGTTTTTCGCCAACCGTAGATCAGCCAAACTAGCGGTGCAAGTTTCTGCGGCTACTTCGACGCCTCGTGCAGCTCGATGGCGACGAGCAATTCGACGAGGTCGTTGACGCTGCGGACATTACGGCCGGTGAGTTCCTGGATGCGGCGCAGCCGGTACTTGGCCGTGTTGTGGTGGATGCGGAGGCCGTCCGCGGCCTCGCGCAGATTCATGTCGGCGCCCGCGAAGGCGCGAATGGTGTCGGCGAGCATTCCGCCGCGCAGCCGATCCTCGGCCAGCGCGGCGGCGATCCGCGGATCCACCAGCTGGCGGACGGTGTCGTCGGCGCGCAGCATGAGGTAGCGGAACGGCGAGAGGTGTGGAAGGGCGAGCACGCCACCGTCCTCGGGCAGCAGATCCAACGCCGAACGCGCCTGCTGATAAGACCGCGGGAACTGGGCGATCTCGGTGAACACCGTGCTGACGCCGATGCCGAGGGTGATGCCTTCGGCGTGCAGCTTGTCGCGGGTGCGCCGCAACAGCGCGCACAGTTCGTCGGCGGACCCGTTGCGACCGAGCGCGGGCAGCGCGACGATCTCCGATCCGCGCACCACCGACAACGTGCGCAATCCGTTGACGCCGGTGCGCGCGAGCGCCGCCGACGCGATGTGCCTGGCCTCCGCTTCGGAACTGCCCGGCTCACCGCGATGGGCCGTGCGCAACACGACCGCCGTCACCGCCACCATGGGCGTCGCCCGCTCGGTGCCGATGCCGTGCGCGTGGGCCATGGCCAGCTGCGGCCCGCGGTCGGGCAAGGCACCGTCCAGCAGACTCTCCACCAGTTCTCGGCTGTCGCGCCCGGCCTCGGCGGACAGGTACTGCTGAAATTCCAGATAGGCGTTGGCCGCCTGGGTACTGATCAGGTCGCAGTAGCGGGTCAACGGCACGACCATCGACAGCGCCGCGTCGCGCCCGGCCTCCGAGTCTCCCGCGTGGGCGAGCAGCGATTTCCAAATCGCCTGCTGCCCGAGCCGGAACGCGGAGATGTAGTCGACCAGCGTCAGCCCGGACTGCGCGCGGCGCGCCGCGGCCCGCCGCGCGTAGCCGATGTCGTCGACGGTGACCCGCCGCTTGTCGAGCAGCGCGCCGAGTCCGGTCCGGCAGAGCCGGGTCAGCTGATCGTGTACGTCGGCGTGGAAGCTCGTGTCCCGCGCCGCGTACCCGGGGACCTGCGCCAGGATCGCGGACATGCCCGCGTCGGCGATGTCGTGCGCGTGCTCGAAGACGCTGCCGACGATCCGCGTGCGCTCGGCCTGGACCGGCGCGGATACCCCGGTCGAATGTGATCCAGCTGACATAACCCGGCATACTCCACGGCCCTCGTCGCGGGTGTCAACAGGGCCGAAGGAGGCACCCACCCCTGTCCACGCCGGACAAATCGCGCCGCCGAGATTGGGCCTCCGCGTCCGATGTGCGCCCTGACCAGCGTCTTTACGCTGACCACGATCCACTGGCCAGACCGCAAGGACTGCGCCGACCCGCACGGAATTTCACCCACGTCTCGGACGCGGGCCGGAGGACGAATGCTCGAGATATCCCACCTGACCGTTCGCTTCGGCGGCATCACCGCCCTGCACGACGTCGGCTTCGGCGTCGCGCCGGGCGAGATGGTCGGTCTGATCGGTCCGAACGGGGCGGGCAAGACCACCCTGTTCAACTGCCTCACCAGGCGCTACCAGCCCACCGAGGGCACGATGCGCTACCAGGGCGAGGACCTGCTGACGGTCCGCCCCGACGCGCTGGCCGGACTCGGTATCGCCCGCACCTTCCAGAACCTGGGGTTGTTCCCCCGCATGTCCGTCCGGGACAACGTGCTCGTCGGCGCCCACCACCGGGCCTCCGCCGGTTTCGTCTCCGCGAGCCTGCGCCTGCCGCGGGTCCGCGCGGAGGAGCGGCGGCTGCGCGCCGAGGTCGACGCGCTGCTGGAGCGGCTCGACCTCGCCGATGTCGCCGACCACCCCGCCGCGGGCCTGCCGTTCGGCACGCTCAAGCGGATCGAGCTGGCCCGCGCGCTGGCCGTCGGGCCGCGCCTGCTGCTGCTGGACGAGCCGGTCAACGGGCTCAGCCACGGCGAGGTCGACGTGTTCGCCGAGCGTCTACGCGCGCTGCGCGACGAGTTCGACCTGACGGTGATCGTCGTCGAGCACCACATGGGATTCGTCATGGGCACCTGCGACCGGGTGGTGTGCCTCGAGTTCGGCCGCGTCATCGCCGAGGGCGAACCCGAAGCGGTGCAACGTGATCCGGCGGTCATCCGGGCCTACCTGGGGACGGCGGCATGACCGGCGAACCCTTCCTCACCGTCACCGACCTGCGCGCGGGCTACGGCGCGGCCAAAGTACTGCACGGCCTGAGCTTCTCGGTCGCCCGCGGCGAGGTCTGCGCGGTCCTCGGTCCCAACGGCGCGGGCAAGACGACCTTGTTGCGCGCACTGTGCGGCATGATCCGGGTGCGCGGGACCGTGCGCCTCGACGACGCCGAGATCACCGGCCGCACACCGGAAGCCATCGCCCGGCTCGGTGTGGCGCACGTGCCCGAGGGCCGCGGCACCTTCCTGCCGCTGACCGTCGAGGAGAACCTGCGCCTCGGCGCCTATCAGCACCGCGACCGGGTCCGCACCGAGGCCGACCTGCGCCGGGTCTTCGACTTCTTCCCCATCCTGCGCGACAAGCTGCGCGAGACGGCGGGCGGACTCTCCGGCGGCCAGCAGCAGATGCTGGCCATCGGCAGGGCGCTCATGTCCCGGCCCCGGCTGTTGCTGCTGGACGAGCCGTCGCTCGGCCTCTCGCCCCTGGTCACCCAGGAGCTCTTTCAAATCGTGCACACCATCAACGAAGAGGAGCGCACCACCGTGATCGTCGTCGAGCAGAACGCGCATCTGGCGCTCGGGACCGCCCACCGGGCACATGTCCTGGAGACCGGCCGAATCGTCTTGTCCGGCACCGCGGCCCAGATCAAGGCCGACGAGCAGGTCGCCGAGTCCTATCTCGGATACCGGGTGTGACCATGGCCGGATTTCTGCAACAGATCATCGAAGGCCTCACGGCCGGAGCGATTTACGCCGGTTTGGCGCTGGCGCTCGTGCTCATCTACCGATTCACCGGCATCGTCAACTTCGCCCAGGGCGAGCTGGCCATGTTCTCGGCCTTCCTCGCCTGGCAGTGCGTGCAGAGCGGCCTGCCGTTCTGGGTGGCGCTACCGGCCACGCTCGCGGTGTCCTTCGTCGGCGGCATGCTGATCGAACGGGTGATCATCCGGCCCGTCGAGGGCGCACCGGAACTGACGCTGGTGATCGTCACCGTCGGCCTGTTCTTCTTCATCAACGCCGCCGCGGGCTGGATCTGGTCCTACCAGGTGAAGTCGTTCCCGAATCCGTTCCCGGAGGGGGCTTTCCGAGCCGGTGGCGTCACCGCCGGGTACAGCAGCCTCGGGGTGCTCGGCGTGGTCGCCGCGGTGATGGGCTTGCTGTACCTGCTGTTCCGCTACACCAAGATCGGCCTGGCGATGCGGGCCGTGGCCTGCAACCCGCAGTCGGCGCGCTTGGTCGGCATCCGGGTGGGCACCGTGCTCGCGCTCGGCTGGGGCCTCGCGGCGCTGGTCGGCGCGGTCTCCGGCGTGCTGTCGGCGCCGCTGCTGTTCCTCGAGCCGAACATGATGGGCGGCGTCCTGATCTACGCCTTCGCGGCGGCGACGCTCGGCGGCTTCGACAGCCCCGGCGGCGCGGTGGCGGGCGGACTGATCGTCGGGGTGGCCGAAACCCTCACCGGCGCTTACCTGGACGTCATCGGCACCGAACTCAAGATCGGCGTGCCCCTGGTGATCATTCTCGGCGTCCTGCTGCTGCGGCCGCAGGGTCTGTTCGGTCGCGCGGTGGTGGAACGGGTATGAGCGACATGGGAACTCGAAACACCGCCGTCGCGGCGGAAACATCGTCGGCGCCAACCGAAACCGTCGCTCCCCGCGCGGAAACACGACGGCTGCGGATGCCGAACTGGACATGGCTCGGGATCGGCGCGCTGCTGCTGATCGCCTGTCTCGCACCGTTCCAGCTGGTGCCGTTCCGCACCTTCCAGCTGGCGCTGGCGATGATCTACGCGGTCGCGCTGCTCGGCTTGAACGTGCTCGTCGGCCACACCGGCCAGATCTCGCTCGGGCACGGCGCGTTCTTCGCGGTCGGCGCGTACACCAGCGCGGTGCTGATGGATCGTTGGGACACACCGTATTTCGCGACCCTTCCGGTCGCCGCGGCGGTGGCCTTCGCGCTCGGATTCGCCCTCGGCATTCCGGCTCTGAGGTTGCGGGGGCTGTACCTGGCACTGGTCACCTTGGCCATCGCGATCTTCCTGGTGCCGCTGCTCAAGCGGTTCGAGTCGGTCACCGGCGGCTCCATGGGGCTGACGCTGACCAAGCCCGCGCCGCCGGTGTGGACCGGGTTGGCCGAGGACCAGTGGCTGTACTTCCTGGCGCTGCTCGTCACCGTCGTGAGCTTCGTCCTGGTCGCGGGGCTGCTGCGCTCCCGGGTCGGCCGGGCGCTGCACGCGATCCGCGACAACGAGATCGCGGCCGAGGTGATGGGCGTGCGCCTGGCCTTCTACAAGACGCTCGCCTTCGCCTGCGGCGCCATGCTCGCCGGTGCGGCGGGCTGCGTCTACACCTGGGTGATCGGCTTCGTCTCGCCGGACTCCTTCGCCGTCGGATTGTCGATCACGCTGCTGGCCGGATTGGTCGTCGGCGGGCTCGGCGGGCACTGGGGACCGCTGCTGGGCGGGCTGTTCGTGATGTACGTCCCGAGCTTCGCCCAGGACCTCAACCAGGCGGCGCCGGGAGTGATCTTCGGACTGCTGATCATCGCGGTCATGTACCTCGCGCCCAACGGACTGGCCGGACTCCTCGGCCGCACGGCGCGCTGGCTCGAACATCTCGTTCGGAAAGGGAAGAACAATGCGCACTAAGGCAATCCGCGCCGCCGGCGTCGCGGCCGCCGTCCTGCTCGCGGTCTCCGCCTGTGGCGGCCGCGACGACACGGGCAGCACCGTCGGACAGGGCGAATGCCGTGGTCAGCAGACCACGGGAATCACCGACAGCAGCATCAAGCTGGGCGGGGTCTACCCGCTGTCGGGTCCCGCCTCCGCTTACAGCGAGCTGCCGAAGGGCGTTCGCGCCTACTTCGACTACCTCAACGCCGAGCACGGCGGAATCGGCGGCCGCGCCGTCGAGTACCTGGTGCGCGACGACGGCTACCAGCCGCCGAAGACCGTCGAGGAGACCCGCCGTCTGGTGGAGCAGGATCAGGTGTTCGCCGTCTTCCAGACCCTGGGCACCCCGACGTCCTCGGCGGTGTGGGACTACCTCAACCAGCGCAAGGTGCCGCAGGTGTTCGTCGCGGGCGGTGCGACGAAATGGGGTGCGGACGAGGGACATCCGTGGACCATCGGCTGGCAGCCCAGCTACCGCGCCGAGGGCCGCGCCTTCGCGCAGTACGTCCGCCAGCACAAGGCCGATGCGACCGTGGCCGTGATCTACCAGAACGACGATTTCGGCAAGGATCTGCTGTCCAGCTTCACCGAGGCCGTCGCGGGCAGCGGCGTCCGAGTGGTGGCCGAGCAGAGCTACGAGGTCACCGACCCGACGGTGGAACCGCAGGTGCGCAACCTGGCGAACTCGAAAGCCGATGTGCTGCTGAACTTCTCCACACCGAAGTTCGCCTCCCAGGCGCTGGCCGCCGAGCGGCGCAACACCGACTGGAACCCGCTGCACATCCTGACCCAGGTGGCCAACACCATCAGCACACTGAAGCCGGTCGGCCTGGAGAACGCCCAGGGCGTGGTGTCTGCGGCGTTCACCAAGGACCCGTCCGACCCGCAGTGGTCGTCCGACGCCGCCATGCGCCACTACCAGGAGAAGCTGGCCGAGTACGCGCCCGGCGCCGACCCGACCAACCAGTACACGGTGGTCGGCTGGGCGGCCGCGGAGAGCTTCCACAAGACCATGGAAGCCGCGAAATGCCCCACCCGCGAGGGACTTCGCGACGCCATGCGCTCGCTCGACAATGTCGGCATCGACCTGCTGCTGCCCGGCATCACGTTGAAGACCGGCGAAGGCGACGCGTTCCCGATGGAGTCCCTGCGCATCCAGAGGTTCGAGGGTGACCACTGGGTGCTGACCGGCGACGTCATCGACACCGGCAAGTAGCCACTCCCCACCACGTGCCGCGGCGCATTCCGGCGTCGTCGGCAAGCACGAAGAAAACCGATCGATGAGGATCAACTATGAAACTGCGAAACAGCGTCGTGACCGCAGCTATGGCGGCCGTTGCCGTCGGCGTCTGCGGCGCGGGCGTCACCAACGCCCAGCCCGCCGAGGAACAGGGTGCGGTGCGCTACGAGGTCACCCGCCAGGGTGATTCGGCCGTGGTAGCCATCGGCGACGGCAAGTTGCGCGTCGTCGCGGACCAGCTGGTGGTCACCGACGTGCACGACACGCCGGTCGCGGCCGTGCCACTCACCTACCGCATGGATGCCATGTCGTATCCGATCGCGGCGCGGGTCGAGGGTGACCGCGCGATCCTGACGCCGTCGCGTGAGGGCGGAACGCCGGTGGCGGCCGTGTCGGCGAACGAGGTCATCAGCCAGGAGCAGGCGGCCAAGCAGGTCGCCGAATCCTTCACCCCGCGTGACCAATCCGCACTCGGCGTGTTCGCCCAGCGGATGACCATCAGCGCCGCGGTGAGTGCCGTGGTCGGCGCGGTGCTCGGCGGCGGCGTCGGCTGTCTGCTGGGTGGCGCGGCGGGTGCGACGGTCGCCAGCCCGGTGATCGCGCTGCTGCTCCCCTGGGTCGGCGCGACCATCGCCGGGTGCGTGCTCGGCGCGGCGACGCTGGGCGCGGTGGGCGCCATGGTCGGGCTGATCACGGTGGGCGGTCCGATCGCGCTGTTCTCCGCGTTCCAGTACTTCTCCACCATCCTGACCCCCTGCCCGGCGGAACTGCCCTACTGCAAGGACCCTTCGGTTCCGGCTCCCCCTAAGTAACACCCCGAGAAAAGATCCCGCAGGCCTGTCCGGCACACCGCCGGACAGGCCTGCGCGGCGGTGCGACGCCGCCGACGACGAGGAAGGAAATCAGCGTGCGCAGAACAGTTTTCGAGGCCGACCACGAGGCGTTCCGGGAGACCGTCCGGTCGTTCATCGAATCCGAGGTCGTCCCGGAGTACGACAAGTGGTACGCCGACGGCATCGTGCCTCGCGACTTCTACCGCAAGCTGGGCGAACTCGGCGTGTTCGGCATCGAGGTTCCGACCGAGTACGGCGGCGCCGGTATCGAGTCGTTCTCCTTCCAGGCCGTGCTCACCGAGGAGATCGCGCGGGCCGCGGTGTCCTTCGGCGGCTCCAGTGTCCATGTGTCGCTGTGCCTTCCGTACCTCAAGGCGCTGGCCACCGAGGAGCAGAAACAGCGCTGGCTGCCCGGCTTCGTCAGCGGCGACATCATGTTCGCCATCGCCATGACCGAACCCGGCACCGGCTCGGACCTCGCGGGCATCCGCACCACCGCGACCCTGTCCGAGGACGGCACGCACTACGTGCTCAACGGCGCTAAGACCTTCATCACCGGCGGCGTGCACGCGGACCGCGTCATCGTGTGCGCGCGCACCGCGCCCTCGACGGCGGAGGACCGCCGCCACGGCCTGTCCCTGCTCGTGGTCGACACCAGCTCGCCCGGCTACTCCGTCGGCCGCAAGCTGGACAAGCTGGGCCTCAAGGTCTCCGACACCGCCGAACTCACCTTCACCGACGTCCGGGTTCCGGTCGAGGATCTGCTCGGCGAGGAACACCGCGGCTTCTCCTATCTCGGCCAGAACCTGCCGCAGGAGCGGCTCAGCATCGCCGTCGGCGCCTATGCCCAGGCCAAGGCGGCCATCCGCTTCGCGCACCAATACACCAGGGACCGGCTGGTTTTCGCCAAGCCGGTGGCCAGCTTCCAGAACACCAAATTCGAGCTTGCGGCCTGCCGCGCCGAGGTGGACGCGGCCGAAGCCGTGGTGGATCGCGCCCTCGCCGCGCACGACCGTGGCGAGCTGACCGCGGCCGACGCCGCCTCGGCCAAGCTGTTCTGCACCGAGACCGCCTCCCGCGTGATCGACCGCTGCCTGCAACTGCACGGCGGCTACGGCTACATCACCGAGTACCCGATCGCCCGGCTCTACGCGGACAACCGCGTCAACCGGATCTACGGCGGGACCAGCGAGGTGATGCGCATGATCATCGCCAAGGACATGGGCCTGTAAGGGATTTCAGCGTGCGCCCGCCGTCGGCTCGGGCGGAGTGGGCAGCACCTCCTCGGCCACCTCGAGCACGGCGGCCAGCGCACGCGAGGCGTTGTCCGCCCGCCAGGCCAGTGCGGACGCGAGCGCGGGGACGTCGCCGCGCAACTCCTTGTAGACCATGCCGGTCCGGTGGATGTGCTGCACCGAGGAGAGCGTCAGCGTCACGCCGACCCCGGCGGCGACCAGGTCGAGGATGGTGTAGGAGTCCGGCGCCTCCTGCACGATGCGGGGCGTGAACCCGGCGTCGAGCGCCGTGCGCACCAGGTGGTCGCGCACGCTCGAGCCCTGCGTGCCGGGAAAGGTGACGAAGGCGTCGTCGGCGAGGTCGGCCACATCGATATCGACGGCGTCGGCGAGCGGGTGCTCCGCGGGCAGCGCGGCGACCAGTCGCTCGTATTGGATGACCCGCACCGCGACGCCCTCGCGCCGCACCGGCAGCCGGACGAAGCCCAGATCCAGCTCGCGGGCGGCGACCAGGTTGAGCGCGGCGCCCGCGTAGGTCTGTCCGCGCAGGCGCACCTCGATACCGGGGTGCGCGGCGCGGACCGCCCTGGTCAGCGTCGGCAGCGCCTCGTGGCTGCTGGCGCCCGCGAAGCCGATCGAGACCCGGCCGACCTCGCCGCGCCCGGACGCGACCGCCGCGCGCCGGGCCACCTCGATGTCGTCGAGGACCTTGCGCGCGTGCGGCAGCAGCACCTCGCCCGCGGCGGTCAGCCGCACCGACCGGGTGTTGCGTTCGAACAGCGCGACCCCGAGCTCCTTCTCCAGCGCGCGGATCTGCTGGCTCAGCGGCGGCTGAGCCATGTGCAGACGCTCGGCCGCGCGGCCGAAGTGCAACTCCTCGGCGACCGCGACGAACCCGGCGAGATGACGGAACTCCACGACGACCCCATTAGGTAAGAATCGGTATCACTGAATTGCGAATTGAGTATTGGACTATATCGGTTCGACAAGGCACCGTGAGGATCGATCCGAACGAAGGAGCCCGATGCCCCGGTCCAAACAGCTGACGGTGCGCGAGGCCGTCGCCGCGTTCGTCGAGGACGGCGCCACCGTGGCACTGGAGGGATTCACCCATGCGATCCCGGTCGCCGCGGGGCACGAGCTGATCCGCCAGCGCAGGCGCGAGCTGACGCTGGTCAGGATGACGCCCGACATCGTCTTCGACCAGCTGGTCGCGGCGGGCGTGGCACGCAAGATGATCTTCTCGTTCACCGGCAACAGCTCGGTCGGCTCGCTGCACGCCATCCGCAGGGCCGTGGAGCGCCGTGAACCGCGTGGACTGGAGATCGAGGAATACAGCCACTACGGCCTGCTCGCCCGTTATCTCGCCGGGGCCGCCGATCTGCCCTTCTACCCGCTGCGTTCGTACGCGGGCGGCGATCTGCCCGCGCGCAATCCGCGCATCGCCAAGGTGACGTCGCCGTATCCCGCCCCGGATGGCGGCGTCGAGGAGATCTACGTGGTTCCGCCGATTCGACCGGATGTGGCGATCCTGCACGCGCAGCGCGCGGACCGCGCGGGCAATGTGCAGGCGTGGGGCATTCTCGGGCCGATGCAAGAGGTGGCGTTCGCGTCGGAGCGCACCATCGTGGTGGTCGAGGAGATCGTCGACGACGAGGTGATCCGCGCCGACCCGAACCGCACCGTGATCCCTGGATTCGCGGTCGACGCGGTCGTCGAGTGTCCGCGCGGCGCGCACCCCTCCTACGTGCAGGGCTACTACGACCGCGACAACGACTTCTACCGGTCGTGGCCCGAGATCGGCAAGGATCCCGCCGCGCTGGACCGGTGGTTGCGCGAATGGATCTACGACTTGCCCGATCACGCCGCCTACCTGGACAAGCTCGGCCCTGGCTATTTCGATCGCCTGATACCGGAGCCCGCGCTGTCGCACCCCGTCGACTACGGATGCGCACGATGACCGACGCACCGCCGAGGACACGCGCCCACACCACGAGTGAACTGCTCACCGTCCTCAGCGCCCGCCATCTGCGCGGCAAACGCCGGGTCTTCGCCGGAATCGGCCTGCCGACTCTCGCCGTGACGCTCGCGCGGGCGACCACCTCACCCGACCTCGAGCAGGTCTACGAGTCCGGCGTCTGTGGCGCGCATCCCCCGCGCCTACCCGAGACCATCGGCGACGCCCCGCTGGCCACCGGAGCCGAGGCGATTCTCGGGATGCACGCGCTCTTCGGGTACGTCCTCCAGGGCGGCTACCTCGACGTCGGGTTCCTCGGCGCGGCGCAGATCGACCGCTTCGGCAGCCTCAACAGCACCGTGATCGGCGACTACGCCACTCCGGCCGCCCGGTTGCCCGGCGCGGGCGGAGCCACCGAGGTGATGGCGAACGCGGACGAAATCTTCGTGGTCCTGCGTCGACACGATCCGCGCTCGTTCGTCGATCGGCTCGATTTCACCACCAGCCCGGCGCCGTCGGTGGCGCGCCGGGCCGAGCCGCGGGTGCGCACCCGCGGGCGCGGCGTGACCACCGTGATCACGCCCCTCGGGGTGCTCACGGCGGACGCCGATGGCGAATTGTGCCTCACCGCAACGCATCCAGGCGTCTCCGTCGAACAGGTCGTGGCCGCCACCGGCTGGCGGCTCCGGGTGGCCGAGAACGTCACCGTCACCGAACCCCCGACCGCGGCGGAGCTCGACCTGCTGCGCACCACCATCGATCCGACCAGGGTGTATCTCCGATGACCGAACCTTCCGTTCTCCGTTCCGATCTGTCCGGCGAACACGCGGGCATCCGTGTGCTGCGCATCTCCCGGCCGCAGGCCCGCAATGCGCTGAACTCTTTCACGAAAACTTCGCTCGCCGAGGAGCTTTCAGCTGCCGATGCCGACCCCGCGGTCCGCGTCGTCGTCCTCACCGGCGACGCGGGAGTCTTCGTCGCGGGCACGGATCTCAAGGAGATGAGCACGTATCGGCCCACCGATCTGTTCGCTCAGGAGACCGGCAAGGTCTTCTCCGTGCTCGACGAACTCGGCACACCGGTGATCGCCGCGGTCGAAGGCTATGCGTTCGGCGGCGGATGCGAACTCGCCATGGCGTGCGATCTCGTGGTCGCCGGCGCCTCGGCGCGGTTCGGGCAGCCGGAGATCCGGGTCGGGCTCATCCCCGGCGCGGGCGGATTGAGCCGCCTCGTCCAGCGGGCCGGGCGGGCTCGCGCGCTGCGCATGGTGCTGACCGGCGAACCGATCGATGCCGCCACCGCCCAGCAGATCGGGATCGTCGCCGACATCGTGCCCGACGGCACCGCGCTGGACGCGGCCGTCGAGATCGCGGCGACCATCCTGCGCCAGCCGCCGCTGAACGTCCGCGCGATTCGCAGCATCGCGCGGCACGCCGAGAACGCTCCGTTGAGCACCGCGATCGCCTTGGAGCGCACGACCTTTCAGATGTTGTTCGATACCGCCGATCATGCCGAGGGCATCGCCGCCTTCCTGGCCAAGCGCACGCCGACCTACGAAGGACACTGATGGAACCGATCGAACGCATCCGCATCGTCGGCGCGGGGGCGATGGGCCGCGGCATCGCCCAGGTCGCCGCGACCGCCGGATACCGGGTCGAACTGACCGACGCCGACGCGGCCGCTGTTCCGTCCGCGCTCGAGTTCGTCGCGGCGATGATCCAGCGGTCCGTCGACAAGGGCAAGCGCGACGCCGACGAGGCCGCGGCCATCCTGGCGCGGCTCACCGCGGGCGCCGCCCCGACCGCACCCGCCGACGACATCGATCTCGTGATCGAGGCCGTCGTCGAGAAGCTTCCGGTCAAGCAGGCGATCTTCGCCGAGCTGGAGACCGCGACACCGAACGCCGTGCTCGCCTCCAACACCAGTTCGCTGTCCATCACCGCGATCGCGTCGGCGCTGCACGACCCGACCCGGTTGATCGGGCTGCACTTCTTCAATCCGGTGCCGCTGATGTCCCTGGTGGAGATCGTGCCCGGTCTGCGGACCGCGCCCGAACTCATCGATACCGCAACGGCTTTCGTCGACCGAATCGGGCACACCCCGATCCTTGCCCGGGACACCCCCGGCTTCCTCGTCAACCACCTGGGGCGCGCCCTGCCCAGCGAGGCGCTGGCCATCCTGTCCGAACAGATCGCCTCTCCCGCCGATATCGACCGCATCGTCCGCGACACACTCGGCCTGCGGATGGGCCCGTTCGAGCTGATGGACCTGACCGGATTGGACGTCAGCCACCCCGTCATGGAAACCGTCTCCGCGGGCTTCTACGGTGACCCGCGGCTGCGCCCCTCCCCGATCGCGGCCGCCCGTGTCGCCGGCGGTCTGCTCGGCCGCAAGACGGGCGAAGGGTTCTACCGCTACCAGGACGGCGCACCGCTGCTGCCCGCCGAACCGGACATCACGCCGGATGCCGATGCGACCCCGGTCCACGTTCACAACCACCCCGATTTCGCGGCGGCGCTGCGCCGAGCCGGTGCGACGGTGCTCGAATCGCCCAGTGCCGAAGCGGTTTCGCTCGTCCTGCCGATCGGCGAACCGACCTACCGCCTCGCCGCACGCTACGGCCTCGACCCCGCCCGGACCCTCGGCATCGATCCGCTGGGCCTCGACCGCAGCCGCCTCACCGTCGTGGTGCCCACCGCCGCCGACCCGCTCGCCACGGCGCCCGCGTTGCGCCTGCTGGCCGCCGCCGGTTACACACCGACGCCGACCGCCGACGGCACCGCCCCTGTCGCGCAACGCATCCTGGGCGCGATCGTGAACCTCTCCTGCGCCCTCGCCGAACACGGCATCGGCACACCGGAGGACATCGATCGCGGCGCTCGCTTGGGCCTCGGCTACCCGCTGGGACCGCTGGAACTCGGCGAATCCGTAGGCACCGAGCGGGTCACCGCGATACTCGACGGCTTGTACGCCTACACCCGCGATCCCCGCTACCGGGTGAGCTCCTGGTTGCGCAGCCGCTCCGAGCAGCGAATCCCCCTGCACACCAAGGGCACCCGTCCCGAAGACCTGCTCACGAACCGAGGAACCGATGTTCGTTCTCGATGACACCCACCGCGAGATCCGCGCGCTGGCCGCCGATTTCGTCGACACCGAGATCACCCCGCATGCGCGCGACTGGGACCGTGCCGAGACCGTCGACCTGGCCATCGTCGACCGACTCGGCGAACTCGGCTTCCTCGGGCTCGGCATCGCCGAGGAATTCGGCGGCACCGAGGTCGACATGCTCTCCTACGTCCTGGTCTGCGAGGAACTCGGGCGCGGTGATTCCGCCGTGCGGGGCATCGTCTCGGTGTCGCTCGGACTCGTCACCAAATCTATTGCGGCACATGGCACTGACGAGCAGAAGCACAGGTGGCTCCCGGAGCTGACCTCCGGACGCGCGCTCGGCTGCTTCGCCCTCACCGAACCCGACAGCGGTTCCGACGCGGCCTCCCTGCGCACCAAGGCGGTTCGCGACGGGGACGACTGGGTGATCTCCGGCGAGAAGATGTTCATCACCAACGGCACCTGGGCCAAGGTCGCCCTGGTGTTCGCCCGCACCTCCGCCGACGGCGGCAAAGGCATCACCGCCTTCCTCGTGCCCACGGACACACCGGGTTTCACGGCGACGACCATCCACGGCAAGCTCGGCCTGCGCGGACAGGCGACCGCCGCGCTCTCGCTTCAGGATGTCCGGGTGCCGGACTCGGCGCGGTTGGGCGCGGTAAGCAAGGGTCTCGGGATCGCCCTGGGCGCCTTGGCCAAGGGACGCATCTCCGTGGCCGCGGGCAGCGTCGGCGTCGGGCAAGCAGCTTTGGACGCCGCGGTGCGCTACTCGACCGAACGCACCCAGTTCGGCAAGCCGATCGCCACCAAACAGCTCGTCCAGGAGCTGCTCGCCGACTCCGCGCTCGACGTCGAATCCGCCCGCCTGCTCACCTGGAAGGCCGCCGCCCTCGTCGACGCCGGAGCCTCGCGCGACGAGATCCAGCTCGCCTCGTCCATGGCCAAACTCGCGGCCAGCGAGACCGCCGTACGGGTCAGCAACAACTGCTTACAGGTCTTCGGCGGTTACGGCTTCATCGACGAGTACCCCATGGGCAAATACCTGCGTGACGCGCGAGTCCTCACCCTCTACGAGGGCACCAGCCAATTGCAGAAACTCATCATCGGCCGCGCCCTCACCGGCATCGACGCGATGTGACCGCCCCTCTTCAAGGACAACGAATGCCCGACGCAGTCATCTGCGAACCGTTGCGCACACCCGTCGGCCGCTTCGGCGGCGTGCTCAAAGACGTTTCGCCGCAACAACTCGCCACCACGGTCATCGGAGAACTGGTGCGTCGCACCGGCATCGACGGCGCCTCGATCGACGACGTGATCCTCGGCCAGGCCTCCCCCAACGGCGAAGCCCCCGCCATCGGACGAATCGCCGCCCTCGACGCGGGCCTCGGGATCGACGTCCCCGGCATGCAGGTCGACCGGCGCTGCGGCTCCGGACTCCAGGCGATCATCCAGGCGTGCCTGCAAGTCGCCACCGGCGGCAGCGATCTCGTGCTCGCGGGCGGCGTCGAATCCATGAGCCAGACCGAGTTCTACGCGACCGGAATGCGGTGGGGCATCAAGGGCGACGGCGTCGCGCTGGCCGACCGCCTCGCCAGGGCCCGGGTCACCGCGGGCGGCCGCGACTTCCCCGTGCCGGGCGGCATGATCGAGACCGCGGAGAACCTGCGCGCCGAGTACGCGATCAGCCGAGCGGATCAGGACGCACTGGCCGTACTTTCCCACCAGCGCGCCGTGGCCGCCCAGCGCGCGGGACGATTCGCCGACGAGATCGTCGGAGTCTCTGTTCCGCAACGCCGCTCGGCACCCGTCCTTGTCGACGCCGACGAGCACCCGCGCGCCGACACCACCGTCGAGGCGCTGTCCGCACTGCGGCCGATCCGTTCCTCGATCGATCCCGAATCAACGGTCACCGCAGGCAATTCCAGCGGCCAGAACGACGGCGCGGCCCTCTGCCTGGTCACCACCCCGGAGCAGGCCCGCAGACTCGGCCTGCGCCCAATCGCCCGCCTGCTCTCCTGGGCCGCGGCGGGCGTAGCCCCACGCACCATGGGAATCGGCCCGGTTCCGGCAACCGAGCGCGCCCTCGCCCGCGCGGAACTCACTCTCGCCGACATGGACGTCATCGAACTGAACGAGGCCTTCGCGGCCCAAGTCCTCGCCGTCCTCCACCACTGGAACCTCGACCCCACCGACCCGCGCCTCAACCCAAACGGCTCCGGCATCTCCCTCGGCCACCCCGTCGGCGCCACCGGCGCCCGCATCCTCGCCACCCTCCTGCGCGAAATGGACCGCCGCGAAGCACGATACGGCCTGGAGACGATGTGCATCGGCGGCGGTCAAGGCCTCGCCGCGGTCTTCGAACGCATGTCCTGATCCCGACCTACGACGTCCCGGTCGACCCACTTCGACGCGCACGCGCGTGATATCCCCATCTCCACGCCGACGTGGGTGATCGGCCGGGTTCTCCAGCCGATCACCCACCGCTGCCGGGCGCGTTCCTATGTCACCGCCGGGACTCTTTCGCATCCAAGGTTGAACGATGGTACAAATAGTACGTACGTTCAATTAGATTTGAGGGTGAGATGGACACAGAACCGTCGTCACGTGCCGGCGGGCGGCAGTGGGCCGGCCTAGCGGTGTTGGCGTTGCCGACCGTCCTGTTGGGACTCGATGTCACGGCGCTCTACCTCGTGGTCCCGAGCCTGACCGCGGACCTGCATCCCACCGCGACAGAGACGCTGTGGATCATGGACGCCTACGGATTCCTCATCGCCGGGTTCCTGATCACGATGGGAACGCTGGGCGACCGGATCGGGCGCCGGCGCCTGCTGATGATCGGCATGACCGCGTTCGGCGCGGTGTCGGTGTTCGCGGCATTCGCCCCCAGCGCCTTCTGGCTGATCGTGGCGCGGGCACTGCTCGGCGTGGCCGGGGCGACGCTGATGCCATCCACCCTGTCCCTGGTCAGCAACATGTTCACCGATGCCAGGCAGCGAGCTTTGGCGATCGGCGTGTGGGCCACGATGTTCGCCCTCGGCATGGCCGCGGGACCGGTTGTCGGCGGGATCCTCGTTGCTCATTTCTGGTGGGGCGCAGCGTTTTTGATCGCGGTACCGATCAGCGTCGCAGTGCTGGTCGTGGCACCGGCGTTACTGCCGGAGTATCGGAGCGATGCTTCACGGCTCGACCTGCGGAGCGTCGCTCTGTCGCTGGCGGCGATGCTTCCGATCGTCTACGCGATCAAGCACGTGGCCACACACGGCATCGGTGCCCAGGCCTTGGCAGCCGTCCTGCTCGGTGGCGGTTCGACGGTCGCCTTCATCCATCGCCAACTGCGCTTGCGAGAGCCGCTGCTGGACATCAGGCTTTTCAACAGCCGGGCCTTTTCCGCCGCCTCGACAGTCTTGCTGATCGGCCTTGTCGGCTTCGGCGGGATGATGTATCTGGTCACGCAGTACCTGCAGCTCGTCGAGGGCCTCTCGCCACTGGCGGCCGGGCTGTGGATGGGACCACCGGCGCTGGCCATGCTGATCGGCGGGATCGGTGCCCCTTTGATCGCCGGTCGCATTCCGCCGGGCACGGTAATGGCCGGCACCTTGGCCTTGTCACTGATCGGATACGCCTTGCTCGCCTTCGCCGACACCGACAGCAAGCCGAATGTGGTCGCCGGCTTCGCGTTCCTCTATCTCGGCCTGGGTGTCATCGCCGCACTCGGCACCGACATCGTCGTGAGTGCGGCGCCGTCAGAGAGATCCGGGTCGGCCGCGGCGCTGTCGGAGACCGTGCAAGAGTTGGGAATCGCGGCCGGGGTGGCGCTGCTGGGAAGCCTCACGACGGCGATCTACCGGACCGCGGTCGAGGTCCCATCGGGGCTACCCCGATCCGTGGCCGAGTCGTACAGCGACACCCTCTCCGGCGCGGTCTCCGTGACGGACCAGCTGCCCATAGCGGCTCTCCACCAAGCGCAGGACGCGTTCACCGCCGGACTCAACACCGCCGCGATCGCCGCGGGTCTCGCCATCGCCGGCGCATCGATCGCTTGCTTCCGGACGCTGTGCCACATCCGCCCGATCGGCGCCGCCACCGCCGAGGCGGAGCCGATAGCCTCGACTCCCGGCAGCGGCGAAGATCGGCGAGAGGACCACGGTGGTTGAACACGACACTGGCGATGGCCGCAAACTGCGCGGCCAACGTCGCCGAGCCCAGATCATCGAGGCAACACTCACGATCGTTCACCGCGACGGCGCCGCCGGCGTGACCCACCGAACCGTCGCCAAAGAGGCAGGCATCACCACCAGCCTGACCCTCTACTACTTCGCCACCCTGGACGACCTGCTGGTGGCAGCCCTGACCAGCGTCACAGACGCCTACACGCACCGCATCCGCCAACTCGTCGACACCGCGGACGACCCGCTGGACGGGCTCGCCAGGATCATCGCCGAATCCGCGGGCCCCGGGCGGGAGCGCGCACTCGCCGAACGTGAACTCGCGACCCTGGCGGCTCGCCGACCCGCCCTACGCCCCGCAGCGCGACGCTGGCGTGACAGTGTCGCGGAACTCGCCCGGACACGAACCACCGATCCCGACACCATCGAAGCCTTCGTCGCACTGTGCGACGGACTGTGTACAGCCATCCTCCTCGACGACCACGAAGCCGACCCGGACCACATCCGCGCAGTCCTCAGTGGCGCGCTACTGCGCCCCAGCCCATAGCCCGGATCGGGTCGACATTTCCCAGTCGCGCAACAGTCGGCGTTCGATGTAATCCATTGGTGCCTCCCGCACGGATTTCCGTCGCACCGCTCGAGTCCATCAATCGGCTGCGCGGTTGGCGGGTAGTGTCGTCTTCTCCTGTTCCAATCCGCGCATGGACGGCGCGATCCAAGTCATTCGCTGCGCGTACACGGCCTGCTTATAACCTTTCCGTATGTCTTCGAGGGAAGTCGCCGGGTCGTCCGCATCCAATAGCAGACTGTCCAGGTCATAAAACGCGTTTCGGTTCGCCTGCCATTTCGTTTCGAAGCCCCCGACGATATTGAGCGTGGACAGCAAGGCGGCGACGGTCGCGCAGATCGCCGCGAGGTCAGCCTGAGGCGGGTCCGGAATCTGGATCGCCAGCGCGGCAGCAGCACTCAGGACGGCCGCACCGATGAGACTCACATGGTGCGCCACAGACCACCCGGCTGACCCGCGCCGAAACTTGTTTCGCGCCAGGCGGACTCGTTCGAGCAGGGGCTCCCTGGCCGACCCGGACGCAGATCCACCAGTGCTGCTTTGCGTTGTCATGGCACCATCTTCTCGCGAAACCTGTTGCGGAAGAGGGCGAGCACAGCCGCCAGGTTCGATTCAGCTGCCGCTACCGCTGCCACCACTGGATCCCCCGAGACCACCACGCTCCGTGGTGGTTGTCGGGGGTTTGGTCGCCGTCGGCTGTTGCGGGAGCGTCGTACGCGGTGACTGGGTGGCGGACGGTGCGGGCCGGGGCGCGGTCGTGGTGACCGACGTCGGCGGCTTGGGCGCTTTACGCGGTTGGGTGGAGCCACATCCCGTGGCGAGCAGTGAGGCTGCCACCGCGGCAGGCAGCGCGTACGCCACTCGCCGCGACATGCGCCGTCCGCCGGCACGAACGTTCCCAGATGGATTGCCCCGCACAGTCTTCCCCCCCTTGTTACCGATCGAGCGAACCGATCTTAACAACAGGCGAGGCCAGAGCGAGAAGTAGGTGAACGTCGCTGGCTGTGCCCGCCACACGAAGCGGGCCGGGCGGCAACACGACTCGTGGCGTTCACCGCGACGGCCCCGCGCGGCGGTAGAGGACGCATGCCACAGCGCCCTCTACGCCGAGGTCACAGATCGCCGGCGATTATGTTCTCGATATTGCGTTCCGCCAGAGCGGTAATGGTGACGAAGGGATTGACACTGGTATTGCCCGGAATCAGCGAACCGTCGATGACGTAGAGCCCGGTGTAGCCGGGGAGGCGACCGTAGTTGTCGGTCGCCTCGTTGAGCACACAACCACCCAGCGGGTGATAGGTGAAGTCGTCCCCCCAGGTCTTGTAGACGCCGAAGAGGTCGGTCCGGTAGATCGTCCCCTCCTTCCGATTGATCTTGTCGAAGATGCGCTTGGCGGCGTCGATGGCGTACTGGTTCTGGGAGGTCTGCCAGCTCAAATCGACCTTGCCGGTACCGGAGTTGAAAGTGAACTGGGCGCGAGCGGGGTTCTTGGTGATCGCCAGGTACAGGCTGACGTAGGTCTCCAGCCCCGCGGGGAACGGCGCGACCTCGGCGAAGGCCGGGCCACCCGAATCCGCCCAATTGTCGATACCCAGGCAAGGCATGCTGGATTGCAGTACGCCCGTGCCGTCCCACATGTGGTTGGCGCGGCCCACCATCACATTGCCGTTGTTGCCCCACTTCTTGCCGACGGCATCGGGCAGGTCCGGCAGTTTGCCCTGCGCCTTCATGGCGACCAACAGCTTCGAGGTGCCGATACTGCCCGCCGCGAAGAACACCTTCTGCGCCACAACGGTTTTGGTCGCCACCGCGGCGCCGCTGGTGTCGATCTCTTTCATCTCCACCCGATAGCCGCCCTCCGTGGGCGATACGGCGGTAACGGTGTGCATGGGCGTGATACGCACCTTGCCGGTCCCGGTGGCCGCGGCCAGATACGTCTTGTCCAGCGACCGCTTGCCGTGGTTGTTGCCGTAGATGACCTCACCGGCCAGTGCCGATCGGGTGACCTGCTCGGCCTGCTCCTTCTTCATGTACTCGAAGTCGTAGACGTTCGGCACGAAAGTCCAGCCGAAGCCGGAGCGTTCCGCGTGTTTGCGCCCCACGCGGGCGAATTGGTAACACTCCGCGCTCTCGAACCAGTTTCGGTCGATATTGTTCACGCCCAGACCGGTATTGGCGCGCGGGTAGTAGACGTTGTACATCTCGTCGGCGTTCACCGAAGGCAGGATGGCCGCGAAGTTCTCCCGCTTGGGTGTCACCGCCATACCGCCGTTGACCAACGAGCCACCTCCGACGCCGCGGCCCTGATACACGCGAATCCCGCTGAACTGTTCGGAATCCAGGACGCCCGTGTATCTTTCGATGTCCTTGTTGTAACTGCTGCCCGCGAAGTAGCCGACCGGCTGATCGGTGCGGTCGCGCAGCCAGTAGGACCGCCCGTCGGGTTTCAGCACGGGACAGAAGATCTTGCCGTCGGAGCCGGGCGTCGTCCACGACCTGCCCATCTCCACCACGGTCACCTCCACGCCCGCCTGCGCGAGCCGCAGTGCGGCGACCGCTCCCCCGTATCCGCTGCCGATGACGAGCGCGGACACCTTCTCGCCATCCGCCAGCGGCGCCGCGGTCGCCCGCGCCATGGACCTCCCGACTAGCGCGGCACCAACGGTGATACCCGTTGCCGCTAGGAATCCGCGCCTGCTCACCCCCCGCCCGGACCGGCTACCAACAGGAATTTCATGGGTGCGAACAGACATCGCAGGCTCCTCGTCGAGTCATGGATTGGAACCTGTTATAGAGGTGTGAAACGCGGCCGCGCGGTATTTTCCGGGCAAGCAGGAAAACTTTCGATCTTGGGCCGATGGGAGAAGTGTGAACAGAATGTTCACCGCTGGCGCCGCGGTTTTCGACGTCCTCGACCGAACGCTCACCCGAGGGCCGTTTCGGTCCCTACGACGCCACCGGCGATTTCACTCGAGTAGTCATCGCGGGACAGCGGCACAAGAAATCTCGGCGACATCCCGCAAACGCTGCCGAGGCACATCCAACCGGCTCAGCTGAATCAGCCCCTGGGAAACCAGCACGATGTGGGAGCTGAGCGCCGCTAACTCCTTCTCGTCCAGCACCTTTCGCGGAATATCGGCGCGCAGCCGGTCGGCGACGTGGCTCTCCATCCGCGCGGTCGTCCGATCGGCGATGGCGATGACCTCCGGAACCCGGTGCCCGAGTTGGCCGATGCTGTTGAGCATCAGGCATCCGCGCCGGTTGGGGTGAGCGAGGCAGTCCGCGATCACCGCGTCGAAGAACGCGCGCACCGCGGCCTGCGGCGACCCCGAGTCGGCACGCAGCACCTCGTGCACGAACGCGGCCCGCCGCTCGCAGTATCGCCCGAAAGCCGCGAGGAACAAACCCATTTTGCTGCCATAGGCGGCGTAGATACTTCCGTTGCCGACACCGGAAGCACCCGATACCCCCTCGACCGAGGTGCTGTCGAAACCGTCGGTCCAGAACAGTTCGATGGCGGCATCGAGCAACGCCGACTCGTCGAACTGCCGCGGACGCCCCATTCGTCCACGCTAGCAACGCCCGGCATTCGCCTCCGTCGCGGGCATGACGTCCGGCACACGGTGGCCGGTCAGCTTGGTTGTGGAGGCGTGATTCCATAATGATTGTCCAATGGATTCCACAGCAGGTACCTCATCGCGGCGGCGCATCGGAATCCTGGTCTTCGACGGGGTGAAAATGCTCGATTTCGCGGGCCCGGCCGAGGTGTTCGTCGAGGCCAACCAGTCACTCCCCGCCTACGACCTAGTGCTGGTCTCCGCCGACGGCAACGACGTGCAGACCTCCATCGGCGCGCGAGTCGCCGTGACCTGCGCGGCGGCGGACGCGGGCCGCTTCGACACCGTGGTCATCCCCGGCAGCGAGCTGCCCGCCGCCCAGTTCGTGACGCCGGAAGTACTGCGGGCCACCCGTCACCTCGCCGAGCACACGCGCCGCCTCGCCTCCATCTGTAGCGGGGCCGCCATCCTCGCCCACCTCGGCCTCCTCGACGGCAGGCGCGCGACGACGCACTGGAAGTTCACCAAAGACCTCGGCCGCCAATTCCCCGCGGTCCAAGTGGATTCCGACGCGATCTTCGTGCGCGACGGGCACATCTACAGTTCCGCGGGCGTCGCCGCGGGCATCGACCTCGCGCTGGCGCTGGTAGAGGAGGACCACGGCGCGGCGGTCGCGCGGCGGGTCGCCCAGTCGTTGCTGGTGTACATGCAGCGGGCCGGTGGGCAGTCACAGTTCTCGGCGGCGCTGAGCGGACCCGTCCCGCGCAGCCCGCTCATTCGCGCGGTCGCCAACCTGATCTGCGCCGATCCCGCCCAGCCGTACTCGGTGAAAACGCTCGCATCGCACGCCAGGGTGAGTCCACGGCACCTGACCCGATTGTTCCGCGCCGAGCTGGAGAGCACGCCCGCGGAGTACGTCGCCTTCGTCCGGTTCGGTTACGCCAGAGACAAACTCGACGCGGGCTACAGCGTCACCGAAGCCGCCATGGCCGCCGGATACGGCAGCGCCGAGGCGATGCGCCGCGCCTTCATCGCCCGACTCGGCGTCTCGCCGCGCAAGTATCAGCAGCGCTTCCGTTCCACGGCGTACGCGAACGGCCGCTGATCTTGGTTCTGCGGTTTGCCGTCCGGTGTCCCAAAACGGGCGGATACTTGGCTCAACGGTTGGGGCGCGTGTGCGCCCGGTTCACGAAAACTGGAGGCCCCACTCAACAACGACGCCGAAAGGTAGGGACCATGGCAGGAAATCCCCTCGGTCTATCGCTCGAGCCAGCCGCGCAGGAGTTCGTGGACGCGACCTCCGAGCCGCCGTTCCTGTACCAGCTTCCGCCGGAAGAGGGCCGCAAAGCGGTCGACGGCGTACAGGACAGTCCGATCTTCAAGCCGGAGATCGATGAGGAATGGATCACCATCGAGGGCGGGCCCACCGGCTCGGTCCGGGTGCGCATCGTCAAGCCGGTCGGCGCGGCGGGACCGCTACCCGTCATCCTCTACACGCACGGCGCGGGCTGGGTCTTCGGTGACGCGCACACCCACGATCGGCTCGTGCGCGATCTGGCGATCGGCGCGAACGCCGCCGTGGTGTTCCCCGAGTACGACCGCTCGCCGGACGTGCGCTACCCGGTGGCGAACGAGCAGTCCTACCGGGTCGCCCAGTGGGTCACCACCGAGGGCGGCACCAAGGGCCTGGATTCCGCGCGCATCGCCATCGCGGGCGACTCCGTCGGCGGCAACATGGCCATCGCGTTGACGCTGATGGCAAAGGAGCGCGGCGACGTCTCCTTCGTACAGCAGGTGCTGTTCTACCCGGTCACCGACGCGAACTTCGACACCGGCTCGTACCGTGACTTCGCCGAGGGCTACTTCCTGAGCCGGGACGGCATGCGGTGGTTCTGGGACCA
The DNA here is from genome assembly GCF_040654315.1 of Nocardia sp. NPDC050713. NCBI lineage: Bacteria > Bacillati > Actinomycetota > Actinomycetes > Mycobacteriales > Nocardiaceae > Nocardia > Nocardia sp. NPDC050713. The sequence continues at coordinate 55,037 of NZ_JBFAHS010000022.1, read as the reverse complement.
GTACACGACCAGCGAAGAGGACAGGGCGCAGATCACCGCGTCGCCCTTGCGCGCGACGACCGAGCAGCTCGCCGGACTCCCGCCCGCCCTGGTCATCACCGCCGAGGCCGACGTGCTGCGCGACGAGGGCGAGGCCTTCGCGGCCAACCTCCGGCGCGCGGGCGTGCCCGTGACGCAGACCCGCTACGGCGGGATCGTGCACGACTTCGTGATGGTCAACTCGTTGCACGACACCCACGCCGCCAAGGCCGCGATCGCCCAAGCCGTCGCGGCGCTGTCCACGGCACTGCACGACTGAGCGCTTCGCCTGATCAGCCGTCCGCCGCGGCCGGGGACTTCTCGGCCCCGGCGGCTCAGCGGTCAGGGAAAAAGTCGCCGAACTCGTCCAGGAATTCCGATACCGGGTCGACACCCACGCTGTGGTGCACGAGGCGGCCGTCGACGAACAGGCCCAGCGTGGGGAAAGCCCGGACCCCGTACCGCTCGGCCAGTTCGGGCTGCTCCTCCACGTTCACCGTGACGACGACGAGCCGATCGGCGAGTTCGTCGGCGAGTTGGCGCAGCGTCGGTGCGGCCCTGCGGCAGGGGGCGCAATAGGGGGCGGAGAAGGCGACGAGCACCGGCTTGCTGGAGTCGAGCACGGTCGTGGCGAAGGTTTCGGCGGAGACGGTGTTCGGGACCTTCATCGCTTGCCTCCTCGACGCTGCGCTCAGCTATCGCATTGCCGGGTGGTGACCGGGCAAACGTCCGAATTCGCTGCCGGCAACCGTGCCCTTGGCGAGGCTTGGCGCGCCCTCCTCACCTATTGACCGACCGACGGTCGGTCGGTAGCGTCGAACGCAGGGAGGTGCGCCGTGCGACAGGTGAAGAAGCCCGAAGTCCGCAAAGCCGAGATCGTCGACGCGGCCGTGCGCAGTTTCGTGGAGCGCGGCTACGACCAGACCACCGTCGAATCCATCACCGGCGGGCTCGGCGTCGCGAAAGGCTGCTTCTACCACTACTTCAGCTCCAAGGAGCAGGTGTTCGCCGCCGCCGTCGACACCATCGCGCAGCGGCTGTGCGCGACCTATCTCGCTATCCTGCAAGACGAATCGCGATCGCCCAGCGCGCGGCTGCTCAGCTACGTCGACCACAGCTACGCGCTCACCGAACGCAACGAAGCGCCCGGCCTGCTGGCCGCGCTGCACGGGGATCGCTTCCGCGACATGCACCATCGAATCGTGGATAGCGTGGCGAACGAACTACGCCCCGCCCTGTGCACCCTGCTGACAGCGGGTGCGAGCCAGGGCGAATTCCGCGTTCCCGACCCGGAATTCACCGCGATCGCCCTGCTCGGCGCACTGCGGGAACTGCACGAGGTCTACGCCGAGCGCCCGGACCTGGACCTGCGCGCGCATCGCGCCACGCTCGTGGATCTCCTCGAGCGCATGCTCGGCACGAAGCTCCCGCATTCCGATCGGCACGCGGAGGAACGATGAAAACCGTTGCGATAACCTTCGATTCGTCGGGCACCGAATGCGCGGGCGCCCTGTACACCGAGACGGACACCGTCGGTCGCCCCTGCGTCGTCCTGTGCACGGGTTTCAGCGGCACCCAGGACACCCCGTCGGTCGTCGCGGCCGCCCAGACCTTCGCCGCCGCGGGCATGACGGCGTTGACCTTCGACTACCGGGGCTTCGGCGCGAGCGCGGGTCGACCGCGTCAGGTCGTCGACATCGAGGACCAGTTGGCCGACATTCGCGCCGCGGTCCGCTTCGCCCGCGAGCATCCACTGGTCGATCCCGATCGAATCGTGTTGTGGGGCACCTCGCTCGGCGGCGGCCATGTCGTGACGGTCGCCGCCGACGACGAGCGCATCGCGGCGGTACTGGCGCAGGTGCCCTTCAACGGATTTCCGCGCCGAGCCGAAGGACGTTCCACCAGAGCCACTTTCGCACTGCTGCGCGTGATGGTCGTGGACTGGTTGCGCGGCGTCTTCGGCCTCTCGCCGCACTACATTCCCGCTGTCGGCCGCCCAGGCGAACTCGCTGTCATGACCGGCCCGCAAGCACAGGCCACCATCGACGCGATGCGCAGCGACACCTGGCGCAACAGCGTGGCGCCGCGCGGCCTGCTCCAGATGATGCGTTACAAACCAGGCGATCACGCGCCGCGGCTCCGCATGCCGCTCTTGGTCTCCATCGCGGAAGGCGACCGCGAGACCCTCGCCGAGAACACCGTCGAACTCGCCGAGCGCGCGCCCCGGGGCGAGCTGCGCACCTACCCGTTCAGCCACTTCGAGGTGTATCGCGCCGACAACCGCGAGAAGGTCCTCGCAGACCAGATCGACTTTCTCCGCCGAGTACTTCCCGAAGTCTGATCACGCCCCTTCCGTACGGTGTAAGAATCACCTAGGGTGACGGCTGGATGACAGTCCGATGAAGGGAGTGCGCGTGTCGGTCGCCGCCGCGGTCAAGAAGCAGGTCCAGGAACTCGGCGGGGGATTCATGTTCTCCCGGGAGGCGAAGGAATTCGCACGCAGTACCGGGGTCGACGGGTTCTTCGGCCCGTACGTCCGCGGCAGGGGCGGTGTGCTCGGCGACGTCGACGCCGACGTGGTGACCGCCGCCTTCGGATTCTTCCCCGCCCATTCGATCCGCAAGGCCTGGGAGTCGGTGCCGATGCCCGCCGCCAAGGCCGCCGACGGCTACGCCGCCGCATGTCAGGATTTCGGCCGCCGCAAACTCGCCGATTTCGACCAGGCCGAACGCCTCGCCCAACTGCTGGAAGTCGTTGTCGCCGCGGCCGATCCGGCCGGCCTGCCCCTCTTCGCGGGCTGGCGCGCCTTGCCACTTCCCGCCGACGCCCCCGCCCGCGTCGCGCAACTCGCGCACGTCCTGCGCGAACTCCGCGGCGGCCTGCACCTCCTCGCCGTGCGCACCAGCGGCCTCACTCCGCTGCAAGCCGTCCTCGTCTCGGGCTCCCCCTTCAACAACGGCCCCAACCAGGCCCGCTGGTACGGCTGGCCCGAGCCCTTCGAAGAGATCACCCCCACCATCCAAGACCGCTGGCAACGCGCCGAAGCGCTCACCGACACCCTCATCGCCCCCGCCTTCGCCGTCCTCGACGAGGCCGCGGGCGCCGAACTGACCGCCTTGCTCACCACCGCCCACACCACCGTCTTCACCCGCTGACCCACGAGCGGCAGCCTCGGTCGCCCTCTCGCGTTCCTCCGGCAGGTCCACACCGAGCAGGCCGGCGGCACCATGCTTGTTCCAGACCTCGCGGTCCACTTGGTGCCGCTCGGCTCAGCGCCCCTGATTCGGCGTCGACTCCTCAGCGCGAAACGCCCGGTCAGGGGCGAATCACTCCGATGGCCCGTTCACCTCCACCGGGGCATCGAGTCCCGGTAATCTTCTCCGAGCGTGTCGTTGATCGTCTGTGCAGTTAGCCGTGTTGGGATGTGCGGGTGAGTTCCAGCTGTCCGGGCAGCCGCTGACGTTCGCGCTGGTCGCTGCCGATTCGCTCGACGACCGGGCAAGCCCGCCGGGATCACCGAGCGAATCCAGGCCAATGGCCGCGGGCTTGCCGTAGCGACCGAAATCGGCGTCGGACCTTCCCGCCCGACAAGTTCATGCTCCACACCTCGTTGTGCCCGGCCATACCGACCGACCCGAACCAACCGACGAGCCCACGAAATTCGCACCGTCCCGCCGTGATCCGGCCCGTAGCGCGGGCCGACGCCACAACTTGAGCATTGTCGAGAAAGAGGGATACCCGTGAATCTCGAGACCACCATCTCCGCCGCACTATGCGCCCTCGGCCTTGCCATCCTCCCCGCCGTTCCGGCGCAAGCCGACGACCCCGTCGTCGTCGGCCCGGGAACCTCGATCGGAGTCTGCACCATCGCCTCAGTCGGCACGGACAAGCACGGCAACCTCGTCGCGCTGACCGCCGGGCACTGCATGCGGGTCCCGAACCAGCGCGTGAGCGTCGGCGGTCGAGACGTGGGTTACTTCGCGGCGTGGTCCAGCAAGTGGCCTTCGGAACTCTTTCGGGAGGACGCCCAGCTCGACTACGCGGTGATCCAGCTCGACCCCAAGATCGTCAAGCCCACCAACCTGACCCCGGCGGGTCGGCGCGTCGACCGCATCACCCCCTATCCCGATCCCAGTCAGCTGCTGTGCAAGTACGGCCAGGTCACCGAGCACACCTGCGGCAACATGCTCGAACGCGACGGCAACGCGGTACGGTCCTGGCAGCTCGTCTTTCCGGGCGATTCCGGTGGTCCGGCCTACGCGGGCTCCGGGCTGGTGGGCATCGCCTCCTCGATCAACCTGATGCGTATCTGGGCGCCCATTCAGTTCACCGGAATCAGCGGCGTGCTGGCGGATCTCGCGGCCCAGGGTGGCGTCGGCGCCGGCTTCAAGCCGATCGGTTAGGGCAGCTGCTCGTTCGTCAACCTGGCGTTCCGATCCCAGGCGGGCAGACGACTCGCTCCGGGTTCGCTCGCAAGTATTTGAGGCCCTGTTTCATGTAGACGCGGGGGTTGGTGTCGAGGTGCTCGGCCCACAACGGTCTGGGGTCGCCGCGCATCACGCTCCAGCAGGCGAGCGCGTACCCGAACATCGGCTGTGACAGATAGCCCAGCCGCTGGGATCGCCAGCCGTGGCGACTCTGGGCGAACTGGAACGCCGCATTGGCGTTGAAGACGCCGAGCCCCAGGTACACGGTGACCAGATCGGTGAGCTGCTCGCCATCGTGCCGATCGGGCGCGATGCGGTCCTCACCGAGAAGACGTTCGTGCGCCAGCTCATGGGCGACCGTCGCTACCAACGCGACCGGCGAGCGCATCTGGGACATCGAGAGCGACACCACCGCGCGGCCGCGCTCCAGACGGTAGTGTCCCGCCTCCCCGTGCGAAGAACCCTCCAGAAACGCGATGTCCTCCGGCAACACATCGCCGTCCGTGTCGATCTCTACGACGACGCGATCCCGACGGACACCCATGTACCCGCTCACGCGCTCGACCAAGGAACGGACCTCCGGCTCGGTGCCGGAGTACGCGTCGGGAAAGAAGTCCGAAGTCGGCAGGATCACCGGCGTTCGCAGCGTCCTGTGCCCGAATTGCGTTGCGCACCAGCTCAACATCTCCTCGACCCACAGCCGCTCGATCTCCCCCACCGGGCACCTCGGCTTGAAAAATCCCATGCGGCATTATCTCTGGCTGCTCGATCCACCGCGCGACTGCGCTATCGCGCACCCGACGCCGAACGCATCCCGAATGGAAGGCGTTCGCTGGAACGCACACGCGATCTCTGCTGCACCGGTGAATTCCGGGCGGATCCGTCGTCACAGTCTCTGGATATACCGAACGAGATGATCATGGGCCGCCCCGCGGCGCCCGGTCCCATGCTGGCCACCGTCGCGGCCCTGACCGACCTGCGCGTTGGCACCTGGGTGTACGACTCTCCGCTACGCCCGGCCTGGCTGACGGCGTGGGAAGCGCACTCGGCGCCGACCTCGCCGACCGGTGCGCTCCGGTCGTCGCCGAGCTCGCCGGAAGGTAGCCAGGACCGTGGGATTGTCCGAGCCTTGCAGTTCCGTGACCGTCTTGTCCGAAAACTCCGATCAATCGCGGAACGGTGTCGGTTGCGCGACGGATCGGTGGAGATACCGCCCGTTGCCGTCTCGGCCGATGCGTAGCTGCCACATGCTAGCGGACAGAGGTCGGCCCTGCTGCACCCCAGCGAAGGGAGAGACACGGTGGCATTGGGACGTCGTCGGATGCTGATCGGCTTCGCCGGTGCGGGTGGCCTCGCACTGGCCGGATGCGGGCAGTTGGAACCCGCGCCTCCCGAACCCGCCACAATCCGGATCGATCCGCCACCCGGCGCGCACGACGTCGATGCGCGCAGCCCCGGCACGGTCACGGTCACCGACGGGACGCTGCGGTCGGTCGAATGGATCGATGAAACGGGCAGATCACTACCCGGTGCACCGGCGCCCGATCATCGAACCTGGACCAGCGCCGAACCACTCGGTTACGGACACACCTACACCGTGAAAGCCGTCGCGCACGGCGAAACAGGCGACGTCACCACGACGGCGACCTGCGCCACGGTGCGACCGCAACAGCTCATCGACGTCTCGCTGCGCTCCGCCAATCTTGTCGAGCTGGCCGAAAACGACACCTACGGAGTGGGTTTCGTGCTCGTCGCCCATTTCGACGAACCCGTAGACCGGGCCGCCGCGGAACGCCACTTGAAGGTCACCACACAGCCCGCCGTCACCGGCGCCTGGTATTGGCTCGACGATCACAACGCACACTGGCGGCCGGAGCACTATCACGCGCCGGGAACCCAGATCACGGTCGAAGCCGACCTCTTCGGACGCGCGCTCGGCGAGGGCCGCTACGGCCTGCGCGACCAACGGGTTTCCGTGAACATCGGCCCCGCGCACGTCGCGATCGCCGACGACGACACCAAACACATCGAGGTCTTCGACAACGGGAACCTGGTGCGCACCATGCCCACATCGATGGGCAAGGGCGGCACCATAGCTGTCGGAGGCAAATATCTGTCGTTCTGGACCCGCCCCGGCATCTACACCGTGCTGGACCGGAACAACCCGGTGATCATGGACTCCGCCACCTACGGCCTGCCCACCAACTCCGGCGGCTACCGCACGAGCATCGACCACGCGGTCCGCATCAGCCACGACGGAATCTTCGTCCACGCACTGGCCTCGAGCATGTGGGCCCAAGGCAACACCAACGTCTCACACGGCTGCCTGAACCTCTCCCCCGACGATGCCGCATGGTTCTACGACTTCGTCATCCCCGGCGACGTCGTCGAGGTCCGCAACACCGGCGGTGACCCCCTCGACATCTGGCAGAACGGCGATTGGAGCATCCCCTGGCCCGACTGGCTTCGCGGCGGCACCCCCGCCTGACACGAGCAGGCAGCTCACCGAATTCCGCGTGAGGCCGGTGCGGGACCGGCATGCAGACGCCGATCACCGGGCCGCACCGGACGCCGAATCGGGTGTTTGGTTGTGCCGGTGAATTCTGACGTCGTTCGCCGGTGAATTTGGTTGTCGTTCAATGGCGGATCGGTCCGATCCGATCGGTGAATTCTGACGTCACCAGGTCGCTGAGGCGACTGTCCCGGATTCCGGGCTGCTGTCAGTGGGCGGCAGAGATACAAGGGGCCGCTGATGTCGGTAGGTCCGATCGGTGACGGCGTGACGGCGTGACGACGCACACACCCAGAGTTATACCAAGAATCACGACAGAGGGTGTCGTGATTTGTTGGGAGCCTTGATTTGGCGGCCATCGGACAGCGCGATCGGTCAGTTCACGAAGGAGCGTTCGAGTGGGTTCTCAGGTCAATCCATGTATCACGTTCAATGGGAACGCGCGGGAGGCGATGGAGTTCTACCAGCAGGTCTTCGGCGGCGCGCTGGAGGTTTCAACGGTCGCGGACTTCGGCTCACCGGATTCGCCGAGTGCTGACAAGGTCATGCACTCTCGTCTGGATACTTCCGCCGGCTACACGTTGATGGCATGGGACTTTCCGGATGAAAGACCCGGCCACCCGTCCTATCGGCCGGGCAACAACGTTGCGATCTTCCTTGGTGGCGACGACGGAGAGCTCCACGACTACTTCGAGAAGTTGTCTGTCAGTGGCACCGTCACGCTGCCTCTTGAAACGCAGGTATGGGGAGATGAGGCAGGCTCGCTCGTGGACAAATTCGGGATAAGCTGGATGTTCAACATCACCGCCCGGCACCAATGACCGACTCCCGTCGCCTCTCTGATCGGTGACCGGCTCGCCCCAGCCCAGCGTCGTCCTCAGCGGGGCCATTTCTGGATGTTGACCTGGGAACTATCGGTGAATACCGACATCACCCAGCAGCGGCAGCCTTGGCTTGGGCAGTGCGGGCGAGACAGTAGGAGTCGGTGCCGGTCTAGATGATGTGACCGCCGAAGGTGAGTCGGTCGACGATCGCGGCGCAAAGCCTGGGGTCGGTGAAGGTCTTGGTCCAGCCGGAGAACGACTCGTTGGAGGCGATCGCGACGGAGTTCTTCTCCTCGCGTTCGGTCAGGACCTGAAACAGCAATTCCGCGCCGCGGCGGTCGAGTTCCATGTAGCCGGGCTCATCGATACAAAGCAGATCGACGCGACCGTAGCGAGCGATCGTCTTGGTCAGCTGCTTGTCATCGGCGGCCTCGACAAGCTCGTTGACCAGCTTCGTGGCCAGCGTGTATTCGACCCGGTGACCCTGCATGGCGGCTTCGGCGCCCAACGCGATGAGCAAGTGGGATTTGTCGGTGCCGGAGTCACCGATCAGGCAGAGCGGGAACCCTTCTTGATACATTCGCCGTTGGCCAAGGTGTGGATCGTGGCGGGGTCGACGACGTTGGGGTTGGCCTCGAAATCGAACGCGCGCAACGACTTGTCTCGCGGGAACCCCGCGGCGCCCATACGTCGTTCGCTGCGTCGGCGGGCGCGGTCGTCGCATTCGACGAGTAGGAGTTCGGCCAGGCATGCCCGGTAGGTCATCTGCTCGCGTGTGGGGCCCTCGGCGATCTCGTTGAACTGGGCTCGGATGGTGGGGAGTCGTAGCATTCGGCAGGCTTGGTCGACGGCGGCGTCGGCGGCTTGATCGGTCATGCCGTGGCGGCGTGGTGCGGCGATGCTCATGCTGTAGTGCTCCCTTTCGTCGAGGATGGAGTTCGGACAAGCAACTGGTCATAGGCCCGCGACCGAGGGCAACGGCCGCCTCGTTCGGCCACGCAGCGTTCGTTGCGGCTTGCACTGTGCGCCAGCCGACCCCGTACTTCGTCTGTAACGCCCGACCCGACATCCCCGCTCGTGCGTCGCGCCGGATCGCGGCGTAGGAACTCGACCTTCGTCTGGCGAGGCAACGGCGACTCCCTCCAACGCGTCTGTATGGGCGAAGCACACGCATCCTTGCACCGCAACCAAGATCACGACATCAAAATCCGCCGATACGAACATCTTCGAGTTCGAGGGCGACGTCAGTATCCACCGATCGGCGACGTCATAGATCACCGATAGAACCAGGGTGTTCGCTGCGACCGCGCCGAGCACGATCGCCGCCAGCAGTGGGCCGATCGCGGGCAGCCATCGTCCCAGCATCGAGGCGGTGAGCACCGCAACGGCGGCCAGCGCGAGCCCGGGCCAATGCTCGCCGAACCACGACGCGATACGGCCGATGACTCCGTGCCGGGCGCCCGGTCGCGCCGATTCGCCGGGGTGTGTGGGAATGGTTGGTGGAGAGGATGTTTCGGAGGGAACCATGATCCTGGGCTGAGGTTGTCGCGGCGGGCTGCGGTCGCCAGCGGCGTGGACGGCGGTCGGTGGCCAGCGGCAGCGGCGGGCTGCGGTCGCGAGCGGTCTGTGGTCGCGAGCGACGAGCCGCAGGCAGCGGACAGCGGGCAGCGGGCAGCGGGCAGCGGGTAGCCCCCAGTACGCGTGCCACGCGCCCGGATGCGGGTAGCTCCCGGGCGCGCGGCATCGTCAGTAGCTATTTCGCGGTCGAGGCAGGGTTTCCCGGACGCGCGATGCCGGTAGCCGCTATTTCGCGGGTAGCGCGGGCTGTGCCGGGTCCTTACAGGAGGGCAGTTCGGGTGGGCAGGGGGCGAGGACGGTGGAGAAGTACTGGATGGCGGAGAACAGGGTGATGGGTCCGCCGGCCAGGACGACTCCGGCCATCGTTCCGACCGCGCCGAGGGTGGCCATGCCGAGGACGCAGCCTGCGACGGTGGCGCCGACGAAGGGCAGCAGCAGTGCGATGACGGGGCTGGAGACGACAGCTCCGGCGGCGCCGCCGACCAGGCAGCCGATTCCGGCGCCGATGACCGCACCGAGCACGGCGCTGACCGCGGCACCGATGGCGGCGCGTTGGGCGAACACACCCAGTGCCTGGGCATCACGGGGTGTGAAGGATTCGGCGACCTGGGTGGCGGCTCGTTCGACGGTCACGATGTCGGAGGCGGCCACGGGTGTGACCGGTTTCCCATGATCACCCGAGGGTGTCAGGGTCGCGGTCGCACCGTCGATGCTGGCGGTGATGGGGTAGGCGATGTCGTCGACGCGGTAGGTCAGCGGGATCGCCGCGACCGGCTTGTCGCTGGGATCGAACAGCACGAGCTGCTGATCGTCGTGGCGCAGCGTGCCACCGCTGACCGCCACGACAGCGGAGTCCCCGCGGCGGGTGACTTCGTAGTGCACGCCACCGGATTCCTCACCGGCCGCGGGTGCGGCCTGCGCGGTCGCCGCTGCGACCACTACGGCAGTGGCGGCCAGCGCCGCGGTCATAGCCGTTGTTCTCATCTTCATGGGTTCCTCATCTTCATTGGTGAGTTGGGCAGCGCCCTTGTGACCGCCGCCCGCTGGGGATTCAGTGCGTGCTGTGTGCCCTGCGAGCGAGGACAGACCGTTCGATCAGTCCGCGGGGGCAGCCTGGGTGCGGCTGAGGTCGTTCACGAATCCCTCGGCGTCAGGCCAGTGTCCGAACCCTGATGCCGGATTCAGGTGCCTGACGGGACCGAGATCGACCAGTCGGGCACCCCAGGCCTCCGCCATTCCGGCGACCCGCCGGAAAGAGGCGAGGGCGTCGTTGGTACTGGCGGCCACGATGCTGGGGAACGGCAGGCGCTGCCGCGGAATCGTGTTCCAGCCGTGGCGTTCGAGTTCTCCGCGGGAGGGAAACCCTTCGGGCAGGGGCAGTTCGAAGTCCGGCGGGGTGGCCAGCAGCGCACCCAGGATCGGGCGGGTGGGTTGCTGGGCCCAATGAACGGTGGTCAGGACCCCCGCGCTGTGGGCGACTAGGACGACCGGGCCCGCGATGGCGCTCACGGTGGCACCCAGTGCGGCCGTTCGTGCCTCTCGACTGAGCGGAGCATGGGCGGCCGGCTCGACGATCCGGGCCTTGGGCAGCCGCTGAGCCAGCAGGTATTGCCAATGGTCGACGGTGGTGGGTGCAAGGCCGGGCACGAGGACCACGGTCGGGTCGACGGTAGTGTTCACGGTTGTTCCTCGGAGGAGTTCAGCGAGAATCTGCGGCGCCGAGTGCGGCAACCCTGGCTCGTCCTGCCGGGTACAACCGCTGGCCGAGCAGCAGTGCGGCGATGGCGCCGAAGTAGACAACGGGCGACAGTCTCAGGGCAGACTCCAGGCCGATGTCGTCGGCCAGGGCGCCGATCACCATCGGGCCCAGTGCGATTCCGAGAACGTTGTTGGCCAGAATGCCGATGCCGAATGCGGAGGCACGCACGCTCGAGTGGGCCAGGTCGGCGACCAGCGCGGACATCGGTCCGGTGGCGCCTGCGCTGACGAGGGCCCCGGCTCCGAGCAGTACGAACTGTAGCGTTCCGGACGCGCCACCGAATCCCGCGAACAACAGGACTCCCGACACCGTGCAGTAGATGGCCGCGATGAGCCACTTACGGGCTGGGCGATCACGGCTGAGACGATCGGTGAGGCCGCCGAAGACGATCATGCCGATGCTCATGAGCACGATGAACAGCGCCGCGGTCGCCCCCGCCTTGTCCGGGGCCATACCGTGGGAACGGTTGAAGAAGCTGGGTAGCCAGAGCATGAGGGCGGCGCTGACGAACATCAGTAGCCCGCTGCCCACGTAGGCGCACAGCAGCGCCGGGTTGGTGGCCAGCGTCGACAGCGGCGCGCGGTAGGTATCCGTTGCGGCTTGCTCGGCGACGGCCTCGTCGGCCTGGTGGCGAGCGAGTCCGGCTTCGGTGACCAGAACCCGAAGCAGCGCCACCAGGAGCAGGCCGAGAACCGCCATCGAGGTCAATGCCCAGCGCCAGCTCATGTGGACGGCGATGATGCCGCCGAGGGCGACGCCGACGACCGAGCCGAAGGTGGCACCGGACAGGAAGGCGCCGCTGATGGTGGCCCGCAGGCGTGGTCCGAAGACGGTGAGGATGACAGCCAGTCCGACACTGCTGTATGCCGCCTCACCGACGCCGAGGAGGAAGCGGGCGCCGAGCATCTGTCCGTAGTTGGCGGCCAAGGCGCACAACAGTGTTGCCGCGCTCCAGATCACCGCCATCGTGACGAGGCTCTTGATGCGTCCCCATCGATCCGCCAGCAGCGAGATCGGGAAAGCCAGCACGCCGACTGTCAGGGCGACGATGCTGTTGAGCGAGGCGAGTTTCGAATCCGACAGTGCCCATTCGTCCTTCAGAAACGGGAAGACCGCGCTGAGGACCTGCCCGGGACATGTAGTCCGATAGGAGTAAGCCGAAGATCAGGGCGAAGACGAGCCACGGGTAGCCGCGGGTTCGTGTACGCGTCGTTCCCTCCATGGTCGTCGAAGGGGCGATCGCGGTGTTGCGCAGGCCCATGGGCGCTCCTATGGCCGAGTGAAGCTGGGGGCGCGGACTTCGGGCGTCCGCGCCCCCTGGGTTGGAACAGGTTGGTGATCGGTCAGGCGTGGTGCAGGAAACCGACCTGCCCCGGCTTGCGGTTCGGCGGGAAGCCGATCTTGGCCAGCGCCTCGTCGGTGCCGCCGTAGATCTCGTCGAGCTTGTAGATGTCGCGGGATTCCTTGCAGGTGGCGACCTCTCGGCCGAGTTCGTCGGCGATGCGCACCATCTGCTCGACCTGCTCGACCGAGGTGCGGCGCTCGCCCTTGCGGCCCCACAGGTTGTCCTCGATGCCGACCCGGACGTGCTGGCCCAGCGCGATCGCGATCGTGCACATCGGGGTGACATTGCGCATGATCGACTCGATTGTCAGCACCGCACCATCCGGTGTGCGGCGAATGAACTCGATCAGGTCGGCCGGATGCATTCCCGCGGCGCCGCCGCCGATGGCGACGTAGTTCAGCACGAGGGGTCCGGTGTAGTGGCCACGCCGAATCAACCGCTCGACCGTCTCGAGTTGCGTCAGATTGCCGAGCATGAAGTGCGGCTGGATACCCGCCTCCGTGAGCCGGCGCAGGTGTTCGAGGTAGAACTCGGGCCCGGCTTCTACCACCATGTCCCGATAGGCCCGGTAGTAAGCGGGGTTCTGCAGCGAGGTGCCTGCGATGTCGTCGTCGGTCAACAACTCCATGATGTTCATTTGCGAGGTGTTGATGGCAATGGTCACCTGGTCCGGCTTGGGATCGAGCTCGGCGAGCAGGTGCCGGGTGTCGTACGACAGCCACTTCGCCGCGTCGCCGTCACTGGGCGGCGCGAAGGAGATCGAGCCGCCGACCTGCAGGATCATCTCCGGGACGGCCTCGCGCAGCCGGGCGAGCATCTCGTTGAACATCTCGAGCCGCTTGGAGCCGTGGCCGTCCTCCTCGCGCACATGCACATGCAGCACCTGGGCGCCCGCGTTGTAGCAGTCGACGGCCTTCTGGATCTGGGCGTCCATCGTCACCGGGATGTCATCGGAGTCCCCGGGTAGGAACTCCGGCCCGTACGGGGCGACCTGGATGACGAGCTTGTCCTGGGTTTCCGGAAGCAGCGAATCGTCGAGGTAGTGCATCATTCAGTCCTTTCAGTTGTGGTGATCGGCAGGGCAATCGGCCTACGCCTGCGTGCGGCGCTCGAATGCTTCAAGTTCTTCGGCCAGAATCGGCGCACCGAGGTTGCAGGCGTGGATTCCGAGCACGCTGACCATTTGGAGAACGGTCAGGATCTCGTCGCGGCTGACACCGATTTCGAGCGCGGCCCGGATATGGCGGCGAACGCCCGGTGAGTACATGTGGGTGCAAGCCGCATCGATGGCGATACTGAGCAGCTCCACGAACTGCGGCGGGAACACGCCGCGCCGGATCGGTGTAGTCCCCATCGCCATGAATTGCTCGGTCCACTCCGGATCCCACTCGGACAGCTGGTCCCACAGCGGGTTCCAGGTGCCGAGCTCACGCATCCGATCGATGACCGGGGTCGGGACTGCCTGGTCCGGGCTGGTGTTCTGAACGGTCATGACATGGCTCCCTCGCGGTCTCGGTCATATCCAGTGGGCGCCGTATGTGTCGCCGCACTCATCCGTATGGGGTGACGCCGATCACGCTACGAGAAGGGGGGCTGATATTCTTCACCAGATGGGACACAAAATTTGACAATTTGGGGCAGCAGATGGCGCAGTATCAAGTCCGCAAAGCCGTGCTCAACGGGTACGTGGACCTCATGTTGACGTTGGGGCACGATCCGTCATCGCTGATGCGCGAAGCGGGAATCGGTGCCGCGACGATTGCCAGGGAGGGATGGTTGCCGGTCGAGCCGGTGGATCGTTTGTTCGAGATGTCTGCCGCCGTGACCGGCCATGATGATTTCGGATTACTGCTGGCGGCCGCCCGAGGGATGTCCAACCTCGGCCCGGTGGCATTGGCCGCTCGCGAGGAACCGGACGTCCGCGGCGCTTTGGGCATCATGATGCGGCATATCAGCCTGCACAACGAGGGATTGCGCAACCGGCTGATCGAAGAGAACGGGCTGGTCACAGCCGAGGTCGGTCCTGCGCCGAACTTCACTCTCGGGCGGCAGAGCACGGAGATCGCGGTCGCGGCGACATGCCGAATACTGCGCGAGTTACTACACGACGACTGGCAGCCGCTGACGGTGTGCTTCGTCCACGACGCTCCGGCCGATCTCGACGCACACCACCGCGCTCTCGGCCCGCACGTCGAATTCGGCCGCCGATTCAACGGAGTCGTCTTCTACTCGCGTGAACTCGACGCACCCAACGCGATGTCCGATCCGCTGCTGCGGCCCTACGCGCGTCAATACCTCGAATCGCTGCTGCCCCGCGAAGACACCACCACGATCGATCAGGTCCGAGGCATGATCGAGTCGCTATTGCCCACCGGGCGCTGCTCGAGCACCTATGTCGCGCGCAGTCTCGGGATGGATCGGCGCACACTGCACCGTCACTTGACCGAATCCGGGGAGAGTTTCACCTCGCTGGTGGAGGCTGCGCGAATCGAACTCGCTCAACGCTATGTCGTCCACCGAGACAGGCCGCTGACCGAGATCGCCGAGGACCTCGGCTTCGCCGCCCTCAGCTCCTTCTCTCGCTGGTTCAAAGATCGCTTCGGATGCAGCCCGAAATCCTGGACTCCGGCGCATGAACCCCGCGCCCGCCGGCCGGTGAAAATCCCGAGGAGGCACCACCGGCCGACTGACGAGTAACTGGATAGCCTGCCCCGTAACGGTTTCACCGGGCGCGACATACCTCGTCGAATGCTGCGAGCTGGGAGCGGACAAGATGGCGCGGGACTCGTCCAGCAGCATCTTCCCTGCTGCACGCGCCATGGCCACTGGCAGGCGGGGGACTTCTCGAGGTGGGCCCTGTCCTTGTCGAGGTCCGCCGGCAGGCCGTCGGCTCCCATCAGATAGGCCAGACCGAGTTCGAATGGGCGTTGCCCTGCACGAACCGATCGTCGTCGTAGGCGAGCGGGGAGCCGAAAAGGAGGTGTATTCGATCTCGGACTCAGGCGGATGTCGCCGCACCGTTGCGCCGGCAGCCGCACCGACGTCGTTGTCGTTCAGGCCCGATAGATCGATTCGTTTGTCTTGCACTCCCAAGAATGCCGACCTCTGCGAGGGTTTACACGGGTAGTCGACTACGCCAATTTCACGCGAGGCACCGACGAGAACGACGGTTCTGGAGAAGCGCAGCGCCGCCCCGGAGCGCACACCGATTCGCATGCAGTTCAACCCCTTCGGACCGCGGTGGAATCGGAGTAGTGCGCTACTTCGGCTCGGCAAGTACCGGCGGGCAACGGCGAGTACGGGTTGGTCTCACGTGCAGGCGGCGTCGACCACCACCGATGGTTGCCGACGCCGCCTGCACATTGCCGTTGTCGGCGCGGCGCTCGCCGACCACCGCGCCACCGATTCAGCGGTCGGCGAAGACACCTTCGAGCATGCCGGTGGCTTGGCCGATTTCGATGAGGTAGCCGTCCGGATCACGCAGATAGCAACGAATTTCGGCTTTGCGGTCGAGGGGCTCGGTGAGGAACTCGGCGCCCTTGCGGCGTGCGTCGGAATAGAAGGCGGCGATATCGGCTACCCGCACGTTCAGGAACGCCGAAACGGCATCGGTGGGCTCGGGCGGACGCAGGACGATATCGGGTTTGTCGGGGGTGGGTCCACCACCGGGATTCATGATGATCCAACTGTTGGCGACTTTGACGATGCACGGGTTTTCCTCGAGCACCACCCGGCCGTTGAAAATGTCGGCGTAGAAGGTCCGGGAGCGGCTCACATCGGAAACGGTCAAAAAGTGGGTCACCAGTAGCCCCTGGTCAGGGGCGGGTAAATCGGAGTCGTTCATGAGCGCTGCCTGCCTTCGCGGTCGGTCGGTGGGAAGCGGTGTGCTGTGAACTGCGCTGAACCAGAACCCGAGGGGTGCGTACTACGGCACGGTGAACTTCTTCGCCTGTCCGGAGACCACGATGCCGTTGCTGTCGACGAGCGCTACCCGCACCTGCGCCTCGGAACCCGAGGTCAGCGATGGCTCGCCGGGGTCCGCCGTCAGGGAGACGGTGGCGCTCTGCGGGGAGCCGTCGCAGACGACGGAGTTCTGGATGCCCTGGGCGGCGGGACGGTCGGCGTCCGGCTCGCCCATCATCGCCTGAATGCTCGTCACTCCGGCGGAGCCGTCGCAGGTGTAGTCGACTTGGATCAGGTTCGATCCGGCACCGGTGATGTCGAGAGTCGCGGCGGCGAGCGCGGGAGCGGCAGCGGCCACCGAGGCTGCGGCCATCGCGGCGAAAACACCGACGATGCGGGCGGGGCGCCAAGAGTTCGGGGTAGTCGTCATGGGATTTCGTTCCTCCTGTGTGGCGGACATAGATCGCGGAACACAACGGGAAGAGACGCGGTACGCATCGCACCGCTCGCATCCATGGTCCAGCCCTTTTGCCCGCCGCGGCGGGAAACCACTCGAATCGGCCGTCGCGGCGGTGTCACCTGGACGATGAGGGACAGTCGCCGAGCGGCGTCTTGGCCACGACCGCGGACTGCCGTCGCACTGATACCTGCTACCCGCTGGGCGATCGCACAGTCAACGCAGCCAGCGCAGCGCCGCGTCGGCGCAGTCCTCGGGACTGCTGTTGAAGGCGATAGCCGCGTCGGGCGCGTACTGCCGGACCAGATCGACCACCTTCTCGAAGAATTCGAACACGGCGCTGTCACAGACCTGATGGGAGGTGCGCGGGCGATCAACTGTGACGAAGTCCCACCGCGGAACGTGATGCACGTCATTGCCCGAGAAGACGTTGTTGGGCATCGTCATCAATTCGTTATCGGAAAGACCCTGGTTGGAGATGCCCGAAATGGCCGACCACAATTTTGCCTACGACCTCACGCTGGACGAGGCACGCCGGCGCAGCGCCGTCGTCGCGGCGCTCGGTGACAACTGGGATCCGGTGGCGGTCCTCGCCGAGGAAGAGCTGGCATACGACATGCTGTACTCGAATCTCGACGATGAGCAGCAGCGAATCTACGACGAACTCGTCGAGGCCGGGATCCTGCCGGATCGGGCGACGCGCACTATTGCCGACTGATCGCACCGCCGAGACGCAGCTCGATCTGGCACAGGCCGCCGGCAGCTCCGCGCGGCTTCTCTCCTGCCTCGAGACCGGCAAGTCCCCACCCAGCCGGGCAATGGTGGTGAACTCGGCGAAGTCGTGGAAGTGCCACTGAGAGAACGTAATACGATGCTGTTGGTGGGTCCGAAGACCGAATCGGAAGCGGCCGCAAGCCACCGAGCCCGTTGATCACCATCGGCGATGCCCACCCGCCGCCGCACCGGCTTCTGACCAGCCCGAGCGCGTCGCGGGCCAGGTCCCGAGCCCCTCGTAAATTCTCTGATATTCGTGGGCTATGACCAACCCGCATGATTTCGAATTCGAAGAAATCTACCGAGGTACAGGGGGCCCGTTCGGGCCGGGCGTCAAACCACCGTGGAGTATCGGGGAGCCCCAGCCGGAGCTCGCCGCGCTGATCGAGCAGGGCAGATTCCATGGCGATGTCCTCGATGTCGGATGCGGGGAGGCGGCGATCTCGCTGTATCTGGCCGAGCGGGGTTTCACCACCGTCGGCCTGGATCTGTCGCCGACCGCGGTCGAGCTGGCCCGCGCCGAGGCCGCAAGGCGCGGCCTCGACAAAGCCTCCTTCGAGGTCGCCGACATCGCCTCTTTCACCGGCTACGACGACCGCTTCGGCACCATCGTCGACAGCACGTTGTTCCATTCGATCCCCGTCGAGTCGCGAGAGGGCTATCAGCAGTCGATTGCGCGCGCCGCCGCGCCGGGTGCGTCGTATTTCGTGCTGGTGTTCGACAGAGCCGCGCTGCCCGAAGCACCTCAACCGGGGCCATCGCCGGTCACCGCCGACGAGCTTCGCGAAGTGGTGTCGCAGTACTGGGTAATCGATGAGATCAGGCCGGCGCGAATCCATGGCAATCTGCCTGCGGCGTTGCCAGCGGACGCGGGCTTCCAGTTCGAGGGCATGCGCGACGAACCCAGTGGCCGCAAGTCGCTTCCGGCTTGGCTGCTGTCGGCCCATCTCGACTGATCTCGCGACACGGGATCGCGGGTGCGTCGCCCGGGCCGGATGCGTCAGAGCATCGAAGTGCCCGGGCACTCCCAGCCCATCGCTCGTCGGATACAGCGACGATCACGTTCCCAGGTCGGCCATTCGGGTCCACGACGCGGCCCGGGCTTCACCCGCTGCGGTTGGAAGATCCGCTGCAGGCGGCCGAGGGTGATCTCCTCGCCCTCTCGATTGCTCACCGCCGACCGGCAGCGAGCAATCGAGAGGTCACGTGGAATCACCCAGGCAGACCTGCCTCGATCGCGGCGATGATGCGCGGGCGCATGTCGGAGGCGCTGATGATGGCGTCCACCGAACCGACCTCGACGGCGCGCTGGATATTGTGCACGCGATCGAATTCCGCCGCGACATCACCGAGCTTCTCGGCGCGCACCGACGATCGGATCTCGTCGAGCTCGGCGGTCAGGGCCATGCGGTCGGCGCCGGTCGCGTTCGCCGCGCGCGCCTCGAGTTCCCGCACTCGCGGATCCGCCGCGGTTCGCGTGTCGACCTCACCGGAGAACACGACCGCCGCGGCCGGTGCGCCGCCGAGCACCGAGGCGAACGAACCTTCCAGAGCGAGCACGGTCATGTTCGGGTTCAGCGCCTTCGAGAACACCACGAACGCGCCGCCGTGGTAGCGGGAGATCACACAGAACACGATCGGCCCCTGGAAGTTCACGATCGCGCGACCGATTTCGGCGCCGTACTCGAGCTGCAACTTCCGCATCGATTCCGGTGAGCCGTCGAAGCCCGACAGGTTCGCCAACACCACCAGCGGCCGGTTGCCGCTGGCCGCGTTGATGGCTCGCGCGGCCTTCTTCGACGACCGCGGGAACAGCGTGCCCGCCGTGTAGGTGTCCGGGCCGTCGGTGGACGGGAAGCCGCGCCTCGGCACGCCTCGGGATTCGATGCCGAGCAGGCACACCGGAATGCCGCCGAGCCGCGCGTCCTGCACCACCGCGGTCTCGGCGTCGGCCATGCCCGCCCAGCGTTCCAGCACCGGGTGGTCCTGGTCGGACAGCGCCCGCATCACGGTCCGGATGTCGAAGGGCTTCTTGCGGTCCGGGTTGGCGGTGGCGGAGAAGATCTCGCCGACGGTCGTGAAGTCGCTGTCCGCCATGGCATGCGGGAAGTCGGAGACGTCGCGATCGAAGGGGTCGTCGGTCCCCGACCGCCGCGGCGCCTGCTCACCGGGCGCCACATAGGTGTGGTCGTAGTGCGACATCAGCACATCTCGCGCGGCGAGCAGGTTCGGCGCCCAGTACTGGGCCTGCCCGTTGGGACCCATCACCCGGTCGTAACCGCCGATGCCGAAGTTGTCCTCGGCCGACACACCGCCGGAGAAGTCCAGCGACTGCTTGCCCGTGAGCACCATCGCGGAGTCCGGTGTCATCACCAGGATGCCCTTGGTGTGCATGAGCATCGTCGCCTCGGCGTTCCAGTACGGCTGCGCGCCGACATTGATGCCCGCGACCACGATGTTGATCTCGCCGCCGTCCTGGGTGAACTCGACGATCCGCTTGAGCGCGGCCGCCACCCAGTCCATGTTCTCGGTGCCCGACTCCATCGAGATCCGGGCGCCCGAGGACAGCGCGTACCACTCCAGCGGCACCTGCATCCGTTCGGCGAGATCCAGCGCGGCGATCACCCGGCGGCATTCCGGTTCGGACAGTGCGCCAAGCGATTTCGTGGGATCACCGAGCAACACCACCCTGGTGATGCCGTCCGCGTACCGCTCGGTCGGCGTGGTGACCACGCCGGCGACGATCGCGGCGGTGTTGCGTCCCTTGGGCCGGTCGACCGGGACGAGCGTGTGGTCGTCGTCGAGATCGTACTCGGCGAACTCACCGAGCAGCCCGGTCAGTTCGTAGGGGTACACGGTGTTGCGGCTGCCCGCTCGCAGCACCTTTTGCCGGTACGCGTCGAGCGGCTCGATCACCTCGTCGGTCCGTTCCCCGATGGTCACCGTGGTGCCGCCGGTGACGTCGAAGACGACCCGCACGACGATCTTGACCAACTCGCCGGTCTCCGGATCGGGCTGGCGCGCGATGAGGAGCAGCTCCTCCAGCCCGGCGCCGACAGTCGTGGCTTCCACGCGCTCGATGATCGACTCCAACTCGGCGCGGGTGAGGTCCAGCGGCGGCCAGACGTACATCACGATCCGATTGGTGTGCAGGCGTTTGCCCGACGGCCGCCGGGACTGCACTCGCCGAATCGCGTCGACGCAGGCGCTGATGGTGCTCTCGGCCGTCGGCAGCGCGAGCAGCCTGCCATCCTGCTCCCGCAATGCCGCGAGGTCACGGACCTGCGTGAACGCGATGAGTCGCTCGTCCGACGGATTCTCTTTCGCGACGCACCGGAACAGATAGACCTCTTCGTCCGAGGACGGCAGGCGGGTGAGGTCGAACTTGCGCAGCCGCTTCAACTGCATCCGCTCCGCGATGTACGGGTGCAGGCCGCGGATCAATCGCTCCTCGGCCAGTCCGGTGGCCGACGGGCGGAAGGTGAAGTGGTGGTGCATCACCGCCCCGCCGCTACCCGCGACCGTCGCGGTGATTCGGGAGACCTGATTCGGCAGCGGGTGCGCGCTGAGCACCTCCTGCAAGGCCTCGGCCATCGCATCGAAGTCTTCCGGCTGCTTCTCCCAGCCGAGGTAGATGTCGGCCTCGATGGAGGCGGCGCCGCTCGCCAGTTCGGCGAGCCCGCGCAGGACGGTGCCGAGCGCGTCGAAGCTCACGGCGGCAGAGACCAGGGAGAGACCCCGACGCTCGGCGATCACGAACGCGCGGCCGCCGACTTCACGGGTCCGAACGTCGGCGAGGCCCTTGTTGCCGTAATACCGCCGGGTCAGCACCTCCAGCATGACCGTGTTGTCGGCGCTTCCACGCGTCAGCCGCTGGCCGAGCAGCCGCACCAGCGGCTCGGTGCTCCGCACCATCTCGGCCAGGCGCTCGCCGCGATCGGGGGCGTCGGGGTGCGCGTCCAGGTAGCTCAGGTGTTTGCGGACATCGGCGTACACGCGGGCGCGATTACGCCGCAGCAACGGCTGGCCGAACCAGGCGTACACCAGCCCGCGGGTGAGGTCCGCGATGACGGGGAAGCGCACCTGCGTCGCGGCCACCAGCCGCTCCAGCGTCAGACCGACGGGCTCGCGAAGCGCCCTGTCCGGCACCGGCTCCCGCAGCCACTCGCGCAGCAATGTCGTCATGATCGTGACGGTGTCGGCCGGACGTTGCTGGGCGAGGAAGATACGGAAGACCGCGGCTTCGAGGTCGGGGGTGCGCTCCAGATCGGTGACGCCGTAGTGCGCGAGCGCCTTGGCGAGTTTGGCCTGATACGCCGCGGGCAGCCCGGCCCGCTCGACATCGAGACTCTGCAGATAGGTGTGGAAGTACTCGCGGGCACTGTGGACGTGGCTTTGGCCGCCGTCCTCGTCCCAGGACCGGTTGTGGCTCAGTTCGGCGAGGTCGGCGAACACCTGCAGGAGCTCGAGTTCCTCGGCGAGAGGCCTGCGGTTGTCGGCGATGGCGGCCCGGCGCGCGACGAGATAGTCGTCGACCACTCGGCGGTCGTCGTGCGGGTCGACGTCGAAGCCGAGGAGCAGGCTGCGCAGATCCTGCTGGGCGCGGGTCAGACGCACATGCGGTTGAATCGATGCGGGCTCGCCGGGCAGATCCAGCTCGACCGAGCCGACCGCCGCGGCGTCCGAGTCCTCGTCCTCGTCGGCGAGCGGTTCCAGCCGCAGCAGTGGCGCGCCGGTCTCGACCTGAGTGCCGACCGAAACACCGCACTCCTTCAACCGGGCCCGGAACGGCGCGCGCAGCACGGTTTCCATCTTCATGCTCTCCAGCACCAGGACCGGCGCGCCCGCCTCGACCTCGTCACCGATCTCCAGCGGCGTGGCGACGACCAGCGCGGGGGCCGGGGAGCGGACGACGCCGCCCTCGTCGCGGCTGATCCGATGCGCCACACCGTCGACGTCGACCATGTGGATCGGGCCGTGCGTGCCGGTGATCAAGCGGTACCGGGCACCGTTGACGACGACCTGCCCGGAGTGCCGATCGAAGCGTTCGAGATCCACGTCGGCGGTACGAATGTCGCCACCCGCCTCGACACCGACACGGAACCGATGAGCACCGACGCGTGCGACGCGCACGCGATAGCCGACTCCGCGCAACTTGAAGTCGCGCGGCCTACCGCTCTCGTGCTGCACTTGGGGCCGCCCGCCGGACGCCGTGGACAGCAGGCGGTGCCGCTCCACCCGCTCGTCTTCCTCGTAGGCGTCGATGGCGGCAGCGGCCAGCGCGATGGTGGAGTGGCGATGCGACACGAGACGGCCTTCGCCGCGAACACGGTCGATCCAGCCGGTGTCCGCGCTGGCATCGAGTACTTCGGGCTGGGTCAGCAGATCGAGCACGAAGCTCTTGTTGGTGACGCCGCCCTCGATGACGACCCTGGTCTGCGTCAGCGCCCGGCGCAGCCTGGCCAGCGCTTCGTCACGATCGCGGCCGTAGGCGATGATCTTGGCGATCATCGAGTCGAAGTCGGCGGGAATCGTGTCGCCCTCGCTGACTCCGGTGTCGACGCGGATGCCCGGGCCCGCAGGCAGATCCAGCCGCGCGATGCGGCCAGGGGCGGGCGCGAAATCGCGGTCGGGGTCTTCGGCGTTGAGCCGGGCCTCGATGGCGTGCCCGCGTTCGGCCGGCGGCTCGCCCTCGAGCCGTCCTCCGGACGCGACCAGCAGCTGGGCCCGGACCAGGTCGAAACCGGTGGTGGACTCGGTGATCGGATGCTCGACCTGCAGGCGGGTGTTGACCTCGAGGAAGGCGAACTGCTTGTCACCGGGGTGGTAGAGGAACTCCACGGTCGCGGCGCCGCGGTAGCCGACGGCGATCGCCAGCCGCTCGGCCGAGGCCTTCAGCTCGGCCGCCTGCTCGGGGAGCAGCACCGGCGACGCCGACTCCTCGATGATCTTCTGGTTGCGCCGCTGCACCGAGCAGTCGCGGACGCCGAGTGCCCAAGCCGTGCCCTGGCCGTCCGCGATCACCTGAACCTCGACGTGCCGGGCGCCGGTGACCAGCCGCTCGAGGAAGACCACGCCGCTGCCGAAGGCGCGCGCGGCTTCCTGACGGGTGCGCTCGTAGGCGTCGACGAGTTCGGCCTCGTTCGTGATCACGCGGATACCGCGGCCACCGCCGCCCGCGGTCGCCTTCAGCATCAGCGGGTAACCGATCTCGGCCGCGGCCGCCAACGCGGCGTCCACGTTCTCGACCGCACCGCGGCTCCACGGCGCGACCGGCACGCCGACCTCCTCGGCGATCAGCTTCGCGCCGATCTTGTCGCCGAGTTTGCGCATGGCCTCCGGGCTGGGGCCGATGAAGGTGACTCCGATCTGCTCGCACAACTCCGCGAACGCCGGGTCCTCCGCGACGAAACCCCAACCGACCCATGCGGAGTCGGCCTCGGTAGCCACCAGCGCACGCTCGAGCACCTTGAGATCCAGGTACGGGCGCGCGGATGCCGGACCGAGGTCGTAGGCGATGTCGGCCTCGCGCACGAACGTCGCGTTCCGGTCGACGTCGGTATACAGAGCGACGGTTTCGACCGGTAGCCCAGTTTCCGCCGCCAGATCTCGAGCGGCGTGGATGAGGCGCATGGCGGCCTCTCCCCTGTTCACGATGGCGATGCGGTTGAACACTCGCCGGCTCCTTTCCAAGAACTGGCCCGGTCGGGCGGGTTGCGACTACCGGTCCCGCGTAGTGTGCACCTCCATTTCCGCAGGTGCACGGCATGCGGCTGTTACTCACGCGTATCGTGGGCAATCTCTCCACTGAGGTTATGACAACCTCGGAGCCCCCGACTCGCCAGATGCGCTGACCTACAATTCTTCTCTCGCGAATGTTTCTGTTGTTTTCGGTCCGCGAGGGCGGACCGTAACGATCGTCGGAAGTGCGCCCGAGAATCTCTGGAACGCTCCGCCGCAGTGTGGGAGGTGATCCGCGTGCCCGACATCCTCGATGTACTGCACGCTCGCTGTGCCGAGATCGCGGGTGAGGCGATCCTCTCGGGGGAGGAACACCCCAACCTCACACTGACCACACGCGAGGTAGAGGACCTGCTCGACCACATCGAGGACCTACACCGCCGCTACCTCGACCTCGACCTCGCCCACCGCGAACTCGACCACCGGTACACCGTGCTACGTCGAGCGACCCACGAGGCCACCACATCGTTGGAGCGGATCCGTGCCACGCTGGAACAGCGCACCGCGCACCCGGAAGCCGATGCCCGCCAGGCATGCACCATCGCCGATTTCGCCGCCCGCAATCTCACAGCGGCGAGCGTCAACACGGACGGGCCAGCGAGCTGACACTCCGCGGATAGGTCGGCGCGCGTGCACCAGTTGTCACAGCGCTCCCAGCTCGCCGCGTGAGCTGCGGCGGCATCACTGTGCGGCAGGTCAGCTCACCGACATCGACGCGAGAGTTGCCAGGCGCCGTCGATCGCCGACTCCGACGCGGTCAGACTGCCCGCAACTCGGGTCGACGAGGCCGGGGCCGCGATGAGCCCCAGCACCACGAGCGGAACCAACCGAAGATCTGCCAGCGTTCGGTGACCACCGGCTTGGCGAGTGAGAGCGCTGGCTCGGGCGGAATGCCCTGTGCGGCTTGCTGATTCGAGCACGCACTCCGGTAGCGTTCTGAAATCTAGCAACGCTAGACAGATGTGCGAACGACTGCTACCGTTGCTCTCAATTCTAGCGTCGCTAGAACACGAGGTAGAGGGAAGCCGAAATGCTCACTGTCACCGGCCAGATCATTGCCGCCGTCGCCGTTCTCGCCAATGCCGTCGTCTACGGCACCGATGTCTGCGGGGCCGTGATCACCAGGTCCGTATACCGCAAGCTCGATGATGCGACCGTGACCATCAGTGCGGGATGGGGTCACTATTACGGCGACAAACGCATGCCGATTGTCGGTGCGGGCGGTGTGGTCACGGCGGTGCTCACACTGCTGATCGCGCTGTTGGCCGGGCAGATCGGCGCCGCTGTCGCGGCGGGGACCACGGTGGCGGCACTGCTCACCTGGCTCGCCTTCTACGTCCGCATCGCCAAGCCGATCAATTCCCAGCAGACCGCCGCTGCGCAGAGCGGCATCATTCCGGCCAATGCCCGTGCGCTGCAGGACAAGTGGGACAGCATTCTGAAGTACCGGGTCACCCTGCAGTTCATTGCCATTGCCGGACTGTGCGCCGCGCTGATCCTGTTCTGATCTCAGAGCACACCTGATAACGAATTCACCGAGGAGTAATCGACATGACCTTCACCATCAACGAACGGCAGTTCCTCGCGGAGGCCGGGATCGGTCGGCTGGCCACGGTGTCGCCCGACGGCGTCGTGCAGAACAATCCGACCAACTATCGGGTGAACGCCGACGGCACGATCGACATCGGGGGCATGCGGATGCGTGCCAGTCGGAAGTACCGCAACGTCGAGGCGGGCAGCCGGGTGTCGTTCGTCGTCGACCAACAGGTTTCCTTGGAGCCCTATGTGATTCGCGGCATCGAGGTACGCGGCACGGCCGAGACGCTCGATGACGAGGAGCCACCGTTTCAACACCAGGAACGCGCGGTCATCCGAATTCACCCCGAACGGGTCATTTCCTGGGGCATCGACGGCGGGTCCTTCGACTTCACCAGTCGTGGCGCCGAGTAATCAGAAATTTTGGGCGATCCCGCAAGTGGTCAGGTATCGACCTTCGAACACACGGCAAGAACAGAATTCCATTTAATCGCTTTGAAACCAGCGCCATCAGCGACCGCTCTTGTTGTGGGACAACGTCGATGCCATGCCACAGGACGCCTGACCAACAGTCCCAGCAACGATGTCGTCCCTCTCTGCTACGGTCTCGCTTCGTACACCTGCGAGAGGAAATCATGATCAAGTCTTCGTCCGTCGCCGCCGCTCTCGCCATCGCTGCGGGCGCGCTGATCGCCCTGCCCGCCGCGCCCGCGCATGCCCAGTCCCCGAGCTGCGCCAAAGCCATCGAGCTGATCAACATTGCCATCGACACCACCGGCGGCAGCATGGACGAGGCGACCGCGACCGCGCTGTCCGGCAGGCTGAGCGGCCTGGCCGAGACAGCGCAGGGCGCCGAACGGGATGCTATCGCCGCCTACGCCGGCGCCCTCAT
Source organism: Nocardia sp. NPDC050713 (assembly GCF_040654315.1). Taxonomy (NCBI): domain Bacteria; kingdom Bacillati; phylum Actinomycetota; class Actinomycetes; order Mycobacteriales; family Nocardiaceae; genus Nocardia; species Nocardia sp. NPDC050713. Next base: position 28,271 of record NZ_JBFAHS010000022.1, on the reverse strand, counting down.
CGATGACGGGGTCGCCGACCTCACTCCCTTCACCGACGAGCTCAACCGCGCCTGCGCCTGACCGCGCACCAGGGCTGAGCGGTGGACCCCCTGTCGGTAGCGGCATCGCCGAAGAATCGGCAGAGGATTCGCGCAGGTGTTCCAGGGTGCGCGGCGGGCGAGGACGGGCTGCGGGTCGAAGTGTGCTCGGCGAGTGCATATTTCGCCTCGGAGCTCGGGGCCAGGTTCGTGTAGCGGAACAACCATCACCCGATCGAACTCGTCCTACAGGTGTTGAAGATCGCTTCGTCGACCTGCTACGAACGGCTGGCCACCGCGCCTGCATCGAGCGCGGATTCCCCTCGACGCAGGCGGGCTGGACAATCGCTGAGAGGGGCGAGGGTCACTTCATGCCGCCAGCGCCTCTGCAGTCGTTGGCGGCTTTGGCGGCGTCCTCGGCGGCTCTTGTCGCTTCGGCGGCAGCCGAGGCTGCGTCTTGTCCGATCTGCGTGATCTTCTCCTTGCGGACTCGCGCGCGATCGTCGGCGCTGGCAGCGAGGGCGTTCGCGGCGGCGCGGGCCTTTGCGGCGCGGTTTCGGCCGGCGTCGTCGTCCGCTACGGCCTCCAGGAGATCAGCGCGCCTTACCGAATCGTTGACGGAGGTCGGGAAGGCGGGTTCGGTACGAAAGCGGTCGTGGATGTGGCCGGCACCGCCATTGATATCGAACGTGCCCATCTCGAGCGGCGGCCGGTAGGTGTCAAGAGGGCCGAGGGGTTCCTCGAACCGCGCGGTGCTGGCGTTCTCGTCAGTGAGGCGGCGTTCGTAGGTGATGGCGGCTTCGGCCAGTTTCTGGGCACGCGTAGCGGTCTCGCGAGCGGCGAGGGCCAAGGCGGCGGCGAAGTCCGCGTCCATGCGGGCGATATCGCATTCACCGGCCGCTGAGTGCGTCCGAGCTGAGTCGGCCAGACCGCGGGCGGCCTCGGCCAGAGCGCGAGCGTCGGTGACCGAGCGAACGAGGAGATTATCGGCGGCGGTATGGGCGATGTCGCGGAAAGTGCGCGTGAGGACGCTGACGCTGATGTTCTGCGCGGCTTCGGCGGCGCGGGCATCGGGAGAAACGGCGTCGCCGGAACCACGTGTCTTTGCTCGAGTCATTGCATACCTCCTGTGTGACCACAATGGGGATACTTCGATCGACTACGAACATCTGACCCGACACTCTCGGTGGACCAACACATCAGCTCACGGTGTCGGTGACGGGCCCGGTTCGCGACTGCTCAGGTACTGCTCGGAAGCGTGAAATACTGTGCTCACAAAGCCGCAGAAGCGGCGTGGAGCGAGTATCGGCACGCCGCTGCGTCGCTATCGAAATTCGGTTGATCGCGATCGGCCGACGAATTGGTGGTCCGTCGTGGTGGGTGGCGGCTTCCAATTCGCGAACCCGTCCAACGCGCGCCGAACGCCGGCTTCATTCTCGGCCGTGGAGCCGTTCCAACGATAGGCCCAGGAAACCCACGGATTTCATTCCATCCTCCTCGGATGCACCGAAGTTGCTGGTCTGGTGCGGATACCCACAGCGGGGCGAGGTATACCCGCACGTTCTCGTCGCGCTGTCGACCCCGTCAGGCGGCACAGATCATCGAAGCGGGGATAGTAAGGGCCGACCGCGAAACCAGCAAGGACCTGCTTGTCCGGAATGCGGACGCTAGCAAGCCGATACGGCGCCAGTATCGGACATGTCAGCCTGCGCTACCCGATGGCGGAGCGAGAAGCTCTACCTGATCCGGGCGCCGGTGCGCCCGACGACTCGGTAAGCCACACCAGACGATCGGCGGGCAGCCGCTTACGGAGCCTCCCACCGGGTACCTGGGACCCGATCCTGGCCGGGATCAAGCCCTGACACCAGTCTCGGGTACCGCCTACCCGACCGAGCCGCATCGCTGTCGACCAGTACGCGCCCGCCCTGCGCAATCACCGCCTCGGCTACTTGACCACCGCAATGTGCTTGCGGTGCTCATGTGTGGTTCTGGTGTCAGGGGGTCGAGTGGCTGCTCGCTTCAGCGACGCTCGAGTTCGACCTCCTCGGCCTCGCGCACAACGACTTCTGGAACTTCAGGAGCGAACCAGGTTCGGTAGAACACGACAGACAGTGCGGTGAGACTGCCGAGGATCGCTATGCCGAAGGGGACCGGGTAGGTCGCCATCGGCATCGCGAGGTACCGGATGCACAGCAGCACTCCCGCGAACGTGGCGATTCCCATCGCCACCACCCGCACGCGCGGACGGTCCCAGCCTCGGTCGGGGTCGCGCAGGGCGGACTCGATCGTCAGGCACAGCGCGGCGCCCGCCACGAGGTCGATGCCGTAGTGCGCACCGAGGCCCAGCGTCGCGATGAGAGTGCACACCAGCCAGAAAGCACCGCCCCAGCGCAACCAGCCCGGCCCGCGTCGGGAGTGGATGAACAGCGCGAGTGCCCACGCCGTATGCAGCGAGGGCATACAGTTGCGGGGTGTGATGCCGTCGAAGGGCATCGATTCGACCGACGCGGGAAGCGCCGGAACGACATTCGGCCAGACGTCGGCGATTTCCATGCCGTTCCCCTGCGGTCCGAATGCGAGCACAGGCCCCACCACCGGGAAGATCACGTAGAAAATCGGGCCGATGAGACCGAGTACCAAGAACGTGCGCACCAAGTGGTGCCGCGGCCACGAACCCGTGGTCACGCCGCGCAACTGCCAGACGGCGACGACGATGGCCGCCACCGGAAGCTCGAAGTACACCCAGCGCACCACCCCGATCGGTACCGGCCCGGCCAGGTCGAGCGCATGCCCGACGACCCAGGCCGGATTGCCGAGCGCTCGATCGGCCAGCTCCACATACGGGTCGAGGACCTGCGGACAGGACCAGGCCGTGATGTCCAACCAGATTTCGCCGACCTTCGTCGCGAGGATGAGCAGCGCTCCGAGCGCGATCGTGTGCAGTGCTGTCCGCCGTCGCGCACCGCTCCACCGTAGGGCGGCGATCACCGCCAGCGCCGTCAGCACGATGGTCGGTCCGTTGCCGACGGTGAACGGCCGACCGTCGAATGTCCGAACCGCCACGAAGATCAGATCGATGGCGACCGCGGCGGCGAGGGCGCTCACCCGCACCCGGACGGTGACACCGATCAGTGCCAGCAGGAAGCCCGCCCACGGTGTCGTCGCCGACTTGGGTGTCCCGGCATAGTCGCGAAAGAGGCTGGTCAGTGGACCGAGAGCGTGGATGTGAACGGCGATTAGCTGACCCGCGACAAGTACCAGCACCGCGGCGGCAATGCCGCCCCACACCACGAACGGCCGAAATCGACGCTCCTGGAGTCGCTCAACTCCCACTTGCTCCGGGGGTGAGGTCGAACTGCCGTGCGCGTCGTGAACAATCATTCGGACATCGTAAATACGCCGTGAACACGGCTTGACGGGGCACTGAACGCAGACCGACACCGGCGATCGAGTGCGAACCTCACGCGCGCCTGCCGAAGCACATCACCGCACGTCCCAGGGCCGGGGACGCGTGATCGGATCCCGCGTGCCCCGGTGAACCGACCGAGGGTGACCTTGATCGCGGTGGGCCGACCGACGGTGACCTTCGGTCGGATTGCATGTCCGACCTTTGTGGACGCGGCACTAGTTCGGACTCATCCCAATGCCGGAAATGCGCTGCATTCCGGCCCGAGCGGGCGAGCGGGCTTTACTGCCGTCGCTGCGGTGTCGACTGTTGGTCGCTCTCCCCCGCACCAAGGGTTCCCGTGCGAGACCCGCCGCTTGCTCGAGCCGCGGCCAGCAGGCCGCGGCAGTCCAGGCCGGTCCGCCGGTCATTCCGCGCCACACCATTCGATAGCGGCGACCGCGTATGTGCGTGCGGCACATACCAATTCGTCGATCGCGCACCGCTCGTCGACGGAATGAGCCATGGTGAGGGCACCTGGCCCCAGTCCGACGGCCGGGATTCCCGCGGCGGTGAACCAGGTGAGATCGGTCGCCGAGGGGAACGGCCGTACATCGGGTGCACCGGCGAACGGGGTGTCGAGGGTGGCCCTCTCCCGCGCGAGGCACACCATCCGGGTGAACGGATGGTCCCGGTCGGTTCGCCCGCCCGGATAGTGCATGGGCCAGTCGATGCGCGGCGGATTGGCTCGCAGCCACGGGTCCCGCTTCGCGACACCGGCCACGGTCTGCACGATCTCGGACTGGATTTCCGACAGCTGCGCCGCCGGCGGGTAGAAGATCGCGTAGTCGAGGGTGGTCTCGTCGGGAATGAAGGCGACATTGCGGCTGCCGCGCGCCCCGCCGTCGATCACGTCGAGACCTATAGTGAATTGGCCTTTTTCGAACAGCGGATCGACCCGTCCCTCGACCCATTCGTCCTCCAACCGGCGCAGCGCGTCGTGGATCCGCAGTGCCGCATCGATCGCGCTGGCGGCGACGGGGTCGTCGGCGGGCTCGGCACGCATCCGCGCACGCATGGCCGCGTGCGCCGAACGCCCGGTCACGCTGATGCGCATGATCAGCACGCCGGGAGTGGCGGGCATGACGGTCAACGGGGAGAGCGCGCCGGTGGGCTCGGCGATGATCGCCCCTTCGGCGGTGAAGCCCCGCTCCAAGACGGCGGAGGTCCCCATGTGATGTTCGAGGTTCTCTTCCCCCGCGACGCCTTGCAGGACGAGGTCACCGCGCAGCCGCACCCCCGCCTGCCGTAAGGCCTTGGCGGCGAACGCTTGTGCGATCAGTCCGCCCTTCATGTCCACTGAGCCACGGCCCCACACGTGGGTGCCGTCGACGTAGGCGGTGAACGGCGGGTGTGTCCACTGCGCGGGGTCATCGGCGGGAACGACGTCGACATGACCGTTGAAGATCAGCGACCGTCCGCCACCGCTGCCCCGCAGCACCCCGACGACATTGTCCCGACCCGGCGCTTCGCCGAACAGCTCGGTCTCCGCGCCCGCCTCCCGGTATAGCCCGGCCAGCAGCCCAGCAACCTCCGATTCGCCACCGACCAGGTCGTCGTAGTCCTGGTCCGGATAGGTGGGGTTCACGCTGCGGATGGCGATGGCGTCGGCGAGCGCGGCTACCAATTCGTCACGCAGGCCGTCGATCCGGTCGAGCACCCGGCTCGTCGCTTCGGCGTTCACGACCGAACCTCCTCGGTCTCCGCGGCGGACGGCGAGGCGAGTTCGCCGCTGTCGTGGACGATCGAGCCGCCCAGATATGTGCGCAGCACCTTGGTGTCGGGAAGGTCCACGATCGGACAGGTCAGCGGATCGCGGTCCACGATTACCACATCGGCGTGGTTTCCCGGTGCGAGCGAACCGATCTCGGGTCGGCCGAGCACCTTCGCCGCGCCCGTGGTCCACATGCGCAATGCTTCGAGTCGGGAGAGTTTCTGGTCGGGTCCGTCGTTGCGGTGACCGCTGCCCGCGAACCGGTGGGTCTGCGCGAGTTCGATCTGCTCCCACGGGTTCTTCGGGCCCCAGTCGGACCCGCCGCCGAGGTCGAGACCGATCTCGGTGAGCCGGTGCAGCGGTTCCAGGTCCCGCCAGACGTGCTCGCCCATCCGCTCGCCGTACATCGCGCCCTTCCCCCACGCGAATCCCGCACTGGTGGTGACCTGGAAGCCGAGATCCGCATAGCGGCGAGCCTGTCGAGGGGTGATCGTCATGGCATGCTGCAGAATCCAGCGCTTGTCGCGGAAATCGTGTTCACGCACAACGCGTTCCGCGATGTCCAGGAAGTCGTCGTGCTCACGGAACGCGCCGAGGCACAGGTTCGCGCGAATTCCATTGACGGCGCAGAACCTTACGAATTCCTCTTCCTTTTCCAGCGACAGGAACCGCACGCCGCGCGTGCGACGGCCGAAAGGATCGAGGTACGAATCGTAGGTGGCGAAGTATCCCGAGAAGCACGGTCCGCCCGGACTCAAGGTGAGCCCGTCGACCCGCAGCATGTCGTCACCGTCATCCGATGCCTCCGCGGCGAGCCGACGCAACCGGTCGGCGAACTCGGCGTAGGGAAGCGGGTCGAACGGGTAGAAGATGACCGACTCGGCATCCAGTGTCGCCATCACGCGCAGGGTCAACGCGTCGGTCGCGCGCAGATGCCGGTACAGCGCAATGTGTTCCGGGTCCATGGCGTGCCCCTCGTACACGCTCGTCACACCCTGCGCCGAGTACCGCGCCATCTCCGCCGTCGTACCGGCGACGGCGTCCGCCATGCTCGGACGCGGCAGCTTGGTCAGGATTTGCCCCCAGAACGGGTCGTAGGTGTAGTAATTCGTCACCGGTCCACGCAGAATCCCGGTCAGCTCCCCGGCCTCGTTCTTGTCGATCTCGACATCGCAGACACGGTCGGGGACGAACGCGGTCAGCCCGACCGCACGCAGAGCAGATGTGTTGAACGCCACCACATTCGGCATGCGCGGCGCCCACGCCTGGATCAGCACCGGATGAGCCTCGGTGGCCGCATCGAGAGTCCACCGATCCGGCAGCCGCCGCTCGAGCAGATCTCGCTCCGAGCGGCGAATGAAATAGTGGGGTTCGCCGACCGGCGTGCACATGATCCACTGCCCCGGCGGCGTATGCGCGGCCCGTGCCCGGATCCGCGCCACGATGTCCGCGTGATCGACGGCATCGGTCAAATCGACGAGCCCGCCCGCCAGCATCCCGAAGTGCATGACGTGCGGATGGGTATCGATCAGTCCCGGCAGCACGACACCGCCCTCGGCGTCGACATGCCTGGCATCCGGCCCGGCCGCCGCGAGCATGTCGTCCCGGTCCCCCGCCGCCAGCACGCGTCCGCCGGATAGCACCAGCGCCTCCGCTTCGGGTGTGTCCGAGGCGAGCGTCAGCACCCGCCCGCCGGTGATGATCGTGTTGGTCATCGTTGTCCTCCACTAACGACCGTTGTGTCCTGTGCGCACACCGTACCTCAGGTTTTCTCCAAATGGAGAAGTTTTTGAGTTTCTGGACGCCGGTACGATGAGCGCCATGACGACACCCGTGCGTGAGCCGCGGATGGCCCGGGGAGCCGCCCGCCGCGAGGCCCTGCTGGAGGCCGCGATCCGGCTACTGGCCCGCGAAGGCGCACGCGCCGTGACCCACCGGGCCGTGGCGGCGGAGGCGGGAACGACACACGGAATCGCCCGGTACTACTTCGGCACCCTCGACCAGTTGCTCGACGAAGCGTTGCGGCAATTGGCCGCCCGGCAAGTCGAGGAGGTGCGCACACTGTTCGATCAGCTGCCGGATGTTGCTGTCCCGCAACGTATTACGCGGCTCGCCGAGTACGTCACTGGCACTCTGGCCAGCGACCGCGAGTCCGGCATCGCTCGCTACGAGTTCTTCCTCGAAGTCGCGCGCCGCCCCCACCTGCGGGCCAGCCTCGACGAATGGGGAGCCACGCAACGAGCGGCCTTCGCCGCCGAACTCCGCGGCGCCGGATCACCGAACCCCGAAGCCGACGCCGCGGACCTGCTCACCCTCGTCAACGGCCTGGTCCTCGAGCAACTCGCGCTGCCCGTCGACGACTTCGAGACCACCCGCCTGCACCCGGCCATCGCCCGGTTCTTCCCCGAACCGTCACAGCCGGATTCGAGTCCGGTCAGCCGGTGAGCGCGTCGAGCAGGATGCTGGGACGGGAGGAGTTTGTAAGTCGGTGATCCAGCGGAGGAGTCGACAAGAGAAGAAGGCGCTCAGCTATCTGCGAGACCGCTGTTGCGACCGCGAGATCATCACCGCCGCCAACTGGCACGTCCATCTCGCATCTGCTGAGCAAGCCGGGTTCGAATTTGCGGGCGAGGAAATCGAAGTGGTCGGCGACTGGATGAAGGAGGCGGCCCGGCACTCCTCTTGACGCACTGTAATCGTTCGACAAGATGGTTCGGCTCGGATCACGCTCGGCGGATCGGCTGCCACGTCCGCGGCGGCTCGGAGGTGAGGAATGCGCCGACCAAGCGGTAAACCTCGGTGGGCTTCTCCACGACCAACAGGTGCGAAGCGCCGGGCACGACAGCGAGCTCGGAGTTCGGGATCGCGCGGTAGAGCGCGATGGTGTGTTCGAGGCTCATCGCATCGTCGTCCGCGACGATGACGAGGGTGCGGCTCGCGATGACCGACAGGTCCTCGACCGTCAGATTCGGCTCCGCGCGCGCCATGCGCTGCAGCTTCTCGGCGATGACACCGAAGTGGGCTTCGCCGTCCGGCGAGACCTCGCCGTACCGGGCGGCGAGACGCTGCAGCGGCTCCTCGTCCGCGAAGCTGTCGAGCACGCCAGGTAGCAGGCCGTCGCGATGGAAATTTCCGCTGATCGACACCAGTTTTCCCACCAGATCGGGGCGCTGAATCGCCACCAGCAGTGCGACGATCGCGCCGTCGCTGTAGCCGACCAGGTGCGCGGATCCGCCGACGACTGTGTCCAGGAAGGCAATGGTGTCCTGCGCCATCAGCTCGTAGGAGATCGGGCCTTCGACATCCGGCGTTCGCCCATGGCCGCGCCGGTCCATCCGGTACACGTGGAAGTGCTCGGCCAGACCTGCCACGGCCGGATCGAACGAGCGTGAGTCCACGAACCCGCCGTGCAGCAGCAGCACCGGCTCACCGGCACCGATCTCGTCGTACCAGGTCCGAATCGCACCGAGCTGAACGTAATTCGCCATCGCTGGATGATGCCTGAGTATCGGCGGATTCCATGGGTCGTCGTATCTGGGCCCGGCGGGGAGCCGCCCATGCGGCCGGTGTCGGGTCCGGTGACGCAGTCGATTTCGTCCACGCCTACGCCGTGGCGGTCGCGGCGGGCCGGTCCCGCCCCGACATCGCCGACGCCTGGCTCAACAGCCGATCTTCCTCACCCTTGCATGAGACGACATGTGACCGGCGTTACAGTAGTTGCCGAGCAAACACGAAGGAACCCGATTGAGCACAGCAGCGCACGCCAACCCCTGGGTCGCCGTTCGACCGGATGACGATGTCACACAGTTGGCGCGGAGGATATCGTCCGCGCACCACTCCTTTCTCGAAGGTGTCGACCGCCTGCCGACGCTGCGCCCCGACGGCGACTCGGTGCGCCCGGTGGTCCTCGATTCTTGGCGGCGCAGCCGCAGCAACGGCGTCAACCCGGACGGCTTCGGCGATGCGGTGGATCTCGACGGTCTGGAACTGCAGCGGTACCGGGCCGGACATCCGACGGCGCTGATCCGTCCGGTGGTCCGGAAATTGCTGGTCGAAGACGCCGCCGAGGCCGGACTGCTCGTCGCGATCAGCGATGCCCAGGGACGTTTGCTCTGGATCGAGGGCGATTCGAAGGCCAAGGACCGGGCCCTGGCGATGAACTTCGTCGAGGGCGCGGACTGGAGCGAGGACCGGGTCGGCACCAACGCGCCGGGCACCGCACTCGCCCTCGATCACCACGTGCAGATCTTCGGAGCCGAACACTTCAGCCGCGTGGTGCACGACTGGAGCTGCTCCGCCGCCCCCGTACATGATCCGCTCAGCGGCCGGATCATCGGCGCCATCGACATCACCGGCGGTCCACGAGTCGCCGCGATGGAGGCGTTGTCACTGATCCGGGCGACGGTGCTGGCCGCGGAGTCCGAGCTGCGACTACACCTGCTCAACTCGCCCGAACCACTCGATCCCACGACCCCGCGTCTACAGGTGCTCGGCTCGAACCGACCGACCCTGACCCGCGACGGCGAGCGAATCCGGCTGTCGCAGCGACATGCCGAGATCCTGCTGCTGCTGGCCGACCACCCGGAGGGCCTGAGCGCCGACCACCTCGCCATGCTGCTCGACGAATCCGAGCTGGATCCGGTGACGATACGAGCAGAGCTGTCCAGGGTTCGAAAAATGTTGGGCGCCAACGGCCTTGGCTCCCGCCCGTACCGACTGCTGATGGACCTCGACACCGATGTGGACGAGGTTCGCCGCGCGCTCGCCCGCGGCGATACGGCGGCGGCGTTGCGCGCCTATCCGGGTCCGATCCTGCCGCGTTCGCTCGCACCCGGCATCGATGAACTCCGCGCCGAGTTGCGCGGCCGCCTGCGCGCCGCACTTCTGAGGGCGGGCGACCGTCGGCTGCTCGCCCGCTGGACCAGTTCGGTCGACGGGCGCGAAGACATCGCGGCATGGACCGCGTACCTCGCCTCCCTCGACCGGCAGTCTTCGATGTATGCCCAGGTCGAAACGCAGCTGAGGCTTCTCGATCGGAAACTGGGCATCTGACCAGTTACTTGCAACTGTCGTGCAACATGAACGCTCCTAGTGTTCCGGATCACACCCGATGCAGAAATGTCAGCAGAACGAGGAGCATTCGATGACCGTCTTCGCCCGCCCCGGAACACCCGATGCAGCGATGTCGTTCCAGGCCCGATACGACAACTGGATCGGCGGCGAATGGGTGGCGCCCGTCAAGGGCCAGTACTTCGAAAATCCCACACCGATCACGGGTCAGCCGTTCTGCGAGGTCGCGCGCGGCACCGCGGAGGACATCGAACTCGCCCTCGACGCCGCCCACGCCGCCGCGCCGGCCTGGGGCAAGACCTCGGTCGCCGAGCGAGCCGTCATCCTCAACAAGATCGCGGACCGCATGGAGGAGCACCTCGACGCGATCGCCCTCGCGGAGACCTGGGACAACGGCAAGCCGATCCGCGAGACACTGGCCGCCGACATCCCGCTCGCGATCGACCACTTCCGCTACTTCGCCGGCGCCATCCGCGCCCAGGAGGGCTCGCTGTCGGAGATCAATGCCGATACCGTCGCCTACCATTTCCATGAGCCGCTCGGCGTGGTCGGCCAGATCATTCCGTGGAACTTCCCGATTCTGATGGCCACCTGGAAGCTCGCGCCCGCCCTTGCCGCCGGCAATGCCGTCGTTCTCAAGCCCGCCGAACAGACCCCCGCTTCGATCCTGTTCCTGATCAGCCTCATCGGCGATCTGCTGCCGCCCGGTGTGGTCAATATCGTCAACGGCTTCGGCGTCGAGGCGGGCAAGCCGCTCGCGTCGAGCCCGCGGATCAGGAAGATCGCGTTCACCGGCGAGACCACCACCGGCCGCCTGATCATGCAGTACGCCTCCCAGAACCTGATTCCGGTCACCCTGGAACTCGGCGGCAAGAGCCCCAACATCTTCTTCTCCGATGTACTCGCCGCGAATGACGACTACCAGGACAAGGCGCTCGAAGGCTTCACCATGTTCGCGCTCAATCAGGGCGAGGTCTGCACCTGCCCGTCGCGCGCGCTCATCCAGGCCGATATCTACGACGACTTCCTGGCCGCGGCCGTGGTGCGCACCAAGGCCGTGCGGCAGGGCGACCCGCTCGATACCGAGACCATGATCGGCGCGCAGGCCAGCAACGACCAGCTCGAGAAGATCCTGTCCTACATCGAGATCGGCAAGGGTGAGGGCGCCACGCTGCTCACCGGTGGTGAGCGTGCCGACCTCGGCGGCGACCTGTCCGGCGGCTACTACGTGCAGCCGACCGTCTTCGCGGGGAACAACGCCATGCGGATCTTCCAGGAGGAGATCTTCGGACCCGTCGTCTCGGTGACCTCGTTCGCGGACTACGACGACGCCATCAAGATCGCCAACGACACTCTCTACGGACTCGGCGCGGGCGTGTGGTCGCGCGACGGCGCGGTGGCCTACCGGGCCGGCCGTGACATTCAGGCCGGGCGGGTGTGGACCAACACCTACCACCAGTACCCCGCGCACGCCGCGTTCGGCGGCTACAAGCAGTCCGGGATCGGCCGCGAGAACCACCACATGATGCTCGACCACTACCAGCAGACGAAGAACCTGCTGGTCGGCTACGCGTCGAAGGCGCAAGGCTTCTTCTGATGGTCGACGCCACCCCGGCGCTCCCCCGGCGAGTGCGTGCTACCACGGCGGCGATGGATCTGCTCCGTCGCCTCCGTGGTCTGCACGGGCCGCTGATGCTGCACCAGTCCGGCGGCTGTTGTGACGGTTCGGCCCCGATGTGTTACCCCGCGGGCGAATTCGTGATCGGTGATCACGACGTGCTGCTCGGACTGCTCGACCTGCGGTTGCGGGTCGGCGAGCAACCCGCATCCGCTCCCGAGCCGGGAGATATCGCGCCGGTGTGGATCTCGGGTCCGCAGTTCGCCGCGTGGCAGCACACCCAGCTCGTACTCGACGTCGTGCCCGGACGCGGCTCCGGCTTCAGTCTGGAATCGCCCGGGGGGTGGCGGTTCCTCAGTCGCGGAAGGGTTTTCGGCCATGCCGAACTCGCGGCGCTGGCCACGGCCGAGGTCGTGACCGGCGAAGGCTGGGCGCGCGGCGAGCGTCCCGCTGTTTCCACCGAACCGCAGGTCGTCGCCGAGGCGGCCGATGCCTGCCCTGTCCCCGGTCGCGGGACATCTCAGAACTTTATGTAATTCATTCAGCTAGAAGGAGGTCGCGATGGCGATCCCCACCGACAAGTCCGCACACGAGGACTTCCACAACGAGGACGACGCGTACCTCGCGAAGCGAACCCTGAAGTCGGGGTCCGCGGGGTGGCTACTCCTCGCCGGTCTCGGCGTCAGCTATGTGATCTCCGGTGACTACGCCGGGTGGAACAACGGCTTGGCGCAGGGTGGTTTCGGCGGACTGCTCATCGCCACCGTAGTGATCGCGGGAATGTATCTCGCGATGGTGCTCGGCATGGCCGAGATGTCCTCGGCGCTGCCCGCGGCGGGCGGTGGTTATACCTTCGCCCGGCGCGCACTCGGCCCCTGGGGCGGATTCGCGACCGGCGCGGCCGTTCTCATCGAGTACGCCATCGCCCCCGCCGCCATCGCGACGTTCATCGGCGCGTATGTCGAATCGCTGCATCTGTTCGGCATCACCGACGGCTGGTGGGTCTATCTCGCCGTCTACGCGCTGTTCATCGGCATTCATCTCACCGGGGCCGGCGAAGCGCTCAAGGCGATGTTCGTCATCACCGTCATCGCGTTGGTCGGGTTGGTCGTCTTCGCTGTTTCGGCGTGGGATTCGTTCGACGCCGGAAAGCTGACCGATATCCCGGCCGACCCTGCGGCCGTGGGCAGTTCGTCGTTCCTGCCGTTCGGGTACTTCGGGATCTGGGCCGCGGTGCCGTTCGCGATCTGGTTCTTCCTTGCGGTGGAAGGCGTGCCGCTGGCCGCCGAAGAAGCGCGGGAACCGGAGAAGAACGTGCCCAAGGGGATCATCATCAGCATGCTGGTGCTGATCGTCACCGGCGCTGCGGTGCTGTTCCTGGGAACCGGTGCGCTCGGCGCCCAGGCGATTTCGACCTCCGGCAACCCGCTGGTCGAAGCGCTCGGTGATTCGAGCGCCGCCAAACTCGTCAACTACATCGGTCTGGCCGGATTGGTCGCGAGCTTCTTCTCGATCGTCTACGCCTACTCGCGGCAGACATTCGCCCTGTCTCGGGCCGGATACTTGCCGACGAGTCTGTCGGTCACCAACGCTCGCAAGGCGCCGATGCTCGCGCTGATCGTCCCGGGTGTCATCGGATTCGCACTCTCGCTGACCGGCGAGGGCGCGATGCTCCTGAATATGGCGGTCTTCGGCGCAGCCCTCAGCTACGTGCTCATGATGATCAGCCACATCGTGCTACGCGTCCGCGAGCCGCAGATGCCGAGGCCCTATCGCACTCCGGGCGGAATCCTCACCACGGCCTTCGCCCTCGTCATCGCCTGCGCCGCGGTCATCGCCACCTTCCTCGTCGACCGCACGGCCGCGACCTGGACCCTGGTCGCCTTCGCCGGGTTCATGGCGTACTTCGGCCTCTACAGCCGCCATCATCTGGTCGCCAACTCGCCCGACGAGGAATTCGCCGCCCTGGCCAAGGCGGAAGAGGAGCTCGAATGACCGTCTACCACCAGCAGATCGGCGGCACCAACTACACCTTCGACGGCCTCGTCGAACTGATGGCCAAGGCGACGCCGCGGCGCGGTGGCGACGAACTGGCCGGATGCGCGGCGGCCTCCGACGCCGAGCGGGCGGCCGCGCAGTGGGCGCTCGCCGAAGTACCGCTCGAATGGTTCCTCCGGGAACTGCTGGTGCCCTACGAGGACGACGAGGTCACCCGTCTGATCATCGATTCGCACGATCGCGTTGCCTTCCAAGCCATCTCGCATCTCACCGTCGGTGGGCTGCGGGACTGGCTGATGGAAACAGCGGCGCGCGACGATGCCGCCGCACAGCTGCGTGCGGTGTCGCCCGGGCTGACACCGGAAATGGTGGCGGCAGTCAGCAAGATCATGCGCAATCAGGATCTCATCGCGGTCGCACGTGCCGCCGTGGTGACCGCTGGCTTCCGCACGACGATCGGGCTGCCCGGACGCTTGGGCACCCGGCTGCAACCCAACCACCCCACCGACGACCCCCGCGGTATCGCCGCGGCGACCCTCGACGGGCTGCTGCTCGGCTGCGGCGACGCGGTGATCGGCATCAACCCGGCCACCGACTCACCACAGGCCACCGCGGATCTGCTGCACCTACTGGACGAGATCCGGCTGCGCTTCGATATCCCCACCCAGTCCTGTGTGCTCTCCCACGTCACCACCACCATCGGACTGATCGAGGCGGGCGTTCCGGTGGACCTGGTGTTCCAATCCATCGCGGGCACCGAGGGCGCCAATGCCGGGTTCGGCGTGAATATCTCACTGCTACGCGAGGGCAACGAAGCGGGCCGATCACTCGGGCGCGGCACCGTCGGCAACAATGTGATGTACCTCGAAACCGGTCAAGGCTCCGCGCTCTCGGCGGGCGCGCACCTGGGCACCGGCGGCAAACCGGTCGATCAGCAAACCCTGGAAGCCCGCGCCTACGCGGTAGCCCGCGACCTGGACCCGCTACTGGTCAACACCGTCGTCGGCTTCATCGGCCCCGAATACCTCTACGACGGCAAACAGATCATCCGCGCGGGCCTCGAAGACCACTTCTGCGGCAAACTACTCGGCCTGCCCATGGGCGTGGACGTCTGCTACACCAACCACGCCGAAGCCGACCAAGACGATATGGACACCCTGCTCACCCTCCTCGGAGCGGCCGGAGCCGCATTCGTGATCGCAGTCCCCGGCGCCGACGACGTCATGCTCGGCTACCAGAGCCTCAGCTTCCACGACGCCCTCTACGCCCGCCGCGTCCTCGGCCTGCGCGCCGCACCGGAATTCGAGACATGGCTGCAAGGACTTGGCATGGCCGACGCGGCGGGCCGGATCCTGCCGGTGGAGATCACCTCCTCCCCGCTGCGCGAATTGACGGGAGCTCTATGAGCATCGACCGGAGAGCTCGAGTGCCAGAGGACTTCTGGAACAGCCTGCGCTCGAGTACCCAATCAAGGATCGGCCTCGGCCGCGCAGGCGACGCACTGCCCACCACGAGTGTGCTCGAATTCCGCGCCGCGCACGCCGCGGCCCGCGACGCGGTACACCTGCCACTCGACGTGTCGGCATTGGCGACTCGCGTCGAAGCGGTCGGTCTCGGCACCCCCGTGACCGTTCGCAGCCGGGCCACCAGCCGACCCGAATATTTGCGCCGCCCCGACCTCGGCCGGCTCCCCGCCGACCTGACCGCCGTCCCCCGGACCGGGGCCGATCTCGGCTTCGTACTCGGCGACGGACTCTCCCCCCGCGCCCTCATGGACCACGGCGCACCCCTACTGGCCGCCCTCGCGACGGAACTCGCCGACACGTATTCCATTGCGCCACCGGTAATCGCCACCCAAGCCCGGGTAGCGCTGGGCGATCACATCGCCGCCGCACTGGGCGTCCAGACCCTGATCGTTCTCATCGGCGAACGCCCCGGACTCTCGGTGGCCGACAGCCTCGGCATCTACCTCACCCACCTACCGAAACCGGGGCGCACCGACGCCGACCGCAACTGCATCTCCAATATCCATCCGCCCGAAGGCCTCGGCTACCAGCAAGCGGCGAAGGTGGCGTCCAGCTTGATCTCCGGCGCACGGCGGCTGGGCAGATCCGGCGTGGACCTCAAGGACACCTCCCGCACCGACGAGCTGGTCGCCCATGCGGCGCTGACGATTCCGGGACCAACCGGATAGCGGGCTCCGAGCGCCGCATCCGCGCCGCCGGATTTCCCGCGACAAATCGCTGCGGGCATACGATTCCGGTGCGCCACCTGCCGCGGCTGCTCGCAGCGCATCCCACCGAAGACCCGCGCTGCCGATCACGCGGCGCCACGGTCTTCGGCAGTACGACGGCGCAGGCTCGGCTGCTGGAGGTCTGGCGGTACATATGCCACATCGATCGGTCCGGTGTCGGTTCCGGGCGGCACGATCTCATCTATGCGGTCCAACAGGTCGTCGGCCAGGGGCGTGCCGGTTCCCGCGAGTAGGTCGTCCAACTGCTCGACAGTGCGCGGTCCGATGATCGCCGTGGTGACCGCAGGGTGGGCGATGACGAACGCGAGTGCGAGGTGAGTCAGCGGCAGTCCGCTCTGTTCAGCGAGGGGAATGAGCGCTTCGACAGCGTCGAGCTTTCGTTCGTCGCTCATATGTTGTGGCACCCAGCGCATCAGGGCCGCCGATGCCCGCTCTCCGCCACTCTTGCGGTAGCGACCGGTGAGCAGTCCCATCGACAGCGGACTCCAGACCAAGGTCCCCAACCCATAGCGCTGACAGATCGGGAAGATCTCGCGCTCGGCACTTCGATCGAGGATCGAGTAGTGCGGCTGTTCGGTACGGAACTTGGCCAGGCCACGACGTTCCGAAACCCATTGGCCTTCAACGATGCCCGAGGCCGGGAGGTTGGAGTGTCCGATGGCCCGAACCTTACCTGCGCGCAACAGATCGGTCAGCGCGCTCAGGGTTTCCTCGATGTCCGTGCCGGAGTCGGGGTGGTGCATTTGGTAGAGGTCGATGTGGTCGACACCGAGCCGACGCAGCGACGCTTCGACGGCCGAGACGATCCACCGGCGGGAGTTGCCCCGATGGTTGGGTCCGGGGCCCATCGCACCGTTGAACTTGGTGGCGAGAACGACGTCGTCACGACGGCCGCGAAGTGCCTTCCCGACGATCTGTTCGGTCTCGCCGTCACCACCGCCGTAGACGTCGGCAGTATCGATGACGTTGATGCCGCTGTCGAGGGCCCGATGGACGATGCGTGCGCACTCGTCATGGTCGGGGTTGCCGAATCGCCCGAACTTCATCGTGCCCAATGCGTAGGGGCTCACCTGAATTCCGGTGCGGCCGAGGGGGCGAGTGCGCATGCGGTGTCTCCTGTGTGGTTGTTCGCGACCTGGACCTTCGGGGTGCGACCGGGTCTGGTCGCACCCCGAAGAGAGCGTTAGGCCGGGACGTATTCGGCTGCGACGTCGAGGATCCAGGTGACGCCGAAGCGATCACTGAGCATCCCGAAAGCGGGCGCCCATCGAGCTGGGCCGAATGCCTCGATGATCGTCGCGCCTTCGGCGAGGCGTTCCCACAGTGCGCCGACCTCCTCGAGGGTTTCACCGCGCACCGAAAGGAAGAACCGTTCCTCGGTGATGGTGGTGCCGTTTTCGCGGCGGGTGGTGGGCGCAGCTGGCGTCGCGGGGGTGTCCTGGCCGGGCACGTCATAGGCCATGACTCGGAACCCGTTGTCGGCGACGATCTGGCCGAACACCACTTTGGTGGCGTCGGGAAGTTCGGTCGGCATCCCGAAGTCTCCGTAGGTGGCGAGAGTGAGCTGGCCCCCGAACACCGACTGGTAGAACTCCAGGGCCGCGCGGGCCTGACCGCGGAAGTTCAGGTGGGCAACAGCGTTGAGCGTCATGGTGATTGGTGTCCCTTCGAGTGGTTTTCGCCGCCGGTGGGCGACGAATTCCCACACTGTCACCGGTAGCGGACAGGGATTGTCCTCTACTCGTGGCAACCTGGAAACCATGCCGATATCGACCTCGACGGCGACCTCTCGCCGCCTGCTCTCGCTGCTGTCTTTGCTACAGGTCCGCAGGGACTGGCCAGGGGGTCTGCTCGCCGAGCGGCTCGACGTCAGTGGACGCACAGTGCGCCGCGACGTCGATCGCCTGCGCGAACTCGGCTATCCCATTCAGACGATCAAGGGCCCTGAGGGCGGCTACCGGCTGGAGGCGGGCAATGAGCTCCCGCCGCTGTTGTTCGACGACGAGCAGGCCGTCGCGCTCGCCGTGGCATTGCGGATCGCGGTGGGGACCGGGGCGGGAATCGAAGAAAACGCCGCGCGAGCCCTCGCGACCGTGCGACAGGTCCTGCCTTCCCGATTACGGCAGCGAGTCGATGCGCTCGAGATCGCCGCGGCCGGGGCCGACGTCCAAGTCGATACTCAGATCCTGGTGGATCTGAGTATCGCGATTCGTTCCGCGGAGGAAGTGCGGTTCGACTACCAGGGGGCGACCCCCTCCGACGCGGTCGATCCACGCCCGCCCCGCCGGATACAGCCCCACCACCTCATAGTCCGGAACGGGCGCTGGTACCTGATCGGCTGGGACCCCGAGCGCGCCGACTGGCGGACCTACCGCGCGGACAGAATGACCCTCCGCATCCCCAACGGCCCACGCTTCTCACCCCGGCAACTCCCAGGCGGCGATGTCGCGGCCTTCCTCTCCGCCCGCTTCAAAGGCTCTGCCGGTGCCGACGTCTGGCCGTGCAACGGCGAGGTGATCCTCCATCTACCTGCCCCGCAAGTTGTTCCGTTCGCCGGCAATGCAGTCGTCGAGGCGCTCGACCAAGCTCGAACCAGACTGCTGATCGGTTCGTGGTCATGGGCGGCGCTCGCTGCGACGCTGGCGCGCTTCGATACCGAGATCGAGGTGGTGGCACCGCAATCGCTACGCGACGCCTTCGCCGATCTAGCCGGTCGCGCAAACCGGGCCGCGCAGGTCAGCGCATAACCTGCTTTGAGGACGCAACCTAGCGCATTCGGCAACCGAACCATTCCGCCGTGCACCGCCAGGACTGGCAGCGGCACCGCCATCGTCCTCTCGTCAGCGCCTGCCGGGAGCAGTCAGTCGGAGTCGCTGTCGGCGACGAGACTGCCGATGGCCGAGGCGATCGCTGCCAACGATTGATCGTCCCGGGTAGAGGCCGCGACGATGAACGCTGAGGTTCCCCCGCCTACCCGGAGAGCGAATTATCTGGTTGCGGCTGGAACCGGTTGATGGTAACCGGCTTCGAACTCTTCCGGCGATCGCCAACCCAGCCTCTTCTGGGTGCGCTGGGAGTTGGTACCAGGCATCGATATAGGCGAACAGGGCGTTCTCGGCCTCGTCGCGGGTGCGCTAGGTCCGCCGGTAGACCAGTTCAGTCTTCAGGGTGGAGAAGAAGTTCTCCATCCCCGCGTTGTCATAGCTGTCACCGACCGTCCCCATCTATCGGGCGATTACGTTGTCGGCCAACCGATTAGAGAACCGGAAGGCAGTGTAGGTCGAGCCCCTGTCGCTGTGGTGAATCAGCTGCCCGTCGCGGACATCGCGGCTCCAGATCGCGTATTCGAGGGCGCCGAGCACCAGATCGGTGTCGCAGCGGTCGGAGGTCTTCCACCCGACGATCCGATTGGAGAACGCGTCGCGCACCGCCGCCAGCCAGAAGGCACCCTGCCGCAAGGGATCCGGGTGGCATCGACAACCCACAGTCTGTTGGGTGCGTCCGCGGTGAAGTCCCGCTCGACACTTGCGGCGCAGGAACGCGCCCTGCAACCCGGCCCGTCGCATCAGCCGCTCCACGCGCTTGCGGCCCATCGTGATGCCTCGCCGGCGCAGCACCGCGTGCACCCGCACCGGTGGCCCCTTCAGCCTGGCAGGCGACAGGGCGCTACGCCTACCTGCAATTTGCACGGCTGGCAGTGGGATCTGGAATCTGGTCGATGCCCGACCTCCAAGGGACACGAGCTGCGCAGCCGCAAGCTCGTCCGGGTCGGCATCACTTCGACCACGGCGACCCGATGGGCTGCGGCCGACGGC
Organism: Nocardia sp. NPDC050713; assembly: GCF_040654315.1. Classification (NCBI taxonomy): domain Bacteria; kingdom Bacillati; phylum Actinomycetota; class Actinomycetes; order Mycobacteriales; family Nocardiaceae; genus Nocardia; species Nocardia sp. NPDC050713. The sequence goes on along the minus strand of NZ_JBFAHS010000022.1, from coordinate 8,339 downwards.
ACCTCACGTCGGCCAGAGCCGGGGCGGTCTACGGCTGCACTTCGCGGGTCAGCTCGGAGTCCCACGGACACACCCTGCGACCACCCCGGCAACCACGGCCGACTACCGATGCCACCACCCGCGCCCCAACACCGCAGTCACCGTGAATCCACCCGACCAGCGCTCACAAGACAGCCTTGCCCAGCGAGCCATCGAAACCCTTGCAAGGAAGACTACGATGTCACGCCAGTGGAGTCGCTGAGCAGGTCAAGGGTGATGTCGATGATGAGATCTTCTTGCCCGCCGACCAGCCCGCGGCGTCCCACCTCGAGCAGGATCGTGCGCACGTCGATGCCGTAGCGCCGCGAAGCCGTTTCGGCATGGCGCAGAAAGGACGAGTAGACCCCGGCGTAACCGAGCGTGAGGGTTTCGCGGTCCACGCGCACCGGGCGATCCTGCAGCGGCCGCACCAGGTCGTCGGCGGCGTCTTGCAGGGCGAACAGATCGCAGTTGTGGTGCCAGCCGGATAGGTCGGCCACGGCGATGAAAGGTTCGATCGGGCAGTTGCCCGCACCCGCGCCGTGTCCGGCGAGCGAGGCGTCGACTCGGGTGACTCCTTCTTCGACCGCCGCCACGGAATTGGCCACCGACAGCGAAAGGTTCTCGTGCGCGTGGATGCCGATCTCGGTGCCCGGGTCGAGCGCATCGCGGTAGGCGCGGACCCGGTCGCGGACACCGTTCATGGTCAGCCGGCCACCGGAATCGGTGACGTAAACGCACTGTGCCCCATACGATTCCATCAGTTTCGCTTGTTCGGCGAGGCGAGCCGGTTCGGCCATGTGCGACATCATCAGGAATCCGGAGACGTCCATGCCGAGTTCCCGTGCGGTGGCGATGTGCTGGGACGAGACATCGGCTTCAGTGCAGTGAGTGGCCACGCGCACCGACCGGACGCCGAGCCGGTAGGCGTGTTTCAGTTCTGCGATGGTGCCGATGCCGGGCAGCAGCAGCGTGGTCAGCCGGGCGTTCGTGAGATTGTCGGCGGCGGCCTCGATCCATTCCCAGTCGGTGTTGCTCCCTGGGCCGTAGTTCAAGCTGCCTCCGGCCAGACCGTCGCCGTGGGCGACTTCGATGCCGTCGACACCCGCCGCGTCGAGCGCGGCCACGATCCTGCCGACGTCGTCGGGCGTGATGCGATGGCGCACCGCGTGCATGCCGTCGCGGAGTGTGACGTCTTGGATGAACAGCTGGTTCGTCATCGGAGCGCTTCCTGTCCTGCCGGTGCGGTGATCGTGTCGGCGATGGATTCGGCGTAGCGCACCGCCGCTGAGGTCATGATGTCGAGGTTGCCCGCGTAGGCCGGGAGATAGTGGGCGGCTCCTTCGATTTCGAGGAAGACCGTCACCTGATGGGTGGGCGCGGCTGCGGTGTCTAGGCCGAGCAGGGTACGCACCGGTTGATCCTGCGGGACGGCGCTGATCTGAACTCGTTGCTTGAGGCGGTAGCCGGGCACGTAGGTGGCCACCTGCGCGACCATCTGTTCCACCGATTCGCGAATCGCCTGGTGCGTACCGGTATCGGGCGCTGCGATCAGGCATAGCACGGTATCGCGCATGATCAGCGGCGGGTCCGCGGGATTGAGGATGATGATGGCCTTGCCCCGTTGGGCGCCACCGACCGTTTCGATCGCGTGCGCGGTGGTCTCGGTGAATTCGTCGATGTTCGCGCGGGTACCGGGCCCGGCGGATTTCGACGCAATGGAAGCGACGATCTCGGCGTAGGCGACCGGGGCGACCCGGGAGATCGCCGCGACGATCGGGATGGTGGCCTGCCCGCCGCAAGTGACCATGTTGACGTTGCGGGAGTCGCGATGTTCGTCCAGGTTCACCGCCGGCACCACGAACGGGCCCAGCGCGGCAGGTGTCAGGTCGATCAGGTACTTACCCAGCGGTTCGAGCACCGCGGCGTGAGCGGCGTGGGCCTTGGCGGAGGTCGCGTCGAACACCACGTCGATCTCGTCGAAGTTCGGCAGCTTCAGCAGGCCCTCGACACCGTCGGCCGTGGTCGGGACACCGAGTCGTCGCGCGCGGGCGAGACCGTCGGAGTCGGGATCGATGCCGACCATCGCGCCCATCTTCAGGACGTTCGAGTGCCGGATCACCTTGATCATCAGGTCGGTGCCGATATTGCCTGACCCGATCACCGCGACTGCGATCTTGGCGGGGCTGTCGTTCATTGATTTCACTCCTGGACGAAGGACACGGTCACCGAGCCGAGATCGGTGATATCCGCGGTGACGGTTCCGGGTGCCTCGATCGCGGCCATCGGCCCGAGCGCTCCAGACAGAACTATCTGGCCCGCACGCAGGGGCTGACCGAAATCGCGAGTGGTACGTGCCAGCCACGCCAGCGCCAGCAACGGATCACCGAGGCAGGCGGCGCCGGTCCCCGTGGATACGCACTTGCCGTCGATCGACATCCACATCCGCGCCGAAACAGTCTCGAACTCATCGAGAGTGCGGCGCTGAGTACCGAGCACGAACAAGCCGCTGGAGGCATTGTCGGCGACGGTGTCACCGAAGGCGATATCCCAGCCCGCGATGCGGCTGTCGACGATCTCGAGCGCGGCCACGGCGTAGTCGACCGCGCCGCGCACCTGCTCCTCATCGAGTGGTCCGTCGATCAGGTCCTCGGCCAGGACGAAAGCGATCTCGGCTTCCACCTTCGGTTGCAGCAGCCTGCTCAGCGGCACGGGAATGTCCTGCTCACAACGCATGTCATCGAACAACACACCGAAATCCGGCTGGTCGACACCGAGCTGCCGCTGTACCGCCGGGGACGTCAAGCCGATCTTGCGTCCTACGATCGTGGCGCCCGCCGCGAGGCGCTCGGCGGTCAACCGCTCCTGCACCGTGTAGGCGGCGGCCACATCGTCGGCCCCGATGAGATCCCGCACCGGAGCGCACGGGGTGCCGGAGCGCGCAGCGGCGCTCAGCAGGTTCGCCGCGGCGATCGTGGCGGAATCCGCGGCCACGACGGGTCGGTCAAGACGGGAAGGTGTTGGCATCTGGGCTCTCGGATTCGTTCGAATGGGACTGGCAGTGGCACCCACTGTCGCCGCCGGGATATCCGGTCGGCCAGCATCGCGTTCCACTGAGTCGAACGCCGAGCGATAGAGTTGGCAGGAAGCCCGAATGGTTGGAGGTCGACGGTGTCATCAGCGGTGCCGGGTCGCGCAGTGGACGGTGCGACCGTCCTAGGCAAGATCATGGCGGTGCTCGAGTCGTTCTCGATCGACGACACCGCGCTGACGCTGGCGGAGATCGTGCGACGGACCGGCATTCCGAAGGGAACGATGCACCGTATCCTCGCCGACATGGTGGTGGTGCGGTTGCTGGACCGAACGCAGGCCGGCTACCGGCTCGGCGGATACCTGTTCGAACTGGGCATGCGCGCGTCGGTCGAGCGAAGTCTGCTCGAGGTGGCCATCCCCTTCCTGGAGGAGCTGAACGCGCGCATCCACGAAACCGTGCATCTGGGCGTCCTCGATGGCACGGACGTGGTCTACCTGACGAAGATCGGCGGACGACGCCAAGCGAGCGCTCCCTCGCGCATCGGCGGGCGTATGCCAGTGCACTGCACCGCCATCGGCAAGGTGTTGCTCGCGCACGCCGACCCGGCGCTGCGCGACCAGGTATTGGCAGGCCCGCTCAGTCGCTACACTCCGCGCACAGCGATCCTGCCGGGCCCGTTGCGCAAGCAACTGGATCGCATCGCCGCCGAAGGCGTTGGATACGAATACGAGGAATCGGCTCCCGGCCTCGTATGCGTAGCCGCCCCCGTTCACGACACGGACGAGGTGGTCGCCGCGATCAGCGTCGCCGGCCCATCACACCGATTTGACCCCCACACCCATGCAGCCTCGGTCCGAGCAGCGGCCGACGGCATAGGACTCACGCTGACCCGGCGGTCGAGAATGTTGACAGCGCATCCCTTCTAGGTGGAACCAGAACCGGTCGGTCGCGATGTTCACCTAGTCAAGGATTCAGCAGGCTCTCGAGAGCCTACTGACACCAGCCGACAGCGTCCTCGTGAGCCAGGCCAGGAAGTCGTTCGCGCCAGGCGTACTCGTCCGGAAATCCAATGTTTGACGCAACACTGGGATTGTCCTGGTGAACAAGGGATGTGATGCGCGATTGCCTCGAGCAGACCGCTGTCGGAGAAGAGAACCCCGCTGACCGAAGCTCAGGTCGAGGAGGTGTGGCGGCGGTGGCGATCCGGGCAGGCGATCAAAGTCCTAGCCCGGGAGATGCGCCGACATCCCCCAACAGTGCGCGAACTCCTCAAACGGTGCGGAGGCGTCCGGCCCGTCCCGCGCCGCCGCAACGGCCGGCATCTGAGTCTGGCTGAACGCGAAGAGATCTCACGTGGATTGGCGGCCGGGGATTCGCTGCGCAGTATCGCCCGCAGCCTGGGACGAGCGCCCTCGACGATCTCCCGCGAGGTCGCCAAACGCGGCGGTCGCTTCGTCTACCGGGCCTTGCCGGCGGATCGAGCGGCGTGGGCGCGGGCAGTGCGACCGAAACCGACGAAACTGTCGCGCGATCCCCGGTTGGCGGCGCTAGTGGCCGAGAAACTGGTCCAACGCTGGTCACCGCAGCAGATCGCGGGCTGGTTGCGCCGAACCCGCAGTCCAGCATGGGTTATGTGTCACACGAGACGATCTACCGGACACTGTTCATCCAGGCCCGCGGCGAACTGCGCCACGAACTGACCCGCTAGCTGCGCACCCACCGCGCCACGCGCCGGCCCAAAGTCACGCGCCAGCCCGACGGCCGCGGCCAGCGCCGCGGCGTGCTCACCATCGCCGAACGCCCCGCCGAGGCCCCTATAGATTTGCAATGTAGTCACTCATCCCACCGACTCCTAGCGTTCCCATAACTGGCAACACCGCGGCCCGAGTCCATACCCACTGAACGATCCCCGTCGATCACAACAAGATCAGCGCGTCATCCGGGCCCAGGAGCTGCTGGAAACGACCGACTTGCCGATGGACCAGGTCGCTCGCCTCAGCGGACTCGCGACGACGGACCCGCTGCGCCAACATCTTTCGCGACGGACCGGACTGACACCGAGTGCGTATCGCGCCGCGTTCACCCAGCGCCCGGATCGGACCTCCAGCGACGTCACTGCGCGGTAGCGGTGGCGGCGGGCGGAACTGACCGACAGCCCCCGCCAAGTGATCGGGTGCGTCGGACCGTCGGCGTTCGACGGGTCGACACCACCTCTTGACCATCAGTCATGAGATGCTCTTAACTGTTGTTCAAGACTTGTTTGCTGGAAAGGCCCGCCGATGACCGAACTCACCACCGAACCGACCACACCCGCCCTGCCGGCCCTCGACCCCGCCGCGCGCGCGACCTTGTTCACCGCGGCACGGACCGCGAACACCTTCACCGATACCCCCGTCACCGACGCGGAGCTGACGCAGATCTGGGAGCTCGCCCGGTGGGCGCCCACCGCGGCGAACACCCAGCCGTTGCGAGTGCTCTTCGTCGGCCAGGGTGCGGGCCGAACCCAGCTGGTCGAGCACATGGACGAGGGCAACAAGTCCAAGACGGCGGCCGCCCCTGCCGTCGCCGTTCTCGCGGTGGACACCCGCTTCCACGAACATGTGCCGACCTTGCTGCCCTTCAAGCCCGAACTGGCCGGGCTCTTCGAGGCCGACGCGGAGCTGCGCACCGCCACCGGCGCGTTCAATTCGGCCCTCCAGGCGGGCTACTTCGTCCTGGCCGTGCGCAGCGTCGGTCTCGCCGCGGGTCCGATGGGCGGATTCGACCGCGCCGGAGTGGATTCGGCATTCTTCGCCGACGGCCGCTGGCGATCGATCCTCGTCGTGAACATCGGACACCCCGGCGAGAACGCGTGGCGCGAGCGGCTGCCTCGCTTGGCCCACACGGACGTCGTGCGTTGGGCGTGACGCCCGCTGTCGAGACTGCCGATTCCTTCTCGAGGAGAACACAATGACCGACCTGCGCCATCACTATGTCGAGGTCAATCGCATCCGACTGCACTACGTCGAGGCCGGCGAAGGCCCGGCCGTCATCCTGTGTCACGGGTTCCCGGAACTCTGGTACAGCTGGCGTCATCAGCTTCCCGCGCTCGCGCAGGCGGGCTACCGGGCCATCGCACTGGACATGCGCGGTCACGGCGAATCCGACGCACCGCCGAACATCGAGGACTACGACGTGTGCCGCACGGTCGGCGACGTCATCGGCCTGATGGACGAACTCGGTATCGGCAGAGCGGCTTTCGTCGGACACGACGCGGGCACGTCGACGGCCTACACCGCCGCCCTGATGCGGCCAGATCGAGTGCGCGGCGTGCTTGGGCTGTCGGTCCCCTATATTCCGCGGGGTCCGCTCAGCATTCTCGAATCCTTCGACGGCGCTGTCCCGCCCGGCTTCTACATGGTCTACTTCCAGGATCCAGGCCGGGCCGAACGGGATCTCGAACGCGACGTCGCCGAAAGTCTGCGGCGCATCGTCTACGCCAACTCCGGCGAGAATCCGAACACCCCCTTCCTCATGACCGTGCCGGAAGGCGGCACCCTGATCGACGGACTCCCCGCACCCGAGGGCGTAATCGGCTTCCTGTCCGACGCCGATCTCGACGTCTACGCGACCGCCTACTCCCGCAGCGGATTTCGCGGCGGCCTGAACGGCTACCGGGTGTTCCATCGCAACTGGGAACTCACCGCCCCGTGGAACGGCGCCGCACTGCCGGTGCCCTGCGGCTACGTCGGCGGCACCGCCGACACGGTATTGCACTTCCCGGGCTTTCGCGCCGCGGCGGAGGCGATGGGAACAGCGATCTTCCTGGACGGGGCCGGTCATTGGATTCAGGCGGAGCGACCGGACGAGGTCAACGCCGCGCTGTTGTCGTTCCTCGGGTCGCTCCCCAACTGACCGGCCGAGCGCGAAACCACCGTAAAGCTCCACCGAGGAGACATCATGCGTCTTTACACCACTGACCTGGGCATCGCCCGGGAGGACAGCCACGGTGTACTCACCGTGCTCGACCTCCCGTTCGCCGACGTGGGCGAACTTCTACGCGGACCGGGTCTCGAACTCGCCGCGACGGCGCCGCCGAGGCAGGTCGTGCCGCTGCGCCGAGCGAAACTCCATCCCGTTCTGCCTTGTCCCGGCAAAATTCTCGCCGTCGGCCTCAACTATCCCAGCCACGCCGAGGAGGCACTGGAGAAGTTCGCCGAGGCCGGGCGCCACGACGTGACGCTGCCGACGGAGCCCAATGTCCAAGTCACGGCCGGATCCGCGGCGGCCGCGCACGACGGGCCGATCGTTCTGCCCGCGGTGGCGCCCGGCTACGTCGACTACGAGGGCGAGGTCGGCGTGGTGATCGGTCAGCGTGCCACCGATATCGGGGCAGGCGAAGCGTGGCGTCATGTCGCCGGGCTGACGGTGATCAACGACATCACCGCCCGCGACATCCAGCGCCGCGCCTACGCGGGCGACCCCATCGCCTCGATCGCGATCGCCAAGAGCTTCGATACGTTCAAGCCCATCGGCCCCTGTCTCGTGACGACCGACGAGTTCACCGAGCCTCTCGACCTGCGCATCCGGACCTGGGTGAACGGTGAACTGCGCCAAGATGATCGGACGAGCAACTTTCTTCACCGCATCCCGGAGCTCGTCTCGTACCTGTCCCGTTATCAGACGCTCGACGCCGGTGACGTCATCGCCACCGGAAGCCCGCGCGGCGCGGGCCAGTTCACCGAGCGCTTCCTGCGGCACGGAGATGTCGTGGATGTGCAAGTCGAAGGCGTCGGGATACTCGGCAATCATGTCCTGACAGCTTGATCGCACCTCATAGGCGGCCCGCCCGGCGTTTGCCGCGGCGGGCCGCGCGTTAGGGCCCGAGAAACAATCGTTCACACGGCAGGCGTGGCAACAGCCGACAGTCGTCGATGGCGTTCTGGATCAATTCGATCGTGCACCAACGCTTCTTCCGCCAGTCACGAACCAAGCTGGGTATCGCCGCGCCATCAGCCCAATAGTCGAATGCGATGTCGGCCAGCCAAATCCGCAGGTACACATCACTATCGGAGCGGAACCGCACTTCGGCGGTCATGGCCTGTCGCCTCGATCGAAGCACATCAGGGACTCCTTCACCTTCCGATCTTCTTCCGGAGTCGCGAACGGCCGCACGAACGCCTCTGACTCACCGGCTGTGTGCGGGCGGTCCACCCGGGCCACCCGGGGTGGGGGGGCGCGCCGGCCCCGAGGGGGCCGGCCGGGGCGTTAGGCCCCCCCAACAACCCGTGGGGGGGGGGGGGGCGGT
>NZ_JBFAHS010000021.1:0-134096 GCF_040654315.1 Nocardia sp. NPDC050713 | reverse complement strand
GGGGGGGCGCCTACACCCCCGCCGCGGGGGGGGGCGGCGCGCCCCCCCCCCCCCCCCCCACGACGGATTCCGCCGGAGACAGCTTCCAGGACGCCCATCACCGTGCAAAGAGCCGGGCCCCTCGTTGCGAGAATGAAAGTTTCATTTTGCGAACCACGCGAGAAAATTTCACAGAGAAATGGGCCGACTACGCTCTCCGAAGATATCGTTCCGTCGACCTGAAAACACCACTTCTGGGTAGAATTCGATGATGGACGACCCGGCACGAACAGCTCCCAATCCTTCCGGCAGTATCGAGATACGCGAGCAGATCAGGAATGTGCCCGGACTGGTCTGGCTATTGAACCAGGTCGGCATCATAGATATCGATCTAGAGATCACCGAGTTGATCCAGAGATTCGATCATGCCGAGCTCGCTGCGGTCCTCGCCCCCACACCGGACGCTGGTACCGTTGCTTTTCTCTGGAAGACGCGGGTAGACGAAAGAAGAGACCCAATTCTAATCGAATTGCTGTTGTTCGATTACTGCGTGAGCCGAGTTCCGTTCGAGATCCGACAACAGTTGCCTTCCTGGTTCAAATTCGACAAGACGATCCACACGATCCATCAGTTTATCGCATCGAAACTGTATGATCAAGCCAAGGACGCAACATGGCGCCGACCGTACGTGCTGTGCCGCGCGCTGCAGATGAGCAAGATCTATTTCAAAAGGATTATCGAAGCCGAAGGCATGGTCAACGTTCAGACTATGCACCAATTCCAGGGAAAGTTCGCAGTCGCGTCCGCGCTCCGAAGCAGACACATTCCAATTTCCAGCGAGGAATTGGTCGAAGCAGAGGCGCACCTGCGACGCTCGATCGACGGCGGTAACACCGACGCGCAGGGCAGTGAATACCTTGCGGAGATCGCTCTTCGGACTTACGACACCACCGGAGACCCCGAGTTACTGAAGGCCGCGATCCGTGATCTTCGCAAGCGGCCCGGCTCGAGCGGCGTTCTGAAACTGCACGAGACGGAGATGTGGCTGCGCCTTTCAGCACTCACCGAGCAGAAGTCCACCTACATTCGTTTCCTGCGCCATGCTTTAACTTCATGCGAGGAAGCTCAACCCGATATACGACGATCGGAGCAGCAACTTCGCCAGACCATCCTGCACAGCATCATCGGACAGTTGATCGAAATGGATGGACAGGGCAAGCAAATCCAATTCCGGGCGATAAGACTCCCCTTCGGCCTCGCCGAGTACATCTCGACACTCCCGCGATCGTCCGAGATCGCACACCACCTGATCCGAAACTGCCTGCTGGAAATCGAGCAAACGGGCCAATTCCGGAAGAATGAGCCGATCGCGCGACGAATCGTGGCCGACGCGTATTCGGCGCTCGCACGGCTAGCTCCCGCGCCACCCGACTATCACAGCGATCTTCGCCGAGCCGTCGACACGCGCATCAGACAGGACACGACCACCAACCTCCGCGACGAGATCAGCCTGTTATACCAGGCCACCGACATGCTCGAGCTGTCCGATGAGACCATGCGGCGGGAGGCTGTTGGGATTCTGCTCTCCGCCTCGAACTCCAATGTCAGATTGGCCGCCCCATTGATTGTCATCGGACGGGACATCGAACTACGCGGTCCGGTGTCGATATCACGCGACATCGTAAATCAGCTCCGTGACAAGTCGTGGGTTACCGCCGTTACGACAGGTTCTTTCACTTTCTTCTACGAACTTGCCGCCACCAGAGCTTTGTCGAGCACTGACTTGCGCCGTCGGCATCTCGGCGGCCGCGGATCGGTAATGACCGTCGAAGACCACTTCGGAATCGCGGCCAATACTTTCGTATTCAAGGGAACCACGCAGGCTAATTTCGACAGAGAAAAAGAACGCATCGACATGCTCACCGCTCGCGTGGGATCACCTGGCAGATTCCGAGTCCCCGAATTACTTCTTTCAGTAAGGAGACCCGAGGGCGATCCCAGCTTTGCCGATGGCATGGAAATTGTCAGCCTCCAACGCTACAGCGAAGGACTTTCAGTTCGGAGCGCCTGCTCCACCACCGACACCGATAAGAAAATCAAGCATCTCGATCGTTGTGTCGAATTTCTGGCGCGGATACATTCCATTCCCGAGTTCTATCCGGCGCCGGCGACCGGCGTGCGTAAGGACATGAAAGAGCACGACCTGGGGCTGTGGCTGAAACGAGTCGTCGGAAAACAATCGTATCTTCCTCTGTTCGAGCAATGGTGGAACATTGCCAGCTCACTCCCCGTAGTGCCCAAGAGAGATGCTCATCTCGAGAACTGGCTTGTCGATCGCCACGATCGGATCACGGCAATAGATTTGGAGTCTGCGGGCTTCCGCCCAGTCGGATACGAACTCGCGCAGCTCACAGATGATTTCGACATCCTCGACACCTCGGACCTGCATTGGAAGATCCGCACTGCGCTGCTGCACACCTATATCAGAAGTAGTTCCATCGCCTGCTCGATGGACGAGCATCTGCTCGGGTACACGCTTGGCTTGCTCGCGCGGTCCGTGCGGCTCCTCGGCGACAGCGATGAGAACAGCAACACCAGAAAGCGCGGCCTGTCGATGATCGAACAGTTAGTGCACCGCGCTCCTACCGAGGAGACGCGCGACCTGGCCGATCAATGGCATGCAACCTTCTCAACGCTGATCGGGAGCACCAGCAACAGGCTTTCGAAAGGCAAGAGAATAGCGCTCAGCAAGACCTTGGCCTTCATCCTCCGACACGACACCGAACTTTGCGGAGATTCGAAGGGGTGGCATCGGATAGCGGCCGTGCTCGCCAGGGCCGAACAAGTGGGTAGACCCATGTCCCGCGAAGAGTTGGTGAGCGTAGCCACTTCACCGACCGAACAGCGGTTCGAAATAACCGGAGACTACATCCGCGCACGTTATGGCCACACCGTGGCCGACGAACAGGATCATCCAGTTCCCGAACGTTTCCCCGACCTCTTCCACTCCACCGACACCTCGGCGATGAACCGCGTCTTCGATCCGTCCGGCGGTCTTCTACCGATGGAACGCCAGTGGGTACACCTCTCCGAGGATCCCCATGTAGCGGTGCGAGTCGGTGCACGGAAGAAGTCACCCATCCTTCTTCGCGTCCGTGGCGGCGTCAACGCCATCGGCCTCGCCAAAGCAAGCCCAAAAACCTGGCTCGCGGCGAGAGTTCCACCGGAGAATCTCGAGTACGTGTCGATCATGGAGCAGCTTTGGCTTGGTCTGCTCCAGCTGGATATCTAATCCCGCCCGGAATCTCCTGTCTCCGCGGCCAATCGGCGAGCCGCTTCCGCCATCAATATCCGGTCGCGCCGCTCCTCGAACCGCGCCGCGTCCCGATCCAACTGCTCGACGTACGTGCCGAACTCCTCCCGGCATCGCTCGCCGCGAGGTCCGAAATCGGTGCGGCCGAAAATGTTCCACTTCCGCAACACCGGCATCAGCACGTCGTCCAGGTGCTGGCGCGGATCGTAGATGCCATGTTTGGCGATGAGGACCGCCTTGCGACGGAAGTCCGGCATGCCGATGCCCGGCATCCGGAACCTCCGCACGATTGTCGAAATCGCCTCCAGCGCTTGGTCGGGCGTGAGTTCGAGGGCGGCTTCGCACATGTTGCGGTAGAAGACCATGTGCAGGTTCTCGTCGGCGGCGATACGTTGCAGCATCTTGTCCGCGATCGGATCGTCGCAGACCTTGCCGGTATTGCGATGACTCACCCGAGTGGCGAGCTCTTGGAAGGTCACGTACGCCAAGCCGTAGAGCGCGTTGTTGTCGTGGTCCCAGGCCGCGGGCGTGTCGGCGCCCTTGGTCATGTGCACCATGCGGGCGCGTTCCAGCGCGACCGGGTCCACTCCCCTGGTGACGACGAGGTAGTCGCGCATCGTGATGCCGTGCCGGTTCTCCTCGGCGGTCCAGCGGCCGACCCAGGTGCCCCATGCCCCGTCCCGGGAGAAGCCCTCGGCGATCTCGCGGTGGTAGGAGGGCAGGTTGTCCTCGGTGAGCAAGTTGACCACCATGGCCGCTCTCGCCACTTCGGACAGCCGCGACTGTTCCGGCTCCCAGTCGGCGCCGCCCATCGCGGCGTAGTTGCGGCCTTCACCCCAGGGCACGTAGTCGTGGGGGTGCCAGTTCTTGGCCGTCGCCAGGTGCCGATTCAGTTCGCGCTCGACGATCGGCTCCAGCTCGATCAGCAATTCCAGTTGGGTCAAGTTTCTCGACATGTCGGTGTCCCATCCGGGCGGCGGGTGTCGTGCGTCGGCTCGGGCGGGTGGCGAGGCCGCGGGAGCGAGCCACTGGCGCCGCCCGGAGAGACCCGCGCCGACGATGCCACGTCACACAGGACCATTGTCCGCTTTGTCGCCTTCCAATGTGACCCATGACACGTTCGCTGCTACGGTAGGCATCCACATAGCCGCATCGCGAGGTCGAGTGCCGACGCGAATGTTCAGTGGAGGAGTTCGAGGTGAGCGTGGCGCGTGCGCTGGAAACCGTGAAAGCCCTGGGGGTGCTGCGGCATCGTGGAGTCAGCGATCCCAAGGCACCGCTGGAAACCCTGCGCACTATGCGCGAGACCAAGGCGTTCGGCCCGCAGGCGGCCCTGGTGCGGCATTCCGCCCGCATCGCGCCGGATCGGGTCGCCCTCGCCGACGAACGCGGCGAGCTGACCTATCGCGAGCTGGACGAGCAGTCCACCGCCGTCGCCCGCGGCCTGCACGCGGCGGGCATCACCGAGGGCACCGTGGTCGCCGTGCTGGCGCGCGACCACCGCGGCCTGATCATGTCGATGATCGCCGCGGGCAAACTAGGCGCGCGAATCGCGCTGATGAACACCGGCTTCGCCAAGCCGCAGTTCGCCGAGGTGTGCGTCCGCGAGAAGGTCAAGGCGGTGCTGCACGACAGCGAGTTCCTCGGGCTGCTCGACGCGCTGCCCGCCGACCTGCCGCGCTACCTGACCTGGGTCGACGAGGGCGCTCAGCTGCCGCAGGGCGCGCAGACCTTCGACGACCTGATCGCCGCGAACTCCACCGAGCCGCTGCCCGCGCCGAGCAAGCCCGGCGGCTTCATCATCCTCACCAGCGGCACCACCGGCCTGCCCAAGGGCGCGCCGCGCACCAAGGTGACGCCGATGGCCACCGCGCAGTTCGTCGACCGCATCCCGTTCCAGAAGTTCGGCACGATGGTGATCGTCTCGCCGATCTTCCACAGCACCGGTCTCGGCACCTGGCTGGTCGGCACGGTGCTGTCCAACAAGATCGTGATGCGCCGCCGCTTCGACGCCGAGGCGACGTTGAAGATGGTCTCCGACCACAAGGCCGACATGCTGGTCGCGGTGCCGACCATGTTGCACCGCATGGTCGAGCTGCCCGAGGAGGTGCGCGCCAAGTACGACACCTCCTCGCTGAAGGCCATCGTGCTCGCCGGTTCCGCGCTCTCGCCCGAACTGTGCGTGCGCGCCGCCGAGGTCTTCGGCCCGGTGCTGCACAACCTGTACGGCTCGACCGAGGTCGCGATCGCCACCATTGCCAAGCCGGAAGAGCTGGCGCAGGCCCCCGGCACGGTCGGACGGCCGCCGATCACCTGCGACGTGCGGCTCTACGACGACAACGACCAGTTGGTCACCGGCCGCAACGTCACCGCGCGCATCTTCGTGCGCAGCGGCGCGCCGTTCGAGGGCTACACCGACGGCCGCAACAAGCAGATCATCGACGGATACATGTCCAGCGGCGACGTGGGGCACTTCGACGACAACGGCCTGCTGATGGTCGACGGCCGTGACGACGACATGATCGTCTCCGGCGGCGAGAACGTCTTCCCGCAGGAGGTGGAGAACCTGTTGCTGGAGCGCCCTGACGTGTTCGACGCCGCGGTGATCGGCGTGGACGACGTGGAGTTCGGCAAGCGGCTGCGCGCCTTCATCGTCCCCGAGCCGGGCCACACGCCCGACGGCGAGGAGCTCAAGGCCTACGTCAAGGACAATCTGGCCAGGTACAAGGTGCCGCGCGAGGTCGTCTTCCTCGACGATCTGCCGCGCAACCCGACCGGCAAGCTGCTGCGCCGGGTGCTCGTGGAGTACCAGGTCTAGGCCGATCGCGGGTCGCGAATCGGAGCCGTTGCCGCGCAACCGATTCGCGACCCGCGAGAGACTTCAAAGGCAAGACCCGCACGCGGTGAGATGGATGACACACTCGGTAACAGTTGCTTGCTATTGTTAGCGCTAGCACTGGATCTCGATGTTGCGGTCCACACCACCCCGAGTCCCGGTGGCTGGACCGCGGAAGGTTGTCCCTTATGTCTTTGTCGCTTCCCGCGCTCGGCGGTTCCGTTCGCAAGGCCGGTGATCTCGCACTCGGCGTGAACGTCATGGTGAAGCGGGGTCTGTTCAACCCGCTGCGCCCCGACCACGCGGCACGCTCGGCGTTCAACGTGCTGAAGTTCGGTCCGTTCGCCGGTGTCGTCATGCACGCCGCGCAGACCAGGCCGCACGCCGCCGCAATCGTGGACGAGCGCGGCGAGGTGACCTTCGGTCAGCTCAACGAGCAGTCCAACGCCTTCGCGCGCGGATTGGAAGCTCAGGGCATCCGGGCGGGCGACGTCGTCGCCGTGCTGGCCCGCGACCACCGCGGCATGGTGCTCAGCCTGCTGGCCGCGGGCAAGCTCGGTGTGCGCGCGGTGCTGATGAACACGGGATTCGCCAAGCCGCAGTTCGCCGACGTCGCCACGCGCGAGAAGGTCAAGGCCGTGCTGCACGACAGCGAGTTCCTCGATCTGATGAGCGCCATCCCCGCCGAGATCCCGCGCATCCTCACCTGGGTGGACGAGAAGGACAACGCCGATCCGTCGATTCCGACCGTCGAATCGCTGTCCGCCGGCCGGTCCACCGCGCCGCTGCCCGCCCCGGCCAAGCCCGGCGGCATGGTCATCCTGACCAGCGGCACCACCGGCACCCCGAAGGGCGCGCCGCGCGACCGGGTCAGCCCGTTCGCCTCGGCCCAGTTCGTCGACCGGGTGCCGCTGCCCGCCAACGGCACGATGATCATGGCCGCGCCGATCTTCCACGGCACCGGCCTCTCCCAGTTCACCCTGGGTCTTGCGCTCGGCAATCGGGTCGTCTTCCAGCAGCGCCGCTTCAATCCCGAGCAGACGCTGGCCAATATCGACAAGTACCGCGCGGACTCGCTGGTCGTCGTGCCGACCATGTTGCAGCGCATCCTCGATCTCGGCGACGACGTGCTCGCCAAGTACGACGTGCGCAGCATCAAGGTGATCTTCGCGGCGGGCTCGGCCATCGCACCCGACGTGGTCACCCGCACGCTGGACCACTTCAACGACAGCCTCTACAACCTGTACGGCTCCACCGAGTGCGCCGTGATGACCGTGGCCACCCCCGCGGACATGCGCAAGTCGCCGACTACCGCGGGCCGCGCGCCCGTCGGCATCCGCATCGTGCTGCTCGACGAGAACCGCAAGCCGATCACCGAGCCGAACGTCACCGGAACCATCTTCGTGGACAACGGATTCGCGTTCAGCGGCTACACCGACGGCCGCACCAAGGAGATCGTCGACGGCATGATGTCCAGCGGCGACGTCGGGCACTTCGACGAGGACGGCCTGCTCTACATCGACGGCCGCGACGACGACATGATCGTCTCCGGCGGCGAGAACGTCTTCCCGCTCGAGGTGGAGAACCTGATCGCCGGGCGCGAGGACATCTTCGAGGCCGCCGTGGTCGGCGTCGACGACCGCGAGTACGGCAAGCGGCTGCGCGCGTTCGTCGTGCCGGGCCCGGACTCCAAGCGCGATCCGCAGGAGATCAAGGACTACGTCAGGGCGAACCTGGCCCGCTACAAGGTGCCGCGCGAGGTGATCTTCCTCGACGAACTGCCGCGCAACGCCACCGGCAAGCTGTTGCGCAAGCCGTTGATCGAGATGGAGATCGAGAACTGATTCCGTGATCGCTCGCGCGGCGCCCGTTTCGTCGAGAACCGGCGCCGCGCGGGCTGTCGACCGCCCGGTCTGTCGGTATTAGGCTTGCGCGAGAAGGCAGTTCGAGCGACAGGGGCGCGATGTCCAGCGTGATCGGCAAAGGTGGGAACGTCGCGCTCGGCGGCGGGCGATTGCACGTGACCGTGGCGCCCGCCGGTATCGATCTCTCGGTGCTCTGTGTGCGCGACCACGGCAAAGTCGGTGACGACAGCGAATTCGTCTTCTACAACCAGCCGGTCTCGCCGGACGGTGCGGTGCGCCTGACCGACGGCGCGATCAGTATCGATCTGCCCAGCGTCGGCGCGGTGACCGACCGGCTTGTCGTGGCGGCGTCGGTGGACAACGGTGTGTTCGGCGGCATTCCGCTCGCGGTCCGCATCACCGAGGACGGCGGGCTCGCCCACGATCTGCCGATCACCGGACTGAGTTCGGAGACCACCGTCATCCTCGGCGAGGTGTATCGCCGCGCGAACAGCTGGAAGCTGCGCAACGTGGCGCAGGGGTACGCGACCGGATTGGCCGGGTTGGCCACCGATTTCGGCATCTCCGTAGACGACGAGCCACACAGTGCGAATACTGCTGCCGCACAGCACTGCGCGAGCTTCGGCACGCCGCCCGACCCGTATCAAGCCGCCCCGCAACGATTCCCGTCTCCGCCAGCACCGCCCGCCGGTTCGACTTCCGGCTCGCCACCGGACCCGCGTGCCGCGCAAGCTTTTTCGCCGACCTCGTCACCGCAGGGCATTCCCCCACAGACCCCGCCGCCCGGCGTGAACTTCTCCAAGGGCGCGGTCACCCTGACCAAGAACGCCCCACCGGTTCTGCTGGAGAAATCCCCGGTGATCCGACTACGGGTGGCATGGGCCAGCGGCACCGACTACGAGGCCTACGCCCTGGTCGTGTTGAACACCGGGGAGGTCGTGCACGTCGCCACCTTCGACGCCAAGGACACCCCGGCCAATCCGCAATACCGTGATCTGGTCCGGCACCTGGGCGACCGCGGCCGAGGTCACGTGCGCAGCGGCGGCGGGCAGGCCGAGGAGATCATCGAGGTCCGCTTCGCCCCCGAGATCGTCGCGATCGTGCCCGTGGCGTACTCGGCGATCAACAACGGCACCGGGTCGTTCTTCAAGTACCGGGTGTCGCTGGCCATCGAGAACGGCGCCGATCAGGTGGTCATCCCCGCCGATCAGGCGAAGAAGTCCAGCTGGATCTTCACGTGCGTGCCCGGCATCGTCTACAACCGTCCCGAGGGCGTGCTCATCGAACGACTCGAGCTCTACAGCAAGCGGTTCTCCGAATTCCGGCCCGCGGCGTTCCTGCGACCCGACGGCCGCGTCGAGGTGAAGATGGACAAGGGCCCGATCAACCAGTTCAAGGCCGACCGGACCTGACCCGAAGCTTCCATACGGAACCGCCTGGTCGGAGCTGTTTTCCGGCGGTCGCTCAGTGTGGTCGGCGACCAGTAACAGGTCCGTTATCATCAGCGGGTGAGTATCGAGTTCGACCGGTCGGCTGCGGGACGTCGCAGCGCTGTCGCGCGGCTGCGCGGCGGGTCGGCCGGTGCGATCTCGGGAACCGTCTCCATCGCGGCCCACGGCTGGGCCTCGGGCGGCATGGCCCCCGATAGCACCACCCTCGCCCTGCTCGCCGCGGCGTCCGCGGTCGTCGGTGCGCTGGTGGCCGGGCTCGCTCCGCTGCGCGACACCGCGGCGGGTCTGATCACGGCGCTGGTCGGCGGTCAGCTGCTCGGCCACGTCGCCATGGGCTTCAGCTCCGGGCACCTGCACCACGGCGACGCCCAGCTGACCCCGCAGATGCTCGCCGCGCACATCGTCGCCGCCTGCGTCGCCGCCGTGGTCATCCGCGGCGCCGAAGCGGCCTATCGGATCGGCACCGCCGTCCTGGCACGGGTGCTGCCGGTGCTCTATCGGGTGCCGGTCGTCGCTGATCCGGCTCCGCTGCGAACCACCCACCGCGACCGCGTCGTCCTGCGGATTCTCGCCGCCGAGACGCTGCGCACCCGTGGCCCGCCGCGGCTCGTTCACGTCTGATTCAACCCACACCCGGTGCACGAACGCGCTGTTCGCGTTCCCGCCGCCGTCCGGCGTTTCGACGCTTGTTTGTCGTGCGCGTCCGGACTCTCGCCGCCAGCGATGTCACACATTCCACCCACCGAGCACTCCTCGGTGCGGCCGGTGTGCGTCGCGCGCGGTGTCTCGCGCACCCACCGGGGTTCCGAACCTCAGAAACGAAACGACCGTGAGCACAACAGAAACCATCACCCCCGACGCCGAATCCTCGGCGCCGCCGCCCGAACCCGCTGGGCGGCGCAAGTCCCCGGCTCGCAACGGCCTGCAAGCGCTGGCCATGCGGCTGCACTTCTACGCGGGCGTCTTCGTGGCGCCCTTCATCCTGATCGCGGCCGTCACCGGCGCGCTCTACGCCATCTCGCCGACGTTGGAGTCGTTCGTCTCCCGCGACCTGCTGACGGTCGAACCGGGCGAAGCGACGCGCCCACTGGCGGAGCAGGTCACCGCCGCGGTGGCGACGAGGCCGGAACTCGCGCTCGCCGCGGTCTCGCCCGCGCCCGGACCCGAGGACACCACCCGGGTCATCTTCACCGACCCTTCGCTGGGCGAATCCGAGCGCCGCGCGGTGTTCGTCAACCCCTACACCGCCGAGCCGGTCGGCGAATCGGTCATCTACGGCAGCTCGCAAGCGCTGCCGCTGCGCACCTGGATCGACCAGTTGCACCGCGATCTGCACCTCGGCGAACCCGGCAGGCTCTATAGCGAACTCGCCGCCTCCTGGCTGTGGGTCATCGCGCTGGCCGGTCTGGTGCTGTGGTTCCGCCGCGTCCGCTCGCGCAGGCAGCGCAACTCGGCCGCCTGGCTGTTCGCCCCCGACCGCTCCAAGGGCGGCCGCGGCCGGACGATGAACTGGCACGGCGCGATCGGCGTGTGGATCCTGCCGCTGATCCTGCTGCTGTCGGCCACCGGCATGACCTGGTCGACCTACGCGGGCGAGAACATCACCGAGCTGCGCGAGCAGCTGAGCTGGACCACGCCCGCCGTGAGCACCGCCCTGCCCGGATCGACCGCGCCCGATCACTCCTCGGGTGGCGATCACCACGGCGGCGGACACGCGCACGCACCGCAGCCCACCGATCCGCAAGCCCGGATCGCGCAGGTGGACCGGGTGTACGAGTCCGCGCGCGCCGCCGGGATCACCCAGGCGGTGGAGATCGCGATTCCGGCCACCCCAGAGAAGGCGTTCGGCGTGAAGGAACGGCGCATGCCGGGCACCTACAGCGTCGACGCGGTCGCGGTGGACGGCGCCACCGGCAGCATCACCGATCGGCTCGCCTTCGCCGACTGGCCGCTGATGGCCAAGCTCACCAACTGGGGCATCGCGTTCCACATGGGCTTGCTGTTCGGTCTGCCGAATCAGCTGCTGCTGCTCGTCGCGATGATCGGCCTGATCGTGGTGATCGTGTTCGGCTACCTGATGTGGTGGCGCAGGCGTCCGACCCGCGGCTCGCGGTTCGCGCTCGGCCGGGCTCCGCGCCGCGGCGCGTTGCGCGGCACGTCGCCGTGGCTCGCGCTGCCCGTGCTCGCGGCCGCGTTGGTCGTCGGCTGGTTCGTGCCGCTGGTCGGCCTGAGCCTGCTCGCGTTCCTGGCCGTGGACGTAGCCGTCGGGCTCGTCGGACGGCTGCGCGCCACCGCGTCCTGATCTCCCGCTGACATATCCGCGCCGCGCGGGACCACCCCGGCGCGTTACCTCACGGCCTGCCGATTCGTCATAGGTACGGCCGTCGCCCTGTCGCGCCCGCGACAGCCCAGACAACAAGGAATGCACAGTCCCATGAAGATCACGAAGTTCGCCCTGGCCGCCGCGTTCATGACCGGCGCGGTCGGCATCGCCGCGGGCACCGGCTCGGCCGCACCCCTCGACGACGCCGCACCCGCCGCGATCAATTTCACGGCGAACGCCACGGAGACATCCTCGATCGTCTCGATCGATGCGGGCTCGCTCGTCGTCGAGGACAACGCCTTGAAGATCAAGGCCACCGACGGCACCGTCGTCGCCGGAACCCCGCTCACGCTGCGCATCGATGACTTCGAATTCCCCATCGCCGCCGACATCGCGGACCGCACCGCCACGCTGACCCCGCAGTTGTCGATGGACAACGCCGTCTACAAGCCGGTCGCCCTGCCCTTCGAGGACAAGGCCCCTTGGAAGAACGAATACGACAGGGAAAAGGACGCCTGGTCTCGCATGACCAGCACGATCGGCATGGGCGCGAGCATCGGCACCCTGGTCGGCGGCCTCGGCGGCGGCGCCGTCGGCTGCGTGCTCGGCGGCATCGTCGGGGCGACAGTCGCCTCGGCCACCATCGTCGGCCTCTTCGGGCCCTTCATCCCCGCCGCCGCCGTCGGCTGCATCGGCGGCATCCTCGCCGTCGGCGCCCTCGGAACCCTCGCCGGGCAGATCTTCGTGACCGCCCCGGTCGCCATCGGCGCGGCCATCCAGTACTTCACCACCATCAACGCACCGTTCACCCCGCCCGCGAAGTGAACCGCTAGAACAGTCTCTCACCAGCGCGAACCCCGTTCGGCCAACAGCCGGGCGGGGTTCGCCGCGTTCGGCCGCCCGTTTGTCGGCCCATAGCCCGGGTATGCGACCGGTGTCCCAGTTGCCTGCACACAGAAAGGCATCTGCCATGGCAACGTTCGATGCCACCACGCGGACCAACGTGTGGTCCCCGGTGCGAATCGCCGCGTTCGCTGTCGGCGCGGTATTCCTGCTCGTCGGCATTCTCGGCTTCATTCCGGGTGTCACGACCGATTACGACAGTCTCGACTGGGCCGGACACCACTCCCAAGCCAAGCTGCTCGGGATCTTCCAGGTGTCCATCCTGCACAACATCGTTCACCTCGCCTTCGGCGTAGCGGGCTTGCTCGCGTCCCGAGCGGCCAACGCCGCGGCGGGCTTCCTGGTCGGCGGCGGGGCGATCTATCTGGTCCTGTGGCTGTACGGGTTGATCGTCGACGAGGCGAGCGACGCGAATTTCGTTCCGCTCAACACCGCCGACAACTGGCTGCACTTCGGGCTCGGGGTCGCCATGATCGCCCTCGGCCTCACGTTGCCGCGCATGACCACCGGACGCAGGCACACCGGCCTGCTGAACTGACGAGAGAAAGGAAGAATATGAGCACAATGGCCGCCACCGTGGACGTCGACGTCCCTGTCCACACCGCCTACAACCAGTGGACGCAGTTCGAGACCTTCCCCCAGTTCATGGAGGGAGTCGAGGCTGTCCAGCAGATCGATGATCGGCACACCCACTGGCGCATTCACGTCGGACCCTCGACCCGCGAATTCGACGCCACCATCACCGAACAGCATCCCGACGAGCGCGTCGCGTGGAAGTCCGACAGCGGCCCACGGCACGCGGGCGTGATCACCTTCCACCGGCTCGACGACACCCACACCCGGGTCACCGCGCAAATGGACGTGGATCCCGAGGGTTTCGTGGAGAACGTCGCCGACAAGCTCGGCGTGCTCGAGCACCGCGTCGACCGGGACATGCGGCGGTTCAAGGAGTTCATCGAGAGCCGGGGCAGCGAGACCGGCGCGTGGCGTGGCGACATTCCGCGCCCGGGAGCCGGCGACATGCCCCGCCAGGGACCCGGGGACATGCCGCGCCAGGGAACCGGCAACATGCCGCGGCCGGGCAGCGACATGCCGCGGCCGGGCAGCGACATGCCGCGACCGGGCGGTGAAATGCCGCGACCGGGCGGCGAGATGCCGCGACCGGGTAGCGGCATGCCGCGACCGGGCGGCGAACCCCCGCGGCCGGGGATCTGATTCACTCGGCGGCGTTCGACTGATCGCCGTCGCGCGGCTGCTCGTCGAGGTGCGGCGTCTCGGATTCGACAGGCACGACCGGACGCACCAGCACCCAGACGAGAAAGGCCACCGCGACGGCGATCATGCCGAGCCCGGCCCACAGGTTGACATTGATGCCGCCGGTCTTCGCCTCTTCGGCGCCGGTGTCGTGGACCAAGCCGGTGATCACCAGGATCACCCCGTAGCTGCCGAGCAGGGCTCCCACGATGGTGCGGATATCGAACAGCATTGGCGTTCTTCCTTATCCGACGAGAACATTCAGTGCGATGACGAGCACCAGCGCGATGCCCGCGAGCAACACCGGGCGCTGATACCAGGGCAGCGTGTCGGCTTCCGGGTCGGTGCGCATGGATTCGGGGGTCTCCGAGTAGACCAGTCCGACGAGTTCGGCGGCGGGTTTCGGCTGGGTCACCTGGCTGACGACGACGCTGACCACGATGTCGACCACGAACGCGGTACCCGCGGCAACGAAACTCGCACCCTGCCCGGACAATTCGAAGACGCCCGCCTCGTGCATGAGGAAAACCGTTATGGCCGAACCGGTTCCGGCGACCAGACCCATCCAGCCCGCGGTGGGCGTCATCCGCTTCCAAAACATGCCGAGGATGAACGTGGCGAACAGCGGCGCGTTGAAGAAGCTGAACAGCGTCTGCAAGTAGTCCATCATGTTGCTGAAATTGCCCGCGATGAACGCCGTGAAGATGGCCGCGACAGTCGCGCCGACGGTGGCCAGGCGACCGACGGTGAGGTAATACCCGTCCGAGCGATCCTTGACGACATATTGCTGCCACAGGTCGAAGCTGAAGACGGTGTTGAATGCCGAGACGTTGGCGGCCATGCCCGCCATGAACGCCGCGAGCAGGCCCGCGAGCCCGACGCCCAGGAGTCCGTTGGGCAGCACGTCTTTCATCAGATACAGCAGCGCCTGGTTGTAGGTGACGTCGCTCGAGTACTCCGGGTCGGTGGTCACCGCCTGCTTGTACTCGGCCATCTGCGGAACCAGGACCGCGCTGATCATGCCGGGGATGACGACGATCAGCGGAATGAACATCTTCGGGTACGCGCCGATGATCGGGGTGCGCCGGGCCGCGGAGATGGAGTGCGTCGCCATGGCGCGTTGCACCTCGACGAAATTGGTCGTCCAATATCCGAAGGAGAGCACGAAGCCCAGGCCGAACACGATGCCGAGCACCGAAAGGAAGTCGTTGGCGAACCCGCTCAGCGCGTTGCCCGCCCAGGACTCCAGCTGTTCCCCACCGCCGGGTGACGCGGACACCTTGTCCCGCAAGCCGTCCCAGCCGCCGACCTTGTGCAGGCCGACCAGGGTGAGCGGAAGCAGCGCCGCCACGATGACGAAGAACTGCAGCACCTCGTTGTAGATGGCGGCCGAGAGCCCACCGAGGGTGATGTAGGACAGCACGATCACCGCGGCCACGATCACCGACACCCACAGCGGCCAGCCGAGCAGCACGTTGACGATGGAACCGAGCAGATAGAGATTCACACCGGCGATGAGGATCTGGGCTATCGCGAAGCTCAGCGCGTTCACCAGGTGCGCGCCGGTGCCGAAGCGCCTGCGCATGAACTCCGGCACGCTGCGCACCTTGGAGCCGTAGTAGAACGGCATCATCACCACGCCGAGGAACAGCATGGCGGGCACCGCGCCGATCCAGAAGTAGTGGAAGGTCGGGAAGCCGTACTCGGCGCCGTTGGCCGACATGCCCATGATCTCGACCGCGCCGAGGTTGGCCGAGATGAACGCCAGGCCGGTGACCCACGCGGGCAGCGAACGACCGGACAGGAAGAAGTCGATGCTGGAGGACACCCGCTGCCTGGCCAGCAGGCCGATGCCGAGCACGAACACGAAATACAGGGCTACCAGGGCGTAGTCGACGGGTTCCGCGTCCAGGCGCAGGGTGGTGGCGGCCTCGAAACGCAGCAGCGTCGCGCCGGGAGGCTCGCCAGGCAGTGCGGAGTGGAAGGGTGAATCGGCAAGCGGCACAGCGTCGTCCCTCCTGGCGTGCGACCGGCGACGAGGCGTGCCTCCGCCTTCGCTCCGGCCGTGCGCGGGCTATGGACGGGCCTGGTCGGGGCGCGTCCGTCGTGCGGTACTCGTGACATCCACTGTGCGTGATTGTGCCGCACCCGCGTGGCACAATCACGCACAAAACCTGGACGGTTGCTCAGCGAGTCCGTCGCCCCGGGGAATTCGCCACGGCGCGAGTCAGCGCTAGCCCGTCCCCAACGGTGGGCGGTGCAGCACGAGTTTCGTGGTGTGCGCGGTGTAGGCATCGGGCGCGTCGTCCCAGCCGGCGAGCAGGGTGGTGACCTGTTCGGCGGGAAAACCGGTGCGCGCCACGAATTCCAGTAGGTCGGGCAGGACCGGACGGACGTTCGAGACGCCGATCTTCAGCGTCGCGTCGTTGGCGTACATGTGCATCAACGGGACCTTGGTGCCGGGCGGTAGGTAGTAGCCGACCGGCGTGCAGATTCCGCCGGGTTCGAGCGAGCGCAACGCGAGGTCGACGCCCGTAGCGGTGGACGTGCCCTCCACGACGAGGTCGTAGCGGCGGGCCGGGATATCGGCGGCGCGCAACTTCTTCTTACGTGTGCGATGTGGTCGGGCACCGAGTTTCTCGGCGATCGCGAGCCGCTCCGGGCGATGGTCCACGTAGTCGACGACCTCGGCCCCGTGCGCGACCGCGAGCCCCGCGGCGTAGAGCCCGATGCTCTGCGCAGCGCCCCCCAGGACCAGGACCGAGCCGCCCGGCCGGAGCGCCAGGGACGGGACGACGCAGCGCCACGCGTCGGCGAGGTTGTCGGAGGCGGCGGCCACGCGCAGCGGGTCGAGGCCGTCGGGCAGGCGCACCAGCATGTGGTCGGCATGTGGAATGCGCAGCCGGTCGGCGACCATGCCGCCCCACGGTCCGCTCGCGGGTCCGAAACCGAAAGCGGCCAAAGTACTCTCGCGAGTCGTCGCGCATTTCGCGGTGAGTCCGCGCGTGCACTCCCGGCAATGGCCGCACGAGACCGACCACGGAACCACGACCACATCGCCGCGCGCGAGACCGGTGACCTCCGGTCCGACTTCGAGGACTTCGGCGATGCATTCGTGTCCGATGGCGAACGGGCCCTGGAACGGGACGGGCCCGCAGATGCTCGCCACCACCGGGTCGACCAATCCCGCCCGGATCCCCAGCTGCATGGCACGGCTGACGTGCCGGTGGATCGGCATGGTGTCCCCGTCGCAGCGTCCCGCGACGAACGGACGGACGATCGCGTCGCCGTCCGCTTCGAGCACCGGGTCGGGCCGGTCCCGCCATTCGAGGTGCCCGGCGCGAATGAACTGCAATTCGCGCATCAGGCGCGCTGGCCTTTCGCGAGCGCGGCGAGCTCGGCGAAGCGGACCACCTGGCCGCCCGCGCCCCAAGTCCCTTCGGGCTGTTCGTGGATCAGCACCCACACGCGCAGCGCGTCGGCTTCTGTGAGGCCAGCCGCGGCGAGCACGTCGGCGGTCACCTCCTTGATCAGGCCCTCCTTACGGCGGTCGGAGAGCGCGCCTTGCGGCACCGTGACGTCGACGCGGAAGCGCGGCAGCTCGTCCTCGGCGGTGATCAATCCACCCTCGGGCACCTCGTCGACCCGGCTCCAGGCCAGCGCGCGGAAGAACGCGGTGTCGGGCGCTCCCTCCCACTTCAGCAGGGTCGCTGCCAGCGTTTTCTGCAGCGTGCGATGGGTTTCGGCGGCGAGGACCCCGGCGGGCAGGGTCAGCTGGATCATCGGCATGTCGTCTCTCCACTTCTCGGAACAACCGGCTTATAACAGTCGTTATAAGTTCTGAACGGTACTCTATGACGGTCGTTATGAGCAAGGAGGTGCGCGGTGGCGAAGACGTCCCCGCAGATGCGGGATCGCATGGTTGCGGGCGCCGCGGACATGATCCGGCGCCGCGGGTTGAACGCCACCAGCGTGCGTGAGCTGGCCAAACACGCCGAGGCTCCGCTCGGGTCGACGTATCACTACTTCCCGGGCGGGAAATCGCAACTGGCCGTCGAGGCGGTGCGGTTCGCCGACGCGCTCGCCGCGCGCAAGCTCGCCAAGGAGCTGCCCGCCGGACCGCTCCACGGCCTCCGCGCGTTCGTGGACATGTGGCGAAAAGTGGTGCTCGACAGCGATTTCCGCGCCGGATGCCCGGTGCTCGCGGTGTCGGTCGAGGACCCCGCCGACGCGGACGACGCGCCGCGCGAGGCCGCCGCGGCCGCCTTCCGCAACTGGACCGCGCTGCTGGCCGATTCGTTGCGCGCGCACGGCGCGAGCGAAGACGACGCCGAGCAGACCGCGACGCTGATCGTGGCGGCGATCGAGGGCACCGTGGCCATGTGCCGCGCCGAACGCAGCACCCGGGCGCTGGATCAGACCGTCGAGAAGCTGGAGTTCCTGGTCCGGGCGATCACCGATCCCGACCGCGGCTGAAGGTCGGCGGCGACGCCCCTCCGCACCCGCGCCGGGCCGACCCGCACCGCCGCGCGCCACATCCGGCACTCAGGACTCGCGGCGCGCTCCGTCGGCCGGAACCACGACGAACGTGCGTGGCACCGGGAAACCCGAGCGCGCGAAGCGATCACCGACCGCCGCGATCACCGCCTCGGCGCGTTCCCGGTCGACCAGCGCGATGACGCTGCCGCCGAAGCCGCCGCCGACCATCCGCCCGCCGTGCGCGCCCGCCTCCAGCGCCGCCGTCACCGCCGTGTCGAGCGCGTCCGTCGAGACCTCGAAATCGTCACGTAGTGAGGCGTGGCCCGCGCTCAGGGCGGGACCGATCTCGCGCGGATCCGCCCCCTGGCGCAATTTCTCGGCAACCGCCACCACGCGGGCGTTCTCGGTGATCACGTGGCGCGCCCGCCGCCGAGCGACCGGGTCTACGATGCGCGTGAGATCCGCCGCCTCGGCGTCGCGCAGCGCGGGCACACCGAGTTCGGCCGCGGCCGCCGCGCACTGTGCGCGCCGCCGCGCGTAGCCGCCGTCGACCAGTTCGTGCGGCTGGCCGGTGTCGACCACCAAGAGCTCCAAGCCGAAAGCGGCCAGGTCGAAGGGAATCTGCTCGTAGCCCCCGTTGCCACTGGTGAACCGGCGCACGTCGAGGAACAGCGCGTGACCCGCGGTGCACAGCACGGCCGCGGACTGGTCGAGCACGCCGGTCGGCGCGCCCGCGTAGTCGTTCTCGGCGGCGCGGGCGATATCGACGAGTTCGCGGTCGGCGACGGTGGGCGCGCACAGCTCCCGCAGCGCCACCGCCACCGAGCACGACAGCGCAGCCGAACTCGACAGTCCCGCGCCGATCGGCACCGCGCCGTCCAGTTCCAGCACGAGGCCGGGAACGGTGTGCCCGCGCCGCACGAACTCGGCGACCACGCCGAGCGGATACCGCGCCCAAACCGGCAGCCGCTTCCGCGCATCGCCGAGCTCGTCGATTCCGATCCGCACCGACTCGCCGGGGCGCTGCCGCGATTCGACGCGGACGAGCCCGTCGGCGGTCGCCTCGGCCGCACACCGCGTCACCAGCGGCAACGCGATGGGCAACACGAAACCGTCGTTGTAGTCCGTGTGCTCGCCGATGATGTTCACCCGGCCCGGTGCCACCCATGTCCGCACTGTTGCCTCGCTCGATCGACTCGGAGCTGGTTCGTCGCGCCACACGTTACGAGACACGCCGCCCCAGCATCGCTTTCGGCCGGTGCGCGTGCGCGATTCACGTTCGTGCCGCACAGTCGAATTCGAAGCAATATCGGCCTGCAAATTAGGCCGAGAGTTTTGGGAGGGCACTATGATTCAGACCACCCCACGCAGCGGCCTGCTCGGGCTGCAGTGGATCGATCGACTACTTCCGCCCCTGGGCAGGCCGGAGCGTGACAACCGGCGGATCCCCGGGGCGCCACTGAGGATCGAGATCGGCGCGGCGACAGGGGTGGGCCCGACAGCGCTGTCGGCGTTCGACGCGGCCCTGCGTGAGTTGGGAGTGGGTGATGCGAACTTGATTCGCCTGTCGTCGGTGATCCCGCCGCGCGCCATGCTGGAGCGCACCGCCCGTGTCCGCAAGCCGATCCCCTGGGGTGATCGGCTCTACTGCGTCTACGCCGCGCAGCACACCGAGGAGGTCGGCCGCTCGGCCGCCGCGGGTGTCGGCTGGGCGCTGCGCGACGACGGTTCCGGAGCGGGGCTTTTCGTCGAGCACGAGGGCGAGACCGCGGTCGAGGTCGAGGGGCTGATCCGCGCCAGCCTCGCGGACATGACCGCCCACCGGCCCGAGGGCTTCGGCCCGGTGCAGCTCTCGCTCGCCCAGACCCGCTGTGCGGGCGACCCGGCCTGCGCGGTGGCGCTTGCCGCCTACCACACGACCTCTTGGAGCTGACGGCGATGAGCGAGGTGCACGTCACCGTCGAGACCACGATCCCGGACGACCGGATCGAGATGTTCCACCGCCTCTACGAAGAGGCGTTCGGCCCGCTGCGCGCCAAGGCCATCGCCAGGCAGGTGCTGCACCGCGACGAGTTCCGCGAGGAGATGGTCGACCCACGGGTGCACAAGCACGTCGCGCGCACCGCGTCCGGCGAGCCGATCGGACTGACCACGCTGACCAGGCATTTGGAGACGGTGCCGTGGATCAGCCCGGACTACTTCGCCGCGCGCTATCCCGAGCACGCCGCGCGCGACGCGATCTACTACGCGGGATTCACCCTTGTTGCGCCAAGTGCACGACAAGGGGCCGCCTTCCATGCCATGATCAAATCAGTTGTCCAGACATTGGTGGCCGAGCGTGCCGCGGTCGGCTGGGACATCTGCTCGTACAACAACACTCAGCTCTCGTTCGCCGACAGCATTCGCGCGGTGCTCGATGAGCAGACGAACGTCGAAGTCGCGGTGGAGGATTCACAGACGTACTACGCCGCACAGTTCACCGGGGACGGAGCGACCAAGGGGGGCTGATGACATCCAGCGAAGCGCAGGCGAGCGACCGCGGCTACTGTACCGGAAACCTCTGGTGCGTGGCGCTTCTCGGCGGCTGGACGGCGCTGATCTCGGTGCCGCTGGTGTTCCAGTCCCGCGCGCTCGCCCTGCTGACGATGCTGGCGGTGGTGGCGGGGGCGCTCACCATGATCGGGGCGGGACTGCTTCGCCATCGCCCGGCACAGCCGCTGCCGTGGTATCTGCTGTCGCTGTCGGCGGTGCTCTTCGCGCTCGGCACCATGCT
This sequence comes from Nocardia sp. NPDC050713, assembly GCF_040654315.1. NCBI lineage: Bacteria > Bacillati > Actinomycetota > Actinomycetes > Mycobacteriales > Nocardiaceae > Nocardia > Nocardia sp. NPDC050713. The sequence goes on along the minus strand of NZ_JBFAHS010000021.1, from coordinate 112,920 downwards.
GCGCGATTTCGCCGACGCCTCGATCAGCCCGCTCGACGACATCTGCACGCTGGCCGGTTATCTGGGCATCGGGGTGGCGGCCACGCTCTGGCTGCGGCCCAGACAGGTCCGCGGCAACTACGATCTGCTGCTCGATTCGGCGCTGATCGGTCTCGGGGCGCTGCTGGCCTCCTGGACTTTCCTCATCTCCCCCATCCTGCAATCGCGCGCCGCCACCCTGACCACGGTGGTCGCGGCGTCGTATCCGGTCCTCGACGCCCTGCTGCTGACCTTGGTCGCCCATTCGGTGGCCACGGCGACCCGCTCGGAAACCTCGCTGCGGCTGCTGCACCTGGCCATGGTCGCCGTGCTGGTCGGCGATCTCGGCTACAGCCTGGAGACCGCGGGCACCGCCTCGATCGGCCACGAGGTCCTGCTGACGCCGCTGCTGATCGCCTACGCCGCTGTCGGCATCGCCGCGCTGCACCCGACCATGGCGAGTCTCGGGGCGCCGCGCCACATCCATCCGCACCATTCCAGGCAGCGCGCCAGTTTCATCGCGGTCGCGTTGATCGTGGCGTCGCTGGTGCCGGTGGTCGGCTCCAGTCTCGGCGCCCTCGACCGGGCGGTGGTGTCCTCGCTGTTCGCGCTGCTGCTGATCGGCGTGCTGGTGCGCAGCGAACGCGCCATCCAGCGCAGCGCCCGCAGCGAGCGACGGGCCCAGTACCAAGCCGACCACGACATGCTGACCGGCCTGCTGAACCGGTCGGCGCTGCTGCGCGCGCTCAACCGCAACAGCGCGCACTGGCGCGACCAGCCGCTGTGCCTGCTGTTCATCGACCTGGACGGCTTCAAGATGGTCAACGACAGCTACGGCCACGCCGTCGGCGACGAGCTGATCGCCAACGCCGCCTCCCGGATCCGGCGGGTGGTACGCCGCGACGACGCGGTCGCCCGCTATGGCGGGGACGAGTTCGTGGTGCTCGCTCCGCTCGGCAGGCAGGACGCGGCCGTGCTCGCCGAGCGACTACTTGGGGCCTTCGTCCGCCCCTTCGAACTGAGCGCGGGCGAAGTGCCTATCACCGCGAGCGTCGGCATCGCGTGCGACAGTCCGCGCGCCCCCGAGGCCACCGTCTACGACCTGATCCGGGACGCGGATTCGGCGATGTACCACGCCAAGGAGTACTCGCTCGGCTACGCCTTCCACGACGATCTGCGCCACCCGCACCTGCCCGCGGGCCGCCCGACCGCAGCGCCTGAGCCCACATCCCGGACCTGGCGCTCGAATGCCGAGAGCACCGCGGTCTGACGCCGAGACATCAGACGACCCGGACGCCGCCGAACGACCCGGACGCCGCCGAACGACCCGGACGCCGCCGAACGACCCGGACGCCGCCGAACGACCCGGACGCCGCCGAGCAACCCGGGAACGCGTCCTACCCGGCAGCTCCGAACGAGCCGGGACTCAGTCCGTCAGTTCGTCCAGCAGTCGCTTGGCCTCTTCGAGCTCGGCCCGCAACTGCTCGACCTTCGCCAGCTGCGCGCCCCGTGCCGCCTCCAGGACTCCGGCGACCACCTCGGCCACCTCCGGGTGCAAGATCTTGGCCGCCTGCGCGACCGCGGAACTGTTCACCGGCAGCCCGCGCACCGAGCGCTTCTTTCCGTTCACCACCTCGACCGTCCACTCGCCGTCGGCCGTGCCGGACAGCGTCACCGTGACTTCCGCGGCCTTCGCCTTGCGGGCCGCCGCGGCCTTGGCGGGCTTCGGCGCGGTCGCCGGCTTCGACGCGGTCGCGGCGGATCCGCTCGATTCCGACACTGGCGCAACGGGTTTCGGCGCTGGGGTAACCGGCGCGGGGCTGGCGGTCGGCGCCGGTGCGCTCGTCGTGGTCGACGGCTGGGTCACGGTCGAGTCCTTCCTTGTTGTCGACTTCGGCTGGCTGGGTGGTGCGGCCGCCGCCCGGTCGCGCGACGGCTTGGTCAGCGTCACTTCGGTCGGAGAAAAGGACAGTACATCCTTCGACCCCGTCGGCCGCACCTGCAGGAAATCACCGTCGGACGGATCGCCGAGCGCGATCACCTTGCCCGAACGCCCCTCGGGCACACCGACGGCGGCGGCGGTGAACCAGACCATCGGCGGGCGGCCGCCCGCGATCTCCGCGGCGATCTGCTCGATCTCGGTGTCGGACAACGGCTTGGGTTTGGTTCTTGGCGACGGCATGGGGCACTCCGAGCGGTCTTCGTGGATGTCTGCGTGCACAGATGATGCCGCACGCCACCGACAGATTCGCACGGCGTCGGGAATTCGCACCTCCCCGGCCAACCCGATCCCCGACAGCAAACACCGGGCTACGTCGAGTAACTCGGTGCTGCCGGACGCAGGCCATCCTCAGCCCGCGCACGGCGAAGCAAATGCGGAGGTACGCCCGATCGGCACCGCCGGACGCAGTCCGCCCATAGAGCCCGCGCACGGCCGGAGCGAATGCGGAGGTACGCCTACGTCTGGCGACCGTTACGCGCGGCAGGCGGTTGCAGTGCGGGAAACCAGATGTCGGCGAGCACTTCGGCAGCCTGTTCGGCGTCGACATCGATGGTGCCCTGCATCGCCCACCGGGTGAAGAACCGTTCCAATTGCGCGACAAGCAGTTCCACGCGCAGCCGCCCCTCGTCCACCCGATCGGCGGGCCAGCGGGACAGGTACGAGGGCATCGCGTTGGGCAGTGCCGCGATGCCCTGCCTGGCGATCTCGCGGAACTCGGGTTCCAGCGTGGTCGCCTCGTCCCACGCGGGCAGCAGGTCCTTGTATTCGTGGAACCAGTCGATGGCCCTGGACAGCCAGCCGACGAACGCCTCGCGGGTACCGATGTCGAGCACCCGGTCCAGGTCCTCGTAGAAGTGCAGCGCGGTGGGTGCGGTGGATTGCGCGGCGACCGCGCGCAAGATGTCCAGCTTGCCGGTGAAGTGCAGGTAGAAGGTAGCGCGGCTGCACCCGACGGCGGCGGCGATCTCGTCGACCCGCACCGCGGCGTACCCGTTCGCGCAGAACAGCGTCTTGGCGGCCTCCAGCAGTTTGGCCCTGGTCTGCAGTTTCTGTTCGTCGCGCAGGCTTAGCCCGGAGGGGTTCGACTTGGTCGGCATGGTGAACGGTAACTCCGTCTCGTCGGCGCTATCAATAGACATCTTGTCACTCACTAGACAGTGAGTCTATCGAGTGTTAATTTGTTGCCTACGTCACTTCGGCGACGAACGGGTTCCGCGGTGCCACCATCGCTCGCCCCGACGCCGGCAGCTCCAGACGAGGACATCGACTTTGACTTCTCAGCAACTTCCCCGGGTATGCGTCATCGGCGCGGGACCATCGGGTATCACCGCCGCCAAACGCCTGCAGGACCACGGCATTCCGTTCGACTGTTTCGAGGCGGGTGACGAGGTCGGCGGCAACTGGTATTTCAAGAACCCGAACGGCATGTCGGCCTGCTACCAGAGCCTGCACATCGATACGTCCAAGTGGCGCTTGGCCTTCGAGGACTATCCGGTGCCGGAATCGTGGCCGGACTTCCCGCACCACTCGCAGCTGTTCGAGTACTTCAAGAACTACGTCGACCACTTCGGCCTGCGCGACAAGATCCTGTTCGAAACCAAGGTCACCGCGGCCGAACGGCAGCCCGACGGAGCCTGGCTGGTGACGGCTTCCGATGGCCGCACCCGCTCCTACGACGCGCTCATCGTGTGCAACGGACACCACTGGGATCCCAGAATGCCGGATTACCCAGGCGAATTCGACGGCGTGCTCATGCACAGCCACGCCTACAACGACCCGTTCGACCCGGTCGACATGCGCGGCAAGCGAGTTGTCGTGGTGGGCATGGGCAACTCCGGGCTCGACATCGCCTCGGAGCTGTCCCAGCGCTTCCTCGCCGCCCGGCTGATGGTCTCGGCCCGGCGCGGCGTGTGGGTGCTACCGAAATACGTGCACGGCGAAGTGGGCGACAAACGCCGGGTGCCGCCGTGGATGCCGCGCAAGCTCGCGTTGAAGCTGAAGCAGCGCTTCGTCCGAAAGTTCCGCGGCGACATGGAGTTCTACGGTCTGCCCGCGCCCGATCACAAACCGTTCGAAGCGCACCCCTCGGCGAGCGAGGAGTTCCTGCACCGCGCGGGCTGCGGCGATATCGCGTTCAAGCCCGCCATCACCGCGCTGGAAGGGCCGCGGGTGCGCTTCGCCGACGGCAGCGCCGAAGAGGTGGACGTGATCGTCTGCGCGACCGGTTATCACATCAGCTTCCCGTTCTTCAGCGACCCGGAACTGGTGCCGGACAGCGACAATCGGCTCCCGCTGTTCAAGCAGATGATGAAACCGGGCATCGACAACCTCTTCTACCTCGGTCTCGCCCAGCCGTTGCCCACGCTGGTCAACTTCGCCGAGCAGCAGAGCAAGCTGGTCGCCGCCTATCTGACCGGGCGCTACCTCCCGCCCGATCCGGACGGGATGCGGGAGGACATCCGCGCGGCGGAGACCGCGCGCGCCGGCCGCTACTACAACTCACCGCGCCACACGATCCAGGTCGAATTCGAGCCGTACGTGCGCGATCTGCGGCGGGAGATCGCCAGGGGCGCCAAGCGCGCCGCCGCGGCCGGGCACGCGCTGCCGGTGTCCGCCCGAGCGCTGGATCGGGTGTGAGGCCATGAGTGAGATCTCGGGATACTGCACCGACCGCTTCGACGGCGTCCGGCACGAGCTGGAGCGTCAGCTCGACTCCGGCGCCGAGCTCGGCGCGTCGATCTGCGTGACCGTCGACGGCGAGCCGGTGGTCGACATCTGGGGCGGGCACCTGGACGAGGACCGCACGGCACCGTGGCGGACCGACACCCTGGTGAACGTCTTCTCGATCAGCAAGACCATGACGGCGCTGTGCGCGCTGCTGCTCGTCGATCGCGGCGAGCTCGACGTGCACCAGAAGGTCGCGCACTACTGGCCCGAGTTCGGCCAGAACGGCAAGGCCGACATCGAGATTCGACACATCCTCGGGCACACCTCCGGTGTTTCGGGATGGCAGCCGCCCATCGACCTGGCGGACATCTACGACGCCGAAGCGGCCGCGGCACGTCTTGCCGCCCAGCCGCCGTGGTGGGAGCCGGGCAGCGCGTCGGGCTATCACGCGCTCAACTACGGACATTTGGTCGGCGAGGTGATCCGCCGCGTCACCGGACGCAGCCTCGGCCGCTTCTTCGCCGAGGAACTCGCGGAGCCGCTCGGCGCCGACTTCCACATCGGCACCGGCCCCGAGCACCACGACCGCATCGCCCGGCTGATTCCGCCGCCCGCACTGCAATTCGACATGTCGGCGCTCGACCAGGACAGCATTCTGGTCAGGACGCTCACGAGTCCGCTGCTCGACATCGCCGAGACCGCCACCCCGGGGTGGCAGGAGGCCGAGATCGGCGCTGTCAACGGCCACGGCAACGCGCGCTCGGTGGCGCGGGTGCAGTCCCTGGTGTCCTGCGGCGGCTCGCTGGACGGACGGAAGCTGTTGTCGGACAAGACCATCGACCTGATCTTCGAGCAGCAGTCCGACGGCGTCGACCAGGCGCTGCTGGTTCCGCTGCGCTTCGGCATCGGCTACGGCCTGCCGCACCCGCAGGCCGCGCCCGCCGTGCCCGAGGGGCGGGTGTGCTGGTGGGCCGGTTACGGCGGGGCGATCGTGGTGAACGACCTGGACCACCGCCTGACCTTCGCCTACACGATGAACAAGATGGAGCCGGGCATCATGGGCTCGGCCCGCGCCGACGCCTATCTGCGTGCCACGTACGCGGCCGTGCGGGAGGGGGCGGCATGATGCGAGCGCTCCAGCTCACCGGCCCCGGCACGCTGGAAATGCGCGAGGTGCCGATGCCCGCGATCGGGCCCGACGATCTGCTGCTTCGGGTCGGAGCGGCGGGCATCTGCCATTCGGACCTGCACGTGCTGGAGATACCGTTCCAGCTGCGCGAGGACCCGCTCACACTCGGCCACGAGATCGCGGGCACCGTCGCGGAGATCGGCGATCGGGTGACCGGCCGGGCCGTCGGTGATCGCGGCGTCGTCTACCTGTGCTGGTCCTGCGGCGTGTGCCGGGAGTGCGTGCGCGGCAACGAGAACGTGTGCCTTGCCGCCGGTCGCGCGGCGATGCCGCCCTGTCCCGGGCTCGGGCCCGACGGCGGCATGGCCGAGTACATCCGCGTTCCCGCAACATCTTTCGTGCCGATCGGCGATCTCGACTTCACCCAGGCCGCGCCGCTCGCCGACGCGGCGCTGACGAGCTATCACGCGATCGACGGCGCACGCGACCAGTTGCGGCCCGGCGCGACGGCCGTGGTCATCGGTGTCGGCGGCCTCGGTCACGTCGCGGTGCAGATCCTCGCCGCCACCACGGCCGCCAGGGTGATCGCGGTGGACGTGCACGAGGACAAGCTCGCGCTGGCGAGCGCGCACGGCGCCGCCGAAGGACTGCTGGCCGATTCCGGGACCGCCGCGGCCATTCTCGACCGGACCGGCGGGCGCGGCGCGGAGGCGGTGTTCGATTTCGTCGGCGCCGACCAGACCGCGCGCCTGGCGGTCGAATGCGTGGCGCCCAACGGCGCGTACCGGATGGTCGGGCTCGGCGCGGGCGCGCCAGAACTCACCGCGGCGCCCGCGGGCGGTCCCGGCTGGCCGTGGGGCGCGACGGTGCGAAAGTCCTACGGAGGCACCAAATCCGATCTGATCGAGTCCGTCGCGCTGGCTCGATCGGGCAGACTCCGGGTCGAGGTCGAGGTCTTCCCACTGGACGACGGCCGCGAGGCGCTCGACCGCCTGGCGAACGGGCGAATCCGCGGCAGGGCGGTGCTGATCCCGTGAACCCGCGCACGAACGACGAGGAACAGAGAATGACGAAATCCATGGATCCGCAGGCGCTGGCCGCGACGGTCATCGGACGGCTCACCGGGCCGGGCGGCCCCTTCGAGACGACGGTCGAGGACGTGCTCGGCGCGCCGCTGCCGGTGCTGAAGAACCGCGGCCGCGCGCTGCGCGAGGTGCTCGCCGCCTCGGCCGCGCTGGGCGACCGCGACTACCTGGTGACCGAGGACCGGCGGCTCTCCTACGCCGAGCACGCGGCCGAGGTGGGCGCGCTGGCCAGGGCGCTGCGGGACCGCTACGGCGTCGGCAAGGGCGACCGCGTCGGCATCCTCGCGGCGAACACCCCCGAGTGGGTGGTGGCGTTCTGGGCCGCGCAGTGCCTCGGCGCGATCGCGGTCGGCTACAACGCGTGGTGGACGCCGCGCGAGATCGCCTACGGTCTCGCGCACACCGAGCCAACGGTGCTGATCGTGGACGCCAAGCGCGCCGCACGAGTCGCCGAGCTCGGCGTCGACGTGCCGGTGCTCACCATGGAGCGCGACGTCCCGGAGCTGGTCGCCGAGTTCGCGGCGGGCGAGTTGCCCGACGCCGCCGTCGCCGAGGACGATCCGGCCGTCATCCTGTACACCAGCGGCACCAGCGGACGACCCAAGGGCGCGGTGCACACGCACCGAAACCTGTTGGCGGTCATCGACTATCACCGCTTCAACGACGCGCTCGCCGCGGCCTTCGCAGGCGGGGCGGACGACGGAAGCCCCAAGGGCAGGCGCTTCCTGCTCACCTCCCCGCTGTTCCACATCGCCAGCCTGCACAACCTGGTGCTGCCGCGGATGGTCACCGGCGACACGGCCGTCATCTACCAGGGCGCGTTCGACGCCGACCGGGTGCTTCGGCTGATCGAACGGGAACGGATCAGCAACTGGGGCGCGATGCCGACCATGGCCACCCGGCTGCTCGAGGTGGACCTCGAGGCCTACGACGTGTCCTCGCTGGCCTCCTTCTCGCTCAACTCCGCGCCCTCTTCGGCGGCGCTGCAAGAGCGACTGCGGCAACGGCTGCCTGTCGCGCGGACCGCACTGGTGACCAGCTACGGCATGACCGAATGCTCGACGGCCGCGACGATCGCCGCCCCCGCCGAGCTCGCCGCGCACCCCGACACGGTCGGCCGCCCGGTGATCGGGGTGAGCCTGGAGATCCACGACCCGCTCGGCGAGCCGGTCGGCGAGGGCGTCGAGGGCGAGATCTGGGTGCGCAGCCCGTACGTGATGCTCGGCTACTGGAACGATCCCGAGGCCACCGCGGCGGCGATCACCCCGGATCGCTGGTTGCGCACCGGCGACATCGGGATCCTGGAGGAGGGCAGGCTGCGGCTGTCGGGCAGGCGGTCGGACCTCATCCTGCGCGGCGGTGAGAACGTCTATCCGACCGAGGTCGAGCAGTGTCTCGACGAACACCCGGACGTCGAGGAGAGCGCCGTGGTCGGCGTTCCGGACGCCGATCTGGGTCAGCAGGTGGCCGCCCTCGTGGTGGTGCGCGAAGGAGCGACGGTCACCGAAGCGGACCTGCGCGAGTTCGCCGGTGAGCGGCTGGCCTACTACAAGGTGCCCGCCAGCTGGCGTCTCACCACCACCCCACTCAGCCGCAACGCGACCGGCAAGGTGGTTCGCGCGGGCATTGCCGAGGCCATCGCCGACGTGAGCGGGTGACACGAGGCGGCCCATAAGCGAACCGACCGGTCCGAACTACCCGCGATCCGGGGTCTCGACCCGCCACCATAGCGGGTCTACCTTGGGAATCAGGCGTGCACGTTCGCATGCACGCACCACTCGCAAGGAGGCGACGTGGCGACTTTCGCGCACCAGGGCCGGACCGTAGTCTTCGACCGTATCGGCAGTGGGCCGCCGATCGTGTTGCTGCACAACGCGGGAACGCAGCGACATATCTGGGACGATCAGGCGGCGGCGCTCAAGCGCGAGCACGAGGTCTTCGCACTCGATCTGCCGGGCTACGGCGAATCCGATCAACCGGCCACGGGCTACCGGCTCGAAGAGTACGTGCGCATGCTCGGCGCCTTCCTCGACGCGCACGACCTGTCCGACGTCGTCCTCATCGGCAACTGCCTCGGCAGCGCCACCTCGCTCGGCTACGCCATGGCGCATCCGTCGAACGTGCGCGCGCTGGTGCTGGTCAGCCCGCTCACCCGCAACACCGTGCGCAAGGGTGAATCCGCGGGACTGGCCTGGGTGGACGGCAAGCTGCCGCTGGGGCCGCTCGCCAAGCGGCTCGCCCTGCCCGACCGGGTGATCTCGCTGATCATCGCCAACCAGCTCGGCGCACGCGGGCGCCGCCTCGGCATGCAGCATTCGCGGCGGCTCAAGGCGCACTGGGGCGATCGCGGCCGGTTGCAGGCGCTGCACGGCCTGGTGCAGGACTTTCCGAACTTCCGCGTCCTCGACGAGTTCATCCCGGGCCCGGCTTTTCCGCCGATCTGCACGATCTGGGGCAAGCAGAACCACATCCTGTCCGCCTCGGCGGGCGCCGTCCTCGACCGCACCCTGCGCCCGCACACCCGCGTGGTGCTTCCCGACTGCGGCCACCTCCCGATGGTGGAGGACCCGGCGGCAGTGACGACCGCGATCACCGAGTTCCTCGCCGCCCCCGCGATCCGCCCGCACGGCGGCCGCCGACCGCACGCGCCGCGCGCCGACTCGCTGCCGCGCAGTTCCTGACGAAACGCGAAGTCCGGGCACAGCAGCGGCGACGGTGTGCCCGGCAAGCGGCTGACGAGCACTTTTCGCCCAGGCGGGATCGCGCACGGGCGTATGCTGATCTTGGTGTTTGGCGATCTATGCCACGGGAACCCGGTCGATAAGCCATCGAGGAAAGGGTTGACGTTCATGTTGCTGCGCCGACTAGCCCGACCACTGCTGGCGACCGCCTTCGTCGCCGATGGGGTCGACACATTGATTCATCCCGAACCGCGCGCGAAGGCCGCCGCGACGCTGGTCGAACGGGGTGAGCGTTCGCTGCCGGACAATGTCGCCGCGAAGCTGCCCGCCGACCCGGCCACCGTGGTGCGGATCAACGCCATCGCGCAGGTCTCGGGCGGCGTGCTGCTCGCGCTGGGCAAGGCACCGCGCCTCGCCTCGCTCGTACTGGCGGCCACGGTCGTGCCCGCCACCATCACCGAACAGGACTTCTGGGCCGAACAGGACCCGGATCGGAAGATCGCCAAACGCAACGCCTTCCTCAAGGACATGAGCCTGCTCGGCGGACTGCTGATCGCCAGCGCCGACACCGAGGGCAAGCCGTCCCTCGGCTGGCGCGGCAAGCGCGCGGCCCGCAACGCGGCGGCCACCGTCTCGGCGGCGCTGCCGTTCGGCGCGGCCGCCGACCACTCGAACGGTGAGGCGCTGCGCCAGCAGGCGCACGGTGTCGCGGAGCGCGCGAAAGCGCTGGGCGGCACCGCCGCCACCAAGAGCTCCGAGCTCGCCGAGATCGTCCAGACCCACGGACCCGACTGGGCCGCCGCGGCCAAGCAGCGCGGCGCGGCGATCGCCGCGGTGGCGAAGGAGCGCGGTGCGGAACTGGCCGCCGCGGCTCGCGAGCACGGAGCCGAATTCGCCGACACCGCAAAGACACACGGGTCGGAGTGGGCGGAGATCGCGAAGGAACGCGGCGACGAGTTCGGCGAGGTGGCGAAGGCGCGCGGTGGGGTGTGGGCCGGTCGCGCCAAGGGGCGCGGGGCGGAGTTCGGCGAGGTCGCGCGGGAGCGCGGAGCGGAGTTCGGTGGAGTCGCCAAGCAGCGTGGAGCCGAGCTGAGCGAGGTCGCGCGGCTGCGCGGAGCCGAACTCGGTGAAGTCGCGCGGCTGCGCGGAGCCGAACTCGGTGAACTCGCCCGGCTGCGCGGCACCGAGCTGAGCGAGGTCGCCAAAGTGCGCGGCGCCGAACTGGGCGAGACCGCACGGCAGCGCCGTTCCGAGCTGAAGAAGGCGGCCAAGCAGCGCCGCGCCGAACTGAAGAAGGCCGCCAAGAAGGGCGGGGCCGGGTTCGGCGAGACCGCCAAGCACCGGCGCGCGGAGCTGCGCGAGACCGCCAGGCATCGGCGCGCCGAGTTGCGCGAGGCCGCACGGCACCGGGGCGCGGAGCTGGGCGAAACCGCGCGGCACCGGGGAACCGAAATCGCCGAGTCGGCAAGGCATCAGGGTGTCGATTGGGCTGGGAAGGCGCGCAAGCTCAGGTAATCATCGTCCGGTTCGCGCGGCCGCCGACAGCGCGGTTCTGCCGCGACGAGCAGTGCGGCCGTCAGCGGTAGCGGCTCGCGAACGCCACCGAGGCTCGAGGCGGTCGCCGGTATCCACACCGGCGACCGCCTTGCGTCGTCTTGGGGTAGCGCAGGTCGACTACTCCCGCGACGGCTTGCACGACGGGCTCCCCATCTCGTTCTTCACGTTCTTCTACTGCTGGAAGTGCTACCCGTGGGGACGGGAGCGCGAACAGGGCGGTTGGCTCGTGCGCTCCTACACCGCACTGCGGCGCCCCAAAGTTCTCGTGTCCGGCACCGGGTCGGACTTCGAGGAACGCCACGCGGTGCCACGCCTGGAGAAGTCACTGCCCGACGGGGTGGGAATGCGCCTGCACTGCCCTGAGCTGTGGGCCCTCGTGCCGGGTGAGAGCGGATCCCGGGAAGCATGGGCGAACTGGGACGTCATCGACCGTGCGGCGCTCCATCTGACGCGGCAACGCCCCCGACTACCGCACATGCGCAATACCGGGGTGGCGATCGGCGGATACCCGCACTGGGCGAACGGCGGCGACGAGACGCCGGTCTGCGCAGAATGCGGGCGGCCGATGGAGCTGCTGCTTCAGATCCGGCCGAGTGAGCTCACCGATGCGACATGGGGTGATGTCGGAACTCTGTATCTGTTCATGTGCCGGACGCACACCCGGCGCACCGGGCTGCGCATCCAGTGCACATGAGACAACGGGCTAGCCGACCACCACTCGCCTCTGCACTCCGGTCGACACCGGAATGTGCTCGTAGCCGCGCAGATTCACCAATCCGCGCCGCGTCGCCGGTCCGGTGTGCCGGAGCTCGGGGAACCGGTCGTAGAGCCCCCGCAGCGCGATCGCTCCTTCCATCCTCGCCAGGCTCGCACCGAGACAGGCATGCACGCCGCTGCCGAAGGCCAGGTGATCCTTGGCGTTGGATCGGGTGATGTCGAAGGTGTCCGGGTCGAGGAACATGGCGGGGTCCCGGTTGGCCGAGCCGAGCAGGAGGGCGATAGTCTCGCCTGCCCGTATCGATTCGCCCGCAATCTTGGTGTCGCACAACGCCGTTCGCGCGGTCATCTGCACGGGGCTGTCGTAGCGCAGCATCTCCTCGATCGCACCGGGCCAGCGGGCCGGTTCGGCGCGCAGCAGATCCAGTTGGTCGGGGTGATCGCGCAGCAGCATCGCGCCGTTGCCGAGCAGGTTGACGGTCGTCTCGAATCCCGCGCCCGCGACCAAGGTCGCGGTGGCGAGCAATTCGCGGTCGGTGAGTTCGCCGCCGGTCGCGAGGGCGCTGAGGATGTTGTCGCCCGGTTCGCGGCGCAGGTGCTGGATGTGGCCGATCAGATAGTCCTGGCTGGCGCGCAGCGCGGCCACCGCCCCGCGGAACTGGCGCCAGGAGACGCTGATATCCAGCAGCGGTGAGCCCGCGTTCCCGAATTCCAGCATGTCGTCGCGCTTGTCGGCGGGGATGCCGAGGATCTCGCTGATGATGGCGATCGGTAGTAGCAGTGCGAAATCGCCTATCAGATCCGCTTTTTCGCGCGCCGCGAGGCCGTCGAGCAGTTCCTCGGTCACCTCGCCGACCCGGTCGCGCAGCCGTGCCACCGCGCGCGGGGTGAACGCACCGGCCACCAGCTTGCGGTAGCGGGTGTGCTCAGGCGGATCGACCATCAGCATGGACGGCGGTTCCACCGGGCTGGCCAGCCGCAGATCCGTCGCTCGGATCAGCCGCCGCAACGGCGCGGGTAGGTCCAACGCCTCCGGCGGTGCGGTGCCGAAGTTCTTGTCGCGCAGAATGTTCCGACAAACGTCGTGATCGGCGGAGACCAGGAGGAAGGGCGTCCGAACCAGCCTGCCCTCGGCCCTGATACGCGCGCCGAATGGATACGGATTCTCCCGCGCGCGCGGATCGGTCAGCAGTTGCGCCAGCGGTTCACCGCCCCGCGCCCGCATCCGCAGAAACACCGAGGGCACCCCGCTGATCGCCGCCCATCGAATCCAACTCTTCATCTCGGCTCCCCATCCGGTTTTCAAGTCTCTTCACGGTACGACCGCGCCGCCGCGCGCACATCCCACCCCGGTCGCAAACGCGACTCCTACCAGGGTAGGTCGGGGCGAATTCGGCATGTCGCCCGGCACGGCGGCGCATACTCCGGTCCACAGGCCCCTGGCGTTCTCGGAAGGTGGCGCGATCGTGAGCACGACGCAATTGCAGGCCGTTCGGCCCTATCCAAGTCGGTTGGGGCCCAAGGGTTCCTACTTGTGGAAGATGGTCACCACCACCGACCCGAAGGTGCTCGGGGTCATGTATCTGACCACCGCGATGACGTTCTTCTTCATCGGCGGTCTGATCGCGCTGCTGATGCGCGCCGAGCTGGCGCGGCCCGGCATGCAGTTCCTCTCGCCGGAGCAGTTCAATCAGCTGTTCACCATGCACGGCACGATCATGCTGCTGTTCTACGCCACGCCGGTCGTGTTCGGCTTCGCGAACGCGGTGCTGCCCCTGCAGATCGGCGCACCCGACGTGGCGTTTCCCAGGCTCAACGCGTTCAGTTACTGGCTCTACCTGTTCGGCGCGACATCGCGACGGCCGGTTTCCTCACCCCGGGCGGTCCCGCCGACTTCGGCTGGACCGGCTACACGCCGCTGAGCCTGTTCGAGCACTCGCCCGGCGTCGGCGCGGATCTGTGGATCATGGGTCTGGTCGTCTCTGGTCTCGGCACCATTCTCGGGGCGGTCAACATGATCACCACCGTGGTCTGCCTGCGCTGCCCCGGCATGACGATGTTCCGCATGCCGATCTTCACCTGGAACATCCTCGTCACCAGTGTGCTTGTGCTGCTGGCCTTCCCGATCTTGACGGCGGCGCTGATGGGGCTCGCGGTGGACCGGCACCTCGGCGCGCACGTCTTCGATCCGGCCACCGGCGGAACCCTGTTGTGGCAGCACCTGTTCTGGTACTTCGGACATCCCGAGGTGTACATCGTGGCGCTGCCGTTCTTCGGCATCGTCACCGAGATCTTCCCGGTGTTCAGCCGCAAGCCGATCTTCGGTTACGCCGCGCTGGTCTACGCGACGCTGGCGATCGGCGTGCTCTCGGTGGCCGTCTGGGCGCACCACATGTACGCGACGGGAGCCGTTCTGCTGCCGTTCTTTTCGCTGATGACGTTCTTGATCGCGGTGCCGACGGGCGTCAAGTTCTTCAACTGGATCGGCACGATGTGGCGCGGGCAGCTGACCTTCGAATCGCCGATGCTGTTCTCGATCGGTTTCCTGGTGACGTTTCTGTTCGGCGGGCTCTCGGGAGTCGTCCTGGCCAGCCCGCCGCTCGACTTCCACGTCACCGACAGCTATTTCGTGGTGGCGCACTTCCACTACGTGCTGTTCGGCACCATCGTGTTCGCCACCTTCGCGGGCATCTACTTCTGGTTCCCGAAGATGACCGGCAGGCTGCTGGACGAACGCCTCGCCCGGTCGCATTTCTGGACGACGTTGATCGGCTTCCACCTGACCTTCCTCGTCCAGCACTGGCTCGGCGCCGAGGGCATGCCGCGCCGCTACGCCGACTACCTGCCCGGCGACGGTTTCACCACACTGAACACCGTCTCCACGCTCGGCGCCTTCCTGCTCGGCGCTTCGATGCTGCCGTTCCTCTGGAACGTCTTCAAGAGCTACCGCTACGGGGAGCCGGTGGCGGTGGATGATCCATGGGGATACGGGAATTCGCTCGAATGGGCAACACCGTGTCCGCCGCCGCGACACAACTTCTTCGAGCTCCCCCGCATCCGCTCCGAGCGCCCGGCCTTCGAACTGCACTATCCGCACATGGTGGCGCGGATGGAGGCGGAAGCGGGTCGGCACTGACGACCCGTACTGGCGCGGCGAGGGAATTTGTGCGACGGTGTCGCCAATTCCAGTCGCCAGATTGTGAGTGCCCCAGTGGATCTCGATCATCTCGACCCGCACGCCGCCGATCCCGACCTCGCGTCGCTCGGCGAACTCAGCGACCCACGGCTGAGGCGGCTCGTTCGCGCTAGCGTCGGCCTTTCGGCCGAATCGATCGACCTGCTGATCAGCCTCGCCGAACGACTACGCGCGGCCGAGCGGGCGCTGCCCGATCCCGCGTATTTCTGAGCCGCTAGGCAAGGCATTACCGCTCTACCGACGCTGCCACACATCCAGCGCACGTCCCACATAGGCGGCGCCTATGTGAGGCATATCGGAGGTGTGTGGGAGCAAGGTCCGTCAGGGGCGGCGGCTGACGATGCGTGCCAAGTCGTACAGCCGGTGGGCGCGGGCGATCTCGGCCGGTGTGAACGGTTCATCAGTCCGCAGGAAGATCAGCGTTCGCTCGTCGTCCGGCAGCTCGAGTGCCGTGCCCTCGGCAGGCTCGTCCGTGAGACCACCGGGCAGGTACCGCGCACCGAGCAATTCCGCTATGGCGAGGGGCAATTCGTCCGCGTCGGCCACCACCCGAGCGGCGACGGCGAGCGCCTTGGTCTGTCCATCGATGAGCGTCAGCGCGGACGCGGGCCACACCCGCACCTTCGCGCCACCCGCCAGAACGACCGCCGCGGTGAGGTCGTGCGTGGTGATTTCAACGGGTGTCGCGACCACAAGTTCGTCCAGCACACCGGACTCCAAGTGATGCACGTGCACGGCCAGGATGTTGGCCCCGCGATCGGCGAGGTGCGCGGCCAGCGCCTCGAGCTGACCGGGCCGATCGTCGACGTGCACCCGTATCCGCCACAGCGCGGGCGCCCGATCGACACGATCGCGGTCCCGCAACTCCGGCCCGTGCAGCCAGGACCCGAGAAACCGCATCGCCGACGGCTCCACCACCCAGATCACCAGGATCGTGGTCGTGATCGTCAACAACAGCACCGCCACCAGATACGGCGGATGCCAATGAATCACCAGCGCGTGCAACGCCAATTCCACCGGAAAGACGGCAGCCAGCTTGGCGAGCGCCAAACGGGTCCGTCGCGGATGCGGCAACCGGCCGCACACATCACACGCCAGCGCGTGCACACGGGGTCGAGCTGCGATCGGCCTCATCCCCCGACGATCTTGGTGAAAGATTTCCTTTCCCGTGCGGACCTGTAACGCGGACGTGAAACCTCCGAGCAAACCCGTTGACCTGCAACAACTCTCACCGTGACGCCGCACACACCCCACCGCGAACCGTGCGCAACCCCACACCATTCGCTGCGCCTTCGGCCGCCTGACCTTCCTGACACGCCGTGCTCGTTCTCGCGACGACGAGCATCGCGGCGATGGCCAGGGTGGCCGTGTGTGCCCGACCGGAACCCGACGGGGCTCAGATCACGAAGGGAATCAACGCTTTTCGCTCGGTCGGATAATCGGCGAACTTCTCCCGGTACCAGCGGTGCGTCGCGAACGCGCGCGGCACCAGGTTCCCCGCCGTGATCAGGAAGATCACCACGCCGGCCAGGGACCAGGTCAGCAGTGCGAACCCGGCCCAGGCGATCAACTCCCCGAGATAGGCCGGGCTGCTCACGAAGCGGAAGCCGCCGCCGTAGGGGATGCGGTACTCGGTCGCGCCGGGATCGTTCTTGTCGCGCAGGTTGCGCACGATCGCCTCGGAGGACACCAGCAGCCCGAACCCGCACAGGTACACGACAACGCCGATCAGGAAACGCGGGTCGGTGAGCCAGTCGGTGCCGTACTGGTTCTTGTAGTCGTGGCTGAAGAACGCGCCGTTGAGGTAGCCGTGCAGCGAGGTCACGAAGACGCCCGCGGCCAGCACGGAGATGTTGAAGCTGCTGCGCTTGCCCGGCACCTGCCGGATCGAGAGCGGAAAGAACCAGCCGCGGTTGCCGTAGTGCAGCAGCCAGATGCACGCCAGCACCAGCGGCGTCGGCTCGAAGCGATCCGGCCCGCTCAGATAGAACACCGCGAACACCACGGTGGCGGGCAGCTCCATCAACCACCAGCCCAGCTTCGGATTGAGGTTGAAGCCGACCTTCGTCGACGCGAACCGCCCGTACGGACTCTGCGCGAACAGGCCGCCGACCAGCACGAAAGCGGCGAAGGCGAAGGCGATCGCGAGCACGGTGTCGTAGGTGGCGTTCCCGGTGTACCAGTCCATCGAGATCCTTCGTCGAACGGGGCGCCGCGGGCGGTCTACGGTTCGGCGGCACCGAAATTAGAACATGTTCTACCATGGTTCCGAGCCGTGGCGAGACTATGGAGGACCCTCATGCCGCTGGACCCGACCGCCGAACACCTGCTGGCGGCCGTTCAGGCGTCACCGCGCGCGGTCGCCGCGCACGACAAGACCGCCTGGGTCGGCCTGTTCGCGGACGACGCCGCGGTGCACGACCCGGTCGGCTCCCGCGCGCACATCGGCCGCGCGGCGATCGCCCGGTTCTACGACACCTTCATCGGACCGAACTCCATCGCGTTCCGGGTGGACCGCGACCTGGTCGCCGGGCAGACGGTGGTCCGTGACCTGCACATCGAGACGACCATGTCCACCGGCGCCACCGTCACCGTGCCGATGCACCTGCGCTACGACCTGGTCGACACCGGCGACGGCTGGCGGATCGCCCGCTTGGCGGCGCACTGGGAACTCCCCGCGATGATCGCGCGACTGCTGCGAACAGGGCTGCCGGGGCTCCTCGCGGGCGCGAAACTCGGCCCGCAACTGATCGCCAACCTCGGCGTCGGCGGCGCGACGGGCATGATGCGGGCGTTGCGGAGCGTGGGCAGACCGGGCAAACGCACAACGCGCCAACTGTTCGAGGCGGCGGCCGGGACCGACATCGGCCGCGTGCGCGCGCTGCTCGGCGAGCACGCGGTGGTGGAATTCCCTGCGGGGAACCCGATTTCGGTCGAGGGGTTCACCAATCGCGCCCGCGCCATGCGGTGGGACAAGCTGATCGCCGCGGGCCGCACCGTCAGCGCGAGCGTGCGACTCGGCGAGTCGCACGGCGTGGCATTCGTGGAGTTCGAGGCGAGCGGCCCCCGCATCACCGGCGTGACAGTCTTTCTCGACGCGAATCTATAGCGCGCTCGCGGACTGGACGTCCCACACCGCGCGGGCTCCCGAATCTCCGACGCGGTAGCACAACACACCCGCGGCGATGCCCGCGACGAGCGCGAGGATCGCCAGCAGCGCCGCCGGTCCGCGACCGATCGCCCGGCCCCGCAGCTCCAGCAGATGGGTGGCGACCAGTAGCGCCGCGACCACCAGCAACGCCACGGCGAAATACACCATGGTGCGTCCCAGCTCGATGTGGGTTAGCAGCGCGTCGCTCGGGGACGGGAACCGCTCGGCCAATGTCTCGCCCGCGTCGGCGGTGATCGGGGTGAGCACCGCACCGACGAGGGCGAAGGCCGCGACCAACCAGACCAAACGCCGCCGCACCGCGGGCACGAGCGCGGACAGCACCAGCAGCAACGCCGTCAGCGGCACCAGCACCACCACCCCGTGCACCAGCAGCACATGCGCGGGCAAACCGTTGATCGTCTGCATGCGGACGCCCTCCTCGTGTGTCACCCGTTCCCACGAAATCCGCGGCGCGATGGTTCACGGGCGGCGCCCCACCGTAAGAATTCGGCAGCCCAGGTTCGTCTTCCGCGCCAATTTTCCTGCCGAGCTCCGGCCGATACGTTGAATGGGACTGCCGCGCCGGAATCCCGGACCGAATCCGCCGCACCGCGGCGCCCGAGCCGTGCGCCGCGCGCGTGAAAGGACGAACACGAATGAGCGTGGGCATCGCAGAGGACGCCGCCGCACCGGTCACCGAGCTGTATCCGGATCCGCTGCGGCCGCTGGTCCCCGAGCAGGATCCCTTCTACGTGGCGCCGCCGCGCCTGGACCGGTACTCCCCCGGCGCGATCCTGCGCACCCGCCGCGTCGAACTCGCACTGTTCGGTGTCGTCCCGCAGCGCATCTCGGCATGGCAACTGCTCTACCGGACCTGCGATCTGAACAACGTCCCCGAGGTCGCGGTGACCACGGTGCTGCTGCCGTGGAGAGCCGATCCCACGGCGCCGCGCTCGCTCGTGTCGTTCCAATGCGCGATCGACGGCGTCTCCTCCCGCTGTTTCCCCTCCTACGCCCTGCGCCGTGGGGCTCGGGCACTCGGCGCGATCCCGCAGCTCGAGCTACCGGTCATCGCCGGGGCGCTGGCGCGGGGATGGGCGGTGTCGGTCCCCGATCACGGCGGCATGTCGGGGCACTTCGGGGTGGCTCGTGAGCCGGGGTACCGCTCCCTCGACGGCGTCCGCGCGGCGCTGAACTTCGCCCCGCTCGGCCTGAGCCCGAGCACGCCGGTGGGTCTGTGGGGATATTCGGGCGGCGGCCTGGCCACCGCGTGGGCGGCGGAACTCGCCGCCGAGTACGCGCCGGAGCTGACGATCGTCGGCGCGGTGGCCGGTTCCCCGGTCGGCGATCCCGGATCGGCGTTCACCCGGCTCAACGGCACCTTTCTCTCTGGTTTCGCCACCGTCTGCGTGGCGGCGCTGCGCCGGGCCTACCCCGCGCTGGACCGCCTGCTGCTCGACGAGGTGAACCCCGAGTTCCTCGGCCTGCTCGCCCAGGCCGAGTCGCGCACCACCTTCGAGCTGATTCCGCGGTTCGCGGGCAAGAACATCGACAAGTACAGCCGCACCACGTTCGAGGAACTGCTCGCCCGACCCGAGATGCGCTACGTCCTCGACGACATCCGCCCCGGCGCTCAGGCCCCCGCCATGCCGATGCTGGTATTGCAGGGCGTCAACGACGAACTCATCGCCGTCGCCGACGTCGACGCGCACGTCGAGCGCTACGCCGCGGCCGGTGCCACCATCCGGTACCTGCGCGACCGGCTGAGCCTGCACCTTCCCCTCCTCTACATCGGCACCCCCTTCACCATGAACTGGCTCGCCGACCGCTTCGACCAGCGCGACACCGGCCCGACCGGCACCGACACGGTGTGGTCGGTCGCCTTCGGCCGCCGAGAAGCCTTGGGCCACTTCCGTTTCGCCAAGCTGTTCGGCCGGATGCTGGCCTCCCGCCCGATCGTCGCGACCGGCGGACCGACCTCGCCCCCGCTGCCGAGGCGAACAGTCGCCTGAGTCCACCGCACCGATCTCGATGCCGGGCCATACGTCGACTCGACGTGAACTGCCGCGCCGAGCCTCGTCGTCCGCTCACCCGCGCAGGATCGCGAGTTCCTCGGCGAGCACCTTCACCGCGTAGCGGATCTGCTCTTCGGTATGGCACGTGGTGATGAAGAACCGCAACCGGGCCTTGTCCTCCGGCACGGCCGGGTGCAGGATCGGGTTGACATTGATTCCCCTGCGCAGCAGGGCGTTCGACAGCGTCAGCGTCTTCATCGAGTCGCCGATGATGCAGGGAACGACCGGGGTGTCGTGGCTGTCGCCGGTGTCGATGCCCGCCTCCTTGGCGAGTTCGAGGAACATCCGGGACAAACCGCGCAGCCGCTCGAAAACTTTCGGCTCCGAACGCATCTGGCGCAGTGCGGCCAGCGAGGCGGCGGCGTTGGCCGGGGTGATGCCGACGCTGTAGACGAACCCGGGAGCGGTGTACTTCAGGAAGCGGATCAGATCCCGGCTGCCCGCGACGTAACCACCGCAGCCCGCGAGCGCCTTCGACATCGTCCCGGACCACAGCTCCACGTCGGCGCGGTCGACGCCGAAGTACTCGCCGACACCGCCGCCGGTCGCGCCGAGCACGCCGACGCTGTGCGCCTCGTCGATCATCAGCAAAGCCTTGTGCTGCTTCTTGACCTCGATGATCGCGGGCAGATCGGGGATGTCACCGTCCTGGCTGTAGACGCCCTCGATCACGATCAGCACCCGCCGGTAGCGGCCACGGATCTCGGTGAGCATGCGGTCCAGTGCGGCAAAATCGTTGTGCGGGAACGGCCGCCGGGTGGCGCCGGAAAGCTTGCAGCCCTGGAGGATGCTGTCGTGGGCAAGGCTGTCGTGGACGATCAGGTCGTCGGGACCCACGATGTGCCCGATGACCGTGACATTGGTGGCGTGGCCGCTGGTCAGCGCGATCGCGTCCTCGGTGCCGAGCAGCGCGGCGAGTTCCTGTTCCAGCTCGGCGTGGATCGTCTTCTCACCGGAGAGCAGGCGGCTCGCCGAGACGGAGCTGCCGTACCGCGCCACCGCGTCCTGCACCGCGGCGGTCACGGCCGGATGCCCGGACAGACCGAGGTAGTTGTAGCTGGAGAAGTTCAGCACCTCGTGGCCTTCGACGACCGAGGTGTCCCGGGTGACTCCGTCGTTGATCAAGAAGTAGGGGTTGGACACACCGAACTTCTCGGCCATGTCGATACGATCGGAGATCGCCTGCACTTCGGGGAAATCCGCGATGCGGTACTGCGGTTCCACGTCGGATCGCGCCGGGAGATCGGGCAAATCCGTCACGGGCTTCTCGGGACGCTCTGCCGCCGAGACGCTTTCGGCTCCGCCCACGTGTGACGCGACGAGCCCGATCACGTCGCCGAGAGTCGTCGCCTCCGTGAACCAACTCGGCTCGATGACGAGACCCGGGACCTTGCGCGCGAGACCGCTGAACAGGTCGGCGGTCATGATCGAGTCGAAACCCATTTCACCGCAGATCGTTTCGCGGTCCTTCAGCTTCTCGACCGGAAACCCGCTGACCCGCGCGGCCTCGGCGCGCACCACGACCGCCGCATCGAGACCCGCGCCCGCTCGCCCTGACTCGCCGAGCGGCCGGGGCTGGATCGGCTGCGCTGCCACCTCCGCTTTGGCGGCCGCCGCCAGGACAGCGGCCTGCTCGCGGAAGAGGGCGATGAGTTGATCCATGGTGGTTTCCTCGGTGTTCTGCCTTGCGGGCGTGCTTGTTTCGGGAGTGGAGTTCGTTGTTTCCGGAGCAGGTGCGGCGGTCGTCGTCACGTCGACCTGCGTCCAGTAGCGGCGACTCGTGTCGAACTCGTATCCGCCGACGCGCTGCCTGATCCGGTCGGCGGGTTCGTACAGCGCGTCCCAGTGCGGATCGAGTCCGTCGCGGTAGAGCGCGGCGATGGTGTCCGCCAGTTCGTCGCCGGCGGCCTGCGGCCCGGGGCAGGGCGTCAGCATCGGCGCCGCGAGTTCCAGATGGGCCCTGCCGAGCATCGGCGCGAGCGTGCGCTTCGGGCCGACCTCGATCAGGTGCGTCGGCTCGGTGGCCAGCGCTGCGGTCGCGGCATCGGCGAAACGCACTGTGGCACCGATGTGTTCGACCCAGTAATCGGCGTCCATCGGCTCGTCGGCGCCGAGCGGGCGACCGCGCAACGTCGAGTAGATCGGGATGCTCGGCAGGTTGTACGCGCACTCGCGTGCGACCTCCGCGAACTCGTCCCGCATGGGCGCCATCAGCGGCGAATGGAAGGCGTGCGAGACGGTCAGCGGGCGAACCGTGACACCGCGATCCGTCAGCACCGCACGGATGCGGCCGATCGACTCGGCGGCGCCCGACAGCACGATCTCGCGCGGACCGTTGACGGCGGCGAGCGCCACGTCGGGCTCACCCTCGATCAGCTCGGCCACCGCGTCGGCCATGGCGCGGACCGCGAGCATCGCGCCGCCGCCGGGCAGCCGCTGCATCAGGCGGCCGCGGGCGGTGACGAGCCGACACGCGTCGTCCAGCGAGAACACCCCGGCGACGGCGGCCGCGGCGAACTCGCCGACGCTGTGACCCAGCAGCCACGCGGGCTCGACACCGAGCTCGGTGAGCGCCTGGGTCATGGCGTACTCGACCGCGAAGATCGCGGGCTGCGCGAATTCGGTGCGGTGCACGATCTCGTCGTCGCCGAGCAGCAATTCGGTCACCGAACGGCGCAGGTGTGCGGTCATCCGTTCGTCCACCTCGGCGAGTGCCCGCCGGTACACCGGGGACGCCTCGCGCAGAGCGCGTGACATGCCGGGATACTGCGCGCCTTGGCCGGTGAACAACCACCCGATCGATGGCCGTTGCGCGATACCGGAATGCGCCTCGAGCGTGGCGTCGTCGGCGCACTCACGCAGCGCCTCGACAGCCCGGTCGCGATCCCGCACGACGAGCGACAGCCGGTGGCGGCCCGAGGACTTCACCTCATTGCTCGACCAGCACAGTCGGCTCAGCGCGGCAGAGTCCCGCTCCACTACTTCCACGAACCGAAGGGCATTGCGCCGCAATCCCTCCCGATCGTTCGACGACAACGTGATCACGCCGCCGCCATTCGTCGCTACCGTTGGCGGCGTCGGCGGAGCGCTCGCGAGCACCATGTGGGCGTTGGTGCCGCCCATGCCGAAGCTGGAGACCGCACCGTGAATCCGCCCTTCCGGCAACGGCGTCGGCTCGGCGAGCAGCCGCAGTCCGTGCTCTGCCATGCGCAGTCGCGCGTTCTCGTCCGCCGCGAACCTGGTGGGCGGCACGACGCGGTGGTGCAGGCTCAACGCCGCCTTGATCAACCCCGCGATACCGGCGGCGCCCTCGGTGTGGCCGAGATTGCCCTTGATCGAGCCGACCCCACAGGGCCGCTCGCGCCGCGCCGCGTGCACCGCGCCCAACGCCTTGACCTCGATCATGTCGCCGAGCACCGTTCCGGTGCCGTGCGCCTCCAGGAACGCGACCTGCGCCGCGGTGACCCCCGCGCGCCGGTACGCCTCGGCGACGACCTGCTGCTGCGCCCACCGGCTCGGGGCGGTGATCCCGTTGCTGCGGCCGTCGTTGTTCACCGCGCTGCCCTTGATCACCGCGTAGATCGGCAGCCCATCCGCCTGTGCGTCCGCGAGCCTGCGCAGCACGAGCACCGCGACGCCCTCGCCGCGGCCGATGCCGTCGGCCTTCCCGCTGAACGGTTTGCAGCGACCATCCGGCGCGGACAGGCCCGCCTGCGTGTAGAAGACGTTCAGCGCCGGTGTCACCGCGATGTTGACGCCCGCGGCGAGCGCCTGATCGCACTCCCCGGCGCGCAGCGCGACGCAGGCCTGGTGGACGGCGACCAGCGACGACGAGCACGCGGTGTCGACCGCCATGCTCGGCCCCTTCAGATCGAGCTGGTAGGACAACCGGTTGGCCGTCATGAAATAGCCGTTGCCCGAACCGATTTGCGGGGTGATGCGGGCATAGTCGCGCATGTGCACGGTGGCCCATTCGTTGGCCATGACACCGACGAACACGCCGGTGTTCGAGCCCGCCTGCCGCCGCGGGTCCAGGGTGGCGTCCTCGAACGCCCGCCACGCGGCCTGCAGCAGCAGCCGCTGTTGCGGGTCCATCGCCGCGGCCTCGCGCGGCGCGATGCCGAAGAATTCGTTGTCGAACGCGTCGGCGTCGGCGAGGAAGCCGCCGGTGCGGTTGTTGACCCGGCCGGGGCCACCGGCAGGGTCGTGGAAATCGGCCGCCCGCCAGCGCTGGCTGGGAACCTCCGCGACCGCGTCGCCGCCCGCCATGAGCAGCGTCCACAGCGCCCGCGCATCCGGCGCCTGCGGGAAGCGGCAGTCGATGCCGACGATCGCGATCGCGTCGCTCGGCTCCGCCGCCCGAGCGTGCCCGCACGTGATCCGCTCGGTGCGTCGACTCATGCGGCGAGCCCGGGTCTGTCGGCGACTTGGTCGGTGATGTACACGGCCAGGTCGACGATGGTCGGGTACTCGAACACGATCGTCGGATCCAGGTCGAGATCCCACTCGTCCTCGATCTCGCCGCAGATGTTCACCGCGGACACCGAATCGAGGCCCAGCTCGGCCATCGGGAGGGTCTCGTCGATATCGCGCGCGGAGCGGCCGAGGTGATCGGCGACCCGGGCGGTGATCCAGTCGGCGACGACGGCGCCCTGCTGGGCCAGCACAAGTGTTCTCATCTGCGGTGATCTCCTGAGTCGGTTGATACTTCGGTCAGACGGTGGCGAGAGCTCGGGCGCGCAGACGCTGGACGGACGGTTCGATCTCCTCGTGCAGCACGCCGTCGACCGTGTTGTCCAAGAACGCGGACCGCATCGAATTGCGTTGCACCTTGCCGCTGGTGGTGCGGTGCACGGCGCGATGCTCGACCAGCACCACGTTCGGCGCTGGCAGGTCGAAGCCGCGCGACACCATCGCTCTGATCCGGGCGGACAGTTCGGCCGAAGGCAGCTCACCCAGCGCGGCGGTGCGCACGCCCTGGACGACCAGCAGCCGTTCCTGATCCCCCGCGTCGATCGAGAGCACGACGCCGAGCGCGTCGGCGACGGCCGGGTGGGCGTCGCGCACGGCCTCCTCGATGTCGTGCGGATACAGGTTGCGGCCGTTCATGATGATCAGGTCCTTGAGCCGCCCGGTGATGAAGAGTTCACCCTCGTGGCGGGCGCCGAGATCGCCGGTCCGCAGATACGGCCCAACGCCTTCGGTGTAGGCGGCGAACCTCTCGCGCGTTTCCTCCGGACGATTCCAATATCCTTGCGCCACACTGGGTCCGCCGATCCAGATCTCGCCGACGTCGCCTTCCGGCAGTGTCCGCATGGTCACCGGGTCGACGATTCGGATGTCGAGACCGGCTACCGCCGTACCGCAGCTCACCAGGCGAGTTCCGTTGTCCGAAGGGGTGATTCGGTGACGTTCCAGTTCCGCGGGTTCTACGTCGAGGTATACCGGCGGCTGCCCGATCCGAGCCGCGGTGGCCATGAGCGTCACCTCCGCCATGCCGTAGACGGGCAGGAAGGCGTCGACGGCGAATCCGGCGGGACCGAGCCGCTCGATCACCGCGTCGAGCGTGCGGGCACGGACCGGTTCCGCACCGTTCAACACCGCTCTCAGCGAGGACAGGTCGAGGTCCGCGAGCTGTGCGTCGGTCACCCGGCGGGCGAGCAACTCGTAGGCGAAATTCGGCGCCGCCGTGACCTGCGCGCGGTACCGATCGACCGCCTCGAGCAGCCGGATCGGGCGCTTCAGGAAGGTCATCGGCGACATGAAGACCAACTCGCCGCCAGCGAACAACGGTTGCAGCAGCATCCCGATCAAACCCATGTCGTGGAAGTGCGGCAGCCAGCCGACAACGGTCACGTCGCCCTCGATGGAATTCGCCGCACTGATGGCGGCCTCGTTGTGCACGAGGTTGCCGTGCGAGACGATCACGCCCTTGGGCTCGCTGGTGGAACCCGAGGTGTACTGCAGGAAGGCGGTGGTGTCGGCGGTGATCGCAGGCATGACCCACGCGTCCGGATCGCCGAGCGGCTCATCGGTGGCCGCGACCGCGATGCCCGTTTCGTCGCTGTCGCGCAGCCACGCGGCCAGCGGCTCGCGGAATTCGGCCGTTGTGAGGATCAGCCGGGCGCCCGCGTCCTCGGTCATGCCGAGAAGGCGCCGGATGCTGCGCTCGTCGTGCGGCGCGGGGGCGGGTACCGCGATCACCCCGGCATAGAGGCAGCCGAGGAAGGCGCGCAGGAACTCGAGGCCGGGCGGATAGAGCAGCAGCACCGGCCGGTCGGCGTCGTCGTGCCGCGCCAGCCACGCGGCCAGCGCCATAGCATCCCGGTCCAACTCCCGGTAGGTGGCGACCTCCTCGACCAGCTCCCTGCCGACCTCGCGCAGATAGGTGTACGACCTGGTGTCGCCGTAAGCGGCCGCCTGACCACGCAGGTGTGCGACGAAGGTGGAATGCATCGGGTGAACTCCTGGCGAGGGTGGATCGTGTATCGGGGGTGAAGGTGAGGTCTGGTCTGTCTCGGGTACCGGCCTCGATAGCTATCGTCCGCCCGCGATTTCTTGGCAAATAGGCACCGAAGGTGTGGAGCGCACCCACCCCCGGGGGTCCGCGCCGCGCCCCGGGGTGCACGGGGTGCACCGGACATGCGGCTTCGAAACCTGCCCGCGAGGCCGTGGAAACTGCCCACTACCAGGCATGATGTATGCGCCTGTTCGGTCATCGACCGAGTCGTACGGGAGGCGGCTGTAGCGGCGGCGTCTGCGAGGGACACGCACGCGATCGGTGCGTGGCGACCGCCGACGAGCCCTCGATATGGGCAACTGCACGATCGCTGGCCGAAGCTTCGTTCAGCCACGGTGGAGACGATCGCGATGCGTGTACATCGCGCTCAGGGCGCCACCGGATTCAGCACCACTCCCGAGGCGCCCATCGGGTCCCGCCAGCCGATCGAAGATCACTCCGCTCGAGCAGCCGACGAATGCGCGTGCACGCGCAGCCGGATCCAGGACCCGCCGAACGTTTCAACCGCCAAGGCGCGAGACCGCGACGGCGAAGACCACCACGGCGCCTGGCGCCGGGCAGCGTTGGCGCTTTGTGGGGCGTCCGCTATTCGTTCTCGGCCACAAAGAAATTCGCGGCAACGGGCTCGAGCGCTTGTGAATGCGCGAACCGCAGCGGATCGAATTTCGGGCGGCCGAGTTGTCGGACGCCCATTTCTTCCGTCTGCCGGTAGACCGCGAGCACATATCGGTGCGGCCCCGAGCCTGGGGGCGGGGTCGGACCGGCGTACGGCACGATCTCGGAACCGCGGGCGATATCGATTCCCGGAATGTCGCCCACCGCCCAGTGCAGCCAGCACAGCCCCTGCGACGTCGCCCTCGACGGCGCGTCCGGATCGAACATCAGAACCGCGTACGAAGCGGATTCGTCGTCCGGCAGTGGCCATTCCAGATGGGGCGCGTTCGCCGTCTGCTCGACCGAGAGTTTCCCGCCCGGCGACACCGCCACACCGCCGTATTTCGCCGATAATTCGGCGCCCTCGAATGCGTCGATCTGGTCCGGGACCAATCGCTCGCGCCGCAACGCGGTCAGGAGTGCCTCATTGGCGTTCACGTCCTGGATTATTGCGCGATCGCCGCTTTCCGCCCGACAAGACGCGCCGCCCGACTGCCGACCGCATCACCGAATGGGCAGCGCCACCGCCACCTCAGAGTTCGGCGACGCAGACCACGAAGCGGCGTTGGCTGTAGACGAATCCGTAATTGCCGGAGGCGCATTGATTGACGTCGGTGACGCCCTGCTTGACTTCCAGCACCCGCACGCCCTTGGCCGTGCTCTCCGCGGCGCAATCGATGTGTTTCGGATTGCCCGCGCCGAGTTCCATGCAGCCGCCGACGACCCAGTCGATATCCATGCACAACGATCCATGCTCGACTCCGCGCACGCGCTGGCCGTAGGACTGGTCGGAGTCGGCCGGGCATTTGCCGTCGGCGGGTACTTTGTCGAAGACCTTGTAGCTGGAATTCCCGCCGCCGCAGGCGGCTTTCTCGATCCCCTCGGCGCCGCCGCCGAGCACAGCGCAATCGCCGATATTCATCAGAATCGCGGTCGGGGCCTTGCTGGCCGGACTGAGCTCGTCGGTCATTGGTTCCGCGTAGGCCGGTTCGGGCGCGCGCGTTGTCGACGGCGTCGCCGAAACCGTTGTCGCGCGGGTCGTCTCGACAGATTGCGGGGAAGCACTGCTCATCGGCTCCGGCTCGTCCATGGAGAACGCCACCATGATCGTCAGGCCGGTGCACAGGGCGCAGACCAGCATGAATGCCGCGAGGGCGAACCCGGCACGAACACGTTGGCGCGACACGTCTCGCCCTCCACAGCTGTCACGCTTCGAACCCCGCCCCTGACGAGATCTGAAGTCTGAACCTTGCACTCTGAAACTCACGAAATGCTTACACGACTCCGGGCGGGTTGTCGAATCCGGGCATTTCGGTCATCCGACTAGGTCACGAATGGGCAACGATATGCCTGATTTCCTGCCGAATGCGGATGTAGTCCAAAGATTTTCGGACTCTGTATGTCCCGCGCGCTATACAGTCACCCGCCATCCGGCCACGGGAGCCGGAGATCTCGTCAAAAGGAATTCAGCATGAAGTTCGGCATGCTTGCCACAACGACACTCCTGACCGCCGCCACAGTCGGCTTCGCCGCGGGCACCGCGCATGCGAACCCCGTTGAAAAGCAGGAGGTTTCGGCGTCCGGTGTCGACCAGGGCGTCGGCTACCGCACCGCGCTGTCCGATGCCTCGCGCATCGTCACCACGACCGTCGACAGCGGCCGGTTCGAGATCGCCGAGGGCGGGGCGAAGGTGGTGCTGAAGTCCGACCGCGGCGATGTCGTCACCGATGTGCCGCTGACCTACGAGCTCTCCGGACACCGCCTGTCGGTGGCGAACGAGATCAGCGAAGACGGCCGGAAGCTGACGCTCACGCCGACGGTCGACGCGAAGGCGATCGGCGAGATGCAGCCGGTCGACTCGCAGGCGCGCCTCGCCACGGAGATCAACAAGAACGTGGTCGGGCTCGTGGCGGGCGGAGTGCTCGGCGGCCTGATCGGCGCGGTGCTCGGCCTCGGCTTCTTCAGCATCATCACCGGACCCATCGGCGCGGTCGTCGGCGCGATCGCCGGCGGCTACATCATGGGCGGCCAGCCGTTCATGGACGCGATGTCGGCCGCCCTCAGCGGCCAGCCCTGATCGCGAGCCGAGACGAAAAAGACTCGAGGCCGGAGAGAAAATCTCTCCGGCCTCGAGTCCTTTGTAGCGGGGACAGGATTTGAACCTGCGACCTCTGGGTTATGAGCCCAGCGAGCTACCGAGCTGCTCCACCCCGCGTCGGTGAACACCAGATTACACACGTCTACGCGGGGAAGGCAAATCGCTTACCGAGGAGGCCATTCGGGCAGGTCAGCGGGCCGCCGAGGGTTCGGACACGGCAAGTCGACAGTCTCGTCGACGCCAAAATGAGCATGTCGCCGCATCGAGCGGCAACGCATCGATGCCGTTCGCGGGCGTGGATGTTGGCGCGGACGGCCAGCGCCGAGCGAGCGGACATTGCAGCTTCGGCCGCACATCGGGGGCCGTTGAGGGCCAATTTTCCGGAAGCCAACCGACCAGTTCCGCGCTTCAAACGTGACAGCCGTCACTATTTCACAGTGATCTCGCGCACATAACGATGTTATAACGTACCGACCAGAACCTGTACTCGAGGCATTTCCCACCTGGGAATACATCGGTTTTCGCGTTATTCGCTTCATGCAATTCCCGGAGTTATCAAGATGTGATCTGCCGAGATTTATTCGTTACCGTCGGTCCACGGCCCGGATCAACCGTGATGGGCTCGAACTCGAACCGCCGAACACCGGCGACCCTGTCCCGCGGTTCGAGGATCCCCGACCTCCTGGGGACAGGGACGCGATGGCACTCGTCGAGTCGGTGGGCGCAGGGAGGGAAACCACCATGTCTGAGAACCGGAAGTTCAGCACCCGCGCCCTCGGCCTCGCCGCCATCACCGGCGCCTTTGTTGCCGTCCCGTTCGCACTCTCCACCGCCACGGCCTCCGCCGCCCCGACCCACAACTGGGACGGCGTCGCACAGTGCGAGAGCGGTGGCAACTGGGGGATCAACACCGGTAACGGCTACTACGGCGGCCTGCAGTTCTCGCAGAGCACCTGGGCCGCCAACGGCGGCACCGGCTACGCCCACAACGCCAGCAAGGAAGAGCAGATCCGGGTCGCCGAGAACGTGCTCGCCACCCAGGGCGTCGGCGCCTGGCCGACCTGCGGCCAGTACCTGCAGGCGGGCCAGTCCGCTCCGGAGCCGGAGGCCGAGCCCGTCGCCCCCGCGCTGCCCGCCGCGCCCGAGCTTCCCGCCCCCGCGGTCGAGCAGAGCCAGGACGTCGTCGAGCAGGTCAAGAGCACCGGCGCCGAGCTGGCCAAGCAGTACGGCCTGGAGGGCCAGTACCAGCAGCTGCTGTCGCAGCACAGCGCGCTGATCGACTCGCTGGGCAACTGACGCCGAAACCCCGTCACCGCACCAGCACACAGAAGCGGCGCTGCCATCACTGGGGATGGCAGCGCCGCTTTCTATTTCAGGCTCAGCGACCGCTGGCTTCGTACGCCTTGATCGCCTGCTCCAACCTGCTGAACGCCGCACCGAGACTGGCGAGATCACCGCTGCGCTGAGCGTCGCGCACATTGCGCAGGGCCGCGTCCAGTTCCAGGACCGCCGCGTCCTTCGCGTTCGGCGGCGGCGGGGTGGTGCCCTGGGCGTTCGGTGGCGGCGGGGTCGCCCCCTGGTTCGGTGGCGGGGTCGTTCCCTGCTGGTTCGGCGTCTCGACTCCCGGCGCCGTCGCGGCGCTGCCACTGCCAGGGAAGATCTTGTCGAGGGCCGCGGCGAGCGTCGGCTCGTAGCCGACCAGCACCGACCCGGTCGCGGGATCGCGATAGCTCACGAGCACGCGGGCCAGCTGCGGGAAGGTCGAGGTGTTCGGTCCGCTGTTGCGTTCGGTGTACAGCGGCTCGACGTAGAGAATGCCGCCGTCGGCGATCGGCAAGGTGAGCAGATTGCCATATTTGATCTTGTTGGAACCCTGCAACAGCGTTTTGTCGCGCGAGACCTCGTCGTTGATGGTCATCGTGTTCTGCGTTTGCTGCGGACCCTGCGTCTGCGAATCCGTCGGCAGCTGCAAGACCGTGAACTTGCCGTAGTTCCCCGGATCCGAACTCACCGAGATATAGGCCGACAGGTACTGCCGGTTGAAGCCGACCATGGCGCTGGTCAGATTGAACTCGGGCCGTCCGCTCTTCGGGTCGCCGACCAACGCGTAGTACGGCGGCTGCTTGAAGGTGCCGCCCTCGATCGTCGGATCGCTCGGCACCGACCAGAACGCGTTGTTGGTGAAGAACTCTCGCGGATCGTTCACGTGGTACTTGCTGAGCATCTCGCGCTGCACCTTGAACAGGTCCTCCGGGTAGCGGAAGTGCGCGCGCAGCTCCGGCGAGATGTCGCCCTCCGGCTTCACCGCGTTCGGGAACACCCCGCGCCAGGCCTTCAGCACCGGATCGGCGGAGTCGACCTCGTACAGGGTGACGGTGCCGTCGTAGGCGTCGACGGTGGCCTTCACCGAGTTGCGGATGTAGCTGACCTCCTTGCGGGGCAGCAGCCGTCCGGTCTTCTTGTCGACGCTGTCCTCGACCGCGCCCTCCAGCGAGGTGCTCTGCGCGTACGGGTAGTTGTCCAGCGTGGTGTAGGCGTCGACGATCCAGACGATGCGCTTGTCCACCACCGCGGGGTAGGCGTTGCCGTCGGCGGTCAGCCAGGGCGCGACCTTCTCGATCCGCTCGCGCGGATCGCGGTTGAAGATGATCTTCGAGTCGTCGCCGATGGCGCCGGAGAACAGGATGTTGCGCTCGGCGTACTTGGCGGCGAAGGCCAGCCGGTTGAACCAGGACCCGATCGGCACGCCGCCGGAACCGGTGTAGGTGTACTGCACGTTGTCCAGGTCGTATTCGCGCGCGGGCTGCCCGGCCGCGCCGACGATGGCGTAGTCGGCGTCGGACTGGGAGATCAGCTCACCGAAGTAGATGCGCGGCTGGTCGACCTTGATGGCCTGGCGGTCCTGCGGCGTGGAGATGTCGCTGACGAAGCTCAGCGGGCCGTCGTCGAAGACCGGAGAACCGCTGTCGCTGCTGCCCGCGACGGTCGCGTCCTTGGCCGCGGCCTTGTTGATGCGGTTGGCCGGGGCGGCGACGAAGCCGTTGCCGTGGGTGTAGACGGTGTGCCGGTTGATCCAGTCGGTCTGATTGTCCTTCAGGCTCTGCGGCTCCAGCTCGCGCGCCGCGACGATGTAGTCCTGGACCTCACCGTCGATGGTGTAGCGGTCGATGTCGAGCGGGTTGGGGAAGCCGTAGAAGTTCTTCAGCTGGCGCAGCTGAGTGAAGGTGGGCGACAGGATGTTCGGATCGAGCAGCCGGATGTTGGAGATGGTGGTGCGGTCGGCGGGAACGTCGCGCGGGTTCTTGGTGCCGTCGCCCTTGTAGTTCTGGTAATCGACCTTGTCGTCGGTGATGCCGAACGCCTGCCTGGTCGCGGCGATGTTGCGCTCGATGTACTCCGACTCCTTGTCCGCGGCGTTCGGGCGCACCGAGAACTGCTCGACCACCAGCGGCCACACCGCGCCGACCAGGATCGAGGAGAGCACGAGCAGCGCGGCGGCCATGGCGGGCACGCGCAGGTCGCGCAGCACGATGCCCGCGAAGAACGCCAGCGCGCAGATCACCGCGATGGACAGCAGGATCAGCTTGGCGGGCAGCACCGCATTGATGTCGGTGAACGAACCACCGGTGAAGGTGGGTTCCTTGCGCGCGCTGGAGAGCAGCTCGTAGCGGTCGAACCAGTAGGCGATCGCCTTGAGCAGCACGAAGATTCCGGCGAGCACGGCGAGCTGGATGCGCGCGGGCTTGGTGAGCGTGCCCTCGCGACCGCTCAGCCGCAGGCCGCCGAAGATGTAGTGCGTCACCAGGTTCGCGAAGAACGCGATGACCACCGCGACGAAGAGCCAGTTCAGCACCATCCGGTAGAACGGCAGATCGAAGGCGTAGAAACCGACGTCGAGGCCGAACTGAGGATCGGTCTCGCCGAACGAGCCGCCGTTGAGGAACAGCTGCACCGTCACCCAGTTCGACTGGGCCACCAGGCCGGAGAGCAGACCGAGCAGCACCGGGATGCCGATGCCGAACAGCTTGAGCTTGCTCATCACGGTGGTGCGGTAGCGCGCGATCGGATCGTTCGGCCCCGCGGCAGGCACGAACACCGGCCTCGTCCGATAGGCGAGCAGCAACGCGAGCCAGACCACGAGACCGACGAACACCGCGACCGCGAGGAACAGCAGGATGCGGGTGCGCAGCACGGTGAGATACACGTCGCGGAAACCGACCTCACCGAACCACAGCCAGTTGGTATAGGTATCGGTCAGCCGTGGCCCCAACAGCAGCAACGCCGCCAGGATGATGGCCGCCACCAGCAGCACGCGGCTGCGTCGGGACAACGAAGGTAAGCCGGTTGGGGGCCGCATGCCCACGGTGCCACTCTCCAGGGTCCGGCGGCGCCCAACCGGCATATTCGGTCGGTGCGCCGCATTCCGACGTTGCGGTTCGGTCCTCGCGGACCGTCTGGCGCCCACTCTACGGAAACGGACATCGCGACGTCGTGTGTGGCCTCGGTGAGCTCGCCGGAATCGATTTCGGTGGCTTCGCCGATCGGCTCGCGGTGGTGATGCGAGGATGTCCACCGTGAACGCCGATCTGCACGCCGAGCTTGTCCTGTCCCGCGCCGTCCGGGAAGTCGCGGAGTTCGCCGACGCCGAGGGCTGGGGCCGTCCGCCGCAGATGTTCGCGCTGGTGCCGACCGCCGATCTGGTCGCGGCCGAACCCGGCCTGCTCGATCAGATCGACCAGGGCGACGAGCTGACTCCGATCGCGCAGGAGCCGTTGCCCGACGACATCACCGGCGGTTCGATGGCGCTCGACGAATTCCTCGCCACCACGAGCTGGCCGCCCGCCGTCAAAGGTTGTGTGCTGGTGCAGGAGATCGTGGTGCTGCCGCCGGACGCCGAGAGCACCCTCGACGACGCGCTCGCACCGCTGCTCGCCGACCACGAGGCCGCCGACGCCGCGGCCCGCGCCGCGGCCGAGGCGCACCCGGGCCGTCGCGAGGCGCGACTGTTCGCCGCTGTGCTGCGCGACGGCGCGTCGCTGTCGCTGTTGCAGGTGCGCCCGCAGGACGACGAGGACGATTTCGGTGACCTCGACCTGCGGACCTACCCGAACCTGGCGCCGAACCTCATCGAGGCGCTGCACCACACGCTGGACTGATCAGCCGCGGAATCAGCCGCAGCTCGGCGCCTCGGCGCCCGCGTTCATCGACTCGAGCGACCGCACCGCGCCCTCGAGGGTCTCCACCTTGACCAGGCGCAAGCCTTCGGGAGTGCGCTGCCTGGCCTCGTTGCAGTTGGCCGCGGGCACCAGGAAGGTCTCGGCGCCCGCCTCGCGCGCGGCCATCATCTTGTATTGAATGCCGCCGATCGGGCCGACCGCGCCGTCCTGATCGATGGTGCCGGTGCCCGCGACGAACTTGCCACCGTCCAGGTCGCCGGGGCTCAGCTTGTCGATGAGGGCGAGGCTGAACATCAGTCCCGCCGACGGGCCGCCGATGTCGGCCAGGTTGAAGGTGACCTGCATGGGCGGCAGCGCGCCTTCGCCCGGGGTGACGCCGAGGTAGCCCTTGGCCGGATCGTCCGGGCGCGCGCCGAGGGTGATCGTCGCGGTCTGCTCGGCGTTGTCGCGGCGGAACACCACGGTCAACTGGCTGCCCGGCGGCTGCGTGGAGACCGCGGTGACCAGGTCTTTGGGCGTCGTGATCGGCGCGCCGTTCACGCTGACGAGTTCGTCGCCGGGGCGCAGCGCGTCCTTGGCGGGAGCGTCGTCGCCGACATTGCGGATCAGCACGACGGTCGGCAGCTTCAGGTAGTGCAGCGCCGCGACCTCGGCATTGCCCTCGGAGTCCTTGAACTCCTGCTGATTGGACTTGTCGATCTCCTCACGCGGCACGCCGGGCGGATACACCTCGGCGCGCGGGACCAGACCGTGCTGGCCGCTGACCCAGAAGCCGAACGCCTCGAACAAGTTCAGTCCGTCGCGCACCGCCACCGTGGTCATGTTCAGGTGCCCGCTCGCCGGATCGAGTTCGGCGCCGACCACGTCGACGACCTGCTTGCCGTCGACCTCGCCGAGCGTGTTGAAGGTGGGCCCGGGTCCGAGCGCGACGAACGGCACCTTGACCACGGTGCCGATGACACCGAGCACGAGCACCGGAACGAGCGCGGCAAGGAGGGTGAGGATCCGACGATTCACCCCGCCCACCATAGTGATCCTCCACGGCGGCGGACGGTGCAGGCGCGGAATCCGTGCGCGCGCCGCGCGGTCGTTCGCTGTGCGCGTAAAGGGCGTGCCAGCTGGTCGAGCACGGGCCGCCCACGTCACGCGCCGATTGTCCGCGCGTAACGTTAGAGGCATGACTGACTTCCCGTTCGGATTCTCGAACCGTGACGACGATGACCCGCGCAAGCGCGGCGAAGAGCCGAACGGTCCCGGGGCGAACAATCCGTTCGGCTTCCCGATCGGCGGCGGCGCGGCCGGATTCGATCCCGCGCAGCTCGGCCAGATGTTGACCTCGCTCGGTCAAATGCTCAGTGGCATGGGACAACCCGGCGGCGCGTCCGCGGGTCCGGTCAACTACGACGTCGCCAAGCGTCTGGCGCGCCAGCAGCTCGGCTCGGCTGTGACGCCCGTCTCGGCGAGCACCCAGCAGGCGGTGGCCGACGCGGCGCGCCTCGCCGAACTCTGGCTCGACGACGCGACGACGCTGCCCGCGGGCGCGACGAAGACCGTGGCGTGGACGGCCAACGACTGGATCGAGGAGACGCTGTCCACCTGGAAGCGGTTGTGCGACCCGGTCGCCGAGCAGATCTCGGGCATGTGGACCGCGCAACTACCCGAGGAGGCCAGGGAATTCGCCGCGCCGATGGTCGGCATGCTCGGCCAGATGGGCGGTCTCGCGTTCGGCTCGCAGCTCGGCCAGGCGCTCGGCCAGCTGGCCAAGGAGGTGCTGACCTCCACCGATATCGGTCTGCCGCTCGGCCCGACCGGCACCGGCGCGCTGCTGCCCACCGCGATCGCGGAGTTCAGCGCGGGCTTGGAACAGCCGGAGAGCGAGATCCTGGTGTTCCTCGCGGCCAGGGAGGCGGCCCACCAGCGGCTGTTCGCGCACGTGCCGTGGCTGCGTCAGCAGGTGCTCGGCGCGGTGGAGGACTACGCGCGCGGCATCAAGATGGACTTCTCCGCGCTCGAGCAGGCCGCCCAGGGCATCGACCCGATGTCGCTGACCGACCCGTCGAAGCTCGAGGAGATCCTGGCGCAGGGCGCGTTCGAACCGCAGACGACACCGGAGCAGAAGCAGGCGCTGGAACGGCTCGAGACGCTGCTCGCCCTGATCGAGGGCTGGGTGCAGGTCGTGGTCACCGACGCGGTCGGCGACCGGCTGCCCGGCGCGGGCGCGCTCGCCGAGACGCTGCGCCGCCGCCGCGCTACCGGCGGGCCCGCCGAGCAGACCTTCGCCACGCTGGTCGGCCTGGAGTTGCGGCCGCGCAAGCTGCGCGAGGCCGCGCAGCTGTGGCGGCGGCTGACCACCGACGCGGGTATCGACGCCCGCGACGGCGTCTGGGCGCATCCGGACCTGCTGCCCGACTCCGAGGACCTGGACACCCCCGCGGGCTTCATCGACTCGGTCATCGGCGGCGGAACGACCGCGTTCGACGACCCGCTGGCGCAGCTGGCCGAGACCGAGGCGCGCGAGCGCGCGGAGGCCGAGGGCGAGGGCGGCGACGGACCGGACCTGAACAAGGGCGACGACAAGTCCTGAGAATTCCCCTGTGAACAGCGCGAATTCCTGTGGATAACCACCGGTTTCGCGCCCGTTCGCGTGGGGCGTGGTGCGCATACTGCTTGCCATGACCACGTTGCGCCCGCAGGGCCCGATGCTGCATCCCCGGGTGACGATCCTCGTTCGCCCGTCCGGGGTGGTCCAGCTCGGCTGGGATCCGGAACGCGCACTGCTCCTCGAACCGCCGGAGCTGGACACCCAGGCCGTGCTCGGCTTCCTCCGTCTGCTCGATGGGCTGCGAACGCGGCCGCAGATCCTGTGGCAAGCGGGCCGCAACGGCGTCGCCGCCGAACGCGCCGTCACGCTGCTGGAGGAGATCGATGCCGCGGGGCTACTGGTGCAGCCGCGAGATCGTCCCGGCCCGATCCGCGCGGTGCGGGTACACGGCCTCGGCCCGCTCTCGGACGCGATCTCGGCGGGATTGCGCCGCGTCGGCATCCGCCCGGTGCGGTCGCGCGGGGACGCACCGGAGGCCGTGGTCACGGGACCGCGCGCCGACGATCTCGTGGTGCTCGCCGACACCGTGGTCACCGACCCGCGTCTGGCGAGCGAACTTGTGCTGCACCGCATTCCGCATCTCCCGGTGCGCGTGCGCGACGGAACGGGTGTCGTCGGTCCGCTGGTCCTGCCCGGCGAGACCAGCTGCCTGCGCTGCGCCGACCTGACGCGGGTCGACTACGACGCGGAGTGGCCCCACCTCGCCGCCCAGCTGCTCGGCCGGGTCGGGCACGCCTCGCCCGCCGCCATCGCGGCGACGGCGGCGCTCGCGCTCGGCGAACTCGAGGCGATCCTCGACTGCTCGCCGCGCCGACCTCCCGCGACGCTGGACGCCACGCTCGAGTTGGACCTCGATTCGCACCTGCTCCAGCGAAGGTACTGGGCGCCACACGCCGCCTGTGGTTGTCGCACGATCGGCTCGGGAAGCGCAACGTGAGATCGAAAACTCGCAATTGCCATGGCAAAGCTCCGGGTGCTTCGGCCATGATGGGGAGGTGTCTGAGATCGTGCGCCGTAGCTCGTCCCGAAACGCCAAGTTAGCCAAGATTCCGCTGGGTATCGCCGGTCGGGCCGCCGTCGGCTTCGGCAAGAGGCTCGCGGGCGGTGACAAGGGCGAGATCAGCGCGCAGCTGAACCAGCGGGCCGCCGAACAGCTTTTCACCGTGTTGGGCGAGCTCAAGGGCGGCGCGATGAAGTTCGGGCAGGCGCTGAGTGTGATGGAGGCCGCGGTTCCCGAGGAGTTCGGTGAGCACTACCGCGACGCGCTGACCAAGTTGCAGGCCGCCGCACCGCCGATGCCCGCGGAGACGGTGCACCGGGTGCTGGATCAGCAACTCGGCACCCAGTGGCGGCAGCGCTTCCGTTCCTTCGAGGACGCACCGTCCGCCTCGGCGAGCATCGGACAGGTGCACAAGGCGGAGTGGTCGGATGGTCGCACCGTAGCGGTGAAGGTGCAGTACCCGGGCGCCGACGAGGCGCTGCGCGCCGACCTCAAGACGTTGTCGCGGATGACCGGCCTGATCTCCTCGGTGATCCCCGGCGCGGACGTCAAGCCGATCCTGGCCGAGATCACCGAGCGCACCGAGGAGGAGCTGGACTACCGCAACGAGGCCGCGAACCAGCGTGCGTTCGCCAAGGCCTTCGATGGACACCCGGAGATCGTGGTGCCGAAGGTGGTGGCCTCCGCGCCGAAGGTGATCGTGACCGAATGGCTCGAGGGAACTCCGGTGTCCCAGATCATCAAGGCGGGCGCCGACGATCCCGAGGGCACCGTGACCCTGCGCAACCGGGTCGCGCTGCTGATGGGCCGTTTCCACTTCTCCTCGCCCGAGACCGTCGGACTGCTGCACGCCGATCCGCATCCGGGCAACTTCATGGCGCTGGCCGACGGCAGGCTGGCCGTGATCGATTTCGGCGCGTGCGCGCCGCTGCCCAACGGTTTCCCCGAGATTCTCGGGCGGATGCTGGCGATGGCCGTCGAGGAGGACTACGACGGGCTGACCCAGTTGATGTACGACAACGGATGGGTGATCCCCGGCCGCACCGTCACCCATAAGGAAATCGCCGACTATCTGCGGCCGTTCGCCGATCCGATCAAGACCGACTCGTTCCACTTCACCCGCCGGTGGATGCAGCGCGTCGCGGGCAAGGCGACCGACTTCACCAGCGCGGAGATGAAAACGGCTCGGGCGCTGCAACTTCCGGCCGAACACGTAATGATCTTCCGGGTACTCGGCGGCTCGGTGGGCATCCTGGCCCAGCTGGACGCCGAGGTGCCGTTCATGCAGCTGGCCGCGACTTGGCTGCCCGGCCTGCGCGACGAACGCTCGGCCAGCTGACCGGCGCGAAAAACACTCCCCCACAACGCAAACGGGCCGCCCACCTGATCTCGAGGTGAGCGGCTCGTCTGCTTTCTCGTTCCTGGGCCCGGCTGGGATCCGGATCGGACGGTTGGGCCTCAGCGACCGGAGGGAGGAGAGGCCAGGGCCCGGCTCTCACGCCGGAACCGCGACCTTGCGCGGACGACCGCGCGGACGCTTGCGGGCGATCACGACACCCTGGTCGAAGATCTCACCGCCCCATACGCCCCAAGGCTCGCGCCGATCGATGGCCGCGGTCAGGCAGCCCTTGCGGATCGGGCAAGACGCGCACAGCGCCTTGGCCTGCTCCAGCTGGCCCGGGCTCTCCGCGAACCAGAGATCGGGATCTCCGGCTCGACAGGGCAGGACCTTGGTGACCTCCCGGGTGACAGCGGTGGCCTGCGGCCAGCTCTCTGCGGGGAACACGTTGTTCTCCTTCAGTTCGGTTTGCAGCGGTTCGTTAGTTGTCCACGAAACCGGTGGCAAACGGCTGAAGGGCCGCTTAAAAGTACTGGCCACGGTTTCGCTTCGTGCGAGCCGTGGCCAGGAGGTCTGGGGTGGGTCCCCTACCTAGGTCGACACCTGTGTCGATTCCTGATCACGGTCGCTGGGTGTGCGGTGCGGAGGCGTGCTGCCGGCAGCAGATCGATGTCTGCCATGGGCTCGGCCACCGGCTCATAGCCGGCTTCGCGAGCGACGACGCCGACGGCCGCATTGGCGGTCGGCTGCCAGCCCCCGCTGGGCTTGTCCTGGAGAAGGGTGTGAATCGGCCGATGCGCCGGCGAAATCGTCGCCGGCGTACCAAAACCGCACACACTTACCGAGGACAGACCGATCCCCTGCAAAGCGAGGATCCCCCGGGAGGCCGACATGGACATATCGACCGCAACGCCGATGGCGCCGAAGTTGTTGATGCCGTTCATTGGTCTGCCTCCCTCCTGTTCTCGTTGTGTCGTTCAGTTTCGCGCGCCGGAATGCCCTCCCGGTGCGTGATTCCCACCATATGCAATGTCGACGGAACCGACAACCTATTTTCTACCTGCGGTTTTGTGATGTCGACCGGACTCGCGACGCGACGATCGCGAGCACGTCGGCACCGTAGTCGACGATCTTCTTCGCCCCGATGCCCGGGATCGCTTCCAGTGCACGGTCGTCGGCGGGCAGTTGCTCGGCGATCGCGGTGAGCGTGGTGTCGGTGAACACCACGAACTCCCGAACCCGCAGTGCCTCGGCCTTTTCGGCGCGCCACTCCTTCAGCGCCGCCAACAGCGCCGCGTCCAGTTCGGCGGGGCAGCGACGGCAACGGCCCAGCATGGTGGCGTAGGTGCCGATCAACGGCTTCGCGCAGACCCGGCAGGACGGGCGTATCCCGTTGTGCTCGGGACGCCCGGTCGACGCCGCGATCCGCGACGCGGGGGAATCGTCGGGCACCAGACCGTTGAGGAAACGGGAACGCCTGCGGGTGCGCCTGCTGCCCTCACCGCGCGACAGCGCCCAGGACAGCCGCAGATGCTCGCGCGCCCGTGTCACGCCCACGTACAGCAGCCTGCGTTCCTCTTCCAGCGCGGCCTGATCGCCGACCGAGCCGTCGTCGGCGAGCGCGTGCGCGATCGGCAGCGTGCCGTCGGCGAGCCCGACCAGGAAGACCGCGTCCCACTCCAGCCCCTTGGCCGCGTGCAGCGAGGCGAGCGTCACGCCCTGCACGGTCGGTGGGTGCCTGGCCTCGGCGCGGGCGGCCAGCTCGCCCAGCAGGCCGGGCAGCTCCAGGTCGGCGTCGTGCTCGACCAGTTCCTCGGTCAGCCGGACCAGCGCGACCAGCGACGACCACCGCTCGCGGGCTTGCGCGCCCGCGGGTTCGGTCGCGGTCAGGCCGACCGGGGCGAGCACCGCCCGAACCAAGGTGACCAGGGCCGCACCGCGCCGGGACTGATCGGGCAGATCATCGCGGGCGGCGGCCTGGCGCAGCGCCTGCACGGCCTGCCTGACCTCGGCGCGCTGGAAGAATCCCTCGCCGCCGCGCACTTGATAAGGAATGCCGCGCTCGGTGAGTGCCTGCTCGTAGGCCTCGGACTGGGCGTTGATGCGATAGAGCACGGCGATCTCCGCCGCGGGGGTGCCCGCCGCGATCAGCCTTTTGATCTCGTTCGCGACGCCCGCCGCCTCGGCCGGTGCGTCGTCGTACTCGGTGAACTCCGGCTCCGGACCGTCCGGGCGTTGGCCGATCAGCTGGAGCCGAGTGCCCGCGATGCGGCCGCGCGCGGCGCCGATCACCCGATTGGCCAGCGATACCACCTGCGGCGTCGAACGGTAGTCGCGCTCCAATCGGACGACTGTAGCGTCCGGGAAACGCCGCGAGAAGTCGAGCAGGTAGCTGGGGGTGGCGCCGGTGAAGGAGTAGATCGTCTGGTTCGCGTCGCCGACGACCGTCAGATCGTCGCGATCACCGAGCCAGGCGTCGAGCACCCGCTGCTGGAGCGGCGTGACGTCCTGGTACTCGTCGACGACGAAACTGCGGTAGCGACCGCGGAATTCGTCGGCGACGGCCGGGTAGTCCTCCAGCGCGGCGGCGGTGTGCAGCAGGAGATCGTCGAAATCGAGCAGCAGGCCGTCCGCGGACGCCTTCAGCGACTCGTAGCCCGCGTAGACCTCGGCCACCCGCGCCGCGGCGTACGGCGGCTCCCGGTGCTGCTTGGCGGCCGCGGCCGGATAGTCCTCCGGGGCGAGCAGCGAGGACTTGGCCCATTCGATCTCGGTGAGCAGGTCGCGGACGCTCTCGGTCGCGGTGCTCAGCCCGGCCCGGTGCGCCGCCTGCGCCACCACCGCGAACTTGCCATCCAACAGCCGCCACGGCACGTCGCCGACGACCTGCGGCCAGAAGTACTTCAACTGGCGCAGCGCCGCGGCGTGGAAAGTCCGTGCCTGCACTCGAGTCGCCTCGCCGCCGAGACCGAGCGCGCGCAACCGGCCGCGCAACTCGCCCGCGGCGCGCGCGGTGAAAGTGACCGCGAGCACCTGGTCGGGCTTGACGTGCCCCGCCGACACGAGATGCGCGATGCGATGCGTGATGGTGCGGGTCTTGCCGGTGCCCGCGCCCGCGAGCACGCAGACCGGCCCGCGCGGCGCCCGGACGGCGGCGGCCTGTTCGGGGTCCAGGGCGTCGAGGTCGATAGCGGGCACGGGCACCATCATGGCAGCACGGTCCGACAACCGGCCGCCGCCGTCCGCACCCGCGAAATACCGGACATCGTGGAACAGGACGAGGTAGTACAGCGTTGAATGGATCCGTGACTGACGTGAACCCCGTTCTGACCATGTACTCGACCACCTGGTGCGGCTACTGCCGCAGGTTGAAGAAGCAGCTGGACGAGTCCGGTATCAGCTATGTCGAGATCGATATCGAGCAGGACCCGGCCTCGGCCGAGTTCGTCGGCAGCGTCAACAACGGCAATCACGTGGTGCCGACGGTGAAGTTCGCGGACGGCTCGACGGCGACCAACCCGTCGTTGGCCACCGTCAAGCAGACCCTCGCCGCCCTGGCCTGACGCTCAGTCCAGCGCCGCCCACGATTCGACGATGGTGCGCGCGATCGAGATGGAGC
Source organism: Nocardia sp. NPDC050713 (assembly GCF_040654315.1). Classification (NCBI taxonomy): domain Bacteria; kingdom Bacillati; phylum Actinomycetota; class Actinomycetes; order Mycobacteriales; family Nocardiaceae; genus Nocardia; species Nocardia sp. NPDC050713. Next base: position 69,633 of record NZ_JBFAHS010000021.1, on the reverse strand, counting down.
CGGGCAGCAGCAGTCGCACGCCCTCGCGCTGGCCGGACCAATCCCCGGCCGCGAGCGCCTCGCGCACCTCGGCCCTGGTGAACCAGTGCGCCTCGGCGATCTCGCCGTCGGAGAAGGTCAGCGGCTGCTCCGGGTCGGCGACCGCGGCGAAGCCGAGCATCAGCGACCGAGGGAACGGCCACGGCTGACTGCCCAGGTAGTGGATGTCGCGGACGTCGAGGCCGACCTCCTCGCGCATCTCGCGCGCCACACAGCGCTCCAGCGACTCGCCCGCTTCGACGAAACCGGCGAGCAGCGAGAACAAGGTATTCGGCCAGGCGTGCTGGCGAGCGAGCAGCACCCGGTCGCCGCCGTCGTGGATCAGGACGATGACGGCCGGGTCGATGCGCGGGAACTCCTCGTGACCGCTCTCGGTGACCCGCGACCAGCCGCCCTTGGCCGCCGACGTCGCCGAACCGTCGTACGCGCTGAAGGCCGACTTGTCGTGCCAGTTCAGCAGCGCCATCGCGGTGGAGAGCAGTCCGGCGGTGAAGTCGTCCAGCTCGCCCGCGACGACGCGCAGGTCGGTGAGTTCGCCCGTGAGTTCGTTGTCGCGGACCGCCCACAGGTGCCTGCCCTCGGCGACACCGAGGAACACCGCCGCCGGATTCGGCTCGGCGGACAGCTCGACGGCCGCGTCCAGTACCAGCGCACCGCCCTCGAAGCGCACCTGCCCCCGCCGGGTGATGCGGAGCAGCCCGGCCTTGGCCCACCCCTCCTCGAGCGCTTTCTCGTCGGCGCGGATCTCCTCGGCTCGATCGACCGCGGCGCGGGACAGCAGGGGGATGGCGTTCAGCTGAAATGACACGCTTCGAGACTACTTCCGGACGGCGTCACTTCGCCGTGCGGCGGATGTAGAGCAGCTTGTCGCCCGCCTCGATCGCGTCCACCTCCGGCTCGCCGACCCGGATCAGGTCGCCGTCGCGCACCACGCCGAGCACGATGTCGCTGAGATGCCTTGGCGAGCCGCCGATCTCGCTCGGCTCCACCTCGCGCTCGGCCACCGCGAAACCCTGCTCGGGGGTGAGCAGGTCTTCCATCATCTCCACCACGGTCGGTGTGGTGGTGGCGATGCCGAGCAGGCGGCCCGCGGTCTCGGAGGACACGACCACCGAGTCGGCGCCGGACTGGCGCAGCAGGTGAATGTTCTCGGCCTCGCGGATGGCGACCACGATCTTGGCCTTCTTGTTCAGCTCGCGGGCGGTCAGCGTCACCAGCACCGCGGTGTCGTCGCGGTTGGCCGCCACGATCACCGACGCGGCGTTCTGCACGCCGGCCAGTCGCAGCACGTCGGACTGAGTGGCCGAGCCGTTGACGGTCACCAGGCCCGCGTTGGCGGCGCGCTCCAACGCGACCATGTCGGTGTCGACCACCACGATGTCGGCGGGCTGCACGCCGTCGCCGAGCATGGCGTCGATGGCGGTGCGCCCCTTCGTGCCGTATCCGACGACCACGGTGTGATTACGCACGCTGCGCCTCCAACGCTGAATCTTGAATGACTGGCGAGATCGTTCGGTCAGCACGCTGATGGTGGTACCGACGAGCACGATGAGAAAGAGGATGCGCAGCGGGGTGATGATGATGATGTTCGCCAGCCGCGCCTCGGGCGAAGCCGGGGTGATGTCGCCGTAGCCGGTGGTGGACAGCGACACCGTCGCGTAATAGAACGAGTCCAGGAAGGACAGTTCGCCGCCGGTGTTGTCGCGGTAGCCCGCCCGTCCGAGATACACCACGGTCGCCGCGGTGAACAGCAGTGCGATGGCGAACGCGATCCTGCGGCTCAGCGAAACCCATGGACTGATCTGCGTCTCCGGAATGCGCAGCACACCGACCAGCGCGAAGTCCGGACGGGTCGACAAGCCCACCCTTGCGCGGTCTCCGAAATCACCGAGCATCGCACTCACCCGCTCGCCCGTTCGCCGCGGTCTTCCTCCGGCACTGTTTCTCCCTCCGGCACAGCACGGGAGCCTACCGGGTCCGCGTCGCACCGCTCGGACTCGACGCGAACACTCGGTGAATGCCAGGGTGACTACCCATGGCAGACATTCGACCGACCACCGACGAGGGCCGACGGCCCGCGCTGCTACTGGCAGCCTTACTGTTCGGCGCCGGAGTGATGCACTTCGTGGCGCCCAAATTCTTCGACGCGACGATTCCCCGTGCATTGCCCGGCCGGGCGCGCGACTACACCTATGTCTCCGGCGTCGCCGAATTCGGTGTGGCGGCCGCGCTCGCGGCGCCGCGCACCAGGCGGCTCGGCGGACGACTCGCCGCGCTGCTGTTCGTCGTCGTGTTTCCCGCGAACGTGCAGATGGCCGTGGACGCGGCCCGCAGCGAGAAGGCGTCTCCCGCGCTGAAGATCGGCACGCTGCTGCGGCTGCCGTTGCAGATTCCGCTGGTCACCACGGCGTGGAAAGTCGCGCGCCGTAGCCGATAGTGCCGAGTCAGTCGTCCTGTCTGACCGGCGCGGCCGAGCGGATGAGCTCGGCCAGTTCCTCTGGTCCGGGCAACTCCGCGGGAGCGATGGTGCGCCCGGAGCGCACGTAATGGAAAGCGGCGCCGATCGTGTCGAGCATCTCGTGTTCGGTGCCGCCGTGGCGCGCGGCCATCAGGCGGGCCCAGGCCAACCGGTAGATGGCCAGCTGCATGGCCACCGCGGGTTCGTCGGCGGGTCCGGGTTCGGCGCCGGTCTTCCAGTCGACGACGGTCCAGCCGCCACCGGGTTCGGCGAAGACCGCGTCCATGCGGCCGCGGATCACGGTGCCCGCGATCGAGGTCTCGAAGGGCACCTCGACGTCTAGCGGACTGCGGTGCGCCCACGGCGAATTCAGGAACGCGTCCTGCATCCTGGCCAGTTCGGCGTCGACGCTCGCGTCGTGCGGATCGGGTTCGCCCGCGCCGGGCAGTTCGTCGAGCCCGATCAGCCTGGTGCCCGCGAACCAGCGCTGCACCCAGGCATGGAACGCGGTGCCGCGCCGGGCCAACGGATTCGGCGGGTACGGCAGCGGACGACGCAGCCGCCGAGCCAGTTTCGCGGGATCGGCGCGCATCTCCACCAGGGCGGTGGCGGGAATCTGACCGGGCAGTTCCACCTCTTGGGCCGCGGCGAGGCTCGCCTCGTGCTCGGCGAGCAGCGCGTCCACGTCGGCGGCCCAGCCCTCCGGGTCGTCCGGGTCGACCGCCTCGTCCACCGGCGCGAACTCGTCCGGCGGCGGCTCGAAGTCGTCGGGCGGTGGGGCGAAATCGTCCTCGGGCGAGCGGAGTTCGTCGATCGAGAACAGTGCGCCCGGTTCGGCCTCAAGCACCGGCGCGGCTGCCTCGGACGGCGCGGCGGATCGCTCCTGTCGCGCGGCGGTAGTCCGGGCTTCGGCGGGCTTGGCGCGCAGGTCCGCGAGTGCGGTGCGGACGAGGGCGGCGCCCTGCTCGATCGGGTCGCGGCGCGGGCCGAGCGGATCGCGCGGCCATTCGGCGGTCGCCGGATTGTCGGTGAACGGATTGGCCGCGTCGACCTCGGGCGGATCGTCCCACCTCGCGATGTCGAGCACGCCGAAAGCGGGCCCGTCGGCCGACTCGCTCGCGTTCTTCAGCTCCAGCAGGAAGTCCGATGGCCCCTTGGGCGTCGAGCCGGTCTCGGCCCAGTGGTGCGCCGAAACGAGCAACACCCGTTCGGTTCTGGTGAGCGCGACGTAGAACAGCCGCCGTTCCTCGTCGAGACGCCTGCGGTCCAGCGCGCCCTTGTGCGCCTTGATGGCGGCCTCCAGGTCGGCCCGGTCGTACAGGTCCGACAGGTCGAGCACGGGCACGCCTTCGGCGGCGTCGTCCTGGATGCGGTCGCCGCGCAGCGAGGTGGGCAGCTCGGCCAGCGCGCCGAGCCACGTCGCCGAGGCGGCGCCCGAGGGGAAGACGCCGCGCACCACGTGCGGAACCGCGACGATCTCCCATTCCAGCCCTTTGGCCGCGTGCACGGTCAGCACCTGCACGCGGTCCTTGGCGACCTCCACCTCGCCCGGCTCCAGCCCGTTCTCGACCGACTCGGCGGCGGCGAGGAAGGCGAGCAGACCGCTCAGCGTGGCGCCGGTGTCGGCGGCGTAGCCCGCGACGACCTCGGCGAACGCGTCCAGGTGTTCGCGTCCCGCTCCAGTACCGGCCATGGCGCGGCGGGCTTGGGTCTCGACGCCGACGCCGATGGTGCGCTCCACATCGGCCACGAGTTCGACCAAGGGCTGGCCGCTGCGTTCGCGCAGTGCGGCGAGTTCCTTGCCGAGCGCCTCGATGCGGGCGTAACCGGAGGCCGAATAGTTCTCCGGCGGACCGGGATCGGCGATCGCGTCTGCCAGACCCGCTTGCTCGGCCGGTTCCGGGGCCACCTCCCGCAGCGCGGCGGCGAGCGCGGCGCTGTCGGTGATCTCGTCGTTCGCACCGCCGGAAAGTCTGCTGATGGACAGCTCCCGCGCGCGCTTGGCGAGCGCGGCGAGATCGGCGACGCCGATGCGCCAGCGGGCGCCGGTGAGCACGCGCACGGCCGCGCTGCCCGCGGCGGGCTCGGCGATCAGGCGCAGGGTGGCGACGATGTCGGCCACCTCCGGTGTGGCGAGCAGGCCGCCGAGACCGACGATCTCCACCGGAAGCCCTTGATCGCGTAGCGCTTCCGCGAGTGGAGACGCATCGGCGTTGCGGCGCACCAGGACCGCCGAGGTCGGCGGCGGCTCCCCCGCCGCGTGTCGCGCGGACCATTCGGCCGCGATCCGCTCGGCAACCCAATCGCGCTCCTCGGCAACGGTTTCGGTCAGCGCCACCGCGACGACGCCCGGCTCGGCATGGGGTTTGGCGCGCAGCGCGTCGACGGTCACCCCGCCCGCGTCGAGCGCGGTGCGGCGCAGCGGCCCGGCGACCAGGTTGGCGAGGGCCAGCGCCTCGGGCGGATTGCGCCAGCTGGTCAGCAGCGGGAGTATCGGCGCGGGCACGCCGGGGGCCAGCGGAAAGTCGGTGGCGAAACGGGGCAGGTTGGCGGCCGACGCGCCGCGCCAGCCGTAGATGGACTGCATCGGGTCGCCGACCGCGGTCACCGCCAAACGCCGTGCTGCGCCACCTGTTTCGGGCCGCAGCTCGGAGGCCGCGGGCGCTTCCCCACCGAACAGCGCCGCCAACAGGATGCGCTGGGCGTGGCCGGTGTCCTGGTACTCGTCGAGCAACACCAGGCGGAACCTGCGTCGCTCGGCGGTCGCCACCTCCTGGTGCTCGGCGGCCAGCCGCGCCGCCAGCGACATCTGGGCGCCGAAGTCCAGCGCACCACGGCGGCGCAGCGCGGCGGCCAACTGGTGGACCAGCGGCAGCAACGCCACCCGCTCGCGCTGCACCTGCACGATCGACAACAGCGCCTGGCTCGGCCCGCCACGCTGACGCGGACCCGCTGGCAGGGTGTGCACGAGCTTCTCCAACTCGGTGTGCGCCTCGGCCAGCTGTTCGGCCTCCACCAGGTGTTCGGCGAGCTGACCGGAGAGCGCGAGCACCGCCTCGGTGACCGACACCGGTGTGCGATCGGTGTCCAGGTCACCGTCCCAGGCCCGCACCACCTGGTGCGCGAGCTGCCACAGCTGCGTCTGAGTGAGCAGCGTGGCCGACGGCTCCACCGGAAGCAGCAGGCCGTGCTCGGTGAGCAGCCGACCGGCGTAGGAGTGGTAGGTGCTGATCTCGGGTTCGGCACCGGAAAGCTGGGCGCGCAACTCCCCCGACGCGTCCAGATCACGCAGCAGCTGTGAACCCGCCAGCCGGGCCAAGCGGGTGCGGATGCGAGCGGTCAACTGCTGCGCGGCTTTTCGCGTGAAGGTCAGGCCGAGCACCTGGTCGGGCAGCACCAGCCGATTGGCCACCATCCACACCACGCGCGCGGCCATGGTCTCCGTCTTGCCCGCGCCCGCGCCCGCCACCACCAGGGTCGGCCCGGGGGGCGCGGCGATCACCGCTGCTTGTTCGTCGGTCGGGGGTGGCAGGCCGAGCGCCTCGGCGATCCGCAGCGGCGACACCGCGGGGTGACTCACTCGTCGGTCACCTGCCTTCCGGTGTCCTGCACCGGGCAGCTGCCCGCGACCGCGCAGTGACGGCAACCGTCGTTGCGCATGGCGAGGTAGCTCGGGCCGCGGGTGGACGCGGCGGCGTCGTGGATGGTGTCGCGCCACTTGTCCAGCGCCCCGCTGTCGAGCGGCTCCTGCATGCGCTGGGTGGCGCCCTCCTTGCTGCTCGGCTTGGCCACGTACACAAGACGGGCGCCACCCGGTTCGCCGACGGTTTCCGTTGGCGCCGTATCGTTCTCGGCACTCGATCCGTCCAGCGCGCCGAGCGCGGCCGCCACCTGGTAGGTCGCCAGCTGCGCGTGGTCGGCGGCGGCCTGCTTGCTGATCGGCGTCTTGCCGGTCTTCACGTCGACGATCACGAAGCGGCCCATGGCATCCCGCTCCAGCCGGTCCACCCTGCCCTTGATCCGCACCGGCGGTTCACCGTCGCCGCGCGGCGCGAGCACGGTGTCGACGGGCACCTCGACCCCGACCTGGGTGAGTTCGCCACGGGTGTTGCGGATCCAGGCCAGGAACGTCTCCAGCATGGCCTCGGTGCGCCGCAGCTCCTGGCGGGAATGCCAGCCGGTGCCGGGATCGATGGCCTGCCAAGCCCGGTCGAGCGCCGCGCGCACCTGCGCCTCGGGCACCTTGCCCGCCAGCGCCTGCACGAGCGTGTGCACCAGGTTGCCTTTGACGGCGTGCGGGTTGTCGCCGTCGGTGCCGCCGTGCCGTTCCAGCGCCCAGCGCAACGGACACGTGCGCAGCAGCTCCACGGTGGACGGCGACAGCGCGACCGCGGTCTCCTCGTCGTCCCACAGCGGACGCAGGGAGCTGAGTTCGGCTGTGCCGTACCACTCCTCGGGATGGGTGCCGCGCACACCGGCGTGCGCCAACCGAGCCAGCTGGTGCGCGGCCCTGCGGCGACGCTCCGGGTCGGCCTCGGCGTCGCAGACCACGCCCCGCAGCTCGGCCACCAGCGAGTGCATGACGAGGGCGCGGCCAGGATCGGCCACCGGCAGCACACCGGCCTCGGTGTCGTCGTCGTGGCCGAGCAGCTCGGCGAGGAAGCGCGAGGGCACCAGATCTCGCTCCCCCGAGACGGATTCGACCGCCGTCACCAGCAGCGAACGCCGGGCCCTGCTGCACGCGACGAGCAGCAGCCTGCGCTCCTCGGCGAGGATCGGCGCGGCGCGGCTGACCTGCTCGCCCGCCAGGCCGATGCCCGCGCCGAGATCGACCAGATCCTCGGTGTGCAGCAGGGTGCCGCGCGGCCTGGGGTTGGGCCAGATGCCTTCCTGGACGCCCGCGACCGCGACCACGTCCCACTCCCGGCCCGCCGCGGCGTGCGCGCTGAGCAGGGCGACCGCGTCACCCGGCGCGGTCAGCGGGGCGGTGTCCTGCGGAATCTCCTGCTGCACAAGGTATTCCACAAAACCTTCGATACCGGCCCTGGGAATACGATCGACGTAGGCGGCCGCGGCGTCGAACAGGCCGACTGCGGCGTCGAGATCACGGTCGGCCTGCATGCCGACCGCGCCACCGCGTTCGGACTGGGCGACCCAGCGCCGTTCCAGGCGCGAGGCGGTCCACAGCGCCCACAGCACGTCCTCCAGACCGGTGGCCCGCCTGCGCGCCTTGCGGCCGCGATCCAAGGCGTCGAGCACGCGGCGCAACGGGGCGGCCTCGACGTCGGTGAGGCGGTCGAGCAGTGCGCGATCGCCGATGCCGACCAGCAGGTCGCGCAGGACCTCGGCCGAGGACTGGTCGAGCGGGCTGGGATGTGCTACGTCGCTCGTGGTTTCGCCGCTGCTTGCCGCGCCGTCACGATCCGAGGTGGGCCGGTCCTGGCCGGGACGGCTCGGCGTGGAGCTGTCGTCCGCGTGCTCGGCGACCTCCAGGCCCCATTCGAGATCGGCTTCGCGCCACTCGGATTCGCTGACGATCCAGTCGGGGTCGACGGCGGACCACTCCGTGTCGTCGACGTCTGGATCGCCATCGTCCGGCGGGAACTCTTGCGGCAGTGCGGAGTTCGTTGCCATGTGGGTCCGGGTGTCGGCGGGGCGGCGTACGTTCGACGGGGGCACGTCATCTCCCGACCGCCCGCCGAGCGCCAGCGCATCGTCTGGCGAGTCCTGACGCACTGCCGAGTCCGACGATGGCGCGTCCTCCGACGGACCAGTGTCCGACGGCGGCGCGTCCCCCTGTCGGGGCATTTCGTCCAGCCACAGCGCGTTGTCCGGTGACGGCGCGTCGTCCGGCGGAAGCGAACCCGGCGCCAGTGAATCCGGCGGCGCCTCTTCCGGCGGCAACGCCCCATCGGGCAGCGCATCGTCCGGCGGCGCATCGTCGGGCGGCGGCGCATCGTCCGGCGGCGGCGCATCGTCCGGCGGCGGCGCATCGTCCGGCGGCGGCGCATCGTCCGGCGGCGGCGCATCGTCCGGCGGCGGCGCGCCCTCCGGCAGCGGCACCTCCTCCGACTCCACCGCCGCGGCCCACGCCTCCCCCTCCGCGCGCTTCGCCGACCTACGCTCCACCTCCAGCACCGCGCGTCGAACACCGCGACGCAATCGCCGCAGCGTGATCTGGTCCGCGCCGCCCAGCGGACCGGAGAGCAGATCTAGCGCGTCCTCGGCGGAGAACATCTCCTCCCCTGCCCGGCGCGACCGTTCGCCCGCGAGCAGCGCGCGCAGCGCGAGCAGCATCCACGCCGCGCCGCGCCGCCGCGCCAACGGCACATCCAGCGCGGGCTGCCGCACCGGCACGCCCGCCGCGAGCAACGCGCGCCGCAGCGGAGCCAGCGAGAGCGGCACGGAGCGGACGATCACGGCCATCTCCGACCACGGCACCCCACCGGTCAGGTGGGCGCGCCGCAAATGGTCGGCGATCAGCGCCGCCTCCTTGGCGGGCGTGGCGAGCACGCGGACACGGACCGCGGCGCCGTCGTCCGCGGGCGCCGACGCGCGGTCGGGCAGCGGAAAGCGTTGCGGCGCACTGCCGGGCAACCTGGCCGCGACCCTGGCGACGGCCAGCTGCACCTGCGGGCCGGACCGGTGGTTGTGCCGCAAGACGATGCGCCGTTCCTCCGGCCCACCGGGGTCGGCCGCGAACCGCGGGTCGGCGCCGCGGAAGGCGAAGACGCCCTGATCCGGATCGCCCGCGACCACCGCGCAGTGCGCCGCCGCCCCGATGACGCGGACCAGCAGCGCCGCCTGTGGATCCAGATGCTGCGCGTCGTCGACCAGCAGATAGTCGATCCTCGACCGTTCGGCGGCAAGCAGGTTCGGGTCGGCGGCCAGCGCGTCCAAGGCCGCGCCGATCAGCTCCGCGGCGTCCAGCGCGGGTGCGGTGGCCTCGGGCGCCTCGACGCCGACCGACCAGCGCAGCAGCATGGCCTGCTCGTAGCGCTGTGCGAAGCGGCCCGCCGCCACCCATTCCGGCTTGCCGTGCTCGCCGCCGAGCGCCACCAGATCCTCCGGGCCGATGCCGCGCTCGGTGGCCCGCAGCATGAGGTTGCGCAACTGCTCGGCGAACCCGGCGAGGCCGAGCGCGGGCTGCAATCGCTCCGGCCACAGTCCGGTCGCGCCGTCGGCGATGTCGTCGAGGTCGCCGCGCAGCATCTCGCGCAGCACGGCATCCTGCTCGGCACCGGTCAGCAAACGCGGCGGCGGATTACCGTGCGCGGCGGCGTGCCTGCGCAACACCGCGAAGGCGTAGGAGTGCAGGGTGCGCACCAGCGGCTCTCTCGTCGCACCGGGGACGCCGCCTTCGCCGTCGGGTCCGGTCCCGCTCAGCCGCGCGGTGATGGCGTCGCGCACGGTTGCCGCCGCCTGCTTCGAATGGGTGAGGAGCAGCACCGATTCCGGATCGGCTCCGGCCGCGATACGCGCGGCGGCGAGGTCGGTGAGCAGCGCGGTCTTGCCGGTACCCGGTCCGCCGAGCACCTGCCACGGCTGCCACCCCGGGCGCGCGGGAGCGGGACCCGCCATGGCCTCGAGCAGTGGGCGCACGTCGGCGCCCCAGAGCCGCGCCCGGGGTGCCGTTGCGTTCCGGCGAACAAGTCGCACCGCGCTATCCGATCGCACCACGTCGGCTATTGCAACAGACGGGGCCGACACGCCGCAGGCCCGCTCCGGCCGGACGTTGTCCACGTCACGGCCACCTCCGCGACACCGGGGCGTCGACCACCGCCGACCACCGTCCGGGATGACGTGCCGCGCCCCACCCGACAGAATGGCCCGGTGTCGACTCTCCACGTTCACCGCTTCGGTCCCGCCTCGGGACCGACCGTGCTCGCCCTGCACGGGCTCACCGGGCACGGGCACCGCTGGGCCGCGCTGGCCGCCGAGCACCTGCCCGAGGTCCGCGTCGTAGCGCCGGACCTGCGCGGACACGGCCGGTCGACATCGCTGCCGCCGTGGGATTTCGAGACCATCGTCGCCGACCTCGTCGAACTGCTCGCCGCCGAGGCCGACGGGCCGGTGCTGGTGGTGGGCCACTCCTTCGGCGGCGCGGTCGGCGTGCACCTGGCCGCACGGCACCCGGAGCTGGTGCGCGGGCTCGTCCTGCTGGATCCCGCGATCGCGGAGGACGCGGGCCTGCTCTCCGACATCGCGGCGCGGACCGTCGAGTACCCCGACTACGCCGACATCGAGCACGCGCGCAGGGACAAGCTCGCCAGCGCCTGGCACGACGTCGAATCCCGGCTGCTGGAGGCGGAGCTGGCCGAGCACCTGGTGCCCACCGAGAACGGCAGGGTCGGCTGGCGGCTGAGCCTGCCCGCCGTCATCTCCTATTGGGGTCAGCTGGCGCGTGCGTTCGTGCTGCCGCCCGCCGAGCTGCCCACGGTGCTCGTGCAGGCGATGAAGGTGCAGCCGCCGTTCGTGACGGCCGAGTTCCGCGCGGCCCTGGCCGCCCACCTCGGGCCGCGGCTGACCGTGCACGAATTCGACTGCGACCACATGGTCGCGCAAGCGCGTCCGGCCGAGACCGCGGCCCTGATCCGCGCAGCGCTTTAGGGGGAATGCGCCGTGCCGACTTCCGACGCGCAGATCGAGCTGGTGCGCGAGCTCGTCGCGAGCATTCCGCCCGGCATGGTCGCCACCTACGGCGACATCGCAGCGGCGGCCGGGCTCTCGACCCCGCGCACGGTCGGCTGGATCATGCGCACCGACGCCGCCGACCTGCCGTGGCACCGCGTGCTCCGGGCAGGCGGCAAGCCCGCCGCGCATCTGGCCGACCGTCAGTTGCGCCTGCTCGCCGCCGAGGACGTGCCGATCGAGGACGGCAGGGTGAATCTGCGTGAGGCGCGTTTCCGGTTTCCCGAAGTTCGGGATGCGCCAAGGCGTTAACGTGGAATCATGTCCACCCGCCTGGTGTGTGTCGTCTTCGATGCGCAGCGGCCGCGCGTCGTCGCGGAGTTCTGGGCTCAGCTGCTGGGCTGGTCGGTGACCGTCGACCGGCCCGACGAGGTCGACGTCGCCGCGCCCGACCCGGACGGCCTCGACATCGCACTGACCTTCCTGCCCGCGCACACCGCGAAGAGCGGCAAGAACCGTCTGCACCTCGACCTGGCGAGTCGCTCGCTGGACCACCAGCGGGTCCAGGTGGACCGGGCGCTGGCGCTCGGCGCGCGGCACGTCGACATCGGTCAGGGCGGCGTGCCGTGGGTGGTGCTCGCCGACCCCGAGGGCAACGAGTTCTGCGTGCTCGAGCCGAGAGAGCAGTACGTGGACACCGGCGCGGTGGCGGCCATCGTGGTGGACACGCTGGATCCGGCGCGGCTCGCCGCGTTCTGGTCGACCGCCTCGGGCTGGCCGGTCGCGCACTGCGGCCCGCGGTTGGCGGGTCTGCGTTCGGCGACGGGACTCGGGTCCTGGCTGGAGTTCGTCCGCAACCAGGACGCGAAGCAGGGACGCAACCGGTTGCACCTCGATCTGACGGCGTTCCCGACCGACGATCCCGCCGCCGAGCTGGCACGGCTGCGCGAAGCGGGCGCCACACCGGTCGACGCGGGCGAGTTCGGCGGCGTCCCTGGCATCGTGCTGGCCGATCCCGAGGCCAACGAGTTCTGCCTGCTGCGCCGAGCGACGGACCTCTCGCGCGTCTGAGCTACCGCCGGGATCGCCCCGGCGACGGCCTGCGTTCCCCTGCCGGAGCACGTCCGAATTAGCATTTCGGACATGGTGTACCTCGGTGCGGAGCCCGTCCGGTGACGGCCGCCGACGCGATCGTGCTCGCGGGCGGGCGGGCCAGCCGCATGGGCGGGGTCGACAAACCCGCGATCGTGATCGGCGGCCGGTCGATGCTGGACGCGGCGCTCGCCGCGGTCGCGGGCCGCGGCCGCACCGTCGTCGTCGGGCCGCACCGGCCGGAGCTGAACCCGGAGATCCGGCAGGTGCGCGAGGTGCCGCCGGGCTCGGGTCCGGTGGCCGCGGTCGACGCCGGATTGCGCGCGCTCGCCGGTTCCAGGGCGCCGCTGGTGGTGGTGCTCGCCGCCGACATGCCCTTCGTGACGCCGGGAACGATCACCGAATTGCTCAGGCACGAAGCGGAATCCGGCGCCGAGGCGGTGTTCGCCGCGGACGAGTCCGGCCGCCCGCAGTATCTGATCGGCGTCTGGCGCCGCTCCGCGCTCAATGCCGCACTCGCCGAGCTTGATTCGCTGATCAACCAGCCGATGAAGGCGCTGGTGCCCGCCGACACCGCGATCGTCGGGCTGTCCGGCATCGCCGACTGCGACACCGAGGACGAGGTGCGCCGGGCCAGGGCGCGGGCCGCGGACACCACACCGCTGACGCTCGACGAGGCGCGAAACACGCTGCGCGACGGCCTCACCCGGCTCACCCCCTACCGGACGGACCTGCCGAGCGTGCGCGGCGCCGCACTGGCCGCGCCGCTCACCGCGGCCGAGGCGCTGCCGCGCTTCGACGTCTCCGCGATGGACGGGTACGCCGTCGCCGGGGACGGGCCGTGGCGGTTGCGCCGCGACATCGGCTTCGCGGGCGGGCAGCGCCCGGTCGGGCTGCTGCCGGGTGAGGCGGTGCGCATCGCCACCGGCGCGCACGTGCCCGACGGCACCACCACCGTGGTCCGTGACGAGTTCGTCCGAGTGGGCTCCGACGAAACCCTGCACCGCATACCGGAGACGCCGATTCGCGACGACATCCGCCGCCGCGGCGAGGACCGCGGTCCGGGCGACCTGGTCGCGCCGGAGGGCACACGGGTGACCGCCGCGCTGATCTCGGCGGCCGCCAGTGTGGAGGTCACCGAGGCCGTGGTGCGCGGGCCCGTCCGCGCACGCGTCGTGATGACCGGCGACGAGATCCGGAGCGATGGCCCGCTGCGCGCCGGCCAGACCAGAGACTCGATCGGACCGATCCTGCCGGATCTGCTTGCCGGGTCGGGCATTCGGACGGTGGACCGGGTGCACCTGCGCGACACACCCAACGGCTTCGACGAGGTCCTCGCCGCGTCCACCGACTGCGACCTGCTCGTCATCGTCGGCGCGACGGGCGGCGGCGCGGCCGATCAACTGCGCGGCGCGATCGCGCGCGCCGAGGCCCGAGTGCTGGTGCCGCGCTTGCGACTACGGCCGGGCGGGTCCACCATCGTCGCCGAAACTCCCAGCGGAACAACAATTCTCGGACTGCCCGGGAATCCGTTCGCGGCCGTCGCCACGCTGCTCGCGCTCGTGCCCGCCATCGTGGCGGGACGCACTGGCGCACACCAGGACCGCCCGCTGACCGGCCCGCTGCACAATGCCGCCGACGTGTCCGGACCGGTCACCCGCATCGTGCCCGCCCGCATCGCGCCGACCGGGGGCTGGATCGGCGATCCGACGGTGCGCACGGCCCATCTGGGCGGTCTCGTCGACCGCGACGGGCTCGTCGTCGTCCCCGCCGAGGCATCCGACGGCATTTCCGTGGAATTCCTACTTCTGCCGTTCTGAAAATCGGCCACCTACCGGGGGGTCTCGACATATTTTCACTTTCCCCTTCCTCGAGTGATGTGCGATCGCTATGGTGTTGTCGTTAGGCGAAATCAAATCACTTCGGAAAGGACCGAGTGGAGATGGCTGAAAAGTCGAAGAAAACGCCTAAGAAAATGCCCAAGCAGATGCCGCGGCAGCAGCAACAGCAGCGCCAGGAGCAGGACCAGAGGGGCATGAACCGAGCCGGGCGGGACCGGATGCCCGAGGACCAGCGGGAGCAGGACCGGCGTCACGGCCAGAACTGAATGCTTTGAACTGCGTCTGCCGGTTTCTGCGGAACCGGCAGACGCGGTTTTCTTTTCGTAGTGCTCACTAATTCATTCGGGTGTTACCGCGCACGAGTTCCGCGCACGTCGCGCCAAACCCTGGTCAGCTCCGGCTTTACGGCCGTCTACTGTGCAAATGGCTGTTCACCCCGCGGCGCGCGGTTACGAATCCTTCGGCGGCACCGTCGGTCGCACCACTGCCGACTCGACCCCCGAGTGGACCTACCCGCCCGCGGCGCCGCAGGACGCGCCCAACATCGTCGTGGTGCTGGTCGACGACATGGGGTACAGCGACATCGGACCGTTCGGCTCCGAGATCGAGACGCCGACGCTGGATCGGCTGGCCGCCAATGGCATCCGCTTCACCAACTACCACACCACGCCGCTCTGCTCGCCCTCCCGCGCCTCGCTGCTGACCGGAATCAACGCTCATCGAGCCGGTTTCGGCTTCGTCGCCAACGCCGACCCCGGCTACCCGGGACTGCGGCTCGAGCTGGCCGACGATGTGCTTACCCTGCCGGAGATCCTGCGCCACAACGGGTATGCCACCTACGCGGTGGGCAAGTGGCATCTGGTACGCGACGCCACGATGAACCCAGCGGCACATCGCGAGCCGGGTTACGAAGCCGCCGAATGGAATTCGCTCACCGACGACGAGCGCCGCCGCTTCGCCAGGTACATGGAGGTCTACGCCGCGATGGTCGACAGCATCGACCAGAGCGTCGGCCGCATCCTCGACACCCTCGAACAGCTCGGCGAGCTGGACAACACGATCGTGGTGTTCACCTCCGACAACGGCGGCACCGCCGAGGGCGGTCCAGAGGGCACCCGCAGCTATTTCGCCGAGTTCGCGCACATCGACGACCCCGACTGGATCGGCGACGTCCCGCACGACGAGGAGCTGATCGGCACCGAACGGCTCGGGGTGCACTACCCGCGCGGCTGGGGTCAGGCCTCCAACACACCGTTCCGCTTCTACAAAGGCCAGACCTTCGCGGGCGGCGTCCGGGTGCCGCTGCTCGTGTCGTGGCCCGAGGGACTGCCGCGCGCCGCGACGGACAACGGCATCCGTCACGAGTACGCCTACGTCACCGACCTGGCTCCGACTCTGCTGGAGCTGGCAGGGCTGGTGCGGCCCAGCGTGCGCAACGGCCTGCCCGCCAAGGATTTCGACGGCGTCTCGGCCGCCGAGCTGCTGCGCGACCCGTCGGCGCGGACCCGCCACACCGAGCAGTACTCGGAGATGACCGGGCATCGCGGCTTCTACCGGGACGGCTGGAAGCTGCTGTCGCTATACGAACCCGGCGCCGACATCGACGCGCCGAACTGGCAGCTGTTCGACGTCCGCGCGGATCCCACCGAGCTGCACGATCTTTCGGGGCTGTATCCGGAGAAGGCGGCCGAGCTCGCCGCCGCGTGGGACGAATCGGCCTGGGCCAACACGGTTTTCCCGTTGTTCACCCGTCAGGATCTCGCGATCCGGCGGCCCGAGGAGGCCCGCTTCGCCGCGCCGGTGCGTGTGCTGCCGGGCACTCCGACGCTGGAGCGCTACCGCTCGCAAAGGTTGATCGCCTACCGCGACTTCGCGATCACCGCGGAGCTGGGCGGCTACCGGCCCGGAGACGAGGGCGTGCTGGTCGCGCACGGCGATCCGCTCGGCGGGTACCTGGTCTACCTCGAGGACGGACGGGTCGTGCTCGGCGTCGACAGCTATGGCGATTACGCCGAGGCCGCCACCGAACCGCTCCCGCCCGGCGTGCGGCGAATCACCGTCACCGCCGCCGTGCGGCCCAGGCTGCGCTGGGATTTCCGCGTCGAGGTCGCGGGCGGCCCGAGCGCCGAACTGCGCGACCGGGTGCAGCTGGTGGGCATGTCGCCGTGGACCGGCATTTCCGTCGGCGTGGACGCGCGCGGCCCGGTGTCCTGGGATCTGCGCGAGCGCCGCGGCCCGTTCCGCTACACCGGCGACCTGCGCGCGGTCACGTACACACCCGGCCCGATCCAGGTACCGCGACAAACCATCGACGCGGTGGAGCGCGAGGCGGAGTTCGCCGCCGAATGAGAAGCGCGGCAGCACAGCGCCTTCCGGGCCCGGCCATTACCTCGCGGGTAATCGACGCGCGACGCGGGCGGCGATACGTTCGGCGCACCGCTCGCCACGCAGCGGCCCGCCGCGTCGAAGGGACCGTTCATGTCCGCGTATGGCTTCGCCCACCTGCGCAGCCGCCGTCCACACCCGGAGATCTTGGAATACCTGGAACGCATCCAGGCCACCCTGGACCCGTTCGAAGGCCGGTTCGTGATTCACGGACCACCGGCCGAGGTGGTGGAAGGCGAGTGGCCCGGCAGCATGGTGCTGATCGAGTTCCCGGATCTGGCGCGGGCGCGGGCTTGGTACCACTCGCCCGGATACCAGGCTATCCTGCGCCTGCGAGCCGATCACATCGACGGCGACCTGGTGCTCGTCGAGGGCGTCGGGCCGGACTACGACCCGCGCGAACGGGCCGCGAAGCTGCGCGCCGAGTCCGCCGAGCGCTGAGCCGATTGTCGCCGGCCAGGCCCGGTCGGATACCGTTTACCAGGCAGAATGCAGCTCTTCGCGACAAAGGATGCGCCTGATGGACGACAGTTCCCTGGTCTGGGACGACGGTGCGCTGGTCACCATCGACCAGCGTGGGCTGCCGCACGAGGTGCGCGAGCTGCGCCTCGGCACGGTGGACGAGATCATCGAGGCCATCAAGACGCTGGCCATCCGCGGCGCTCCCGCGATCGGGATCGCGGGAGCGTTCGGCGTGGTCATCGCGACCGCCGCGCACACCGTCGACGGTGTGGTGGACGAGGCGCGGGTGCGGGCCGAGGCCGACCGCATCGCCGCCGCGCGACCGACCGCGGTGAATCTGGCGTGGGCCGTCGAACGGGTCCGCACCCGGATTCCGGCCGGAGCCGACGCGGTGCTCGCCGAAACCCTGGACATGCTCGCCGAGGACGGCCGCGTCAACCGGGCCGCCGCCACGCACGCGGCCGACCTGGTCCAGCGTCTCTGCGCGGACCGCCCGCTGCGGGTGCTCACCCACTGCAACACCGGCCGCCTGGCGACCAGCGCGTTCGGCACCGCGATCGGCACGCTACGGGTGCTCGCCGAGCGCGGCGCGATCGAGAACGTGCTGGTCGACGAGACCCGGCCACTGCTGCAGGGCGCGCGGCTGACGGCGTGGGAGCTGGCCGAGGCGGGCATTCCGCACCGGCTGACCATCGATTCGGCCGCCGCGTGGGCGATGGCCACCGGCCAGGTCGACTGCGTACTGGTCGGCGCGGACCGGGTCACCGCCAACGGCGACGTGGCCAACAAGATCGGCACCTACGCCGTCGCCCTCGCCGCGCACCGGCACGGCATCCCGTTCATCGTGGTGGCGCCGGAATCGACGCGAGACCCGAACACCGCCACCGGCCGCGACATCGTCGTGGAGGAGCGAGCCGCGGCCGAGGTCACCGGATTCGGCGGCGTCGCGACGGCTCCCGCGGACACCGAGGTGTTCAACCCGGCCTTCGACGTCACGCCGAGCGAGCTGGTCACGGCGGTCGTCACCGAGCACGGAGTGGTGCACGGTACGAACAATGCTGCGACAGAGCCTGTTTCGGCGTCGCGCGCCGAGCTCGCCGACATCGCGAGGGAACTCTACGGCCGCGGCTGGATGCCGGGCACCGCGGGCAACCTCTCGGTGCGCGACGGCGCGACCGCCGTGGTCACCGGCAGCGGGCTGTCGAAGGGCGAGCTGACCCCAGGGGACATGGTGACCGTCGCCGTCGAGGATTCCGCGCCGCTGCCCGGTCAGCGGCGGAAACCGTCCGCCGAGACCACCATTCACACCGCGGTGTACCGCACCACCGACGCCGGAGCCGTCGTGCACGTGCACTCGCCGTACGCGACCGCGCTGGCGACCGAAGCGGGCGCGGCCGAGCGCGAAACCACCCTGCGCATCACCGATTTCGAACTCATCAAGGGGCTCGGTTCCGCCGACCCGTCGGCGATCGATATCCCGGTGTTCCCCAATTGGCGCGACGTCTCGCGCATCGGCGCCGACATCGAACGCTATCTGCGCGACAACCCCGCCGCCCCACCCGTGTTGTGCATCGCCGGGCACGGCATCACCACCTGGGGGGAGAATCTCTCCCGGGCGCGCGATCGCGCCGAATGCCTGGAGGCGCTGTGCGAGCTGGTGATTCGCACCGGCCGCAGGCACGCCTTCGCCACGCCCGCCGAGTCACTCGAGATTGGACTGACATGACCCTGCTCCAGGTGATGGCCGCCGACAACGCCGCCGACGTGCGGGTGCGGACCACCGACGACACCGTGATCGCCGCCGAACTCGCCGCGCACGGCATCGCGTTCGAGCGCTGGCCCGCGCTCGCGGAGGCCGCCGCGACCTCCTCGGAGGACCTGCTCGCCCACTACGCCGACCGGGTCGCCGAGCTGAACGCCGCCGGCCGCTACAAGCACATCGATATCGCGCGTATCCACCCCGACGACGCGAACCCCGAGTGGCCCGCCATCGCCAAGGGCGCCAGGGAGAAGTTCCTGAACGAGCACCGGCACGCCGAGGACGAGGTGCGCTACTTCGCCGCCGGCCGCGGCTGCTTCTATCTGCACCTGGGCGAGGAGGTGCTCGCGGTGGTCTGCGAGGGCGGCGATCTGCTCTCGGTCCCGGCGGGCACGCTGCACTGGTTCGACATGGGTACCCGCCCCGATTTCATCGCGATCCGCTTCTTCGAGGAGGAGGACGGCTGGATCGGCGACTTCACCGGCGACCGGATCAGCGAGGGCTTCCCCACCCTCGACGAGCTGCTCACCGCCTCGTGACCAGCGCGATCGTCCTCGACATCGAGGGCACCACGAGCCCGACCAGTTCCGTGCGGGAGGACCTGTACGGCTACACCAGGGACCGGCTGCCGCAGTGGCTCGCCGACAACAGCGCCGACGCGGCGGCGCCGGTCCTCGCGGGCGCCAGGGAACTGGCCGGACGTCCGGACGCGGATATCGCCGAGGTGGCCGAGATCTTGCGCGGCTGGCTCGGCTCGGACGTCAAGGCCGAGCCGCTGAAGACCGCGCAGGGCTTGATCTGCCACGAGGGTTTCCGCAGCGGGGCGCTGCACGGCGAGTTCTTCCCCGATGTCGCGCCCGCGCTGACGGACTGGAAGGCCGCCGGGCTGACGCTGTACGTGTACTCCTCGGGTTCGGTGCGCAACCAGCGTGATTGGTTCGACTTCGCGCGCGGCGGCGAGCTCGGCTCGCTGATCAGCGGATACTTCGACCTGTCCACCGCGGGCCCGAAGCGCGAAGCCGCGTCCTACGACAAGATCGCCGGGGCGATCGGCGTGCCCGCGGCCGAGATCCTGTTCCTCTCGGACCACCCGGACGAACTCGACGCGGCCGTCGCGGCGGGCTGGTCGGCCATCGGCGTGCACCGGCCCGGCGAACCCAATCCGCCGCGCCCGCCGCACCGGTGGATCGGCTCTTTCGCCGAGATCGATCTCGCCTGAGCCCCGGACCGGGCTATACCGCCCGGATCCGAGCCCGCCGCTTCGGTCGTGCGCCGAGTGTCAGGCTCCGGACACGCGCACCTGCGGACGCACGGCGCCGATGCGGCCGTGCTGGACCGTCGCGAAGATCCGCCGCGCGTGCACCGCGACGGGACTGGTCGACCACGGCGCGAGCGCGGTGGTGAACATCAGTTCGCACCAGGACAGCGCGGGCACGTCACCCGCGGCCAGGGTGGCGATGAGCGACATCTCGGTGTCGTGCCCGGCCCACGCGGCGAGCAGCCAGCCCGCGTCCAGCCTGCCGAGGAACTCCTCGGCGTCCTCCGGCGGGCCGTGCGGGGTGTCCACCGCGAGATGCACCGTCGCGGCGATCGCGTGGCGCATCTTGGCATCGAGTCCGACGGCGTCGTGCAGCAGCAGCGCCTCGAGCGCGGCGCGCAACTCCACGCCGGGATCGACCGCCTGCTTCCCACCGATCGAACCGATGTCTCCTGCGTCGCGGATCATGGGCAACCCTTCCTCGATGTCGTTGTTCGTAGGGGTGTCGACGGCGCGTAGATGTCGGCCGGGCGCCTGGTCCTGGGATTCGCTGTCGACCAGGCTGACAAGCGCGCCCGGATTCCAGTCCAGGCTGCCGAAGACCTGGCACCAGTCCAGCGCCGGATTGTCTTCCGAGCAGATCAGATCGAGCACGAGACCGGAGATGGACGCGGTGCAGGCGAGGGTGACGATGTCGATGTCCGGTTCGGTCACGGTGAGATGCAGGGTGGCCTCGGCGTGGCCCGCGTCGGCGCGAGCACGTCCGGCCAGCCACACCGCCCGGTTCGCGGCGGCCATCGCGCCCGCGCACCGATCGCCGTGTGGATGATCGGCGTCGCCGTCGATGAACGGTCCGTACCACAGCGCGCGACCCTCGTCTCCGCAGACCGCGAACGTCCCGTTCGCGCAGTTCGCGGCGGCCGCCAGCGAGATATGCGGTATCAAACCGATGACGTCGACCATGAGCACTCACTCCCGCAATGTTCACGCAATCCGTTGTCTTCCGAGATCGAGGCACAGTGTCGCAACTAATTGCCCGACCGTGCCGATAAACGGATCAAATACGTTTCCCCAACCGTTGTCCAGACGAAGTAGAACTTCCCGCGCACCCTGTGAGGTACCCACACCGACCAGTGAAAGTACCGCGGAGTCGGTACCCGCAATGGGGCATCGGCATATCCCCCGCAACGCATTTCGACAGCGTAGCCCGCACGGTACCGTCTACCCATGGCTTTCGTCCGAAAAGGCGCTACCCCAGGGGTTTTCGCGCACGAGCGAGCACGGCGCCGCACCGGCGGCCGCCGCCTCGACGGGCCGACATGCGCGCGCAGGGCGATGCCACGCGGTGCGTTCCGCAACGAAAACCGCTCTGCCGCTAAGTTTTACGTCGGTCTACCTGCGGAGGGATCCGTTGACCGCGGCCCGGTCGGCGAGACCGGACCGCGCCGGACGGTCGGTAGTGCGGATACCGAGGAAGAATTGGATCCGGCCCGGGTGACTTCCCGAATCGACCCGGAACAGCTGCACGTCCAGACTGAAGGGCTTCCCTGTTTCGATATCGCGGAGCAGCATTCGCGGACTTTCCCGGCCGTATGCGGTTCCCCCGGCCGCCCACATCCGGCGGAATTCCGGATATCGGCCGAGTTCGGCGAGCAATTCGGTGGACCAGTCGGCGCCAGCGGACTGCCCGATGAGTCCGCGCAGCCAGTCCACGGTGAGCGCGGCCTCCCGCTCCCACTCGACCATCACCCGCTTGGACACCTCGTTGCCGAAGAACCACCGCAGGATGTTCACGTCCTCGACCAAGCCGGGAAAGACCGCGGTGTAGGCGTCGTTGCAGGACAAAACGTTCCACCGGGTGTCGAGATAGCCCGCCGCGTTCGGCTCGTGCACCGCGAGGCCGTCGCGCATGTCCTGGGTGATCTGGGCACGCAACTCCGCGACCGTCGGGGCCGAGGCGTCGGCCAGCCCGGCCAGGTCGAACAGGTGTCTGCGCTCGGCGTCGGAGAGCGGCGCGATCTGGTGCAGGTATCCGATGAGCGCTTCGACCACCACTTTCGTCGGGTGGGCGCGGTCGCCACCCTCCAAGTGCGTGATGTAGCTGGAACTCACCCCCGCTGCGAATGCCAGCTTTTCCCGGGAGACCCGCCGGTCGTCGCGGAACCTCCGCAACAACCCGCCGAAGGTCGGCGGTCGCAGGAGATCACCCGGCCCGGCTTCGGTCGACTTGCGTGACACAGCTATTCGCTCCTATGAACCGTAGATGTATCAACCAGTTGGCTACTTCCAAGTGGCAGCGCTGCCGAATCTCTCGCGTTCGCGGCGCCGAGGCCGCGATGCCGTTGCGCACGGCCCCAATCGTCGACGATCCGAGCGGTTGCTCATAGCGGACGATATTAACTGATATACCTTCTTTATATTCCACACCACGCATGTGTCATGGTTACATTTCGGCAATCTCTCGAGAGGCGAAAAGCAACCTCCGCCAGAGCCATTCGCAATGCCGCGCGCCCGACCGTCTGACACGTAGACGCACGACCGACTATTCGAATGCGCGCACGTACGTCGCTCTATCCGACCGGTCGGTTCCTATTCGCCATGCCCGCTGTTGCCCAAAATAATTGGCGAATCGGATTCGCGAATCGCCGACGCCCGACGACGCGCCTCACCCCGCCGCGGCGACCGCCGCATCGATTCGCTTCGCGCGTGTCTCCGGGCGCTTTGCCGATTCGATCGCACCGACGAGCTGACGGCGTCGCGAACAGGAGGCGGGACGCGCGCCCGCCGCGGCCAACGCCGCCGCGAGATCCTCGGGCACCTCGACCGTCCGTTCGGTGTCGCGACGCACGGTGACCGATACGGCGTCGCGGGCGCCTTGCCGAGCCGCTCGCGGATCGCCTTCAGCATGCCGGGGCACGGGCCGCCGCCCATCGAGACGAGGGAGCCGGTGTAGGCGATGCCGTCGAAGCCGGCCTCGACCGGGATCCGTCCTCCGCCGCCGAGCGCGGCGACGACCTCGGCGGGCACCGCGATGTAGGCGCCCCTCGATTTCGGCCTCGAATCGCCGCCTACGCGCAGGGCAATCGCGAGGCGCCGGACGGCCGCCGATTCGCGGCAAACGAATGGCGAATCACACGGGTCTGGACGAATCGGGGTCCGGCATGGTAGCCACGTGGGCAGTGGGCGGCGCCACAATTCGGCCTCGAACACCCCTGCGGGTTGTGTTAACGATTGTAAACCGCCCGAGAACCCCCGGTTTCGAAAGCTTCACCGGCAAGGCCCCGAAACGCCTGCCCGATGCCGCATTTCGGCCGGTCAGCCCGCATCGGCCCAGGTCACGTGAATGTCACCGAAGGTCGGTTGCAACCGTCCAGTGACCGGCACGTTGCCGCGACCTCACAACTCACAGACCGCCTCCGCGCGCTGTGAGAGAATCGTTTGGCCGCGCGTCTTCACCTCCTTACAGTCGGTGCAACAGCCCGATTTCACAGCTCGAAGGGGGCGTCGTGGTTAACTCACGCACTCATGTTTCGGCACCCTCCGATCAGGCGGGCCCGCTTTCCTCCGACGCCGGTGACGCATTGCTCCGGCTGGGCAAATACTTTCAGCGCGGCGAGGTCTCCTCGGACCAACGCAGCCTGCACAAAGTCGGCGGCCGCGGCGCCGACGACTTCTATCGCGACCGCTGGGCGCACGACAAGGTGGTGCGCTCCACGCACGGCGTGAACTGCACGGGCTCGTGCTCGTGGAAGATCTACGTCAAGGACGGCGTGATCACCTGGGAGTCGCAGCAGACCGACTACCCCTCGGTCGGCGCGGACAAGCCCGAGTACGAACCGCGCGGCTGCCCGCGCGGCGCGTCCTTCTCCTGGTATACCTACTCGCCCGCGCGGGTGCGTTACCCATACGTGCGCGGCGCGCTGCTGGAGCTGTACCGCGAGGCCAAGGCCCAGCTCAAGGATCCCGTGCTGGCCTGGGAATCCATTGTGGAGGACCCGGCGAAGGCCAAGAAGTACAAATCCGCCCGCGGCAAGGGCGGTTTCGTGCGCGCCGAATGGTGGGAGGCCGCCGAGATCGCCGCCGCCGCGCACGTGCACACCATCAAGCGCTACGGGCCCGACCGGGTCGCGGGCTTCTCGCCCATTCCGGCCATGTCGATGGTCAGCCACGCCGTCGGCGCCCGGTTCATCTCGCTGCTCGGCGGGTCGATGCTGTCGTTCTACGACTGGTACGCCGACCTGCCCGTCGCCTCGCCGCAGGTGTTCGGCGACCAGACCGACGTGCCGGAATCGGCCGACTGGTTCGACGCGGGCTATCTGATCATGTGGGGCTCCAACGTGCCCGTCACCAGGACGCCGGACGCGCACTACATGACCGAGGCCCGCTACCGCGGTCAGAAGGTGGTCGTGGTCTCCCCCGACTACGCCGACAACACCAAGTTCGCCGACGAGTGGGTGCCCGCGCGCCCGGGAACCGATGCGGCGCTTGCCATGTCGATGGGGCACGTGATCCTGAAGGAGTTCTTCCTCCAGCGCGACACCCCGCGGTTCCTCGACTACGTCAAGCGCTACACCGACCTGCCGTACCTGGTCTGCCTGGACGACCCTGAGGGCTGGGACGCCGAGGGCGTGTACCACCACGACGGCGCGCTGGCGGGCAAGTTCCTCACCGCCGCCGATCTCGGCGAGTCCGTCGAAGCCGCGGAGCACAAGCCCGTGCTGCTCGACAACTCCGGAAACCCCGTGGTGCCCAACGGTTCTCTCGGCCACCGCTTCACCGAGGGCGACGCGGGCAAGTGGAACCTGGACCTCGGCGACGTCGATCCGCTGCTGAGTCTGTACGGCGCGGAGGGCAATCAGCCGGTCGCGGTGCGACTGCCGCGCTTCGACACCGACAAGGCGGGCGTGCTGCTGCGCGGCGTGCCGACGGTGACCGTCGCGGGCAAGCGCGTGACCACCGTGTTCGACCTGCTGCTCGCGCAGTACGGCGTCGGGCGCGACGGACTGCCCGGTGAATGGCCGACCGGTTACGACGACGCCTCCACCCCCTACACGCCTGCCTGGCAGGAGACCATCACCGGCGTCCCGGCCAAGCAGGCCGAGCGCATCGCGCGCGAATTCGCCGACAACGCCGACCGTTCCGGCGGTCGCTCGATGATCCTGATGGGCGCTGGCACCAACCACTGGTTCCACTCCGACCAGATCTACCGCGCCTTCTTCACCCTGACACTGCTCACCGGCTGCCAGGGCGTGAACGGCGGCGGCTGGGCGCATTACGTCGGCCAGGAGAAGTGTCGTCCGGTGACCGGCTGGGCCACTTTGGCTTTCGGGCTGGACTGGCAGCGTCCGCCGCGCCAGATGCAGGGCACCGTGTTCTGGTATCTGACCAACGACCAGTGGCGCTACGACCCGTTCACCGCCGAGTCGTTCTCCTCGCCGCTCGGCAAGGGCGTGTTCGAGGGCCGCACCGCGGCCGACAACATCGCCCTGGCCAGCAGGCTGGGCTGGATGCCGAGCTACCCGACCTTCAACCGCAACCCGCTCGATCTCGTGGACGAGGCCGAGGCCGCGGGCACGACGCCCGCCGAGCACGTCGTCGCGGGCCTGAAGTCCGACGACCTGCGCTTCGCCTGCGAGGACCCCGACGCGCCGGAGAATTTCCCGCGCTGCCTGACGGTCTGGCGCGCCAACCTGCTCGGCTCCTCCGGCAAGGGCAACGAGTACTTCCACAAGCACCTGCTCGGCGCGGACTCCAACCTCCAGGCGGGCGAGGCGACCGGGGTGCGGCCGCAGGAGCTGGTCTGGCGGGACGAGGCGGCGACCGGAAAGCTGGATCTGCTGCTCTCCCTGGACTTCCGGATGACGAGTACCACGCTGTTCTCCGACATCGTGCTGCCCGCGGCCACCTGGTACGAGAAGCACGATCTCTCCTCCACCGACATGCACCCGTTCGTGCACGCGTTCTCCCCGGCCATCTCGCCGCCATGGGAGGCCAAGACCGACTTCGACGCGTTCCACCGGATCGCCCGCGGCTTCTCCTGGATGGCCGAGAAGCACCTCGGCAAGCGCAAGGACATCGTCGCGGTGCCGCTGCAACACGACTCGGCGGACGCCATGGCGCAGGCGGGCGGCCGCGTGCTGGACTGGAAAGCCGGTGACTGCGAACCGATTCCGGGCAAGACCATGCCGAAGCTGGTGGTGGTCGAACGCGACTACCCGAAGGTGGCCGAGAAGATGGCCGCGCTCGGGCCGCTGGTCGACACCCTCGGCGTCACCACCAAGGGCGTGACCACCCACCCGAACGTCGAGGTCGAGTACCTCGCGGGCATGAACGGCACCGTGGTTTCCGGTGTGGCGCAGGGCCGTCCGTCGCTGGCCAAGGACACCCACGCGGCCGAGGCCATCCTCGCGCTGTCGGGCACCACCAACGGCCGCCTCGCCGTGGAGGGCTTCGAGGAGCTGGAGCATCGCACCGGCACGAAGCTCGCCGACCTGGCCGCCGAGCACGAGGGCAAGCGAATCACCTTCGCCGACACTCAGGCTCGGCCGGTGCCGGTGATCACCTCGCCGGAGTGGTCGGGCAGCGAGACCGGCGGACGCAGGTACTCGCCGTTCACCATCAACACCGAACGGCTCAAGCCCTGGCACACCCTGACCGGACGCCAGCACTTCTACCTCGACCACGACTGGATGATCGAGCTCGGCGAACAGCTGCCGATCTTCCGGCCGCCGCTGGACATGACCGCACTGTTCAGCGAGCCCGGCGTGGGTTCGGTGACCGAGAAGGGCGTCACGGTCAGATATCTGACGCCGCACTCGAAGTGGTCGATCCACTCCGCCTACCAGGACAACCTGCACATGCTGACGCTCTCGCGCGGCGGTCAGTCGATCTGGATGTCGGACAAGGACGCCGCGAAGATCGGTGTGGCCGACAACGATTGGATCGAGGCGATCAACCGCAACGGCATCGTGGTCGCGCGCGCCATCGTCTCGCACCGCATGCCGGAGGGCACCGTGTTCATGTACCACGCGCAGGACCGCGCGGTGGACGTGCCGCGCATCGAGGGCACCCCCGAGGTGAACGACGCGCGCGGCAAACGCGGCGGTATCCACAACGCGCTCACCCGGATCATGATCAAGCCCTCGCATCTCATCGGCGGGTACGCGCAGCAGTCCTTCGCGCTGAACTACCACGGCCCCACGGGTAACCAGCGCGACGAAGTGACGACTATTCGCAAGCGGTCCCAGAAAGTGGAGTACTGACATGAGCCCGACGAGGTGCCGACGCTCTGTCCGATTGCGGTCGCAGAAGGTGGAGTACTGATATGCGTGTCATGGCACAGCTCGCCATGGTGATGAACCTGGACAAGTGCATCGGCTGCCACACCTGCAGCGTCACCTGCAAGCAGGCGTGGACCAACCGCGGCGGCACCGAGTACGTCTGGTTCAACAACGTGGAAACCCGGCCCGGACAGGGCTATCCGCGTCAGTACCAGGATCAGGAGAAGTGGAAGGGCGGCTGGACGCTCACCAAGCGCGGCAAGCTGACCCTGAAGTCCGGTTCGCGAATGAAGCGGCTGCTCAACATCTTCGCCAACCCGGACCTGCCCACGGTGTCGGACTACTACGACCCGTGGAGCTACGACTACGACAACCTGCTGTCCTCCCCCGCCATCGACACCACGCCGGTGGCGCGACCGAAATCGCTGATCACCGGCGAGGACACGAAGGTCACCTGGGGCGCCAACTGGGACGACGACCTCGGCTCCGGCCCGGAGCAGGTCGGCAAGGACCCGCTGCTGAACAAGCTCTCGGACAAGGTGAAACTGGAGTTCGAAGAGACCTTCATGTTCTACCTGCCGCGCATCTGCGAGCACTGCCTGAACCCGTCGTGCGCGGCGTCCTGTCCCTCCGGCGCGATCTACAAGCGGGCCGAGGACGGCATCGTGCTCGTCGACCAGGACAAGTGCCGCGGCTGGCGGCAGTGCATCACCGGATGCCCGTACAAGAAGATCTACTTCAACCACAAGACGGGCAAGGCGGAGAAGTGCACCTTCTGCTACCCGCGCGTGGAGGTCGGCATTCCGACGGTGTGTTCGGAGACCTGCGTGGGACGGCTGCGCTACATCGGCGTCATGCTCTACGACGCGGACAAGGTGCAGGAGGCGGCGTCGGTCACCGACACCAAGGACCTGTACCCCTCGCAACTCGGCGTCTTCCTCAACCCGCACGACCCGCGGGTCGTCGCGGAGGCCGAGCGCGCCGGCATCTCGCCGGAATGGATTCAGGCGGCCCAGGATTCGCCGGTCTACAAGCTGATCGTGGACTACCAGATCGCGCTGCCGCTGCACCCGGAATACCGGACCATGCCGATGGTCTGGTACGTGCCGCCGCTCTCGCCGGTGGTGGACGTGCTCACCGAGACCGGGCACGACGGGGAGAACCACGCGAACCTGTTCGGCGCCATCGACGCGCTGCGCATTCCGGTGGAATACCTGGCGGAGCTGTTCACCGCGGGTGAACTCGGTCCAGTGCGGGCGTCGCTGCAGAGGCTCGCCGCCATGCGGTCTTTCATGCGGTCGGTGAACCTCGGCGAGGAGCCCGATCCCTCGATCGCGCCGTCGGTGCGGCTGGAGCCCGAGGAGATCGAGGCGCTGTACCGGCTGCTCGCCATCGCGAAGTACGAGCACCGGTATGTGATCCCGCAGGGCGCGACTTCGCAGGCGCACGAACTGGATTCGCTGGCGACCGGGTGCAGTCTGGACACCGATGGTGGGCCGGGTATGACCGCGTTCGACCAGATGGTGGAGAAGTTCCATCTAACGGACTCCAATGGGGCTGCGCCGGAGGAGAAGTCGACCCGGATCAATTTGCTCAACTGGGATGGGAAGAGCACCAAGGGTTTGATTCCGACCAACGGTGCTGGGTCCAACGGTGCTGGCTCCAACGGCTCGGCTGCGCAGAACGGCGCGGGGCACAACGGCGCAGAGTCCGGCGACTCGAAGGCAAACGGCAGCAACGGCGCTGCCGGAGTAGGGGCCGCGAACGGCAGCAACGGCGCTGCCGGGAACGGTTCGTCCGCCGAGGATGTGACCGCGACGTCGAGCGGGGTCACCAGATGAGTCTGCTGAAACTGCGCCGGCGGCCCGAGCCCGCCGTGCGGATGGCCGAGCGCGACCGTCGCCTGGTGTGGCGGCTCGCCGCGCTGCTGCTGGACTACCCCGGCCAGGCAACGCTGGCCATGCTGGACGAATTATCCAGTGCGGCAGATCAATTGCCCGACGAGGTGCGCCCGCAGCTGGCCGGTCTGCTGACCCACCTGCGCACGACGCCGCCGATCGACCTGGCCGCCGACTACGTCGCGACCTTCGACATGCGGCGCCGTGCCAGCCTGCACCTGACCTTCTACGCCTACGGCGACACCCGCAAGCGCGGCATGGCGTTGCTGCGTTTCAAGCACGCCTACCGGCACGCCGGGGTGGAACTGGGTGATCAGGAACTGCCCGATCACCTGCCCGTGTTGCTCGAATTCGCCGCGACGGTGGACCCGATCGGCGGCGAGCGCCTGCTCGGCGAGCACCTGCCGGTCATCGAGCTGCTGCGACTCTCGTTGTCCGACAGCGGTTCTCCCTACGCGGGGGCGCTCGCCGCGGTGGTGGCCACGCTGCCGCCGCTCACCACGGCCGATCGGCGGCGCATCGCCGAGCTCGCGGCCGAAGGTCCCCCGGAGGAAGAGGTCGGGCTGGAACCCTTCGCCATGGACCCCACGATGTTCGCTCAATCGGAAGGCCGTCGATGAACGCCGTCCCGCACCTGCCCGTCGAGTTGTGGCTGATCCTGCCGTACGTCGCGTTCACCTCGTTCGTACTCGGCCACATCTGGCGCTACCGCAACGACCAGTTCGGCTGGACCACCCGGTCCTCGCAGATCTACGAGAGCAGGTTGCTGCGGCTGGGCAGCCCGCTGTTCCACTTCGGCATGCTCGGGGTGTTCTTCGGGCACGTTCTCGGCGTGCTGATTCCCGAGTCGTGGACCGAAGCCGTCGGCATCAACGACCACACCTATCACCTGATCGCGGTCGGCGCCGGTTCGGTGGCCGGTCTCTCTGTGCTGGCCGGTGTGGGCATTCTGCTGTACCGCCGGTTCACGGTGACCGCGGTACGCAAAGCGACCACCGCCAACGACAAGCTGATGTACGCCCTGCTCACCGCCGCGCTGGTCACCGGCCTGACCAACACCTGGGGCGCCAACCTGCTGTTCGGCACCTACAACTACCGCGAGACCGTCTCCCCCTGGTTCCGCAGCCTGTTCACCCTGAACCCGCAACCGGAACTGATGGTCGACACCCCGTGGCCGTTCCAGCTGCACGGGCTGGTCGTCCTCGTCCTGGTCGCCCTGTGGCCCTACACCCGCCTGGTCCACATGTTCAGCGCCCCCATCGGCTACCTCACCCGCCCCTACATCGTCTACCGCCACAAACAACCCAAC
Organism: Nocardia sp. NPDC050713; assembly: GCF_040654315.1. NCBI lineage: Bacteria > Bacillati > Actinomycetota > Actinomycetes > Mycobacteriales > Nocardiaceae > Nocardia > Nocardia sp. NPDC050713. The sequence continues at coordinate 39,221 of NZ_JBFAHS010000021.1, read as the reverse complement.
GCCACCGACTCCCGCCGCTACGCCCGCGCCTGGGACGCCCCGGTCACCCCGGAACGCTGGCGCTGATCTCCTTCGCCCCCACCGCAACCCGGTGGGGGCGACTTCGTATTGAGCGGATGCGGACTTGCAATCTGACTAGCTACATTTTCTGCTAGTTTGCTAGTCATGCTTGCGCCTAGCGCGCTAGCATGCTGTCATGATTGCGGAGCAACCGACCAGGAAGGTCCTGAAGGCCCTCAAAGCCGCGGGCTGGTCGAAGCTCCGCGACGGAGCGGGCAGCCACACGATCTACGGTTGCCGAACCGGCAAGCATGACGTGAGCGTCCCGGACGGGCACACCACCATCTCGCCGGGCGTGGCCAGGTCGATCTACAAGGCCGTAGGGTCCTGCGACTGCCCGGAGGAGGAAGAGAAGCAGTGAGCAAGGCAATCACCTACGACGTGCACGCGAGCCGTGTCGGACGATGGTGGGAAATCACCATCCCCGATGTGTACGGAGCCGATCCCTGCGGTCAAGCGCGCCATCTCACCGACGTCGGATACGAAGCGCGCACCATCATCGCCGCCAAGCTCGACGTGCCACTGTCCCGGGTGGAATCACGGTTGATCGTCGACGATTTCGGGGACGCGCACGACGTCAACGAGCGGGTGGAGCACATCGCACAACTCCGCTCGACGATCGAACGGCTGACCGAGGAACTGAATGCCGAGCAGCGCTCGCTCGTCAAAGAGCTTCGACGCGAAGACGTCCCCGACGTCGATGTCGCCACGTTGCTCAATGTGGCGCGGCAGCGGATCGGCCAACTGGCGAAATAGGCTCGGATCCCGGGCCATCGCAGGTCTCGAGAACCGTTGCGACGGGTTCAGGCGCAGGCCGGGGCTGGGGCGTCGCGGAAGAGGGGGTCGCCCGTCGGTGGGGCGTAGACGACATCGAGGACCAGGGGCTCGGTGCCGAGGTTCTGGCCGATGTGGACGTTCCACTCCCCGGCCGGCTCGTAGATGAAGTCGCCCGTGCGATACACCGGCGCGACACAGTCCGGCCCGGGATGGGTGAGGGTGCCGGAGCGAACGAAGCCGAAGACCGGGCCGTCGTGATAGTGCCACCCGGTCGACCCGCCCGGCCCGATGGTGATCTCCCGAACCACCAGATCGGTCCCCGCCACGAACGGCAGCAACCCTGCCGGAATCTGCGCATGCCCCAGGGTGGTCGCCGTGATATCCGAGCCGGGTGTTGCCTCGGCACGTATCGCGCCAACCAGCGACCCGCCGAGCACCGCCACAACCACGGCTACACGCACAATGGGCGTCATCGGCGCAGCGTATCGAGCGCGGGACGGCCGGGAAAGGGTCGACAGCGAATCCGTCCAAACTGTCCGATTCACTAATCGGTCGGCGCGGCATAGTTCGTCAGGTGATGCCGCGCGGGCGTCCAGCTGGGCGCGGTGATGCGGATGCGCCCGACGTCAGTGGCTTGCGAGTCCTGCGGCTCGCGGCGCGGCAGCCATAGTTGCGGTTGCAAGCGCGGCGCGGGCATCTACCCCTTGGCCGGGAGGGAGCGGGCGTAGTCGACGCCGCGGTCGACCCACTCGCGCAGGGTTGTGTCGTCGCGGATCGGTGTGCCGGTCACTCGGAGCCAGCCGACCATTTCTCGGCCGCCCATGGTCATCGGCGTGACGGTTTCGTCGTCGATCATGGTGGCGCCCTGGGCCGGGTCGACGCGGACGAGCAGGCCGCCCTGGCCGCTGGCAGCCACCGCCATGTTGCCGCTGATCATGAAGGCGAGACCGCCGAACATCTTCTTCTCGGTCATGTCGAGGCCGGGATCGATCAGGTCGCGGATCCGCTCGGCCAGTTCCTCGTCGTATGCCATAGGTCACAGTGTGGACCTGGGCACCGACAGATCGCTGCCCCTTTACGCGGTGCGCAACCCGTGTGCCGCCCCTTCGCGCGGGCGGCGCGAACGCCACAACCCCTTCGCGCGGGCGGCGCGAACGTCACGTCGTCATCCGGCGCGCAGGAACCGCCCCGCCTGTTCCGTGCCGAGCCCGGGTCCGGCGGCGCCGGAGCCGAACACGTACTTCCCACCGATGAACACCGCGGTGACGGTCGCGTCGTTGCGATTGACCATGCGGGACAAGTTGTCGTAGTGCGGAGCCGGGTGTTCGGCGTAGGTGTCGAGGGTGGCGTCGAGATGGGCCGGGTCGATCACGACGGCGTCGGCACGGTCGCCGACGCGCAGGCGGCCCGCGTCCAAGCCGTACCACTCGGCGAGTTCACCGGTCAGGCGGTGGACCGCGTGCTCGAGCGTCATGAACGGCCGGCGCGCTCGTTCGGCGTCGTGGACGCGACGCAGCAGTCGCAGGCCGAAGTTGTAGAAGGCCATGTTGCGCAGGTGCGCGCCCGCGTCCGAGAAGCCGAGCTGGATGCCGGGATCCGCCGCGAAACGGTCGAGCACAGCGGGGCGGTGGTTGGAAATGGTTGTGCGCCAACGCACTTTGGTGCCGTGTTCCACGACGAGATCGAGGAACGCGTCGACCGGATGCAGGCCGCCGCGGTCGAGACCGACCTGACCGAAGGTCTTGCCGAGCACGGATTCGTCGGGGCATTCGACGATCTCGGCGTCGAAGAAGTCGCGATGCCAGACGCGGGGACCGAACTTCTTGTCGTAGTCCTTGCGGAACCAGCGGCGATAGCCTTCATCGCTCAGCAGGTCCGCACGCTCTTCGAGCTGGTCGGCGAGATGCAATGCCGCGGCGCCCGATCCGAATTCCTCGAACACCGGCAGGTCGATCCCGTCGGAATACACCTCGAACGGCACCGGTAAATGCTGCCAGCGGAAATCGCCGCCGAGCGCGTTGACGGCGCGGGCGAGCGCCGGAAACGCCCGCGCCACACCGGGAATCGCCTTCACGTCCGCGGCCGAGAGCAGGCTCACCTTGAGCGGTTCCCGCCACAGCCCGATGCTGCTCGCGGCCATCGCGACCAGGCTCTGCGGCCGTGCCACGTCGGGTCCGCCCTGCAAGGCGCGCCCGCGGCGGCGCAGAATCGTGTTGAGCACGCTGCGTTCCCGGCTCGTCGCGTACGTGGAGGGCAGGGTGCGCGAGCGGCAACGCTGCCCGTCGAGCTTGTCGAACAGCAGCTGCTGGGAGGACATGCCGACGAAGCCCGCGTCGAGGGCTTCGGTGAGTGCGCGCCGCATCGTGGCGAGCTCGTCGGGAGTCGCCTTCACCTCGCGCCTGGTGGCGCGATCGAGCCCCATCACGGCCGCGCGAACGTCGGAATGCCCGAGGAAGCCGGCCACATTCGGCCCGAGCGGCAGCGCGTCGAGCGCCGCGGCGTACTCCTCGGCGGTGCGCCAGGACTTCAGGTCGCCGATCGCGGCGACGACGTGTCCGCGCGGAATGGCTTCGACCCGGCCGAACAGATCGCCCGCCGTCTCCGCGTCGGCGTGCACTGTCGACAGCGAACACGAACCGAGCAGCACGGTCGTCACGCCGTGGCGCACCGATTCCGGCAGCGCTGGATCGAGCAATACCTCCACGTCGTAGTGGGTGTGGATGTCGATCATGCCGGGAATCACCCAGTGCCCGGCGGCGTCGACGACCCGGCCGCAGCCGGTCTCGTCGAGCGGCACGGCCGACACCTCGGCCACCCTGCCGGCGCGGATGCCGAGATGGCGAACCGCTGACGGGGCGCCCGTGCCGTCGAACCACCGGCCGCCCTTGATGATGCTGTCGAACATCGCTGACTCCCTACAAAGCGATCTCGCACCGCACGACCGCGCCGGTCGCAGTGCGCGGCAACGGTTCCGCGGTGATCCGGCCACGGGGCGAGAACCTCGAGCCGCGGTCGTCGGCGAACCCAGCCGACGTGACCTGCACCACAACGTAGCACTGGCTAGACACCATGTCTAGTGACTTTGCGCATCGTCTAGGATGAGTTCATGCCGACCGAACCGACCGAGGCCCGCCGCGGCTTGTTGCGCGAGGAACAGAAACGCCTGACCCGAGCGCGGATCGTCGACACCGCGCGCCACCTGTTCGAAACGCAGGGCTACTCCTCGGTCCGCGTCGACGACATCGCCGCCGCGGTCGGCTGTAGCCGGGCCACCTTCTACCTGCACTTCACCGGCAAACCGGAGGTGCTGCGTGCCATCGCCGAGGCGGGCACCCTCGCCAGCGTTCGCCTCTTCTACGCCGACCTGGACCGGGTGCTCACCACCGGATCACGAGAAGAGTTCGCGGACTGGATGACCCGGGCCATCGACTGGTTCTTCGCGAACAAGGACATGCTGCCCGCATGGGACGAGGCGACCGCACTCGAGCCGGAATTCCGCGAGGTCGCGCGCGAGGGCATCATGACGCTCGCCGACAGCATGCCCGCCTACCTGTCCCGCTGGCCCGCCGAACGCAGGGACGAAGCGCGACTGCGCATCGAACTACTTGTCGCGCAACTGGAACGGTTCTTCACCCGCTGGGCCATGCAGGGCACGATCGACGTCTCCGCGAGCCAGGCGGCCGAGGTGCTCACCGACATCTGGTTCCCCGCACTCGTGGCGCCGGGGGGCGATTGATGCCCACCACGGCAGCGGCGCGCCGACTCCTTACTCCTAGGCCACCGACGGCGCCGCCGCGAGCCTCGGGGGCGTGCGACACTCAGCGCACGCGAGTATCGACCATTTCCCGCACGGCCGCGCGATAACGGTCCGCGATGAGCCGGACGACCGCGGGATGCACGCCGATGGGTTCCGCCACGCCGTCCGCGCCCGCGTCGTGCAGCCGCTGCTGGAACAGCCCGTGCGCCAGCAGATAGGACGCGACGAACACCCGCCGCGCACCGGAGGCACGCAGGTCGGCGACGACTTCCGGAACGCGCGGCGCGCCCGTGGCGACGTAGCCGATGCGCACCGGTGCACCCAGGTGCTCGGCCAGCATCGCGGCCGCGCGCCGAACGTCTTGCCGCGCACGGGCATCCGAGGACCCCGCCGCCGCGAACACGACCGCGTCACCACGCCGCCAGCCCGCCGCGCGCAACCGCACCGCCATGATCCTGGCCAGCGCCGGATCCGGCCCCATGGCCGGGGTGACGGCCACCGCGTCGTGCCCGCTCTCGGCGACCTCGCGCGGCACGTCTTGGTAGACGTGGTAGCCGGAGGCGAGGAACGCCGGAACCAGCACGGCGGGAACAGATTCCGTCGTTCCGGTCAGATCGCGCAGCACCTCCGACGGCGACGGGCCGAGCACGTCGACGAAGGCGGTGCGGACCGCGGGCGCGTCGGTACGGTCGCCGCGCCCCGAAATCGCGGCGTCCGTTTCCGAAAGAGCCTGCGCCGCACCGAGTTCACGGGAGACCGCTTCGGCAAGAGCGGCGATCATCTCCACGCCCTTGGTGCTTCGGGTGCCGTGCGCCACCAGCACCAGGGCGGGGGTGCTCACCAGCTCCCCATCGGTTGCGGAGCGTACTTGGGAGCACGCACGGGCGACCCGATACCGGGCACCTGCGGCCGCGCTTGCGGCACCTGGCGCGGATTGTTGTCGGTGCACTCGGCGGCGTCCAAAGCGAGCCGGTAGCCGCGCTTGACCACGGTCTGGATCGCCTTCGGCGTGCCGAGTCCGGCGCGCAGCCTGGCGATCGCGGTCTCCACGGCGTGCGTGTCGTCACCGCCGCCGGGCAGCGCGGAGAGCAGGTCCTCGCGGGAGACCACCCGACCGGGCTGGCGGGCCAGCGAACGCATCAGCGCCATCGGCGCGGGCGCCAGCTGACGCACCTCGCCGTCCACGACAACACACGCGCCGCGCACGCTGATGTTGTGTCCGGCGGCCTGAATCCGGTTGGCGCGCCTGGGCAATTCCTCGGCCACGTGCCTGGCCAGCGCGCCGAGACGCGCGCGCCCCGGCATCGAGGTCGGCACGCCGAGCTCTTCCAGCGGCGCGGCGGTGATCGGACCGACGCAGGCCGCGAGCACCCGACCGCGCAGGGCGTGCAGCACGCCCTCCAGCAGACCGGTTTCCTTGGCGCGCATCAACATCGACGCCACGGCGGGCGCGCTGGTGAAGGTCACGCAGTCCAGGCTCGCGGTGACGATGGCCTCGATCAGCTGGTCCATCGGGCCCTGATCGGCGGGCGGAGTCCAGCGGTACACCGGCACCGGAACGACATCCGCTCCGGCGCAACGCAATACTTCACAGAAGTCCGGGACGGGCTCCCATTCGGTGGTGGCGCCGTGCAGCTGCACCGCGATGCGCACGCCCTCCACGCCCTCGGCCAGCAGGTGATCGAGCACCTCGGCCGACGACTCGGAGGCGGGCGACCACTCCTCGCGCAGTTCCGCGGCGCGGATGGCGCCCTTGGCTTTCGGGCCGCGCGCCAGCATGCGGGTGGCGGCCAGCGTGCTGCGCAGTTCCTCGGCCAGGCCCCAGCCTTCGGCCGCTTCCATCCAGCCGCGGAAACCGATGCCGGTGGTGGCGACGGTGATCTGCGGCGGCTCGGCGACCAAAGTCCTTGTGACACGCTCCAGTTCGGTGTCGTCGGCCAACGGAATGATCCGGATGGCGGGCGCCGTGACGATGGTGGCGCCCCGCCTTTTGAGCAGGGTGGAGAACTCCTCGGCTCGCCGAGCCGCCGTGACGCCGACCGTGAATCCAGCGAGACAGGCGCCCGCTTCAGTTGTCGTCATAGAGGTTCATCCGTCCGAGGAATCGAGCGCGACCGGCTCGTTGGAAACCGAAACGATGCCGTCGTCGACCCGCACCGCGTACACCGGCAGCGCCGCCGATTCATCGTCCAGGCAACGCCCATCGAGCAACGAGAACGCCTGCTTCAGCAGCGGCGAGGCGACGACGGGGACGCCGCTGCGGTCACCGACGATCCCGCGCGACATGACGGCCGCGCGACCGAACGGATCGATATTGCCGACGGCGTACACGCTGCCGTCGGTCAGTCGGAACAGAGCGGCCTGCTGGCCACCCTTCAGCAATACCGCAACGCCGCGGCCTGGGATCAAATAGTCGAGTCGGCACGCTTGCGTCCAACCGGTGGCCGTAGCTGGCGAGATGCTGGGTGTATCGATCACGGTCATCGGGTTCCTCCTCCGAACGCCTTACTCATTGGTACCGGCGTCCTGTTTCCGCACGGTTAAGTCGTTATTTCCCGTGCGTGGCGGCCGGCATTTGTGGCACACCCAACAGCACCGGCACCTTCCGCTCGCCGCTGTCGTCGAACGAGATCGTCGGGTCGGCCTCTTCCGGCGCGTTGACGAACGACACGAAGCGCGAGAGCTTCTCCTCGTCCTCGAGCACCGCGGCCCACTCGTCCTTGTAACCGTCGACGTGCTTGGCCATGGCGGCCTCGAGCTCGTCGGCGATGCCGAGGCTGTCCTCGCAGACGACCGCCTTGAGGTAGTCCATGCCGCCCTCGAGCGCCTCCTGCCACGGCGCCGTGCGCTGCAGCCGGTCGGCGGTGCGGATGTAGAACATCAGGTAGCGGTCGATGTACTTGATCAGCGTCTCGTCGTCGAGCTCACCGGCCAGCAGCACCGCGTGCTTCGGCGTGAGACCGCCGTTGCCGCCGACGTAGAGGTTCCAGCCGTTCTCGGTGGCGATCACGCCGACGTCCTTGCCGCGCGCCTCGGCGCACTCGCGGGCGCAGCCGGACACCGCCAGCTTCAGCTTGTGCGGGGAACGCAGTCCGCGGTAACGCTTTTCGAGCAGGACGGCCATGCCGACCGAGTCCTGCTGACCGTAGCGGCACCAGGTGGAGCCGACGCAGCTCTTGACGGTGCGCAGCGACTTGCCGTACGCGTGACCGGATTCCATGCCCGCGTCCACCAGGCGCTGCCAGATCTGCGGCAGCTGCTCGACGCGCGCGCCGAACAGGTCGATGCGCTGACCACCGGTGACCTTGACGTAGAGGCCGAATTCCTTGGCCACCTCGCCGATGGTGATCAGCTGCTCGGCGGTCACCTCACCGCCGGGCATCCGCGGCACCACCGAGTAGGTGCCGTTCTTCTGCAGGTTGGCCAGGAAGTGGTCGTTGGTGTCCTGCAGCGCGGCCTGCTCGCCATCGAGGATGTGGTCGCTCGAGGTGGAGGCCAGGATGGAGGCGACGGTCGGCTTGCAGATGTCGCAGCCGGTTCCCTTGCCGTACTTGGCGATCAGGCCCGAGAAGGTGCGGATGCCGGTGACCTGGACGATCTGGAACAGCTCGGCGCGCGACTGGCTGAAGTGCTCGCACAGCGACTTGGAGACCTCGACGCCGGACTGCTCGAGCAGCTTCTTGAGCATCGGCACGCAGCCACCGCAGGAGGTGCCCGCGTTGGTGCAGCTCTTGATGGCGGGCACGTCGCAGGCGCCCTCCGCGATGGCGCCGCAGATCGAGCCCTTGCTGACGTTGTTGCAGGAGCAGATCTGGGCGTCGTCGGGCAGCGCGTCCGCGCCGAGTTCCGCGCCCGCCGGGGAGATCAGCGAGGCGGGATCGGCGGGCAGCGGACGACCGACCAGCGGGCGCAGCGCGGAGTACGCGGACGCGTCGCCGACCAGGATGCCGCCGAGCAGGATCTGCGCGTCGTCGGAGACGACGAGCTTGGCGTAGGTGCCCTTGGCCGCGTCGTGCAGCACGACCGACAGCGCGCCTTCGGTGGTGCCGTGCGCGTCACCGAAGCTGGCCACGTCGACGCCGAGCAGCTTCAGCTTGGTGGACATGTCGGCGCCGGGGAATTCGCCCGCGCCACCGAGCAGCCGGTCCGCCACCACCTCGGCGGTGCTGTAACCGGGGGCGACCAGGCCGTAGCAGACGCCCTCGACCGCGGCGCACTCGCCGATGGCCCAGATGTTCGGGTCCGAGGTCTGTAGTCCCAGGTCGGTGATGATGCCGCCGCGCGGGCCGACCTCGATGCCCGCGTCGCGGGCGATCTGGTCGCGCGGACGGATGCCCGCGGAGAACACCACGAGCGAGGCGTCATCGATGGTCGACTCGTCGGAGAGGGTCAGCTTCAGCTTGCCGTTACCCGCGGCCTCGATCGCCTGGGTGCCGACGCCGGTGTGCACGTTCAGGCCGAGGTCGCTGACCAGGCGCTCCAGGATCGCGCCGCCGCCCGCGTCGACCTGCGCGGGCATCAGCCGGTCGTTGAATTCGATGACGTGCGGGGTCATGCCGAGCAGGCGCAGCGCGTTGGCCGCCTCCAGGCCGAGCAGACCGCCGCCGATCACCACGCCGACCGCGCCGGGACCGGCCGCCTCCGCGGTGGCGCGGATGCCGTCCAGGTCCTCGATGGTGCGGTAGACGTAGCACCCGTCCAGGTCGTGGCCGGGCACCGGCGGCACGAAAGCATAGGAGCCGGTGGCCAGCACCAGCGCGTCGTAGCCGATGGTGTCGCCCGCGGAGGTGACGACCTTGCGCGCGGCGCGGTCGATGCTCTCGGCGCGCTGGCCGAGGCGCAGCTCGACGAGTGCGTCACCGGCGTACTCGTTGCCGGGCAGCGCGAGCAGGCTCGGGTCCCAGGTGCCGACGTAGGACGAGAGTCCGACGCGGTCGTAGGCGGGCAGCTGCTCCTCGCTGAGGATGACGATCTGCCACTGGTCGGCTTCGTCACGCGAGCGCAGTGCCTCGACGAAACGGTGCCCGACCATGCCGTGGCCGACGACCACCGCGGTCTTGCGCTGGGCGGGATCGACTGTGGGGTTCATGGTGACCTCCCTGGGGATGGTTCGGGCGTCAGGCGCGAGCCGACGAGTTGGACTTGGTTGCGGCGGCCTCGGCCTCGAGGACCAGCGCCTCGGCCTCGTGCACGACATCGCTGTCGACGGCCATGGTGGGACGGCGGAGGAAGACCAACCAGGTCACCGCGGCGCAGGCGACGTAGAAGGCCAGGAACACCCAGAAGGCGGTGGTGGCCGAGTTGGTCGAGGCGTAGGAGGAGCGCAGCACCAGGTTGATGCCGACGCCGCCGAGCGCACCGATGGCGCCGACGACGCCGATGAGCGCGCCGGAGGTGTTCTGCGACCAGGCGGCCTGCTCGGCGGGACTCGCGTCCAGGCTCTTGGACTTGGCGTCGAACACCGACGGGATGATCTTGGTGACCGCGCCGTTGCCGAAGCCGGAGAGCACGAACAGGGCGATGAAGCCGATGACCATCACGGTCATCACGGCGCCGCTGGCGACGCCGCCGTTGCCGTCGGCCACGGTGCTGGCGATCCCGACCACGAGGGTGGCGGCCATCATCGCGCCGAAGACGACCAAGGTGACCCGGCTTCCGCCGATCCGGTCGGCCCACTTGCCGCCGTACGGGCGGGCCAGCGAACCGAGCAGCGGGCCGATGAACGCGATCGACGCGGCGTGCACGGCGGCCTGTGCTGCGGTGTCGCCGCCGGCCTTGAAACTGATCTGCAAGATCTGGGCGAAGGCGAAGCTGTAGCCGATGAACGAACCGAAGGTGCCGATGTAGAGGAAGGCGATGGCCCAGGACTGCGGCACCTTCAGCGCCGTCACCATGTAGGACAGGTCGGCCTTCTGGTTCTTCAGGTTGTCCATGTAGAGCGCGGCGCCGACAGCGGTCAGCGCGACGAGCACCAGGTAGATGGCGCAGATCAGGGCGCCGTAGCCGTCGCCGAGGGTCGCGAGGACCAGCAGGCCGAGCAGCTGGATGACCGGAACGCCGATGTTGCCGCCCGCGGCGTTCAGACCGAGGGCCCAGCCCTTGAGTCGCTGCGGGTAGAAGGCGTTGATGTTGGTCATCGAGGAGGCGAAGTTGCCGCCGCCGAAGCCCGCGAACGCGGCCACGATCAGGAAGGTGGTGTAGGAGGTGCCCGGCTGGTTGACGAAGTACAGCGTCAGCAGCGTCGGGATGACCAGCAGGAACGCGCTGAAGATGGTCCAGTTGCGTCCGCCGAACCGGGCGGTGGCCACGGTGTATGGAATGCGCAGCAAGCCGCCGACCAGCGTCGGCACCGCGGCCAAGAAGAACTTGCCCGCCGGATCGATGCCGAACTTGTCGGCGGGCATGAACAGCACCATCACCGACCAGATCGACCAGACCGAGAACCCGACGTGCTCGGCGAAGACCGACCAGATCAGGTTGCGCTTGGCGATGTCTTTGCCGCCCGCCTCCCAGGCCGCGACGTCCTCGGCATCCCAGTGCTCGATGTTGTGGTTACGCGTCAGCGTGCTCAACAAGGGCCTCCCAAAATCGGTTGGCCCCCACGGTAGGAAACAGGTATTGCCGAAATGATGCGGGAAATGACCGCCAAATCAACGGTTGCTCACGATTCCCCGGATTCCGGGGTGAGTTTCAACGTTATGTTTCACCCGTGTGACACAAGCGTTTCCACGGGTGACAAACAGCCGATCTCGCGCACAGCGGCCGGTGAGGTGTGACGCGCACAGCATGCGCCGCGCCGCACCGCGCCGCAACCCGAACGGCGCGATCGGTTCCGATCAGTTCCAGGTGTCCTCGAGCATGCGCGGCTTGCACGCCTGCCACGCACCGGCGAGCAACACCAGCACCGCGACGCTCAGCATCGCGAACGGCGCGAGCCAGCCGCCCGTGGCGGTGTGCAGCATGCCGAACAGCAACGGGCCCGCGCACGCCACCGCGTAACCGACGCCCTGGGTGAAGCCGGACAGGGCCGCCGAACCGCGCGGGGTCTTGGTGCGCAGATTGATCAGGGTCAGCGCCATCGGGAAGGTGCTCGGGCCGAGTCCGAGGATCACCACCCACAGCACGGGCGCGCTCATCGGCGCGATCAGCAAGCCCGCGAAGGCGATGAAGAACAAGGCCGCGCAGCCGACGACCACGGGGAACGGATTGCGGAAGCGTGCGACGATCGTCGGTGCCGAGAGCGCGGCCACCAGACCGACCAGGGCGAACAGTCCGACCATGGTGCCGCCGAACGCCGCGCTCGCGCCCGCTTCGCTCAAGATCTTGGGCAGCCAGGCGAAGATCGCGTAGGTGGTCAGCGAGGTCATGCCGAACATGCCCGCCATGCCCCAGGCGACCGGCGAACGCCAGACCCGGCCCGTGGACTCGGCGCCTTCGGCGGGCAAACCCGTGGTGTCGGCCATGTCGCGACCGCGCCGATCGCGCAGCACCTTCAGCCATGGCAGCGCGGCGGCGAAGCCGAGCAGCGCCCACAGACCGATCGAGATCCGCCAGCCGTGCGCCTCGGCGACCGGCACGGCGATCATCGCGGGCACCACGGTGCCGAGCTGCACCATGGTGATGTAGAGCGAGCTGATGACCGCCAGCCGGTCCGGGAAGTACCGCTTGACCAACGGCGGGATCACCACGTTGCCGATGCCCATGCCGCCGAGCGCGAGCGCGGAGAAGATCAGCAGTTCGGCGGTGCCGTGCGTCGTGGCCCGGATCAGCATGCCGAGACCGGCCATCAGCATCGCGGTGAGCGCGGTCCGCTCCAGGCCGAGGCGGCGCACCAGGATCGGGGTGAGCAGGCCCGAGAGGGCGAACATCGCGGTCGGGATCATGCCGAAGACGCCGACGACCGCGGTCGAGTAGCCGATATCCGCGCCGATCTGCTCGGCGAGCGGGCTGAACGCGGTGACGGCGACGCGTAGGACCAGTGCGGACATCACGATCGCGGTGAGTACCAGCAGTCGACCCTCGACGAGCGCGCGCTTGCGCTGCTGGAGGGCGGCGGAATCCTGGCGGGTCGCGGTGTCCGGAAGGGTCGCTGTCACCGAGAAATCATAGGATGACCCCATGATCGTCGGCAACAATTTGTGACGGGCGGTACTCTGTTTCGGTGCAACCCGTCCGGCGCACCAGCCTCATCGCCCAGGTAACCGAACAGCTGCGTGCCGAAATCCGTTCCGGCCGTTGGGCTATCGGCTCCCGCATCCCGACCGAACCGGAGCTCACCGAGCTCACCGGCACCGGCCGAAACACCGTGCGCGAGGCCGTCCAGGCGCTCGTGCACGCGGGCATGCTGGAACGGCGCCAGGGCTCGGGCACCTATGTGATCGCCGCCTCGGAAGTCGGCGGCACCCTCGGCAAGTACTTCGCCGACGCCGAGGAACGCGATGTCCTCGAGCTACGCCTCGCGCTGGACACCACCGCCGCCGCGCTCGCCGCGCGCCGCCGCGACGACGCCGACATCGCGAACCTGCACAGGTTGCTGGAAGAACGCAGCCACCACTGGGACGCGGACACCCACAGCGCGATCGCCGCCGATGTGGCGCTGCACCGGGCGATCGTGGTCGCCAGCCACAACGCGGTGTACCTCGAGTTCTACGACTCGCTGCTGCCCACCATCGAACAGGTGATCCGCTCGCGGACTTCGAAATCCGACGATTCCTACGACGCCGAGCACAATGAACTGGTGCAGGCCGTCGTCGACGGCGACGCCGATCGCGCCGCGCAGGCCGCGCGTTGCTTCCTCGGTTCGCTCATCGCGGAATACCCGGACGCCCGATAGTTCCGACCGGTCCCGTGGCCAGATCGCCAGGTAACCAACTGGTCACCGAGGGCGCTTCCCCCATGTGAGTCGGATTTGCCGGGAACGTCACCGAAGGCCACGGGCCCGCAACAACCGGCTTCTACCTTTGTCTCGACCGTACAAAGGCAACTCGACGGCCCCTCCCCCGACTTGGATGGGCGTCCCGAGACGAATCAACGTCGCAACGGCGCGACGATTGCCGCGATGAGGGTCGGTCGAGCCTAATCGAGAGGAAGCCGATGACTGCCACAGTTGCTGCCACCGGCCAGCAGTCGGAATCGTTCACCCACCAGAAGCGTGGACGCTGGCTGGACCACTGGGAACCGGACAACGCGAAATTCTGGGAGTCGGGCGGAAAGCTCACCGCGCGAAAGAACCTGATCTTCTCCGTATTCGCGGAGAACCTCGGCTTCAGCGTGTGGGTCATCTGGGGCACCGTGGTCACCAGCATGGGCGCCGCGGGCTTCGACTTCCTGGCCGGACTCGGCAAGGGCAACCCCACCGCGGTGAGCAACGCCCTGCTGCTCACCTCCACCCCGACGCTCGTCGGTGCGGCACTGCGCATTCCGTACACCTTCGCCATACCGAAATTCGGCGGGCGCGCGTTCACCGCGTTCAGCGCGGCGATGCTGCTGATCCCGACACTCGGTCTTGCCTACTTCGTGAACCAGCCGGGCACGCCCATGTGGGTGTTCATGGTCCTCGCGGCGCTGGCCGGCTTCGGCGGCGGCAACTTCTCCTCGTCCATGGCCAACATCTCGTTCTTCTTCCCGGAAGGGAAAAAGGGCGCGGCCCTCGGCATCAACGCGGCGGGCGGCAATCTCGGCGTCGCGCAGACCCAGCTGATACTGCCGCTGCTGATCACCTTCGGTACCCACCTGATGGCCAAGGATCCGGCGGGCTATCGCTTCGGCATCACGCTCTCGGTGCTGGTCTGGGTGCCGTTCATCCTGATCGCCACCTTCGGCGCGCTGCGCTACATGGACAGCATCGGCACCGCCAAGTCCGACGGCAAGTCCTACAAGCTCGCGCTCACCAACCGGCACACCTGGGTGATGTCGTTCCTGTACATCGGCACGTTCGGTTCCTTCATCGGGTTCTCCTTCGCCTTCCCCACGCTGATCAAGGCCAACTTCCCGGATCTGGCCAAGATCGGCTGGATCACCACGCTCGGCAACCTGGCCTTCCTCGGCGCGCTGGTCGGCTCGTTCAGCCGCCCGTTCGGCGGCTGGGTCTCCGACAAGGTCGGCGGCGCGAAGATCACCGTGTACGTCTTCGGCGGCATGGCCGTCGCGGTCGCCGCGATCATGGCGGGGCTGGAGCTGAAGAGCTTCCCGCTCTATCTGGTCGCCTTCCTCGCGTTGTTCGTCCTCGCCGGTATCGGCAACGGCTCCACCTACCGCATGATCCCGTCCATCTTCAACGCGGAGGCCAAGAAGTACGCCTCCGAGCACGGCATGGACATCGCCGAAGCCGCAGCGTCGGCCAAGCGTCAGGCGGGCGCGGCGATCGGTGTCATCGGCGCGATCGGCGCCTCCGGCGGCTACCTGCTGCAGCAGGCACTTCGCCTGTCCAACATCAACTTCGGCAGCATGGCGCCCGCCTTCTGGGCCTACGCGGCGACGTTCATCGTGATGGCGGGGGTCACCTGGTTCTTCTACCTGCGTTCCTCGTTCGCCATCGGCCGCGTCCCCTCGCTGGCCTACGCGAAGGTGTAAACCCGCACCACCTTCCGGCGTTCGGACCGAACCCCGAACGCCGGTCGGGGCCGGGCGGTTCCGATTCCCCTCCGTGACCGCCACGCCTCCGTTCGACCCGAATGCCGCTGGGAAGAGTGTCCTCCCAGCGGCATTCGGCGTCTGTGGGTCACCGTCGAGCAACCTCGCCCGGATTGATCAGCCCCACCGATTCCGAACCTCGCAGCGGCACACGCCTTTACGCTGGAGTTCAGACTCACGCAGGGGAGACAGAGGTGAGCCGTTGGATATCGGGGCAAGGCCGGGGGCTGTCTACCGGGCCGCGACAGTGCACGACCTCACGGACATCGCCGCGCTCGAGCTGGAACAGTTCGCGGACCACGCCTACCCGTACACCGCACTGCGACAACTGTTCGATTTGCACGGATCGCACTGGGTGGTGGCCGAACTCGACGACCGCGTCTGCGGATACGCACTGGTCGGCCTGGGTTCACGCAGCCGAGGCTGGGTGATGGGGCTGGCCGTCGCCACGCAGTATCGGGGACGCCGGATCGGCCGAGGACTGCTGGAACGAGCGGTGCACAGCTGCCGCACCGCCGCGGCGGATTCGGTCTACATCACCGTGCGCCCGAGCGATCAACTCGCCACCAACCTGTACAAGACCGCCGGTTTCGAGGTGACCGGTCACGAGGACCAGTATTTCGGCCCCGGCGAGCCACGCGACGTGCTGCGCTATCGGCTCACCCCGAAGCCCACCGCCGGCCGGGTACCCGAGCCGGCCGACCCGCACTGGCTCAAACAGCGGCCCGGCCGATAGCCGAATCACATTGCTATGGTGGATGTCACGTCGAGACGACGCGGACGATGCCGGGGGGCACCACACACATGACCGAATACCTGGGACAGTCCCAGCTGCCGCACGCGGTGCTGTCGATGACCACCTTGATCGACCGACACGCCGACCGGTACGCCACCGACATCCTGAAGTACCTGAACCAGGATCACGACGATCCGGCGCGAACGCCGGAGAAGCTGATGCTCAGGGCGTTTCACAACCACGTCGAGAATCTCGTCCTGGACTACGATTCGGCGCCCATCGCGCCGGGCGGAGACACCCTGATCTTCCGGCACATCTACGAGGCGGCCGAACTGCCGATCGGCCACCGCGGGCAACCCGGCTGGACGCCGCTGACGATCCTGACCGCGCTGCTGGCGGCCGAGGTGGAGTTCCGCGGACCGCGGCGCCTGAGCCGCACCCAGAACATGCGGCTGGCCGAGATCTACGAACAGCTCGGGCAGCGCCTCACCGACGCCGACCTGCCGTCGCACGCCGCGCTGGCGTTCAAGCGCGCCACCGCGTTGCACGCGTTGGAGGAGGATTTCGGCAAGCAAGACCGCTGCCGTCTCGCGCTGGCCAGGGCCCGGCGGCGCGCGACCTATCCGGTGTGGAAGCGCATCCCGGGCGTGATCTCGGATCTGTTGTGCGGATACGGCTTTCGCCCTTTCCAGCTGCTCGGCTGGATCGCGCTTCAGTTGCTCGCCTTCACCGCGGTGCTGTGGCTGACCGACCGCGAGCCGATCTCGACGACCTTCCACCTGTGCCTGGTCAACTACCTCAATCCGGTCGGGATCGGCGATCTCACCGACATCGGGCGGGCGGGCCGGGTGCTACTGATCGTCGAGTCCTACACCGGAATCGTGTTCACGTCCGTGTTCTTCGCGCTGCTCGTGCGGCGCTGGTTCCGGCTGTGAACCAGACAGGGCCTCAGTCCTGCGGCATTGTTCTGCTGTGCCGCAACGCGTCCAGGGCCGCGACGAGCACTCGGTCGCGCACCTGGTCGACCAGCCCCCGCCTCCCCGCCGTCAAGCCGGGCGCCTCCTCCAGCTCGTCCCACAGTGCGCGCAAGCCGGGCGGGGTATGCGCGCGCGGCATCCAGACGTGGGCCAGGTGCCGCAGCACGGGCACCAACACCGCGACCGACTCCGTACTCCCCGGCGGGAAGAGGTCGGACTGGTCGATCGCCGCGGACGTGGCCGTCAACAGCCAGTCGTGCACCGCGAGATCCTCACAGAAGCGCTGAACGTCGTCCAGCTCCGGTGCGCTGCCGACGGTCACCAGGACCGCGCGCACGCGGTCGTCTTGGAGCCGAAATCGCACGGACGGCGGATTCTTCCGGTCGACCCGCGCCGACCAGCGCAGCCGGGTGGCCTCCGACGGCAACGGGACCCGCTGATCGAGCCGGCCGTCCATCCGGATCCGGCCGAGCAGCCGATTCGCGATCGACGTCAGATCCAGCGTGCTGTCGGAGGCCGACCCCGGCACCAGAAAGCCTTCGGCCAGGCCGGTTCCGGTGTCCTTCGCGATCTTGGTGACCGTTTCGAGCACGCCTGCCCGGCTCAGGTAGTGCGACCAGGTCTGGCGTTGCCCGTTCGCGCCCGCCTCCACCCTGGTCATCGACGAACTCTGCAGCACGCGGCCGCCGAACACGAGCGAGCGCGTCGCGACCGTCCCGATGGCTCGCACGCTCGGCCGCGTCGGCACCTTCAGCTGGCAGTCGACGCCTTCGACCGTCGGCGGCGAGATGGCCAGTGAGATCGGGCGCTCCCGCCAGAAGATCGTGCTATCGGGCATCAGCTGACCGAGCAGATCGATCGTCTCGTCGCGGCGCAACGCGGTACCGGTCGGCAGCAGACAGGTCTCGACTTCCCCCAACACGACGGGCAGTTCGGGCGGCGGCGTCCGCGGTTGCGCCCGCGCGCCGCGCGCGACCAGTCGCGCCGGGCGCCCCCGGCCACGCGCGGGGGCCGACGAGCGGTTCGCTCGAACCCCGCGCCGCGCGGGCGCACCGTCGGAACTCGTCGGCTCGGTCAACTCAGACCCCGTCCAGCAGTACGTGACCGATGCGATCGGTCACCTTGCGCGGCAGGATGATTCCCTCTTCCCGGCCCCGGCTCACGATCTGGTCGACCACGTCGTCGTCGAGCTGGATGTGGTCGAGGATCAGTTGTACGGCGGCTTCGATTTTCAGATAGCGCTTCGGCAGCAGCGAGATCGACCGATACGCCGCGAACGGCTTGGCCTTCGGCTGAAGCTGGAGCACCGCGGGCATGTCCCACCAGTTCTCCGGCCACTCGTCCCCCGGTCCCCACGGCTGCGGTTCCACGACCGGCGCCCCCTGCATGCGCAGCATTCCCAAGCGCAGCAGCTGCCAGATCGAGGCGAGATAGGGGCACGACCATTTGGTGTGGCCGTCGGCGCGCCCGTTCACTTTCGTTCGCCTGCTCCACATCTCCACGTCGAGGAAGATCGAATGCTCGCGCCGCCCGAGCTCTTCCGGCGGCGTGTAGGACTCCTCGTGCATCGCCTGGCCGGAATCGCCTTCGTTCGCGCGCTTTCCGTTGCACAGCCAGCCGGATTCCAGCGTCGGCGGTCGTCGCCCGTTGGTGCCCTCGTACGGTTCCGGAACGATGCGGCTGCGCACCATGTCGGCGAGCGGAATGCGCGTCACGCTCACCCCCTCGGGACCCGCGACCGGGACCTCGAAGCAGCCGGCTTCCCTGGCCAGATAGTCGATACGCAAACCGCATTCGTCGGCGATGCCGAGCAGCTTGCGCAGAATCTCTCCGGGATTGGTATCCGAGCGGAAATAGTCATCGATGAGAAAACAGGTGCTGACCCTGGCGCGCGGACCGTACTCGTCCTTCGCGATCTCGGTATAGGCGCCGACCAGCGGAACGATACGGCGAAATTGGGTGCGAATACGATCCTCACCGTTGGTGAGATCGTTCATGTAGAAATGCCCCACCTCGATGGACATATGGGACAGCGGCACCCTGGCGAGCCGAGCGCTCTCGGTCGCCTCGCTGTAGCCTGTGGCGTTCTCCACCGTGTTCAACGGCCCTTTCCGGGTTGGCATTCATGCGGGTCAGGTCAGAACCGAATCCAGGTCGCCTCGTCGATCAAGCGCTTGGCGAGCAGGTCGAACGCGACGACGGTAGGCCTGTTCGCGATTTCCTTCTTCACATCGATATCCAGGATCAGCTGCTCGCGGTATTGCAGAACCGGTTCGACCGGGGTCTCGCCGAGCAGCAAACTCGCTCCGACCTCCTTGGTCGACGCCAAATGCTTCAACATCGCGTCCTGCTGGTGCAGCCAGGCAGCCTGCGGCCCGGAACCGCCCGTGGCCATGTTCAATTGTGGCACCGCGGTCCGCACGTATCTCAGGTTGTCCAACAATGTCTCTCGGTCGTGTCCGACGCGGGCACCGCATTCCAGCAGCCCGTGCTCGCCGTGCACCAGACCATTGGCGGCGAGAATGTGCTGCCGGGTCCACCGATGGAAGACGAGCCAGCGAACGGTTCGCGTCGCCAATTGCGGCAGCGCGGTCGCCTTCAGCGCGATGTCCATCGCGACCGAACGTCCCGAGCTGAGGTCGACGAGACAGACGTCGAACGCCTGGTCCAGCTCGAGCAGCAGACGCGCGCAGCGCTCGACGACGTCGTCGTTCGCCTTCTTGTCGAACTCGCCGCCGCCGAGATCGCCGGGCAGCAGGACGAGTTTGCCGGTGCGACCGGGCAGCTTGCGCAGATCGGTCCGATCGGTGTTGTCCCGCACGTCGACTCGGCTCGCGACATCGATCTTGCCGAGCAGATACGAATGCAGTCCGGAGCCGCTCGGGATGCCGCGCTCCATGCCGCCGATCTCGAAAAGCGCTCCCGCGGTGGGCGATCCGAAATCGAAGTCGAGATAGGCGACGTTCTTGCCCATCTTCGAGCACAGTCGGTAGCCGAGGTTGCAGCTGGTCACCGACCGGCCGGTGCCCCCTTTGTCGGAGGTCGCGAAGACGATCATGCGATCAGGGGCTCCTTGTCGCGTCGTTGCGCGCGGCGGCGAGTTTGTAGAGTTCGCGCAGCGCGTCGAGCGTGTGCACCAGCGTCGTCGCGGCGTCCTCCCGGATCTGTTGCCGTGCTTCGTCGATGTTGCGCTCGACCTCCTCCAACGTCTCGCGGTTGGACGAGGCGTCGAGGACGCTGGCGCCGAGCAATTCCTGATCGAAGCGGTGCTCGGCGGTGTTCAACATGACTCGCGCCACCGCCTGCAACTCGGGCCAATTGGGCGGCGACTGCCGATAGGTCTGCTCCGCGGCCACCATGCATTCGATGATGCGTTCGGTCATGTACCACGACGGTTCGGACACCGGCGCGGCGCCGTTGCCGCCGAAAATCCTTGTGGGGTCGTCCCACAACCCGACGGCGCCGACCCGCAGCATGCGCCGGTGCAAATGGTCCATCGCCGCCTTGGACAGTTCCATCAGCTTGTCCCGCGCCGCGACGTTGTTGGACAGGCGCGCAGCCTGCAACATGCGCTTGAGCAGCACGGCGGCGAAGTCCGATACTTCCCACTGCAGGATCGCTCCGTTGTCCACCTGCTCGCTGCCGCGCAGGCGAAGACGGACACCGGGATTGTGCAGCGCGATGGCGGGATCGCCGACAGTCGGCCTGCGGATGATCCTGCCGCGCCCGGCCAGCTCGTCGAAAATGGCCACGGCCCTTGTCAAGTCGTCGTCGGTGGCGGTGCGGGCGACCAGGTCCTGGATCAGCACCGCGGACACGGTGAGACTGAAGTAGTCGGACTGCTCGTTGTCCGACGTCCGCCACGGAATGTCTTCCAGCGGCCAGGATCCCGTGCCGAAGCGAGCGACGGTGGACCAATAACGCTGGGTGAGTTCCCATCGCGTGCGCAGCGCCTGCGCCAGCCGGTGCTGCTGTTCGTTGAGCAGACCGAGCTCGCCGGTTCTCGGGGCGACGAGGTCGTTGATGCCGTCCAGGGCGACGATGGTGAAGTACAGGTAGGGCCGAGGATCGGCGATGCCGGGCTGATCGCCGATCCGCGCTTCGACGAAGTCGACTTCGGTGGCGTTGCGCACCACGCCCCAGCTCCAGCCGCACTCGAACAGCAGGTTCTCGTCCTCGAGCGCCTTGACCGATTCTTCCTGCCCGAGCACGACATCGCTGCGCAGCCGGGCCCGCACGCGCGCGAGCGCACGGCGCACGCCCTCGACGAGTCCGGCGTCCTCACCGGGCCCACTCTGATCGAGCATGCTCAGGATCGCTTGGCCCTCAGGCGATTTCTGCCGCACGGTGTTGACGACGAAGCTGCGCACCAGGCCGGTCATGGCCGCCGTCAGCCGGACACTGAGCTGATCGGAGAGCAGCTTGATCCGCGCCTTCAGATCCTCCGATCGCGTCCGCTCGGAATAGGCGCGCAGGAAGCGCAGCCCGGCCATACACACGGTCAGCGACATGGAATAGGCGTCGACCACTTCGATCCGGTACTGCTCCGGCGTCGGCTCGCCGTCCGCCGCACGCAGATAGCTGCCCGCGGCGAAGTCGGGCTCGCCGGAATCCTTGGTGTTCTTCTCGACGTACTGTTCGAGCAGCCACAGCACGAAACCACGGATCTGCGTGGAGTCACCGATCGGCGCGAGCGCGGCGAGCACGTCGTCGGCCATGCTGTCCGGATTGTCCAGCGCGAACGTGTCGATCTCCGTCGCCGGATAGAGCAGGCACAGCAGCTGCTCGGAGTCGCTGATGGAATTGGAAGCCACTTGGCCGTCCCACTTCCAGGAACTACCGTCCCAGCAGGTGGCGACGAGCGCCTTCCACACATTCAGGATCTGTTGTCTCGGTTGAATTCTCACCTGCCGAAGTCCTCACCCCTCGTCGCCGATCGCACGGATTCCCGGAATCCGAAGGAGCCCGGCGGCGATCTCGCGCACAACATGATACGGGCGCCGATTGGACATCGCGCCGCGAATCCTTTTTGTTTACAAAGGTTTAGAGCTACCGGGCGAGCCCATCGCACGGGCGGGCAACCGGGTCTGGCCATGAGCCGAACGAAACCGGATCGAACGCCGCGACACGAGTCGACCCATGTGCGCGGCGCAGAGAGCTTAACGCACCGAAGAGGCGCTATCAGAGCGAACCGCTATCGGAAAATCACAGCATCAGCCGGACCATATCGGCGGTCCGCGCCAGCCCGGGAAAGGCTTCGGGGGTGGAGCGGGGGTGCAGCGCGTGTACGGCGAGGCGGAACATGACGGCGCGCAAGAGCATTTGGGGCCACTCCGGCAGATCGGACCAGCGGTCGAGCAGGCCTTCGTCGGCTCCGCCCCAAGAAAGCGCGTCGATGACGATGACGCCCGCGGCCCAGGCGGCGGGGCGCCAGTATGGGGTGATGTCGGTGAGGCCAGGGCCGTCCGCGCCCGCGAAGAGGATGGTGCCGAACAAGTCGCCGTGCACCAGCTGGGCCGGGGTCCGCACCGGCTTGCGCAGCGTGGCGAGTTGGCCGATGAGTTCCATGCTGCGCTGCCCGTCGGGCGAGGTGGTCGGGACCGCGCCGCCCGCGCGCAGGCTGCGCAGCGGCACCGCCTCCCACGCCGCGCGATCGGCGGCCACGAAGACGTCCACGTCGACCCACGGCGTGGCCGGCGGCTGCACGAGGAAGCGCGGGCGCTCCAACCTCGTGGTCGCCTGGTGTAGCCGCAGGGAAATCGAGACGACCTCGTCGTGGCGCGGCTCGGGGCAACCGTCCAGGTAGGTGTCGGCGCGCCAGCCGGAGACCACGTAGCGACCGTCGGTGGCGCGCACCGGACGGGCCACGCGTAGCCCGTCGACCTTCAGCGTCTCGCGGATCTTGGCCGACCACGCCGCCCGCGCGTGATCGGCGACCGGGCTGAGCACCACGTCGCCGCAGCGCCAACCGCCGTCCCAGTCGCCGAGCGGGACCGGAGTCACTTCGCGCAGACCGAACGTGGCGCGCACGTGCTCGGGGGGTTCCACAGAAGTCACGGCCGTACGGTACCGCCGGTGCGGGGCCGGATTCGGACGCCGCGCCGTCCGGTCACGCGCTCGGCTATCGCGCGGATCATGGCCCTGTACGGCGCGGATCCGGCGTAGTCCGGGCGTGCGCGTCCGCCGGGCGAACCCGCGCCACGGCGGGCGCGGGGCCGAACCCGTCGTCGCTCAGTAGACCGGCAGGCTGGTGTCGACCTGGTTGGCCCAGGCGACGATGCCGCCCTGCACGTGCGTGGCGTCGGAGAAGCCCGCGTTCTTCAGCACCGCGAGCGCCTCGGCGGAACGGATGCCGGTCTTGCAGTGCAGCACGATCGGGCGGTTCTGCGGCAGCTCGGACAGCGCCTCACCGGAGAGGATGCGGTCCTTGGGGATGAGCCGCGCGCCCTCGATGTGCACGATGTCCCATTCGACGGGCTCGCGCACGTCGATGAGCTCGATCTCCTTGCCCGCGTCCAGCAGCTCCTTCAGCTCGCGCGCGGTGATGGTCGACCCGGCCGCGGCGGCCTGGCCTTCCTCGGACACCACACCGCAGAACGCCTCGTAGTCGATCAGTTCGGTGATCGGCTGACGTTCCGGGTCGCGGCGCAGCTTGATGGTCCGGTAGCTCATGTCCAGTGCGTCGTAGACCATCAGACGGCCGAGCAGCGGGTCGCCGATGCCGGTGATCAGCTTGATCGCCTCGGTCACCATGATCGAGCCGATGGACGCGCAGAGCACGCCGAGCACGCCGCCCTCGGCGCAGGACGGGACCATGCCGGGCGGCGGGGCCTCCGGGTACAGGTCGCGGTAGTTCAGGCCGCGGCCGTCGGGGGCGTCCTCCCAGAAGACCGAGATCTGGCCTTCGAAGCGGTAGATCGAACCCCACACGTACGGCTTGCCCGCCAGCACCG
The DNA here is from genome assembly GCF_040654315.1 of Nocardia sp. NPDC050713. Classification (NCBI taxonomy): domain Bacteria; kingdom Bacillati; phylum Actinomycetota; class Actinomycetes; order Mycobacteriales; family Nocardiaceae; genus Nocardia; species Nocardia sp. NPDC050713. The sequence continues at coordinate 15,329 of NZ_JBFAHS010000021.1, read as the reverse complement.
CGGCGTCGTTCACCAGGTAGCGGGTCGCGAAGTTGTCGGTGCCGTCGAGGATCAGGTCGTAGTCGCGGAACAGCTCGACCGCGTTCTCCGGCTCCAGGCGCAGCTTGTGCAGGCGCACGTCGATGCCGGAGTTGATCTCCAGAATGGAGTCGCGCGCGCTGTCGGCCTTCGGCCGGCCGATGTCGGACTCGCCGTGGATGATCTGGCGCTGCAGGTTCGAGGAGTCGACCTCGTCGAACTCCACGATGCCGAGCGTGCCGACGCCCGCCGCGGCCAGGTAGAGCAGGGCGGGCGAGCCGAGTCCGCCCGCGCCGATCACCAGCACCTTGGCGTTTTTCAGACGCTTCTGCCCGTCCACACCGACGTCGGGAATGATCAGGTGACGGCTGTAGCGGGCGATTTCGTCCTTGCTCAGTTCCGCGGCCGGCTCGACCAGCGGCGGCAGGGACTTCGGTGATGACACGTCCAGGACTCCTCGAATCGAATTGGCCGATCGCACGATGTGCAACGCGGGCGACCGAACCGTTCTTCCCCAGTATCGTCGCGTACCGCGTCCGCGATCAGCCGCGCGGGTACGGCCAGGGGTTGAAGCGACAGCGTTTGCCGTCCATCGGGACCACGCCGTCGGGATCGAGCGCGGCGATGTCGTTGTTCTCGGTGCCGAAGGTCTGCTGCATCATGATCGGCGCGAGTCCGCCGTCGGTCTCGCACGGCTGGTGCTGGTGGTAGCCGATGGCGTGACCGACCTCGTGGTTGATCTGGTACTGACGGTAGGAGCCGATGTCGCCTTCGAAGGCGAGCGCGCCGCGCACCCAGCGCACCTCGGAGAGCACCACCCGGTCCAGGCCCGCGTTGAAGCACGAGGAATCGATGGGAATGTCGAAACCGCAAGCTGTGCGGGTGGTTTGGCGCGAGGTCAGCGAGATGCGGAAATCCGGTTTGCCCTGATCGACGCGGCGGAAGGCGAACCGCTTGTCCTGTGCCCAGCTCTTCGGATTGGCCAGCGTGCTGTCGATCATCTTGGCCACCGACTCGTCGCCGCCGAAGCCGGAGGTATCGACGCCGTTCTCGACCTCGACGGTGTAGCTGAAGTGGTACTCCGTACCCGCGCCGATCTCGGCGGTGACGCCGGGGACGACCCGCCAGGTACCCGCGCCGTTCTCGGTGAAGGGACCGCCTTCGGGCAGCGCGCCCGCGGGCAGGTCGGCGGGGAACTGTCCGTCGCCGGGCGGTGCGCCGATGACGCCGGTGTTCGTGGCGCGCGGGCTGAGCCGACCGAAACTCGGCTCGACGATCGACCCGGCGCCGCCCCCGCCGCCGCGCACCGCGTCGGCGACCACGAGCACGGTGACCACGAACAGCACGGGGAGGGCGTACGCGCGCCAACCGTAGGTGGACACGAAACGGCCGAGCGCGCTCTGTTTCTTGGCGTTGCGATCGGGCCGCGGGCCGCGGGAGCGATTCGGATCCGGCGCCGTGGGATCCCAGCGCGCCCGAAGCGGCTGATGGGAGCGGTCGGCGGCCGGGTAGAGACCGAGAGGGTCGTAGATCTCGACGCCGTTGGCGTCGCGTGCCGTCGGGGGTGTGGGCGCGGGTGCCGCGTCGTCGCCGTCGGGTTTCCGCGGCCACGGGTCGGTGCGAGCCCCGCGCTCGGGTCTGGATCGGCCGGGCCGATCTGGGGTCCCGGACCGCGGTACAGCGCCCGATCGGGCAGCCGCACCCGAACGAGTTTCGGGACCGGACCTTGCCACGAGTTCTGAGCCTACGGAACCGGACGACTGAGAGCCAATGGGGACCGAACTCCACTGTGCGCCACATCTCACCCGCGGGACGAGATCGACAACCCCGATCGGCATGTGAGCTACAACCGGGTATCGTTCATTGGATACCCGGTGCACAACCCCTTTTGCCGGGGACTCGACTGGGAGAGCCGAAATGACTGACCTCGTGGACCGGATGACGTCCCGCAGAATGTCGTCCGAGGCCATGGTGCCGACCAAGCGCGGTACCCGGTTGCCGCGCGACGAACGGCGGCAGCAGCTACTCCAGGCGGCGAGCGAGGTGTTCGTGCTCCGCGGGTATCACGCGGCGGGCATGGACGAGATCTCGCAGGTCGCGGGCGTCAGCAAGCCGGTGCTGTACCAGCACTTCACCAGCAAGCTGGAGCTGTACCTCGCGGTGCTGCAGAACTACGTCGACATGCTGGTGTCGAGCGTGCGCCAGGCGCTGCGCTCCACCACCGACAACCGCCAGCGCGTGCGGGCCGCCGTGCAGGCCTACTTCGACTTCGTCGACAACGAGATGCAGGGCTTCCGGCTCGTCTTCGAATCCGACCTGACCAGCGAGCCGCAGGTGCAGCGCCGGGTGGAGCAGGCCACCGAGGCGTGCGTGGACGCGGTCTTCGACCTGGTCGCGCACGACTCCGGCCTCGATCCCTATCGCGCGCGCATCCTCGCCGTCGGCCTGGTCGGCACGAGTCAGTTCACCGCGCGCTACTGGCTGGAGGCCGACCGTCCGATCCCCAAGGACGAGGCCGTCGACACCACGGTCGCGCTGGCCTGGGGCGGTCTGTCGCACGTCCCGTTGCACCCGATCGACCCCACTCGCCTCTGATTCGCGCCGCGGTTGCGCGGCGCCCCCCGAACGCGAACGAGCCCTTGGGTTCTCGGTAATCAACCGGAACCCGAGGGCTCGTTGCTTTGGGTCGTCAGACCGCGGCGAAACCGACCCGGCCGCTGGCGGCGGTGCCGATCTCCACGTAGGCGACCTTCGAAGCCTGGATCAGGAACTTGCGGCCCTTCTCGTCGGTGAGCGCCACGACGCCGCCGGTGCCGCTCAGCGCCTCGGACACCATCGCCTCGACCTCTTCCGGGGTCTGCCCGCTGTTGATCACGAGTTCGCGCGGGCTATCCGAAATACCGATCTTGACCTCCACGGCCAACCTCCGAACCTAGAGTCCTGTGCGGCGGTCGGACGTCGCGTCCGCCCGAGCGCTCTTGCTGTCCGGTCCAAGGCTAGTGCAGGGCAACGGCCGCGCGGCACCGCACTGCCTACGCTGACCGCGAACAGCGGTCCGACCCAGCGCTGGTCACTGGGGTTCGATCAGCTCGATATCCAGCTCGATCTTCACCGCGTCGCTGAGCATGCCGGGCATGGGGCCGCCGACGCCGAAATCGGTGCGCTTGATGGTGCCGGTGGCCGAGAATCCGGCGTGCCGGTCGCCGGTCGGGCCGAAGTCCTGGACGCCGCCCCATTCGACCTCGAGGGTGACAGGCTTGGTGATCGCGCCGAGGGTGGCTTCGCCCTCGACGGTGAAGGTCTCGGCGATCGCCACCGGCCGCGGGGCGCGGAAGGTGAGCGTCGGGCGGTTGGCCACGTCGAGGAAGTCGGCGTTGCGGACGTGGGCGTCGCGGTCGGCGTTGCCGGTGTCGAAGGAGTCGAGGTAGATGATCGCGCCGAGGGTGGCCGCGCCGGTCTCGTCCACGACGAACTCGGTGTCGAAGCGGGTGAACCCGCCGCGCACCTTGGAGATGCCGAGATGGCGGATGGTGAACGCGACCGAGGAGTGGGCGGTGTCCAGCGCCCAGGATCCGGGCTTCAGCTGCTGGGTGGCGGTGGTTGCGGAAGTGTTCGTCATGCCATCGACCTTGTCCGGACCGCGGTCCGGCAACCAGACCGCCGTTATCCTGGACCCCTCAGGGCGAGGCTGAACGTCCGCGGACCGGGCACGATGGAACACATGGCACGTAACGGTTTCGCCGAATTCCTCGTCGCCCGCCGCGGTGAGCTCCGGCCCGCCGACGTCGGAATGCCCGAGGGCGGCCGACGCCGCACGCCGGGGCTGCGCCGCGAGGAGGTCGCGGTGCGTGCGGGAGTCAGCGCCGACTACCTGGCCCGGCTGGAGCAAGGTCGCGACACCAATCCGTCGGTGGCGGTGGTCGACGCGCTCGCCGACGCGCTGTTGCTGGAGGGCGCGCAGCGCCACCACTTCGGGTTGCTCGCGATGGCCTCCGGCAACGAGTCCCGTTGTCCGGGGAGCGAATCCCCGCGCGAACAGCTCGGTGAGACGATCACGGCGGTGCTCGACGCGCTCCAGCCGACGCCCGCCTTCGTCATCGGCAGGCGGCTGAACGTGCTCGGCTGGAACACCGCGTGGGCCGACTTCGCGGCGCCACTCGGTCTGCTGGACGAGCACGGCGAAGCGAACCTGGCCTGGTACGTCTTCACCGACCCGCGCGCCAGGCGAACGCTGCGCGACTGGCCCGCCGCCGCCGACACCTTCGCGGACGCGGTGCTGCGCGCGAAGGTGCGCTGGCCCGGCGACGGGGAACTGCTCGCAATGATCGACGCGCTACAAGGCGAGCCCGAGTTCCGCGTCAGGTGGAAGCCGCACCGGGTCAGCGGCGGGCCGGTGTCGAGCGTGCTGAAGTTCGAGCACCCGGTGCACGGCGCGGTCGACGTCCCGTTCGAGACGATGGAGACCGACCGCGACCAGAGCGTCGTCGTCTGGCTGCTCGACCAGGCCGCGGCCCGTGCGACGGGGCTGCGGCTGGTGCACAACCGAGCCGCGAACGAGTAGACGCGGCCCGTTACCGCTTGCGACCGCGCGGGCTGTCGACGAACCGCCATGCGCGGACCGACAACTAGGCCCTTTGCGGCGAACGGCCGCGCTACGCAGGGCCTAGATGCCGAGGACCGCCATGCGTTCGGCGTGGCTGGTCTGCATGCGCTCGAACAGCGCGGCGATGCCGTTGAGATCGCCGGTGGCGGTGAGCACCAGGTCGGTGAGCTCGTCGCGCTGCGCCATGACGTACTGCGCCTGGGTGATCGCCTCGCCGAGCAGCCGCCTGCCCCAGAGCGTGAGCCGGTCGCGCTCGGAGCGGCTGGTCGACACCGCGCGGCGCACCTCTTCGACCACGAACTCGGAGTGGCTCGTCTCGGCGAGCACGTCGTGGACCACGGTGGCGACCTCCGGCGCGAGCGCGCCCGCGATCTCGCCGTAGAAGTCCGCCGCGATGCCGTCGCCGACGTAGAACTTCACCATCGACTCGAGCCAGGTCGAGGGATCGGTGGAGGCGTGGTAGGCGTCGAGGGCGCGGACGAACGGCGCCATCGCGTCGAACACCTCGACGCCGCGGTCGGCGAGCGCCGCCTCGAGCGTCTTGAAGTGGTCCATCTCGGCGGCCGCCATCTTCGCGACGGCCACCTTGCCGCGCAGGGTCGGCGACAGCTTGGCCTCCTCGGCCAGCCGGTAGAACGCGGAGATCTCACCGTAGGCGAGCACGGCGAACAGGTCGGTCACGCCGGAGTGGTCCGCGGCGATGGGCGAGGTTGCCGGATCGAACGAAACGCCAAGCGCTGACTGTGCTCCCATGAGCCCTAGCGTAGCGGCGTCCCGGCGCGAGTGTTCGTCTCCCCGAACATTCACAGGTCGGTGTCGCGAGACCGCGGCGCAGTGTCCGCCGCAGCTTCGCTCGGCCGCTGATCAGGTCGGCAGGGCTGCGCCGTGGCATCCGCCGGACCTTGGCTCGCGCCCGACCGGCTCAGGCTGCGGTCAACCGAGTTCGGTGAGGAACTTGTCGAGGTAGGCCCATGTGGTGTCGCGGGCTGTCTCGCCGGTGAGGATGCCGAGGTGGCTGCCGGGGGCGGTCTCGTAGCGGACGTCCGCGGCGCCGGTCAGCGTGCGGGTGCCCGCCTCGACGGCAGCGGCCGGGGTGATGACGTCGCTCGGCCCGCCGACCAGCAGCACGGGAGCGGTCACGTCGGCGAGCGCGATGCGCCGCTCGCCGAGCCGCACGACGCCGCGGCCGATGTCGTTGTTCAGGATCAGGCGGCCCCACAGCTGGCCGTAGAAGCGGCCGGGATAGCCCGGCATCGCCGCCATGAACCGGTCGATGGACTCCATCTTGGCCAGCGTCTCGGTGCGCGCGATGTTGCTCGCCACGAACCACGGCCTGGTGAGCTCGCGGTCCCACGCGGTGACCCGGTAGGCGGCGCGGGTCAGCCCGGCCGGGATGCCGCCCACCGCCCTGACCGCGGTCGAGGTGGCGATGCCGCCGGTGAGCTTCGCGACCGCGCGCAGCTGCGGGATGCCGGTCATCTTGTCGTAGTCCAGCGGCGAGCCGACGGCGGTGATCGAGCGGATCGGCAGGTGCGCGTGCGCGGCGGCGGTGAGCAACGCCAGCGTTCCGCCGATCGACCAGCCGACCAGATCGACCGGCTTGCCGCCGATATCCGAGGAGGTGCGCAGGATCGCCTCCGGCAGGATGTCGTCGAGCCAGTCCTCGAAGCCCATCCTGCGGTCGGCGAAGGTGATGTCGCCGTAGTCGACGACGTAGGTGGCCCGGCCGCTGTCACGCAGGAAGCGCGCCAGACTCTGGCCGGGGCGCAGGTCGAAGCAGGTGGCCGGGGCCGCGAGCGGTGGCACGAGGAGCACTGCGGAAGCGCCGTCGGTCGCGCCGCCCTCGTAGCGGCGCAGCTGCCGGTGCGGCTCGTCGCACAGCACCGTCGACGGCGCGGGGTCCGGCGCCTCGACACCCGAGCCGAAGGTCAGCGCCCAGGCGTTGCGGGCGGCGGTGGTGACGGTCTCTGCGATGCTCACCACAAGAATGTCTCACATGCCAGTACCGCCGGTAACAGGCAAGTCCGGTTTGCGAGGTTCGCGGCGGCGCCGAGACCGGTGCCGCGGACCGGCGCGACCCGCCGGACGCGGCGCACGCGAATAGCACTGGACGGCCGCTTTTTCGGCGCCGGGCGGATTCCGGCTCGGTGATGAATTGTCAAGTCGCGCAGCGTCGGTCGGCGACGATCGAGTCGGAAACCGGAGTTTTGCCCTGGAATAACGGCGGCGGCAATTCGAGCCGCGCACAATATCACGCTACAATCACTGCGGACAACGGAAACTTTCGTTACCCATGCGTCCGCCACGAGGTGTGGCGCCGGGGCTTCCGTCGTCCAGGAAAATGTGCGCGCACCAGATCCGCATCCGACTGCGCTGCGCCGATGTTCCCAGGTAGTTGCCGTCATCGGACGGCACCCGACGACATCCGGCTGCGGCGCGCATTACCGGCGGATACGTGGTCGTCGTGGACCGACCGGTCCGCCCCACGCCTCGGGCGCGCGTGACGCGATAACGAGGAAGGCACGAACCTGAGCAAGATCACTGTCGAGCAGGAACCCGGTGTGGCGGACACGCTGTTGACGGCCGAACTGGACGCGACGCATACCGCCCCGACATTCGCCGAATTGGGGGTGCGCGAGGAAATCGTCCGAGCGCTCGCCGAGATCGGCATCGAACGAACATTCGCTATTCAGGAACTGACCCTTCCGCTGGCGCTGGCCGGCGAGGATCTCATCGGTCAGGCACGCACCGGCATGGGCAAGACCTTCGGTTTCGGCGTGCCGCTGCTGCACCGCATCGCCACCGCCGATTCCGGGACGACGCCACTGGACGGCACGCCGCGGGCGCTGGTCATCGTGCCGACCCGCGAGCTGTGCATCCAGGTCACCGAGGACCTGGAGAACGCGAGCAAGCACCTGCGCAACCACAAGGGCAAGCTGCAGGTCGCCTCGATCTACGGCGGCCGTCCCTACGAGTCCCAGATCGCCGCGCTGCGCGACGGCGTCGACGTGGTGGTCGGGACGCCCGGCCGACTACTGGACTTGGCCAAGCAGAACCATCTCATCCTCGGCAAGATCGGCGTGCTCGTCCTCGACGAGGCCGACGAGATGCTCGACCTCGGCTTCCTGCCGGATATCGAGCGCATCTTGAACATGGTGCCCGAGAAGCGCCAGACCATGCTGTTCTCGGCCACCATGCCGGGTCCGATCATCACGCTGGCCCGCACCTTCCTCACCCGCCCGACCCACATCAGGGCCGAGGAGCCGCACGACTCTGCGGTGCACGACCGCACCGCGCAGTTCGTCTACCGTGCGCACGCGCTGGACAAGAGCGAGCTGATCTCGCGGGTGCTGCAGGCCGAGAGCCGCGGCGCCACGATGATCTTCACCCGCACCAAGCGCACCGCGCAGAAGGTCGCCGACGACCTTGCCGAACGCGGCTTCGCCGTGGGCGCGGTGCACGGCGACCTCGGTCAGATCGCCCGTGAGAAGGCGCTGACCCGGTTCCGCAAGGGCACCATCGACGTGCTGGTCGCCACCGACGTGGCCGCCCGCGGCATCGACATCGACGACGTCACGCACGTCGTCAACTATCAGTGCCCCGAGGACGAGAAGACCTACGTGCACCGGATCGGGCGCACCGGCCGGGCCGGGCGCACCGGCGTCGCGGTGACGCTGATCGACTGGGACGAGCTCAACCGCTGGGCGGCCATCGATACCGCGCTCGGCCTCGGCATCCCGGACCCGGTGGAGACCTACTCGCGTTCCCCGCACCTGTTCGCCGATCTCGGCATCCCCGAGGGCGTCACCGGCACGGTCCGCAAGCCGCGGCCGGTCCGCGAAGAGGACGACGTGGTGGTCGAGCGCGAGGCGCGCAGCCCGCGCAAGCGCAACCGCAGGCGCACCCGTGGCGGCAAGCCCGTCGACGGGGCCGAGGTCGGCGCCGAGTCGACCGTCGACGCCGACGGGAACGACACCGAGCCGAACGGCACAGAGCCGAACGCGGAAGAGGGTCGGTCGCGCCGCAGGCGCAGGCGGCGTCGCTCCGGCGGCGCCGAGGGCGTGGACAACGGCGCGGCGGAAGTCGTCGCCGAGGGCGAGTCGACCGAGAACGCGGGCGAGGGCGCCGAGGCGGAGACCACCGAGGCTCCGGCGCGGCGCAGGCGTCGTCGTCGGAAGTCCTCGGAAGGTGCCGGCGAGAACGAGAACGTCGTGGCCGAGACCACGGCTCCGGCGCAGGCCGAGGGCACGGCGGCGGTCGCGAACGACACCGCGGCTCCGGTTGCGGCCGACGCGGGTAACACTGCGGCTCAGGTCCAGGCCGAGACCACGGCGGCAGTCGCGAACGAGGCCACGGCTCCGGCACAGTCCGAGCCCACGGCGGCGGTCGCGAACGAGACCGCGGCGGCCCAGGCTGAGCCGACGGCGGCGGTCGCGAACGACACCGCGGCTCCGGCACAGCCCGAGACCGCGGCGGCAGTCGCGGACGAGACCCCGGCGGCCGCCGAGGAAGCGCCCGCGAAGCCCGTTCGGCGACGGACCCGCAAGACCGCCGCGGCCGAGTCGACGGACAACGGCACCGCCGAGAACGGCGCGGCACCGGCCGAACCGGTCAAGCGCCGCCGCACCCGCAAGACGGCCGACGCGCCGGTCGACGCGAACGGCGACGCGGAGGCCGCCGAGAAGCCGGTGCGCCGCCGTCGTCGCAAGGCCGACGAGGCCGAGGCGAGCGAGGCCGTGGCCGCGACCGCGGGAACGGCTGCTTCGGCATAGTTCGGCGGATCCGCTAGTCTCGCAATCGTGCTCGCACCCGAGCGGCGGACGCGCGCCGACATCATCTCCGCAGTCGCGATCGCTGTGCTCGTGGCGGTCGCGGGGCTGGTGGTGTGGGCGCGCGGCGACGCGACGGGCACCGAATCGGTGACCGCGGCGACGCCCGCGACCACCCCGCCGACGGCCGACAAGATCCCCGCGAACCTGCGGGAGTTGTGGCACGCGCCGGACGACGCCAGCGCGCGGGCGCTGGCCTCCGGCGGCGCGGTGATCACCGGTTCGGGCGGCACCGTCACCGGGCGTGATCCCGCCACCGGCGCCGAATTGTGGCGCTACCGGCGGGATATGCCGCTGTGCGGTGTGGAAGCGCAGTTCGGCATGGTGATCGCGGTGTACCGGGATCAGCGCGGGTGCAGCCAGGCCACCCTGCTGGCCGGTGACACCGGGGAACGCCGCACCGCGCGCAGCAGTTACATGGATCCGAGCGTGCGGCTCTCGGTCGACGGCACCTACGTGCTCGCGTACGGCGAACGGCGACTGGAGATGTGGCGCTCGGATCTGGTGCGCACGCTGGAGTACGGCTACGTCGACGCGCCGGTGAACGTGAAAACCCAACCACGCAAAGGCTGCACGCTGCTCTCGGCCGGTTCCAGCTCGTCCCGGCTCGCCGTGCTGGAACGCTGCCCCGACGACCCGGCGCCCCGGCTGACGGTGCTCAATCCGGCGCCGAAGGACAACACGGTGCCCGAGGAGTACGGCTCGCACGTGCTCTCCGGTCCCGGCACCGATGTGCCAGGCGCCCGGGTGATCGCGGTGTCGGACAGCCGGATCGTGCTCTACCTCCCGGGCGGAACCGTCTCCGGCGCAGGCGAATCCACGCCGCCGCGCCTCGGCGTGTACGACAGCACCGGCAATCCCGTTGTGGCGCATCAACTTTCCGCTCCGCTCGCGGAGAACGCGACGACCACCCGCATCGGCTCGGCGTATCTCGTGTTCACCGGCAACAGCGTGATCGCCTTGAACGCGAGCACTTTCGATCCGCTCTGGGCCGCGCCGAGCGCCCTCGGCTCCCCCGCGATGATGGCCGGACGCCTGCTGCTGCCGGTTGCCGACGGCCTCGCCGTCCTCGATCCCCCCTCCGGCGCGGAAGTCGGCCGCGTCCCGTTCCAGCGCCCGGGCTACACGGGCGGCCCGATCTCCCTCGCCGTAGTCGGAAACATCGTGCTCGAACACCGCGACGGAGAACTGCACGCCCTAGGCTGACGGCCGCCGGTCTCGTCGGCGCCCGAACTTGTCGGTGCCTTGCGTCACACTGGCCGCATGTCCGAAACCGAATCCACCGCACCGGAATCGAAGCCCGCCATCACGTCCTACGACGATCCCGACGCGCCGTGGAACCAGGAATACACCGACACCGAGATCGCGCACTGGAACGACGGCGTGATCGAGGAGTTCCGCGCGAACAGCGGCAAGGTCGGCGGCGCGTACGAGGGCAGTGATCTGGTGCTGCTCACCACCACCGGAGCCAAGAGCGGTGAACCGCACGTGGTCCCGCTCGGCCTGCTGCGACGCGACGAGACCATGTACGTGAGCTCCTTCATCGAGGACAAGTACCCGGCCTGGTTCTACAACGTGAAGGCGAATCGCGACGTCACCATCGAATGGGGGTCCACCACCTACCGCGGCACCGCGCGAGCGCTCTCGGGCGCCGAGTACGACGAATTCGCGGCGTGGGTCTTCGCGAACAATCCGTTGCTCACCGAGTACCAGGCAAAGGTCACGCGCCCGTTGCCGCTGGTGGTGCTCGAGCTGGGCGAGCCGATCTGAGGCGGAACGAACCCGGTCCGGGCGGCGCGGCGCGTTTCTGACCATGATGGAGGGCATGTCCGCACACGAAGACGCCCGGCTGGTTCTACTCCGGCACGGCGAGACGTCCTGGTCGCGCGAGCGGCGGCACACGAGCCACACCGATCTGCCGCTCACCGAGCGCGGCGAGCGGCAGGCGGAGGCCGCGGGGCGGTTGCTCGCGGAGCTGAAGCTGCGGGATCCGCTCGTCCTCACCAGCCCGCGGCAGCGCGCGGTGCGCACGGCGGAGCTGGCGGGCTGCACCGAGACCACTGTCGACGACGATCTCGCCGAATGGGACTACGGCGACTACGAGGGCCTGACCACCCCCGAGATTCGTGAGACCACGCCGGGGTGGACCATCTGGACCGGCACGGCGCCCGGCGGCGAGACGGCCGCCCAGGTACGCGCGCGCGCCGATCGGCTGCTCGCCGCCGTCGAACCCGTCCTGCCGGAGCGGGACGTGGTGCTGGTCGGACACGGGCACTTCTCCCGCGTACTGATCGCCCGGTGGGCCGAGTTCGAGGTGGTCGAGGGCCGCCGCTTCGCGATGTCCACCGCCGCCGTGAGCCTGCTGGGCTACGAGCACGACGCGCGAACCATCCACGCGCACAACATCGTTTCGACCAACGAGGGAGCCAAGTGACCGCCGCGATCCGCCGTGCCACCCCCGCCGACGTCCCCGCGCTCGTCGACCTCGTCTACGACCTCGCGGAGTACGAGAAGGCGCGCCACGAGTGCGCGCTGACACTGGAGCAGCTGCGGGCCGCGCTGTTCGGTCCGTCGCCCGCGCTGTTCGCGCACGTGGCCGAGGACGAGACCGGCGTGGTCGGCTGCGCGATCTGGTTCCTGAACTTCTCCACCTGGGACGGGGTGCACGGCATCTACCTGGAGGACCTGTACGTCAAGCCGGAGACGCGCGGCAAGGGCTACGGCAAGGCGCTCATCGCGGCACTGGCCAAGGAGGCGCTGGAGAAGGGCTACAGCCGCGTCTCCTGGTCCGTGCTCACCTGGAACACGCCCTCCATCGACTTCTACCGCTCGATCGGCGCCGTCGAGCAGGACGAGTGGGTCGGGTATCGGCTGGCGGGCGGCGAGCTGGTGAAGCTGGCCGCCGAAGCGTCCTGAGCCGCGGAGGATCGGTTGCTGATCGACACACCCGATCGCTGGCCCGCCGACGCCGCGGCGGCGATGGCGATCCAGGACGAGCTGCGGCCGCGCGTCGTCGCGGCGAATCCGCGTCCGCCGCGGTTCCGGACGGTGGCCGGGCTGGACTCGGCCTACGACGACGCGAGCGGTGTGGTCGCCGCGGCCGTCGTGGTGCTCGACGCGTCGACACTCACGACGGTCGACACCGCGGTCGCGCACGGCGCGGTGAGCTTCCCGTACGTGCCTGGCCTGCTCGCCTTCCGCGAGCTGCCCACCACCCTCGGCGTGCTCGAACGGCTCGGCGCCGCACCGGATCTGCTGATCTGCGACGGCCAGGGCCTGGCCCATCCGCGCCGCTTCGGGCTGGCCTGTCACGTCGGCGTGCTGGCCGGGGTGCCGACGATCGGGGTCGCCAAGAACGCGTGGGGCGACTACAGCGAACCGGGGCCCGCGCGTGGCGACGCGACGGATCTGGTCCTCGACGGCGAGGTGGTCGGCAGGGCGCTGCGCACCAGGACGGGCGTGAAGCCGGTGTTCGTGTCGGTGGGACACCTGATCGATCTCGACACGGCGTGCGCGCAAGTACTCGCGCTCACTCCGCACTACCGCCAGCCGGAGACGACGCGCCGAGCCGACGCCCTGTGCCGACAGGCCCTGCGCGCGGCGACCGCGTCCGCGCGGTAGTCGTACCTCCGCCTCCGCTCCGGCATACGCGGATTTCGAAGCACTGGGTCCGGTCAGGGCGTACGCCGCCTCCACTCCTGCCCTCCACGCGGCGGACAACGTCCGGCTGCGTGCGAGGTCCTACTCCGGCTCCGCCCCGTACTCCCTGGCCATCCAGCGGGTCGAGGACGGTACGAAGAGCAGGATCAGCGCGGCGACCACGACCACGCCGAGCAGCCCGCCGTAGACCGGCTGGTGCGAATCGGTGAGCAGCGACCACACCACGGGCAGCAGCAGCACCTGGGCGATGACCGCGATGGCGCGACCCCAGCGGTGGCCGAGCAGCAGTCCGATGCCCGCGGCGAGCACCGCGCCGCCGAGGATGCCGAACCATGCCGCGGTGCCGTAGCCGCTGGCCTGCGATTGGTCGTGGCCGAGCAGCCCGCGCACCACGAGCACGATCGCGACCGTCACCGCGACAGCGCCCTCCAGCGCGACCAGCCCGCCCGCGCCGCGCACCGTCGCGGGAACCGCGTCCGCCGAAACCTCTGCCTTGCCGCTTTCCGCCACGCGCCAAGCCTACGACGCGGCGTAGGGTGCGCCCGGTCACGGCCGCGCGGCCGGGGGCCCTTCGCCGCCGCACTAAGCTGCGAACGTGCGGACGTTGCTGATCGTGAACCCGAATGCCACCTCGACCACACCGGCGACCCGAGACCTACTGGCCCATGCTCTGGAGAGCCGCACTCAGCTGACCGTTGCGCACACCCAGCATCGCGGCCACGCGGCCGAACTGGCTCAGTGGGCCTCGACCAACGAGATGGATCTGATCGTCGTGCACGGCGGCGATGGGACGGTCAACGAGACCATCAACGGTTTCCTCCCGCTGCCCGAGCTGAACGATGGACAGGCCTGGATACCCCGGCTCGGCGTGATCCCCGGCGGCTCGGCCAACGTGTTCGCCAGGGCGCTCGGCATCTCCCCCGACCCAGTGACCGCGACCAATCAGCTCATCGACCTGCTGACCCTCGATCACGACCGCACGATCGGCCTCGGCTTGGCCGACGACCGCTGGTTCACCTTCAGCGCGGGCGTCGGATTGGACGCCGACGTGTGCGAGGCCATAGACGCGAGCCGTGCCAAGGGCCGCGCGGCCACACCCGGTCGCTATGTTCGAACAACTGTGCGACAATTCTTCCGCGCGAAGCGTCGCGAACCGCAGATCCGAATCGAAATTCCGGGCCTGGAAGCGGTCGACGAGGTGCACTACGCGTTCGTCACGAACGCCAGTCCGTGGACCTACCTGAACGCCACGCCGGTGCACACCAACCCCGGCACGAGCTTCGAAACGGGCCTCGGAGTGTTTGCCGTGCGGTCCATGGCGGTGCTACCGACGCTGCGGCTCGCCGGTCAGCTCCTCGCCCCGAACGGAAATCCCAAGTCCCGCAATTTGTTTCGTGACGACGACGTTCCGTCGGTGCATATCGAGACGAAGGAGCCCATCGGCCTGCAAATCGATGGCGACTTTATCGGGAAACGCAACGTGGTGGATTTCACGGCGGTGCCCGACGTGCTCGAAGTGGTGGCGCCGCAACCCCGTCGGTGACGAAACGCCGCGAAAAACTCGCGGTTGCGCTGCGAAAACCTCCTCGAGCGAGTACAAAGGACCGGGCAGGTCCCCCATGGGGGCACCTCGATTGCGTGAGCTTCCCCACGGTGCACCGGATACCTATTGACATCTACGGTGTTCGTGAAAGCATTCACAAGCAACCGTGCGGAAACATTCGAGTCGCACAAGTGAACGATCCACAAACGACCGGCGCCCTTTGCGGCGCCCAGCGAAGGAGCAGAGGAATGGACTGGCGCCACAAGGCCATCTGTCGCGACGAGGACCCCGAACTGTTCTTCCCGGTGGGTAACAGTGGTCCTGCGCTCGCGCAGATTGCCGATGCCAAGCTGGTCTGCGCTCGCTGCCCCGTTACTGCCGACTGCCTGTCCTGGGCCCTGAAGTCCGGACAAGACGCCGGCGTGTGGGGTGGTATGAGTGAGGACGAGCGCAGGGCGCTCAAGCGTCGCAACGCGCGCACCCGCACCCGCACCGTCGTCTGACAAGACGACCGGCCTTACCGGACCCTCTCAGCCCGGCCCGGTAAAGCATTCAGCCCGGCACCTACCAAGGTGCCGGGCTCAGTTATTTTTTGCCGCGACTTCGTCGCGGCGGTTCGCGGCCCCTTATGTCTCGGGCGCCAGGCGTGGGGAATTGGGTCTTGGGGGGGGGCGGT
>NZ_JBFAHS010000020.1:0-148402 GCF_040654315.1 Nocardia sp. NPDC050713 | reverse complement strand
GGGGTCCCCCGCCGCCGCCTTTTTGGTGCGGCCCCCCGCGCTGCGGCGCGACCGCGTGGTGTCTTTAACCCCGGGGGGGGCGGGGGGGTCGCGGCCCCCGCGGCTCGGCTCAGCCGTTGATGCCGTAGAGGCGCTCCCAGTTGGCGCGACTGGTGAGTTCCGGCATGGCGGCGCGGTAGCGCTCCTGCAGCGCGGGCAGCTCACGACGCAGGCGGCGCAGCACACGGAACGTCCGCAGCAGCAGCTGGCGGGCGCGGGCCTTGTCGCGCTGCCGCACCCGGACGCCGGACTGCGAGGCGTCGGTGACCACGACGTGGTCGAACAGCGAGACGTGCCACCAGTGCGCGTCCTCGCGGGTGATCCCGATCAGGCCGTGCTGGGTGCGGCCGAACCACTGGTTGATCGCGCGCTTGACGAGCACAAGCGCTTCCCGGCTCGGCTCGCCGCTGGCCCTGCGCAACTGGATGTCCGCCGCGCGCACCGGCGGCGTCGCGGCCGGGTGCTTGATCGTCTCGCCGTAGTCGTTGCGGCTGGTGCGGGCGGCGGCCAGCGCGGCGATGCCGCCGTCGCGCAGGATCTTCGGACCCTCGAGGAAGTCCTCGATGCCCTGCAACGTCGTGTGCACCAACCCGTACTGCATGGCGACCAAGTGCTCGGCGATGTTGCGGAAGAGCTGCTTGGTGATCTTCTTGCCGTCCAGATCGGCGTGCATGGCTCCGACGATGAGCGAGTTGCGCGTGCTGAAGTAGCGCGCCCAGTCGTCGTAGTCCTTCCAGTAGAAGTCCGCGTGCCAGACCGCCGCGTTGGGCAGCGTGACGGTGACGAACCCGTGCTCACGCGCCCGCACGCCGTACTCGACGTCGTCCCACTGGAAGAAGATCGGAACCGGCAGGCCGATCTTCGCGACCACCTCGGCCGGGATCAGGCAGGTCCACCAGGCGTTGTAGCCGGCGTCGACGCGGCGCTCCTGGTTCTTCTTCAGCATGCTGGTGTTGCGCAGCGCCTTGGGCACCTTCTGGCCGTGCCGCAGCTCGTGCAGGTGCACCTCTTCGGCGCCGACGTTGAGGTAGTCGGGGTTGAGCAGGAACAGCATCTGCGCGCCGACCAGGGTGGGTTCCACGGTCAGGTTGGCGAAGGCGTTGAGCCGCAGGACCGTTTCCGGTTCGCAGAGGATGTCGTCGTCCATCAGGATGACGTCCGCGTGCTCGTTGACCGCGGAGACCTCGTAGAGACCGCGCGTGAAACCGCCCGCGCCACCGAGGTTCGGCTGCCGGATGTAGCGCAGCTTGTCGCCGAAGACGGGCTGCACCTCCTGGTAGCGCGGCCGGTCCTGCACCAGATCGGTGCCCTGGTCCACCACGTAGACCGCGTCGATCGCGGCGAGCACCGTGGGGTCGGAGGCCAGCGCGGCCACCGTCTCGGCGCAGTCGGCGGCGCGGTTGAACGTGCAGATGGCGATGGCCACCGGGCGCACCCGCTCCGGCGCGACCGAGGTCCAGGTGAGTTCGGAGATGCCGAGCTCGCCGCCGTCGGCGTCGAACTCCAGCCAGATCGCGCCGCCGTCGACGTACTGATCGAGCGGCGCGGTCAGGGTGAGCGGGCCGCTCGCGTCGACCTTGGCGGTGTCGACGATCCTGCGGTGGCCCGCGATGTCCGAGGCGACCAGACGGACCCTGGCCTTCTTCGTCACGTCGAGCACCATCGTGGCGCGCACCTCGGTGACGGTGGTCCAGCGCTGCCAGTAGCTGGCCGCGAACCGGCCGAAGTAGGTGTTGGTGTGGGCGGTGGCGCCCTTCTCCAAGCGCAACGCCAGTCGTTCCCGCGCCGCGCGGCCCTTGACCACCGCGTAGAGTTCGTCGCTCACCTTGGCCGATGGACCGGTGAAGATGCCCCGCTGCAGGACCATCCGGTCCGGCGCCCGATGATCGGCACGCAGCGAGGCGGGCGCGGCGGCGGGCGTAGCGTGATCGTTCGGTTCGGTAACGGCCTGGGTAGCCGACTGCTCCATGAAGTCCTCGAAATCCTCATTCTTGCCGACGGGACAGACACGCCCCTGGATGCCGTGCGCGGCGGGAGCGAGGATATCAACCGACGTCGGAGCCCGCCCGTCCAGCAACCAGGGGTATCACACCCGTTATTGTTGCTGACTATTTGCTGCTTTGCCGGTGAAGACGAATTTGTCGTACGCCCAATACCGGAAGACCACCGCGACGATCTGACCTACCAGTGTTCCCGAGATGTTGTCCGACAGCGGGCTGGACAGGTCGAGAACGTAGCGGGAGAACCCGAGGCAGCCCAGTTGCAGGCCGATCGCGACGACATTGAACACGGCGTAGAGCAGGTACTCGCGCGCCGGATTGTCGGTCCGCTTGTCGCCGAAGGTCCACCACTTGTTGCCGAAGTAGGTCACCACCGTCGCCACCGCGATCGCGATGATCTTGGCGGGCAGCGGCGCGTGATACAGCACGCCCTCGCCGCCCCAGAACACCAGCACGTTGTAGGTGCCCGCGTCGACGAGGAAACCGATCGCGCCGACCACCAGGAAGGCCGCGCCCTTGCGCAGCGCCGCGACCAGCTTCGTGATCAGCGACTCGCTCGACGGGACCGGGGCGGGCGCGGACGCCTCGGCGGACTCGGAGCGCTCGGGCGTCGACACGGGCTGCTCGGGGAAAGACACCGGGCGACGGTACCCCAGCACCCGAATGCCTCGGGTGCGCGCCGGATGTCCCGAGCCATGTACCCTCCCCCGTGTTCCCCATTCGCGCCGACATCGAGGAATGACCCCGGGTGGACTCCACCGAGCTTCGTATTGCCGCCGTGGTCCCGTGCCACAACGAAGAGGCCTCGGTGGCCAAGGTTGTCGCCGACCTCCAAGCCGCTGTGCCGGGAATCGTCGTCTACGTCTACGACAACCTGAGCACCGACCGGACCGCCGAACTGGCCCGCCAGGCAGGCGCGATCGTCCGCCAGGAACACACCAAGGGCAAGGGCAACGTGGTGCGGCGCGCGTTCGCCGACATCGAGGCCGACGTCTACCTGATGATCGACGGCGACGACACCTACGAGGCGGCCGACGCCCCGCTGATGATCAAGACGCTGCTCGACGGCCCTTACGATCACGTGCTCGGCGTGCGCAAACAGGACGCTTCCGGCACCGCCTACCGCGCGGGCCACGAGGCCGGCAACCGAGTGCTCAACGGCGTGGTCGGAAAGGTGTTCGGCGAGAACGTCGAAGACATGCTCAGCGGC
Organism: Nocardia sp. NPDC050713; assembly: GCF_040654315.1. Taxonomy (NCBI): domain Bacteria; kingdom Bacillati; phylum Actinomycetota; class Actinomycetes; order Mycobacteriales; family Nocardiaceae; genus Nocardia; species Nocardia sp. NPDC050713. Next base: position 145,153 of record NZ_JBFAHS010000020.1, on the reverse strand, counting down.
TTCCGGGTGTTCTCCCGCCGGTTCGTCAAGAGCTTCCCCGCGGTCTCCCGCGAGTTCGAGATCGAGACCGAGCTGACGGTGCATTCGCTGCACCTGCGGGTTCCGCAGACCGCCGTTCCGGTCGGCTTCCGCGATCGCCCGGCGGGCAGCGAGTCCAAACTGCGCACCTACCACGACGGTTTCAAGATCCTCGCGCTGATCATCGGCTTGGCCAGGCACGAGCGGCCCGTCGCGTTCTACGGTCTGTTCGGCACGCTGAGCTGGCTGGTCTCGATCGTGCTGACCATTCCGATCGTCATCGAATTCACCAGGACGCACGAGGTTCCGCGCTTCCCCACCCTGTTCCTCGGCTTCACGCTGCTTCTTCTCGGCAGCCTGGCCTGGACCGCCGGGTTGATCCTCGACGGCATCCGCCGGTCCCGCCACGAGGCGGCGCGGCTGGTCTACCTGCGCTATTCGGCGGTCGTCGCGGAGGACGACCCGTTCCGAAACGGCGGTGACGCGTCGGGCCCAGGGGACGCGCGGTGACCACGTCCGCCGATCGCGGCAGCACGGTGGGGGCCGACGGGCACGAGGGGGAGCAAGGTCGGGACGCGTCGACGAACGGGTCCGCGAAATCGACCGACGGTGCGAAGCTCACGCCGGGCACGGAACAGGCTGCGGCCACGCGTGAAGAGGCCGCGGCCGACAGCACGAAGACGATCGACGCTTCGGACACGGAACAAGCCGCCGCGCGCGAAGAGGGTTCGACGTCTTCCGGCGCGTTCGGCACGGTCCGAAAGGCCGGTCTCGCCATCGTCACTCGCTTCGGCGCGGCGACCGTCGCGTTCGCGGTGATCACCGCCCTCTTCGGCTCGCTGTTCGCCGTGCTCTCCCCGCCGTTCTGGGGCCACGACGAGATCACCCAGTTCGGCCGCGCTTACCAGGTCGCGTACGGCGGCTTCCTGCCGCAGCAGATCGAGGACGGTCGCGGTCTCGCTTACGGCGGCGATGTGCCCGTCAATGTCGACGCGCTGATGGGCTATTCGTTCCGCGACTACCAGGACAACCCGCAAGAGCCGGACCCCATGGTGGCCGATCCCGGCGCGTACGACCGGCTGAAGAGCGCCCCGGTCGACTCGCCCATGACGTCGGTCTGGTTCACCAACACCGCCGCCTACTCCCCTGTGCCGTATGTGCCCGCCGCCGTTGGCATTCGGGCCGCGGGGCTTTTCGACCTGGACGTGGGCTCGATGGTGCTGCTGACCCGGCTCGCGGGTCTGCTCGCCTACCTGATCGTGGTCGGCTTCGGCCTGTACGCGCTGCGCGCGCATCGGGTGCAGTGGCTGGCGTTCACCGTCGCGGTGCTGCCGATCGCGGTGTTCCAGGCGGGCACGGTCACCGCCGACACGCTGACCAACGCGCTGGCCATCATGGTGTCCGCGTTGCTGATCAAGGCGCTGTTCCTCGGCAACGGCCTGAGCCGCGCCGAAACGGTCGCCCTGCTCGGCGCGACGCTGCTGCTGCCGGTCAGCAAGCCGACCTACGTACTGCTCGCCATGCTGGTGGTGCTGGTGCCGGTGGACCGCTTCGGATTCTTCGGCGGTGCGGCGGATTCCGGCTTCACCTGGCGCCGACTGGTGCCGTGGGCTTTCGCCGCCGGAGGCGCGCTCGCCTTCGCGGTCTGGATGAAGATCGCGGCGCCCACCGGCGACGGCATGAGCCTGATGCGTCCGCCGCACCAGTGGTACACCGTCAAGCCCGGTGAACAACTCGGCGAGATCCTCGGTGATCCACTGCATTTCCTGAGCGTCTTCGGCGACAGCATCTCCTACCGCGACCAGCGCTGGTTCACCCAGTTCTTCGGCGAACTCGGCTTCGCCTACATCGATGTGCCCGCAGTCGCGGTGCTGGCCTGCCTGCTCGCCTTCGCGGTGAGCGTCGGCATCGCGGACCGGATGAACCCGCGCACCGCCACCTTCGTGCGGACGCTGGTCGTGGCGCTCACGGTGGCGGCCAGCGTCGCGATGATCTACGTGACGCTGTACATGTCGTTCACGCCAGTTGGCTACTACATCATCGACGGCGTGCAGGGCCGCTACTTCGTGCCGCTCGCGCTGGTCGCGTTCGCGGCGCTGCTGCGCTGGATGCCGTTGCGGCTCACCGACGCTCGCGGGAAGACGCCGACGCGGGGACCTGCGGTGACGATTGTCGTCGCGAGCTCGGTCGCGCTGATCGCCTCGGTCGCGAAGTACAGCACCATCGTCTGGGGCTGAGCCTTCCGAGCCGCACGGTGGCCGGCGTCCAGCTCGGGGCCGGCTTCGGCGCGACGGTGGTGTGCGCGGTCGCCGCGGATCGTCGAAATGGCGGCTACCGCTGTCGCAGCGGGCAGATCTAGGGATTCACCGGGCCCGGCCGGTGAACTACGCGAGGTCCAGGGTCTGCTCACCAGCCGCCGTGTAGGCGCGTTCGGTCGCGGCTTTGTCCGGACGCCACCAGGATTCGTTGTCGCGGTACCACTGGATGGTGGCCGCCAGGCCCGCGCGGAAGTCGGCGTAGCGCGGGGTCCAGCCGAGTTCGGTGCGCAGCAGGGTGGCGTCGATCGCGTAGCGCTGGTCGTGGCCGGGGCGATCGGTGACGTGGTCGAAATCGTCGGGGTCGCGGTCGAACGCCTCGAGCAGCATCCGCACCACGGTCTTGTTGTCGAGTTCGCCGTTCGCGCCGATCAGATAGGTCTGGCCGACGCGGCCGCGGTCGAGGACGTCCCACACCGCGCGGTTGTGGTCGTCGACGTGGATCCAGTCGCGGATCTGATGGCCCGCGCCGTAGAGCCGAGGACGCACGCCGTCGATCAGGTTGGTGATCTGGCGCGGGATGAACTTCTCCACGTGCTGGTACGGGCCGTAGTTGTTGCTGCAGTTGGACAGCGTGGCGCGCACGCCGAACGAGCGAGTCCAGGCGCGGACCAGCAGGTCGCTGGACGCCTTGGTCGCGGAGTACGGGCTCGACGGGTTGTACGGGGTGGACTCGGTGAAGGCGGGCGCGTCGGGGGTGAGATCGCCGTACACCTCGTCGGTGGACACGTGGTGGTAGCGCACGTCGTGCCTGCGAACGGCTTGCAGCAACGAGTAGGTGCCGACGATGTTCGTCTGCACGAAGGGCCACGGCTCGGTGAGCGAGTTGTCGTTGTGCGATTCGGCGGCGAAGTGCACCACCGCGTCCACTCCGCTGACCAGCTCGTCGACCAGGTCGAGATCGGCGATGTCGCCGTGCACGAATTCGATGCGGTCGGCCACCGGATCGAGCGACGCCTCGTTGCCCGCGTAGGTCAGGGCGTCCAACACGGTCACCCTCGTGCCGGGCCGCTCGGCCACGGTCTGCTGGACGAAATTCGCACCGATGAATCCGGCGCCGCCGGTTACGAGCAATCGCACGCTACGACCTTACGTGGGCAGGCACCCGACTTCTATGGCGGAGGGCTATCAAAGGCTCTAGCCCGAAGAGTGTGACCTTCGTCTCTTTACATTTCGCTAGGAGAATGACGACCGGTTTGGTTCGCCGCCGAAAACCCTGGATTCGGGTGCACGTTTCCGGGACCGCACCAAGCCGTGAGGCGCAATGGTGAACAAAATTTGAATTAACGGTCACAAACGGTTCACCACGCGTTAGCTGCTCTAGATTTCGATCATCTAGTCCCCTCCGAACGCTTCACATCGAGGTTCCAAACAAAATGCTGATGAGGAAATTCGCCGCCACCTCGGCGCTGCTGATCGCCGCGCTCGGCGTCACCGCTGGCGCGGTCAACGCGTCGCCCACCGCTCCGGCCGCTGATGCGCCGATCAACTTCACCGCCAGCTCCACCGACACCCAGTCCATCATCTCCCTCGACTCCGGCTCGCTGGTCGTCGAAGACGACGCGCTGAAGATCAAGGCGGCCGACGGCACCGTCGTCGCGGGAACTCCGCTGAAGTTCCGCGTCGACGAGTTCGAATTCCCGATCGCCGCGGAGATCTCCGACCGCACCGCGACCCTGACCCCGCAGCTCGACGTCGACAAGGCCGTGTACAAGCCGGTCGCCCTGCCCTACGAGGACAAGGCGCCCTGGAAGAGCGAGTACGACCGTGAACTCGCCGCGTTCAACCGCATGAAGGACACCATCGGCATGGGCGCCACCATCGGCACCCTGGTCGGCGGCCTGAGCGGCGCGGCCGTGGGCTGCGTCCTCGGCGGCATCGCGGGCGCGACCGTCGCGTCGGCCACCATCGTCGGCCTGTTCGGTCCGTTCATCCCGGCCGCGGCCATCGGCTGCATCGGTGGCATCCTGGCCGTCGGCGCGCTCGGCACCCTCGCGGGTCAGATCCTCGTCACCGCCCCGGTGGCCATCGGTGCCGCGATCCAGTACTTCGCCACCATCAACCAGCCGTTCGTGCCCCCGGCCAAGTAATTCGAACGGCTTGCCGCACAACTGAATTCGCGCGACGGAGTCGCGCTTCAGCAGGCCCCGCCCGGTCCGACCGGGCGGGGCTTTCGCATGCCGGGCGGCCCGACCTCGACGCACCCGCGCCACGACGCGGCGCACATTCTCCGCAACCCGTTCGGTTCCGCTGTGTTCCGCGCCACCGCGCGCTTGACCCGAACAAAAGTTCAGGTTCTACCGTCGAGGCGGAGCCGAGGACCGAACGGCTCCGAACAGGGAATTGTCGAAGCGGATGGTAATCGAGTGAACACAATCTTAACAATACCGATTCCTATGGTTACCAATTGTTTGCGCCTGAGCGCACAATTCCCGGCACATCGCGGATAAGGGGATACGGACAAATGCTGATGAGGAAATTCGCCGCAACCGCCTGGCTGCTGGTCGCCGTCGTGGCGAGCACCGCGGGCACCGCCATCGCGGACACCGAGGGAGCGGGGTTCACGGCGAGCGCCGATGGGCCCGCCGCGACCGGCCACACCGAGACGGCGCGCTTCACGGGGAGCGCCGACGGCACCGCTGTGACCGGCCACCCCGAGACGATCGGCTTGACGCCACGCACCGATGGCATTCCCGTGACCGGCCACCCCGAGACGATCGGCTTCACGGCGAGCACCACCGGCGACACCGCCGTGATCGGCATCGACGCCGGAGCGCTCGTGATCGCGGACGAGGTCCTGGAGATCCGGGCCGACGACGGCACCGTCCTCGCGGGCACGCCGCTGAAGTTCCGCGTCGACGACTTCGAGTTCCCCATCGCCGCGGAGATCTCCGGCCGCACCGTCACCCTTACGCCGCGGCTCGCCCTCGACGAGGCGCGCTACCGGCCCGTCGCCCTCCCGTTCGAGGACAAGGCCCCGTGGAAGAGCGAATACGAACGCGAGCAGGCCGCATGGTCGCGGATGACCAGCACGATCGGCCTGGGCGTCAGTATGGGCGCGCTGCTCGGCGGACTCGGCGGCGCGGCCGTCGGCTGCGTCCTCGGCGGCATCGCGGGCGCGACCGTGGCGGCAGCCACCATCGGCGGACTGTTCGGGCCGTTCCTGCCCGCGGCCGCCGTCGGCTGCCTCGGCGGCATCGCCGCGATCGGCGCGCTGGGCGCGGTCGCGGGTCAGTTGTTCGTGACGGCTCCCGTCGCCATCGCGGCGGTCGCCCAGTACTTCACCACGATCAACGCGCCTTTCCCGGCGAAGTGAGCATTTCAATCCCGTAGGAAACGGCGCGCGCCCGATACTCGAGCCCGATCAACGCGCCGTTCCCTGCGACGTGAGCCGGTCCCGCAGGAAGCGGCGCGCGCCGATGGTCGCGTAGCCGCCGGTCAGGGCGACCAGCGCGGCGGCGACACCGCGGTGGATGTCGCCGCGGACCACGTGCGCCGTTCCGCTCGCGGTGTCGAGGACGTCGACCATGAGAGCGAGACGCTGCCAGCGCGGTCGGTCGGCGGGCGCGGCGGTCAGGTAACCGAGACCGAGCGCGAGCGCGCGGGCGCCGAAGATCCGGGTCATGTAGCCGAGTTCGGGAGTCGGGCGGGTCAGCGCCAGGCGCGCCGCCGTGCGCGGCGCGGCCAGCGCGGTCGCGCCGAGCGCGATGCGACCGTAGGCGAGCGCCGAAAGAGCCCGGTCGAGTGTCGTCGGGGTCGTCTCTGTAGCCACCATGAGCTCAGCCTGCCGAAACGCGACATCGGAGTCGATTACGTCAGAGGTAATACGACAGCATCCCGCCCCGGGCGCGGGCCCGGGGCGGGACAAGACTCGTCCGGCCGACCGTGATCAGGCCGTCCGAGCCTGCTCCAACTGCTCGAACCTGGTGCGCACGAAACGCGCGACCCGGCCGAGCGCGGCCCGGGATTCGGGCAGGTTCGGCGCGATGCTCATGAACGCGTGCACTTGGCCGCGCCACAGCTCGACCGCGTGCGGCACGCCCGCCGCGACGAGCCGCCGCGCCATCAGCTCGCAGTCGTAGCGCAGCACCTCGTCCTCGGCGGCGATCATCAGCACCGGCGGCAGCCCGGCGAGCGCGCCGTTCACCGGCGAGAGCAGCGGATCGAGCGCGCCGTCGATCTCCGCGCCGAGTTTCACGACGGCTTCCAGCGCCGACAGCGGGATGTACGGATCGCGCGCGACGTTGACGTACTCGCGCTTGGCGGCGTAGTCCAGGTCCAGCAGCGGGCTCAGCCCGATAAGTCCGGCGGGGACCGGAAGTCCGGCCTGCACCGCGCGCAGCGCGGTCGCGAAGGTCAGGTAGCCGCCCGCCGAATCACCGGCGAAGACGATCCGGGCCGGATCGGCGCCGTGCCGCAGCAGCCAGCGGTAGGCGGTGAGGCAGTCCTCGACCGACTCGCCGATGCTGCCGACCGGCAACTGCCGATAGTCGACATTGACCACCGGAAGACCGATGCGCCTTGCCAGGCTGGCCGCGACCGGCCGGTGCGTCTCCAGTCCGCACACCGCGAAGCCGCCGCCGTGCATGTACAAGACCGCGCCGTGCCGCAGCGCCCGCGCCGCGCCGGACGGGCGCACGATCTCCATCCGGAAACCGCCGAGGGTGACCTGCTCGCGTTCGATGCCGCGCGGGGCGGGGCGCAATCGGGCCAGCCCGTCGATGGCGAAGGCGCCGACGGGAATGGTGGCCCGGGTGATCGGGGCCATCCGCAGCATCGGCCGCACCACACCGCGGCAGGTCGCGAGCAGCAGCCGCGCCGCGGCGCTTGGGCCGTCCGGATTCATCACGATGGCGGAGCCGTCGGCCCTGGTCGCTGTCATCGCGCACCTACCTCACACTGGCGCGCCGACGACCGGACGGAGCCGAACCCCATTCGGGCGAGGCCACGGGCGAGAGTCGACGCTGACATCTCACGCTGCGCACATTCGCGACGCTCCCGGGGCCCTGCGTGGTCACGCAAGCTACCTACCGCGCCCGTCGCTCACGTCGCAGCGCTTTTCAGAAGACCACGCGAAAGTGATCTATGCAACATCAATCGCCCGCCGCGCCGGGCGGCGAAACGTTCGTGATGAATTCGTGCACGAGTCGGAACCTCCCCGAATCCGAGAGCGGTCGAACTGGCAGACTCCAGGACATGCGCGGAATCATCTTGGCGGGCGGCACCGGCTCGAGGCTGCACCCCATCACGCGCGGGGTGAGCAAGCAGCTGGTCCCGGTCTACGACAAACCGATGGTCTACTACCCGCTGTCCACGCTGATGCTCGCGGGCATCAAGGACATCCTGGTGATCACCACGCCCGAGGACGCCGAGGCGTTCGCCAGGCTGCTCGGCGACGGTTCCCGGTTCGGCATATCGATCAGCTATGTCGTGCAGCCCGAACCGGACGGTCTCGCGCGCGCCTTCGTGCTCGGCGCCGACCACATCGGCGGCGAGTGCGCGGCGCTCGTGCTCGGCGACAACATCTTCCACGGCCCCGGCCTCGGCACCAGCCTGAACCGGTTCGCGGGGATCGACGGCGGCGCGGTGTTCGCCTACTGGGTCTCGGACCCGACGGCCTACGGCGTCGTCGAATTCACCGAGGGCCGCGCGGTGTCGATCGAGGAGAAGCCGAAGGTCCCGCGCTCCAACTACGCCATCCCCGGGCTGTACTTCTACGACAACGACGTGGTGGAGATCGCCCGCGGCCTGCGGCCTTCGGCGCGCGGCGAATACGAGATCACCGACATCAACCGCGCCTACCTGGAACAGGACCGGCTGCGCGTCGACGTGCTCGCCCGCGGCACCGCCTGGCTGGACACCGGAACCTTCGACTCGCTGCTCGACGCCGCCAACTACGTGCGCACCATCGAGGAACGGCAGGGACTGAAGATCGGCGTGCCCGAGGAAGTCGCCTGGCGGATGGGGTATATCGACGACGAGCAGTTGCGCGCCCGTGCCGAGCCGCTCGTCCGCTCCGGCTACGGCGCCTACCTGCTCGATCTGCTGGAACGCGGACGGGATTGGTGAGCATGGAGATTCGCGAGCTCGCGGTGCCCGGCGCCTGGGTGATCACCCCGCGCCGGTTCGAGGACGAACGCGGCACCTTCCTCGAATCGTTCAAGGCCTCCGAGTTCGAGAAGGCGACGGGACGCCCGTTCGAGCTGCACCAGGTGAACTGCTCGGTTTCGGCGGCGGGCGTGCTGCGCGGCATCCACTACACCGAAGACCCGCCCGGCCAGGCCAAATACGTGACCTGCGTGCGCGGCGCGTTCCTGGACGTGGTCGTCGACCTGCGGCGGGGCTCGCCGACCTACGGCCGCTGGGACAGCGTGCTGCTCGACGACGTGGACCGGCGCTCGGTCTTCCTGTCCGAAGGGCTCGGGCACGCCATCCTCTCGCTGGAGGACGAGTCCACGGTCACCTACCTGTGCTCCATCGAGTACACCCCCGAATTCGACAGAGACCTGGACGCTTTCGATCCCAGGCTGGCGATCGAATGGCCGAAGGTCGGCCGCGACGGCGCACCGCTGACCTACCTGCGCTCGCCCAAGGACGCCGCCGCGCCGCCGTTCTCCTGAGCCATCCGTACAAAGCCGGAAGCCACGTCCGGCGGCGCGTGCCGCTGGACGTGGCTTCCGATTTTTCGTCGGCCGCTGCGGTCAGCCGACGAGCTCGAGTTCCGGTTCGGCGGCAGCCTGGTGCTGCTTGCCGCGCTTCGGAACGAAGGCCAGCAGGGCGACCAGCGCGCCCACGATGGCGACTCCCGCCGCGAATTCCAAACCGGGACGGTAGGTGTCGAGCATGTCCGCGGGCGAGGCGCTGTGCCCGCCGGAGGAGATGATCGCGGTGGTCACCGCGAGCACGATGGCCGCGCCGACCTGCATGGAGGTCTGCAGCACGCCCGCGGCGAGCCCCTGCTCGTCGTCATCGATGCCGTTGGTGGCCTGGATGTTGATGGCGGGGAAGCCGATCCAGCCGATGCCGATCAGCAGCACCGCGGGCAGGATCACTGTCAGGTAGGACGGGTCGGTGTTCAGTCGCAGGAACAGCAGGTAGCCGACGGCCATCACGACCATGGTCACGGCGATGATCGGGCCGGTGCCGAAGCGGTCGACCAGCTTGTCGGAGAACACCGCCGAGAGCGCGACGAGCAGACCGACCGGCAGCAGCGCCATGGCCAGCTTCAGCGGCGACCAGCCGAGGGTGTCCTGCATGTACAGGGTCACGATGAACTGCCAGCTGAAGTACGAACCCGCGACCGCGACGATGGCGAGGCTGGCGCGGACCAGTGACGACTTGCGCAGGATGCCGAGACGAACCAGCGGGTGCGCGACCCGCCGCTCGACGGCGAGGAAGGCCGCGAACAACGCGATCACCGCGACGAACGAACCGATGGTGCGCGCCGAAGCCCAGCCCACTTCGGGCGCGGTGACCACCGTGTAGACCAGCAGCAGCATGGCGGCGGTGGAGAACACGGCTCCGAGGATGTCGTGGCCGCCCTCTTCGGCGGGCTTGTCCTTGGGCACAAGCACCCACGCCGCGGCCAGCGCGGCCACCGCGATCGGCACCGGGAGCAGGAAGGTCCAGCGCCAGCCGACGCCGGTCATCAGTCCGCCGAACAGCAGGCCGGAGGAGTAACCGCCCGCGCCGAACACGGTGTAGATGGACAGCGCCTTGTTGCGGGCCGGGCCCTCGGCGAAGTTGGTGGTGATGATCGACAGACCGGTCGGCGCGGTGAACGCGGCGGCGAGGCCCTTGATGAAGCGGGTCAGGATCAGCAGCGGACCCGAGCTGACCAGGGCGCCCGCGAGCGAGGCGATGGCGAAGACCGCCAGTGCGATGAGGAAGACCTTGCGCCGCCCGAGCAGGTCGGCGGTGCGTCCGCCGAGCAGCAGCAGGCCGCCGTATCCGAGCACGTAGCCGCTCACCAGCCACTGCAGGGTCGAGGTGGACAGATCGAGTTCGGCGCCGATGGACGGGAGCGCGACACCGATCATCGAGACGTCGAGGCCGTCGAGGAACAACACGATGCAGAGAGTGATCAGCATGCCCCAGAGCCGTGCGGACCATCTGGTCGGATCGGTCGCCGTCGCGGCGGCCGAGAGCGTTGCCGGTGAAGTCATGCGGAGGACATTACATGCGCACGCATTAAATGCCAACACATTAAATGTCGTTGCATGAACTGTCCTCGGCCACTAAGATGGGGCCATGTCGAAGCCGGCCACAGACACCGCTCGGCGCACCGTCGCGCCCACCGAGCTGGTTGGCGAATGGCGCGAACTGCTCGATCGGCACGCCGCTGTCAGCTGTGCCTTGGAGAAAGCCCTGCAGGGCAAGCACAAGATGGGGCTCAGCGAGTTCGAGACGCTGGACCGGCTGGTCGACGCCGCCTGCGGCAAGTACCGCATGAGCGATCTGGCCAACGACATCTACCTGAGCCAGAGCGCGCTCTCCCGCGCGGTGGCGCGACTGGAACGCGACGGGCTCGTCGAGCGCAGCATGTGCTCCGACGACCGGCGCGCGATCTTCGTCTGCATGACGGAGAAGGGGAAGCAGGCCTACGATGAGGCGCTACCGACGCACCGCGACGTGCTCGGCCGCACCTGGCAGTAAGCCGAACCTCCACGCCGCTCCGGGCCATGCGGCCGCACAAAGGCAGATCCGACGGCGCCGATCAGGCGAATCCCACGCCGCCCCTCGGACGTTCACGGCCGCATCGACCGTCCAGTTCGGCCTCCGCCCGATACCGCCCGAGCGGTATCAGACGATCGCGGCGCGGGCGTCGTCCAGCACCTGACGCGCGTCGACCGCGACAGACTTTATGTCGGCGAAAGCCTTCCGGTACCGGTCGATCTCGTTGTCTTTGTCCAGGTAGACCGGGCCGGTGAAGGCCTCGACGTAGACCACCGGCGGCTCCGGCGCCTCACCCATGCGCCCCTCGGGGAATTCGAGCATCACGAACCGGCCCGCCTCCATCCCGGCGTGATACCCGGACTCCGGCGGCACGGTCTCGAGCCGCACGTTCGGCAGATCGCACATGCGCCGCAGGTGCTCGAGCTGGCCCGCCGTCACATCCGCGCCGCCGACGCGCCGCCACAGCACCGCCTCGCTGATCACCGCCGTGAGCTGCACCGGCGATTCGCCCCGGGTCACCAAAGCCTGCCTGGCCAGGCGCAACTGGACCCGGCGCTCGATCTCGGCGGCCGGGGCGTCCGGCCGCGCCGCGCTCAGCAGCGCCCTCGCGTACTCCTCGGTCTGCAAAAGCCCTGGCACCAGCTCGTTCTCGTAGGTGGACAGCTGGCGCGCCGCCTCCTCGAGACCGATGTAGATCTCGAAGCCCTCGCCGAGCACGTCGCTGTAGGAAGTCCACCAGCCCCTGGCCTTGGTCTCCTTGGCCAGCGCGGTGAGCGGGCCGACGAGATCGCCGGGGGCGCCGTAGATCTTGCACATCGCCTCGACGTCCAGACTGCGCAGCGACGTCTGGCCGGTCTCGATCCGCCAGATCTTGGCCTCCGACCACTCCAGCTGCTGCGCGGCCATCCTGGTGGTCATCCTGGCGCGGTTACGCAGGTCCCGCAGGTGTCGGCCGAGTTGCCGACGCGGCATGGTCGATCCGGTTGTTGCCTGCGGTAAAGCCATGCTTTCCCCCTCGCGCCATGCGCCGACGAGACACGGCGAAACTCCCGTGTCACCCGAAATCGGCGCTCCCTACCCAGTGCCCGGAGCCTTCCCGGACGCTCGAACAGCATTGTTTCACAGCAAAACTGACATAGTGCAGGATTGCTGTCACAGGCAGGTCGATGTCGCAAGAGAGACAATGAGGTTCGGCGAGGCCCCTACGTGGAAACTCCGTCTAGTTATCTACTTGCGCGAACCCCCCTTGCGGAAGCGCCAGAACTGCACCGCGCGCACGTCCTCGGAGAGCTGGTTCACCGGCTCGGCCACATCCGACAGCGCTTGGAACAGGTCGTCGGCCAGCTCGCTGATGTGCTCCACCCGGGTGGCCAATCGCGAAGCGTTGACCAGGAACTCCAGCATCAGGCGCACGGCGGCGGCGATCGAGAGGCCGAGCGGCACCGCGACCAAACCGGCGAGCACACCGAGCACCGCCGAGATCTGCCACATCCACACGGTGATCGCGATCGGCAGCGCGAGGGCGAAGATCAGGCCGAGCATGTAGGCCAGCGGCAGCAGCGTTGTGGTCGCGGTGCGGTGGAACTGCACATCGATCAGGGCACGCGCGGTCTCCGCGCTCCACTGCCGGAAGGCGCGCGGGCTGCGGAACGGCTCGGCGGGCTCCTCGTCGCGATCCTGTGCCCGGAAGCGCTTGGCGGCCGACTCTTTCCAAGCGATCCAACGAGATTCGGTCTCGTACTCCTCGGGAACGAGCTCCGCGGGAGTGGTCGGTTCGTCGGTCATGTCGCGCATCTTCCCCGCATTCCGCTCCCCGAACCAGCCCCCAGGAACCTCACAGCCCGAACACAGCGGCCCGACAGCGGGATCGCTGAAAGTTGGCCGATGTCAGCGACCCGAACGACCCCGACCGAACCTCCGCCGAATGAGACCTAGTCCACAGTTCAAGAAACTTTGCCGAATCGCGTAACGCCGGGGCCACCGCCCCTCGATACGAACCATGAACGCAGGACCCAGATCTATCGGGGAATGGAGAAAACAGTGCGCACCTCGTTTCCGACTTCCGTCTCCGCGGCCGACATGGACGCCGCGGCGCAGGACTACATCCAGCGCGGGTGGACGGTCGCCGAAACGGCCAACGGGATCTGTCTGATCACCGATGACGAGATTTCCGGCATCGAGGTCAGCGGCGAGCTGGCCGGCGCGGTCCGCCGCTTCCTGCGTGCCAACAACCTGTCCGGGCCGGTGATCGAGTTCCCCGGCGCCGACCGTCGCGAGATCCACCTCGTCACCGGCCTGCGCAAGGCCGCCATGGCGCTGGAGGCGCTGCAGGAGGCGGGCGCCGTCGTGTACACCGACGGCGCGGGCATCCCGCTGCCGCCGAGCAAGCTCTCGGCCGGTTCGGCTTGCTGGGGTGTCGCTCCGCACGAGGCCCGCTGGGTGCCGCCGGTGGTCGCGATCAGCGCCGCGGTCCGTTCGGCGGGCATCCGTCGCCGGGCCCAGCTGACCAGCGTCGCCTGCTGATTCGCTCCCCGAGGTAGGGGACGGCCCGCACTACCGGCCCTGTACGACCGGCATCCGCCCGACGGATGCCGGTCGTCCTCATTTCCATCGCACGTCGCGGCTATGGGACATTCACCAGAAATGTCGCAAATTAGCCTTCCCTTCCGAGCCGCCGCCGGGTCAAGATGGGGTATGGCCCCGATCACAGAGCTCTCCCGCAACCTGTTGCGCACCTGCCCGCTGTGCGAAGCGGTGTGCGGGCTGGAGATCACCCTCGACCGCGACGATCACGTCACCTCGATTCGCGGCGACAAGCAGGACCCTTTCAGCAAAGGCTTCATCTGTCCCAAAGGCGCCAGCCTCGGACATCTCGACGAGGACCCGGACCGCGTCACCGAACCGCTGATCCGCGACCGGGAGACCGGCGAGCGGCGCACCGCGACCTGGGACGAGGCATTCGACTACATCGCCGAGCGCTTTCCGCCGATCGTCGCCGAGCACGGGAACCAGGCGGCCGCACTCTATCTGGGCAACCCGAACGCGCACACCGTGGCGGGCGCGCTGTACCTGCCGGTGCTGATCCGCGCGCTCGGCACCAGGAATCTGTTCTCCGCGAGCACCGCCGATCAGATGCCCAAGCAGGTGGCCAGCGGACTCATGTTCGGTGACCCGCTCACCGTGCCGGTGCCGGATTTGGACCGCACCGACTATCTGCTGATGCTCGGAGCCAATCCGCTCGAATCCAACGGATCGCTGTGCACCGCGCCCGATTTCCCAGGTCGCCTGAAGGCGCTGCGCCGCCGCGGCGGAAAGTTCGTCGTGGTGGATCCCCGGCTGACACGCACCGCGAAGCTGGCCGACGAGCATCTGTTCGTCCGGCCGGGCACCGACGCGTACCTGTTGTTCGGCATCGTGCACACGCTCTTCGCCGAGGAACTGACCGACGTGCGGGTCGAAGTAGCGGGCCTGGACGAAGTGCGCGCGGCGGCCGCCGATTTCACGCCGGAGGTCGTCGCGGCGCGCACCGGGGTGCCCGCCGAGACCGTCGTCCGCATCGCCCGCGAGCTGGCCGCCGCCCCGACCGCGGCGGTCTACGCCAGGATCGGCACCTGCACGGCCGAATTCGGCACCCTCACCCAATGGCTCGTCGACGTGCTCAACGTCCTCACCGGCAATCTGGACTGCCCTGGCGGCGCCATGTTCGCGACCGCCGCGGCGGGCGGCATCACCCGCACCAAACCGTTCCGCACCGGACGCTGGACCAGCCGGGTGCGCGAGCTGCCCGAGTCCATGGGCGAACTTCCGGTGGCCACCCTCGCCGACGAGATCCGCACACCGGGCGCGGGCCAGGTGCGCGCCATAGTGACGGTCGCGGGCAACCCGGTGCTCTCCGCGCCGAGCGGCGCGCGGCTGGACGAGGCGTTCGCCGGGCTGGAGTTCATGGTGAGCGTGGACCGCTACGTCAACGAGACGACCAAGCACGCCGATGTCATCCTGCCGCCGCCGCGCCCGCTCCAGTCCCCGCACTACGATTTCGCGCTGCTCCAATTCGCGGTGCGCAACTATGCGCGCTACTCGCGGCCGCTGGTGCCGCTCGGCGACCGTCCGTCGGAGGCCGGGGTGCTCGCCCGGCTCGGCGCCGCACTGACTGGCAAGCCGCACAACGGCACCGGGGACACCGATCCGCTGACCATGGTTGACGAACTGGTCATCGCCGGAATGCTGCACAAAGCGGGCATTCCGGAACGTCGACCGGAACTGCACGGGGAGACCAGCACCGAGCAGCGCATCGATCTGATGCTGCGGCTCGGGCCCTACGGCGAGTGGAACGGCGGCACGCTGAATCTGAATGTGCTGCTGGACAATCCGCACGGCGTCGATCTCGGCCCGCTGCGACCTCGACTGCCGGAGGCGCTGCGCACCGCTTCGAAGCGGGTGGAGCTCGCGCCCGCGCCGCTGCTCGCGGACGTGGCGCGGCTGCGCGCCAAACTGGCCGCGGACGCACCGGAGTTCGTGCTGATCGGGCGGCGGCACCTGCGCTCCAACAACAGCTGGATGCACAACGTCGCGAGCCTGGTGAGCGGTACCAACCGGTGCACGCTGCAGATCCACCCCGACGACGTCAGCAGGCTCGGACTCGGCGACCAAGCCGTGGTGAAGTCCGCGGCGGGGACGCTGACCGTGCCGCTCGAACCGACCGAGGCAATCATGCCCGGCGTGGTGAGCCTGCCGCATGGTTGGGGCCACGACGGCAGCCCGCAGACGGTGGCGAAAGCCAACGCCGGGGTGAATGCCAATGCGCTGACCGATGATTCGGTGGTCGACGTGCCCTCGGGGAACGCGGTGTTCAACGGCGTGCCGGTGACGCTGACGCCCGCGTGAAACGAAGGCCGCCTGATGCGGCGCCGACCGGCCGGAAACAATTCCGGTCGGTCGGAATTCAGCAAACTTGTGGAAAGCCTTGCGCTAACTTCACATTCAGTGCATCCTCGATGTCGGTTTCGTAGATTTGCCCTGCCCGATCCCATTAAAATGGACAGGATTTCGGTCAAGTCGCGGTTCAGCGTCGAGTCGCGCGGTACCCCGGATTCCGGCGACCAGAGGGGGCTCGATGCCCGGTACACGATGTGGCAGCGACGGCGAGCACGAACTACAGGAAAGATACGGTACGCAGGGCAGAGCCGACCGATTCTACGCAGATCAGGTGGTGGATCGGCTCAACGAGACGATGATCGAATTCATCGGCAGGATGGACATGGCGTTCATCGCGACCGCCGACAAACACGGTGAATGCGACAACAGCTTCCGCGCCGGTCCGCCCGGTTTTCTGCACGTGCTGGACGACCGTACGGTCGCTTACCCCGAGTACCGCGGCAACGGCGTGATGGCCAGTCTCGGCAATATTCTGGAGAACCCACACGTAGGCATCCTGCTAATGGATTTCGTACGCGATCTCATCGGCCTGCACATCAACGGGTCGGCCCGCATCGTGGAGGACGAGACGTTGCGGCGCAGCGTCCCCGACCTACCCTCGAACGTCAAGGGAAGGGCCGCGGAACTCTGGGTCGTGGTCGACGTCGAGGAGGCGTACATCCACTGCCGCAAGCACATTCCGCACCTCGTGCCCGCGGAACGCGAGCGGGACTGGGGCACCGACAATATGCGAGCCAAGGGGGGCGACTATTTCGGTGTGAAAGCCCAGGCGCGGTCCGAACTCGCGGACCTACCGGAATCGGCGCCCGCGCTGGTCAGATGAGCGGAACTCTCGCGTTCGCCGTGCGCGGCTGGTGACGAGCTACGTCCGACAGTCGAGCGGAACCCTTCGCATTCGTTCGGCCGTGCGCGGCCGGTGACGGACCGCGTCTTCGGACGGCGCCTCAGTGGATCTTGAAGATCACCAGCCGCTGCACGACGAAGTTGATGACGGTCGCGGTGCCCTGCGCGACGACGAACGCCAGCGGCACCCGCCACCACTGTTCGCCGATCGCGTAGTACACGACCTGGTTGATGCCGACCTGCACGGCGAAGGTCGTGGCGTACAGCGCGACGACGGCGGCGAAGCGGGCTCGGCTCGGCGGCGCCTGGAACGTCCACCTGCGGTTGATCAGGTACGCCGTGGTGGTGCCCGCGATGAAGCCGATGGACTTGGCGAGCCAGACCGGCAGGCCGAGCGCGTAAAGCAGGACGTACAGCCCGAAGTCCACGATCGCAGACAGGCCGCCGGTCACGGTGAACCGGATGATCTGCGTCTTCAGGTCGACATCGGTACCGGCCGGTTCGTCGACCAGCGGCAGTTCGGCCGGGAGCGGCAGGTGGGGTTCGGCTTGCACGCGCACGAGCGTAACCGGCGCGGCCGGACCTCGTCCGTCGTCTGCCCGCGCAGGGCGCCAACGCCGGAGAGACCGATCCCATACTGACGAGTACGGTGAGATCGACCCGTCCCGCCGTCATGCCTGTAGCCTCTATGCCGATGTCCACGAAAGCTTCGACCGCCACCACGACGAACGGTGTCAGCGGGACCGCAGGTAGCACCGCCAACGGCGCTGCGAGCGCCGACAGCTTCGCGCTGCCGACCCGGACCCTGGCGCTGACCGGGTGGGGTCGCACCGCGCCAACCTCCGCCGAAGTGCTCTCGACCAGCGATCCGGAAGTGATCGCCAAGGCCGTCGCCATGGTCGCGGAGGACAACGACGGCAAGCCCGCCCATCTACGCCGCGGCGTGATCGCGCGCGGGCTAGGCCGTTCCTACGGCGACAACGCCCAGAACGCGGGCGGCCTCGTCGTCGACATGACCGCGCTGAACAAGATCCACCGCATCGACCGCGACACCCGCCTGGTCGACGTGGACGCGGGCGTGAACCTCGACCAGCTGATGAAGGCCGCGCTGCCGTTCGGCCTGTGGGTTCCGGTGCTGCCCGGCACCAGGCAGGTCACCATCGGCGGCGCCATCGGCTCCGATATCCACGGCAAGAACCACCACAGCGCGGGCAGCTTCGGCAACCACGTGCGTTCGATGGAACTGCTCACCGCCGACGGCACCGTGCAGCACATCACGCCGAAGAAGAACGCCAAGCTGTTCTGGGCCACCATCGGCGGCTGCGGTCTGACCGGCATCATCCTGCGCGCCACCATCGAGATGACGCCGACGGAGACCGCGTACTTCATCGCCGACGGTGATGTGACGCCGACGCTGGACGACACCATCGCCTTCCACAGCGACGGCTCCGAGGATCGCTACGAGTACAGCTCGGCGTGGTTCGACGCGATCAGCCCCGAACCCAAGCTGGGCCGGGCCGCGATCTCGCGCGGCAACCTGGCCAAGCTGGATCAGCTGCCGAAGAAGTTGCAGAAGGATCCGCTGCGGTTCAACGGCAAGACGTTCTTCACGCTGCCGGACGTGTTCCCGAACGGGCTGGCCAACAAGTACACCTTCACCCCGATCGGCGAGCTCTGGTACCGCAAGTCGGGCACCTACCGCGGCAAGGTGCAGAACCTGACGCAGTTCTATCACCCGCTCGACATGCTGGGTGAATGGAACCGCGGCTACGGCTCCAACGGCTTCCTGCAGTACCAGTTCGTGGTGCCACCGGAGTCGGTGGACGAGTTCAAGCGGATCATCGTCGACATCCAGCGGTCCGGGTTCTACTCGTTCCTCAATGTCTTCAAGCTCTTCGGCCCGGGTAACCAAGCGCCGCTGAGCTTCCCGATGCCCGGCTGGAACATCTGCGTCGACTTCCCGATCTCGGCGGGCCTCAACGAGTTCGTCACCGATCTGGACCGCCGGGTCCTCGAATTCGGCGGGCGGCTCTACACCGGCAAGGACTCGCGCACCACCGCCGAGACCTTCCACAAGATGTACCCCCGGATCGACGAGTGGATCAAGGTCCGCCGAAGTGTCGATCCCACAGGCGTTTTCATGTCCGATATGGCGAGAAGGCTGGAGCTTCAGTGATCAATGCCGTAGGCAACCCGCAGACCATCCTGCTGCTGGGCGGTACCTCGGAGATCGGGCTCGCGATCTGTGCCGAGTACCTGAAGAAGGGGCCGGCGCGGATCGTCCTCGCGACCCTGCCCAACGATCCGCTGCGCGAGGGTGCGGTGGCGCAGATGGAGGCGGCCGGCGCGAGCAAGGTCGAGGTCGTCGACTTCGACGCGCTCGACACCGACTCGCACCCGAAGGTGATCGACGCGGCCTGGTCCGGCGGTGACGTGGACGTCGCCATCGTGGCCTTCGGCCTGCTCGGCGACGCCGAACAGCTGTGGCAGGACCAGCGCAAGGCCGTGCAGATCGCCGGAATCAACTACACCGCAGCGGTTTCCGTCGGCGTGCTGGTCGGCGAGAAGATGAAGGCGCAGGGTTACGGGCGCATCATCGCCATGTCCTCGGTGGCCGGCGAGCGGGTGCGCCGCTCCAACTTCGTCTACGGCTCCACCAAGGCCGGCCTGGACGGCTTCTACCTCGGCCTCGGCGAGGCGCTGCGCCCCTTCGGCCCCCGCGTCCTCGTCATCCGCCCCGGCCAGGTCCGCACCAAGACAACCCTGGACCACTGGAAGGCCACCGGCGCCAAGGAAGCCCCGTTCACGGTCGACAAGGAAGAAGTGGCGGCACTCGCCGTAGCGGCCTCCGAAAAGGGCAAGGACCTCATCTGGGCCCCCGGCCCCGTCCGCTACCTCATGTCCATCCTCCGCCACATCCCCCGCCCCATCTTCCGCAAACTCCCCCTCTGAGTTTCGGCTCGGACCAGAACTGCCGCGCCATCACCCGATGCTGCGGCAGTTCTCGTTCCATCGCGCGCGGCGATGTACAACAGCGGCCTCGGGAGTCGTAGCTGTTTGTCGTCCGTCGGCCTGCTGCGCATCTGCGCCACCGTGTGCGGGTCGGCAGACGGGCGCTAACCTGAAGACATGACGGCGGCGTACGACCACATGAACCTGCCTGAGCTCGTCGGTCTGTTGACCAAAGAAGAGCAGCAGGACCTGCGTCCTGTCGTCCTGCGCTTGGTCGCCAGCCACGGCGAGCGGACCGAGCCGGAGGCCGAAGGCACGTCGCCGCAGCCGCGCCTATCATTCGCCGGAACAGTCGAAGCTTCGCCAGATTTCGCTGCTACCTCACAGGAAGTTCTCCGGCGCGAGCTCGGCGGCCGCGAGTGATCGTCTGCGATACCGGGCCGCTCCGGGCCGTCGCCAACAAGAACGACAGCGAGCATGCGGCGTGCCTGGCCGCGCTCGAGAATGCGCCCAGGCCGTTGATCGTTCCCGCACTGGTAGTCACCGAAGTCTGCTACATGCTCGGCAGGTTGGGACCGCAGGCGGAAGCTGGTTCCCTCCGATCGTTGGCCGCGGGCGAACTTCAGGTCGAGTCACACACGTCTGCCGACTACACCCGCATAGCGGACCTCGTCGTCAAATATGGGAGCTTCCCGCTCGGCGCCGCCGACGCTTCCGTCGTCGCGGTGGCAGAGCGGCTCGGCGTCACGCGGATCGCGACCCTGGACCATCGCCACTTCCGCCAAGTCGTGCCGACACACTGCGATGTCTTCGAGCTAATGCCTGGCGAAGAGGTGCTTGCTCGGCGGCGGTGAGACCGCTCCCCAGCCTCGGTGCGGCGAGTTTGTTAGCGTGCGGTTCGGATCCGCGGCGGCGACCGGTGCGTGACGAGCCCGGAGCCGACCTACTGAAACCGGAGGCGCTATGAGCACACCTGTCACGGAACAGAGCACCGCGACCGCACCTGGGCGGACGACGCTGTTCCTGAAGCAGGTTGGGGCAGGGGTCGGGGAAGGGGCGCTGGCCGCGGTGGTGGCCGGGGTGGTGGCTGCGGTGGGGCTGGTCGCGTTCTCGTTGGTGGAGTGGCCCGCGTTCAATTCGTCGAATGTGACGCGGGCGTTGACGACGGTGGGGCAGGTGGGGGCGGCTGTACTGCTGGTCGCGTCGATTTGGTTGTTGCGGGTGCGGCGGTGGCCGTTGGTGGCGAAACTGCTTTCCTGGGTGGGGATTTCGGCGTTCGTGACGGTGACGCTCGGGATGCCGTTGGCGGCGACGAAGCTGTATCTGTTCGGCGTTTCGGTGGATCAGGAGTTTCGGACGGAGTATCTGACGCGGCTCACCGACAGTGCGGCGCTGCGGGATATGACGTACGTGGATGTGCCGCCGTTCTATCCGGCCGGGTGGTTCTGGGTCGGCGGGCGCGTGGCGAATGTGCTCGGCATGGACGGCTGGGAAGCGTTCAAGCCGTACGCGATCGGGTCGCTGGCCGTGGCGGCGGTGCTCGCGCTGGTGCTGTGGACGCGACTGATTAGCGCCGAATGGGCCGTGGCGGTGACGGCGGCGACCACCGCGGTCGCGGTGACATACGCGTCGCCCGAGGCGTACAGCGCGGTGATCGTCGTGCTGTTGCCGCCCGCGTTGGTCGTGGCCTGGGGCGCGCTCTATCGGCCTGTCGAGGACGCGGCCCGCGCCACGAACCCGCCGAACGGACCCGGTGCGATCCGCGCGGACGAGGTCGCGGCGGATGCGCGAGCGGAAGCGCCTGCCGTCGAGGCTCCGCGGGCTCCCCGGACCGCAGGAGGTTGGGGCGCGGTCGTCGGCGCGGGTCTGTTCCTCGGCGTCGCCGCCACGTTCTACACCCTGCACTTCTTGGTCGCCGCTTTCGCGATCGCGCTGATGGGTCTGGTCGCCGCGGTCGCCGAGGTGTACCAGCGGCGGGCCGCGCGACACCCGAGGGCCGCACGCCGGGCGGCGACCGCGCCGACCGCCGTTCCGTCCGGTCCGGCGTGGCGGGCAGCCGTACCGCCCCTGGTGCGTTTGGCGGCGATCGCGGTGATCTCCGGTCTCGTCGCGTCGGTGGTCTGGCTGCCGTATCTGCTGGAGTCGCTCACCACGACAACCCCCAGCTCCGGCACCGCCCTGCACTATCTCCCCAAGTCGGGCGCGGAACTCCCCCTGCCGATGACCGAGTTCACCCTGCTCGGCGGCCTGTGCCTGATCGGAACCATCTGGCTGGTGGTGCGGGCGGGCTCCTCCCGGCGCGCGCAGGCGCTCGGCATCGGCGTGGTCGCGATCTACCTGTGGTGCCTGCTGTCCATGGTGGCGACGGCGGCGGGGACCACGCTGCTGTCGTTCCGGCTGGAGGCGCCGCTGCTCGTGCTGCTCGCGGCGGCCGGCGCGTTCGGATTCGTGGAGGGTGCGCGGGCCGCGTACCAGGCGTTCAACGAGCCCGCCCGGTTCCGGGTCGCCGTCGTCGCGCTCGCGATCGTCGGCGCGCTCGCCTTCGTCCAGGACATTCCGCACGTGCTGACCGCGGAGATCACCACCGCCTACACCGACACCGACGGCGACGGCAAACGCGCCGACAAGCGCGATCCGTCGGCGGTCTCCTACTACGACGAGATCGACGCCGCGCTGCTGACGCAGACCGGCCGCCCGCGCGACGAGTCGGTCGTCCTCACCGCCGACACCAGCTTCCTTTCCTTCTATCCCTACTGGGGTTTCCAGGCCCTCACCTCGCACTACGCGAACCCGCTCGCCGATTTCGCGGGCCGCGCGGCGACCATCAAGGACTGGAGCAAGCTGGACTCGCCCGCGAAGCTGCTGGAGGCGATGGACAAGAGTCCGTGGCGCGCGCCGGACGCTTTCCTGTTTCGCCGCGGTGGCGACGCCTACACGCTGCGCCTGGCCGAGGACGTCTACCCGAACGACCCGAACGTCAAGCGCTACTCGGTGAGCTTCCCGAAGGAACTGTTCGAGGACCCGGCCTTCACCACCACCGATATCGGCCCCTTCACGCTGATCACCGTCCGGCGCTGACCGCCCAGCGAAGAGAACCCGCAGGTCACAGCCTCCGGCGCCGGACAAATGTGTCGGCGCGGCGATTTCTGGGCAACCGAACTCTTGGTGCCAGGTTCCGCCCGGCTCGGTGAGCGCGCGCTCTCGGCCTCCGGCGATACCGTTGGCGGCTGATTTCCGGTAGGGCAGAGGGAGAGTTTCGCGCGTGCGGTCGAACAGCGCCGATCAGGACACAACGGACGAATCGGCGGAGGACGGCTCGGCGGACAGACGGGTCCTGCTCGAACGGTCCGCGGCAGCGCGAAGGCCCGCGCGCGCGATCACCCGTCGAGCCCTCGAGCGGATACGCTCCCGCATCCACCCGGCCGACCTCCTCATCGCCTTCGCCTACCTCGCGCTGGCAACGACGGTTCTGTCCGCGCAGTGGCGCGACACCGACAGCGGCTACCTGATCAAGAGCGGTCAGGACCAGACGATGTGGGAGTGGTTCTTCGCGGTGACCGCGCATTCGGTCGCGAACCTGGAAAGCCCGCTCGGGACGAATCTCCAGAACTTCCCGGCCGGGGTGAACATGATGGCCAACACCGCCATGTTCGGCGTCGGCGTCCCGTTCACCCCGGTCACCCTGCTCTTCGGTCCGACGGTCACGTTCGTGCTCGCCCTCACCCTCGGCCTGGCCACGACGGCCTACGCCTGGTACTGGCTGTTCGCTCGGGAACTGGTGAGTTCACGGGCGGCCGCGGCGATCGGCGGCCTGTTCTGCGGCTTCGCTCCCGCGATGATCTCGCACGCCAACGCGCACCCGAACTTCGTCGCGCTGGCGCTGCTGCCGATCATCGCGGGGCTGCTGATCCGCATGGCGAAAACGGGTTTACCTGCCCATAAGTGGTTCTCCGAGTGCGTGCCTGCAACGGAAGGACACGGTCTGCTCGTGCGCCGTCTCCGCACAAGTGCACCCGCCAGGGCGGGGGCAGGGTTACCTGCCCATAAGTGGTTCTCCGAGTGCGTGCCTGCAACGGAAAGACAGGGTCTGCTCGTGCGCCGTCTCCGCACAAGTGCACCCGCCAGGGCGGGGGCGGTCGCCGCGGCCGCGCCGCGCAACCGGATCAGAGACGCGGTAGCGCTCGCCCTGCTCGTCGCCGCGCAGATCGCGCTCGGCGAGGAGCCGCTGCTGATCTTCGCGCTCGCGTTCGGGCTGTTCGTGGTCGTGTACCACCTGCGCGAGCCGCGACAGGGCGTGCGCGTCCTGCGTGCGCTCGCCCCGACGGTGGCCGCGGCCGCGGGTCTCACCCTGCTGCTCACGGCGGTCCCGCTGTGGTGGCAGTTCTTCGGTCCGCAGAGTTATCGCTCGATCGACCACGGTCCGATGGGCAACGATCTGAAGACCCTGGTGCAGTTCCCGTCCGAATCCCTCGGCGGCGCGTGGGCCCCGGGCCAGAACGTCGCCATCAACGAGACCGAACAGAACGCCTACTTCGGCTGGCCGCTGCTGCTCGTGCTGACCGCCACCGTTGCGCTGCTCTGGCGCGACCGGGTGGTGCGCGCGGCGGCCGCGGTGATCGCGGTGTTCGGCGTGCTCTCGCTCGGCTCCGTTGCCACCCTCGGCAAGCGCCCGACCGGCGTCCAATTGCCGTGGGCGCTGGCCGAACAGATCCCACTGCTGAATTCGGTGCTGGAGACCCGGCTGACGATGGCCGCCGTGCCCGCGATCGCCGCGGTGTTCGCGCTGGCCTCCGATCGCGCCGTCGCGTCCTGGAAACAGTCGGCGGCGGACTGGAAGCCGCTCGCCTGGTTCGCGGCGCTGACCTTCGCGCTGTTGCCGTTGACGCCGACCGTCCTGCCCGTGACCGAACGCGCGCCCGCGCCGCGCTTCTTCACCGACGGCGCGGTGCGACAGTACGTCGACGACGGCTCGGTCGTCGTGATCCCGCCGCCGCGTCCGCCCGACGCGCGGGCGTTGCGCTGGCAGGCCGACACGGACTTCGTCTTCCCGCTCGCCGACGGCTATTTCGTCGGTCCGACCGGAGTCGAGAAGAAGGGCAGCTACGGACCCGAGGCCCGGCAAACCGCGATGCTCCTGGTGAAAGCGCAGGACACCGGGGTCGTGCCGCCGATCGGCGCCGAGGCGCGGGCCGCCGCGCTGGCGGATCTGCGGTTCTGGCAGGCCGACGTGCTCGTGCTGCCGACCGCGAAGAACTCCGACGTGCTCACCAGCACCGTCACCCAGCTGCTCGGCTTCGCCCCGACGCGCGTCGAGGACGTGTGGATCTGGGACGTCCGCGCACTGGTCTGAAGCGGGCCCCGCCCTCGGTGCCGAGAGTCACGTTCGGGCGGTGATTAGCATGAACGATCGTGCGACCGGACCGATCTACTCGAGCGTTCTCCCGATACCGCCTGATCGCCCTCGTCTCCGGACTTCTCGGATTCGTGCTGGCGCTGCTCACGCCGCTGCTGCCGGTGGAGCAGGACCGGGCGACGCTGGACTGGCCCCAGCCGGGCGCCACCGACGTCGAGGCGCCACTGGTCTCCTATGTGCCGCTGCGGCTGGAAGCCACGCTGCCGTGCTCGACGCTCCAGTCCGGCGCCGACACGGTGCTGTCCACCATCCCGGTCGCCTCCGGCCAGGCCAACAGCAAGGGTCTGGTGGTCTCGATCGCGGACGGCACGCTCTCGGTGCTGCAACGCGACATTCCGCTGTTGTCCGCGCCGGTGGCCGAAATCGCGTCCTGCGGCGGGATCGAGATCGTCTCGACCGCGGCCGCGACCACCGTCGAATTCACCGGCGTGCGACGCGAAGACGGCACCGCCTTCCGCAACACGATCGACCGTGACATCCGGCCGCAGGTGGTCGGCGTGTTCACCGATCTGACCGCCGAACAGCTCGGCGGCGCGAAGCTGCGCGCCGACATCGACTCCCGGTTCTCCTCCACACCGAGCGCACTGAAACTGGCCGCCATGATCGCGGCCGCGGTCTGCACGATCATCGCGCTCGTCGCACTGCATCTGATCGACACCGGCGACGGCAGGCGGGCCCGCCGCTTCCTGCCCGCGCACTGGTGGCGCTTCTCCCCCGCCGACGCCGTGGTGCTCGGCGCACTGGTGGCCTGGCACGTCATCGGCGCGAATACCTCCGACGACGGCTACATCCTCAATATGGCGCGGGCCTCGGAGCATTCGGGCTATATGGCCAACTACTACCGCTGGTTCGCGGTGCCGGAGGCCCCGTTCGGCTGGTCCTACGAGGTGCTGGCCTGGATGACCAAGATCTCCGACGCCAGCCCGTGGATGCGCCTGCCGACGCTGCTCGCCGGGATCGTCTCGTGGCTGGTGATCAGCCGAGAGGTGCTGCCGCGCTTGGGCGCTCGGGTGCGCCGCGACCGGGTCGCGCTGTGGACGGCGGGACTGGTCTTCCTCGCCTTCTGGCTCCCCTACGACAACGGGCTGCGCCCGGAACCGCTGATCGCCGCGGGCGCGTTGCTCACCTGGTGCTCCATCGAGCGCGCCATCGCCACCGGCAGGCTGCTGCCCGCCGCCGTCGCCGTGCTCATCGCGGCCTTCTCGCTCGCGGCCGGCCCGACCGGCCTGATCTGCGTCGCCGCGCTGATCGCCGGATCGCGGCCGGTGCTGGAGATCATCGTGAAGCGGGCGCGCGGCTCGGCCACGGACTCCTTCGGCGCCAAGGTCTTCCGCTACTCCGCGCTGGTGTTTCCCGGTCTCGCGGCCGGAACCCTCGTGCTGATCGCGGTTTTCGCCGATCAGACCCTGTCGACGGTGATGGAGGCGACCCGCGTGCGCACGGTCGTCGGCCCGAACGTGGCCTGGTTCGACGAGCGCACCCGCTGGGACTCGCTGCTCATGCTCGCCCCGGACGGCTCGCTGTCCCGGCGTTTCGGCGTGCTGCTCATGCTGCTGTGCCTGCTGGTCTGCGTGCTCCAAGTGCTGCGCAAGGGGCGCATTCCCGGCACCTCGCGCGGTCCCTCGGTGCGCATCCTCGGCATCGTGTTCGCCTCGCTGTTCCTGATGATGTTCACGCCGACCAAGTGGACCCACCACTTCGGCGTCTACGCGGGCCTGGCCGGATCGCTGGCGGCGCTGGCCGCCGTCGCGGTGGGCACGGCGGCGATTCGCTCCGCCCGCAACCGTGCGCTGTTCGCGGCCGCCGTGCTGTTCCTGCTCGCGATCACCTTCACCGGCTCCAACGGCTGGTGGTACGTCTCCAGCTACGGCGTGCCGTGGTGGGACAAGGCGCCGCTGGTGGCGGGCAAGGGCATCTCGACGCTGTTCCTCGGCCTGACCGGCGTCGCACTGCTGCTCGCGCTCTGGTTCCACTACCGCGAGCCCTACCGGCGCGAAAGGACCAAGCCCGCCAACGGTTTCGACCGGCTGGCATCCGCGCCGCTGACCATCGCCGCCGCGCTGCTCGTGCTGTTCGAGTTCGCCTCGCTGGCCAAGGCCGCGGCCACCCAGTACCCGGCGTACTCGATCGCCAAGTCGAATGTCGAATCGCTGCGCGGCAATCCGTGCGCGCTGGCCGACGAGGTGCTGGTCGAAACCGACACCCCCGACTCGCTGCTGCTGCCCTACGAGGGCACGCCAGCCGACGGTCTCGACGCCGAATCGAAGGGCTTCTCCCCCAACGGCGTCGCGAGCGACCTGACCGCCGACGCGGAGGAGACCACCACGGGCGGCGCGAACACGGTGGACAAGGACTCGAAGAACAAGACCACCAACACCACCGGCGCGGGCACCGGCGGCGGCTCCACCGAGCAGGCGGGCATCAACGGCAGCACCGTGGCGCTGCCGTTCGGCCTCGACCCGGCGCGCACCCCGGTCATGGGCTCCTACCAGGAGGGCGAGCAGAAGCAGTCGTCGCTGACCTCGCAGTGGTACCGCCTCGAGCTCACCGACAGAATGCGCCACGACCCCGCCTACCGCGTGCTCGCCATCACCGCGGCGGGCCGGATCAGGTCGGTGGACGCCGACGGCGTGGTCACCTACGGCCAGGACCTGCGCCTGGAGTACGGAACCCGCGGCGCCGACGGCGCGGTGACCGCGCTGGGCTCGGTGAACCCGCTCGACATCGGCGGGGCCCCGTCCTGGCGCAATCTGCGGGTGCCGCTCGATCGGCTGCCCGCCGAGGCGAACGCGGTGCGCCTGGTCGCGGTGGACAACGACATCACCTCGAAGCAGTGGCTCGCCGTCACCCCGCCGCGCCTGCCGCGCCTGGCGACCCTGAATTCGGTTGTCGGGGAATCGGATCCGGTGCTGCTGGACTGGCACGTCGGCCTGGCCTTCCCGTGCCAGCGACCGTTCGACCACCACGACGGCGTCGCCGAGGCGCCGAAGTGGCGGATCCTGCCCGACCGCGTCGGCTCCGACGCCTCCAACGCCTGGCAGGACGACATCGGCGGCGGCCCGCTCGGCTGGACCGGACTGCTGCTGAAGGCCGAGACGGTGCCGACCTATCTCGACCACGACTGGGCACGCGATTGGGGTTCGCTGGAGCAGTTCACGCCGTATGATCCCGAGGCGCGGCCCGCGTCGATCGGGGTCACGGCGGTGACGCGCGGCGGCATCGCGAAGGACGACCCGATTCGGGTGAAGTAGGCGTCACGGCCACGCGCGGGGTCGAGGCGTCTTCGCTCCGGCCGGGCGAGGATTCGGGATGCGTCGTCCCGGCACGAATCGGCCGGGACGACGGGGAGTTCGACGCCGAACAGGTCGCCGGTCGCCCTACCGACCGGGAGGCCGTACGGTCGGTTTCGAACCGCCGCCCCGCGTCTCGGGCTGCCCACGAAACCGCCTGACGCACTGTCGGTTTCGATGAGGTGACACCTCCGTAACCGATGATTCGAATACGAGACGCGGCCGCGTTTGGACCGTAATCTTGTGGGTATGACAGCAGCCTTCGATGACATGGATCTGCGCGATCTCGTCGATCTGCTCACCGACGAGGAAAAGCGCGAAATACGCCCTGCGGTGCAGCGGGTACTCGGCCGCCTCCCTTCCCAGGAGGTCCTGCGCCGCGAACTCGGGCGCCGCATGCTCGAGGTCTGAGCCGACCCCCCGAAACCTCACCCGCGGCGGCCCGGCGAAAGCCGAAAAGCCGTGAGTACGAGTCTGTCCGAAATCCCTACTACGTCCCCCCGAAAACGCACAGGGCCGTGCGCCGGTGAATTCTCACCTGCGGCACGGCCCTGCCTACGTTTCGGGTCAGAACACCCGCATATCGCCCGGCGACCACATGCCGGAACGGTTCGCCGTCCCGGTCTCCAGGCGGGCGGGCTTGGCGTTCGGGTCGTACTGGTCGTAGCGCTCCAGCGAACCCCAGTCGCGCGCCCAGTCGTCCTTCAGATAGGTCGGCATGGTGGTCGACTTGGCCAGCATCTGCGCGAAACCGAGCGGGCCGCCGAATTCCTCGGCCTGCCAGGTGTTGGTGGAGCTGATGGCCAGCGGCCGGTCCGGCAGGATGCGGTACTTCGGCACCTCGGCCACGCCGTTCTCGTGGTAGAACGGCCGCTGGCACGGGAATTGCAGACCCACCGCCCAGTCCAGCAGGATCGGCTGCTCGGAACCGAGGAAGTCGTTGAGCGAGTTCAGCTTCGGCATCCGCGGCGGGGTGAACGCCAGCCACTGGTCACCGATCAGGATCGGGTCATTGGCGACGATGCGCACCGCGTCGGCGTCCGGCGCGAGCTCGTCCAGCGGCACCCGCAGGTTGCGCCAGGACGGGAACGGGCCGATGTCGCGCGGCAGGTAGGTGCCGAGTTTCTGCACGCTGCCGTCGGGCTGGCGGCGGCCGTAGTCCACCGTCAGCGACTGGCCGTACTTCATCGAGCCGGTGTCGTCGAAGGAGAGGATGCGTCCGGCGGCCGAGATCACCACCAGCGGGCGTTCGGCCGAGCGCGCGGGCAGCTCGTACCAGCTCGAGGTCAGGTTGGCGGGCTGCTGCACGCCCTCCTGGTAGCTGCCCATGATCGGCGTGGTCGCCGGGTCGAGACCGAAGGGCAGGGCCACGGTGCTGCCGTTGACGCCGAGCGCGCCCTGACCGCCGCCGGTGCCCGCGCTCTCGCCCTCGGCGAAGGCCGCGCCGACCGACTGGGTGGAGGTGTTGCCGGTGCCCGGCTTCACCTCGACGCTGTCGGCGGACAGGTCGTCCGGCACGCCGTTGGGATCGAAGCCCACCGGCTTCGCGCCCGCCAGCGGGTCGCCGTTGGCAGGCGGGTCGGCCGGATCGATGATCGGGTTCAGTCGTCCGCCGTTCGGGTCGGACTCCACCAGCACGTCGTTGGCCAGGCCGCACATGTTGCCGCCGAGCGCGTCGAAGTTGGAGCGGGCCAGCGAGTACGCGGGGTACTGCGAGTAGGCGCCCTTGGCCAGCGAGGCCACTTCGAGCAGCACCATCATCGCGGCGACCACGGTCAGCGGGATGGCGGCGAACTTGCGAATCCGCTTGCCCCGCACCGTCTTCGCCGAGGGTTGCGGCTTGGCGTAGTCCTCGCGCAGCGCGGACCAGGCGACCAGCGCGAGCGCGAGGCCGAACAGGACCAGCATCACCGTGTTCGACTGGTAGCCGCTCAGCGAGATCCGCTTGTCGAACCACGGCACGCCGAAGCTGGACACGTACCAGTAGCCGTTGATGCCGGAGAACGCGATCGCCAGCACGAACAGCAGGCCCGCGAGGAATATCGCCCGGTTCTTGCGTGCGCGCAACGCGCTCGCCGAGACAGCGACGGCCGTGACCGCCGCCAGCGAACCGGCGATGCCCGCGTACGCGCCGAAGTGGTGGGTCCACTTCGTCGGGTTGAACATCATGAAGAAGATCGTGCCGAGCACGATGCCCATCAACCGCCAGGTCGGACCGCTCGCGATGCCGGGCACCCGCCTGCGCCGCAGCAGCACCAGCATGGTGGTGAACAGGCACAGCAGCATGATCAGGAAGGCGAAGCGGCGCGAGAGCGAGCCGTCCACCGTCTCCACGAACAGGTAGTAGTAGCGCAGGTAGTCCTCGTACCAGGCCAGGTTCGGGCCGGTGGCCTGACGCACCCGGTTCGCTTCCTGGATACCGGCGAAGGTCTGATCGCTGTAGACCACCGTCAGCACGAGCACGCCCGCCGCCGCGATCGGCGCGAGCAGCGGCAGCGCGCCGTGTTCGCGGTGCCTGCGCACCACGACCCGCACCAGCGGACGGATACCGGCGAGCAGCGCCGCGACGCACATCAGACCGGTCGGCGCGGCCGCCAGCGTGAACGCGGCGATCAGCACCGCCGCCGCGGCGGGCAGCAGGCGTCCGGTCGCGATGGCGCGCTCGATGGAGACCCAGGTCAGCAGCGCGCCGAGCGCGACGATCGGCTCCGAGCGCAGGCCGTTGTCGAACGGGAGCCAGAAGGCGAGGAACACCAGGCCGCCGGTCCACAGCGCCACCTTGCTCGCGCGCACGCCGCGCCCGAGGCGGGGCACCACCTCGCGGCTGATCACCATCCAGCAGAGGATGGCGCAGGCCAACGCGGGCAGACGCACCCACGGGCTCGCCGTGGAGATCTCGGCGAACACCTGGATCACGTAGTAGTACCAGCCGAACGGCGCCTCCGGCACGCCGTACCAGCGGAAGTAGTTGGCCATGTAGCCCGCCTCCGGGGCCACCCGCACCATGCTCAGGATGTAGCCGTCGTCGGAGGTGTTGGCGCCGACGAAGTGCCACAGCAGCAGGGTGCCGATCACCGCGCCGTCCGCCCAGGTCGGCTTCAGCCAGTTGGCGGGCAGGAAGCGGCGGTGTCCGCGGCCGTCGCTGCTGTCCAGGCGGGCCAGCGCCCCCAGCGCGACGAGGGTGCACAGCAGCGCCGCGATCATCGCGATCATCTTGACGAGCGTCGGGCTGGAGCTGAACCGGGTGTCGACAGTCATGTCGAAGGCCAGACCGGCCGGGACCGCGCCCTTCAGATCGGAGAAGACGCCCACCACCTGCGGCCGCAGATCACCGATCAGCTGACCCTCGACCGGAACCTGGACGCTCTCGACGCCGCGTCCGCCCTCGACCGGCTGGTCGACGGTCCTGGTCAGTCCCTCGAACGCGGCGTGGGTGCGCTCGCGATCGGAGGTGATGACGATCGAGGAACACTCGCCCATCCGCTCACGCTCGGCCGACGCGACCACCGCGTTGCGGTCCACCACGTCGACCGACGACTCGGAGACTCGCACGAACATGGCCTCCAGCGCCGCACGGTCGCCCTGCGGCGGCGCGGTGGCCAGCAGCATGCCGCCCTGTGCGGGCAACGACGCCACCGCGGAACACGGGATGGTCGCCCGCAGGCCGGTCGGCACCTGCGACATCAGCGGCGCCTGCACGTTGCCCAGCGTGCCGCCCTGCGGCCACTTCAGCACCGCGGTGGTCTGCTCGACGGGCAGGAACGGCGTGGCCAGCGCCAGCAGCGCGCCGAGCACCCCGGCCACCAGCGCGATTATTCGCGCCGTTCGATAGTCCTTCGGTCGGACCTCGGGTGCGGCGGGAGGCTTCGTCAAGACAGCGGTTGCGGCGTCGGGCACGGTTGGCAATGCTAGCGAATAACGGGACGGCACCGGGTCCCGGAAGCGTGCTGTGAGTTCGCCGAATTTCTGGCCGGGGTACTTTTCACCCCGAAACACGACCCGACGTGCTGACCCATTACCGGTCGAATGGAAAGGTGTGGGTATGACCAAGGTGAATCTCGAGACGAATTTCGGAGCGATCGTCCTGGAGTTGGACGCGGAGAAGGCGCCCAAGACGGTGCAGAACTTCGTGGACTACGTGAACGCCGGCCACTACAACGGCACGATTTTCCACCGCGTGATCCCGAACTTCATGATCCAGGGCGGCGGCTTCGAGCCCGACATGCGCCAGAAGGGCACCAACGCCCCGATCCAGAACGAGGCGAACAACGGCCTGAAGAACAACAAGTACACCGTCGCGATGGCGCGGACCAACGACCCGCACTCGGCCACCGCGCAGTTCTTCATCAACGTCGCCGACAACGACTTCCTGAACCACTCGGCGCCCACGCCGTCCGGCTGGGGCTACACCGTGTTCGGCGCGGTCGTGGACGGCGCCGAGGTGGTCGACAAGATCGCGGGCGTGCGGACCGGCTCGGCGGGCATGCACCAGGACGTACCGCTCGAGGCCGTCGTCATCGAATCCGCGAGCATCGGCTGAGCGCCGAACATAGGAACGCGAATCGGGCCGTCTCCCAAGGGAGTACGGCCCGATTTCGATTCGCTGGGAAGTTACAGCGGCAGCAGGTGATGCTTGCGCGGGTTGCGCTCGAGCTGCTTGTCCTGCAGCAGCTGCAGAGCGCGGCGTAGCTCCAGGCGGGTGCTCGACGGCTCGATGACGGCGTCGATGTACCCGCGCTCGGCGGCCACCCACGGCGTCGCCACGGTCGCGTTGTAGAAGTCGATCATCTGCTTGCGCACCGCGTCGCGCTGCTCCTCCGGCGCCGC
Source organism: Nocardia sp. NPDC050713 (assembly GCF_040654315.1). NCBI lineage: Bacteria > Bacillati > Actinomycetota > Actinomycetes > Mycobacteriales > Nocardiaceae > Nocardia > Nocardia sp. NPDC050713. Next base: position 111,884 of record NZ_JBFAHS010000020.1, on the reverse strand, counting down.
CTCGATCTGCCGCGCCCCGATCAGGCTCACCGCGCTCTCCGCGCCCATGACCGCGATGCGGGCGGTCGGCCAGGCCAGGTTCACGTCGGCGCCGAGCTGCTTGGAGCCCATCACGGCGTAGCCGCCGCCGTAGGACTTGCGGATCACGACCGTCACCTTGGGCACGCTCGCCTCCACGAAGGAGAACAGGAAGCGGCCGCCGCGCTTGATGACGCCGATCTTCTCCTGTTCCACACCGGGCAGGAAGCCGGGCGTGTCCACCACGAAGACCAGCGGGAGCTCGAAGGCGTCGCAGAGGCGGACGAAATGCGCGGCCTTGTCCGAGGCGCGGGCGTCCAGCGCACCGGCGTACACCATCGGCTGGTTGGCGACCACGCCGACGCTGCGACCGTCCACCCTGGCGAAGCCGGTGATGATGTTGCGTCCCGCGGTCGCGCCGATCTCGTGGAAATCGCCGTCGTCGAAGATGCGCAGCAGGATCTCGTGCATGTCGTAGCCCGCGTTGTCGGAGTCGGGCACGATCGAGTTCAGTTCGCGGTCGGAATCGGTGACTTCCGGCTCCAGGCCGGGATTCACGATCGGCGCCCGCTCCGTGCAGCTGGTCGGCAGGAAGCTCAGGTAGTCGCGGACCCACTGGAACGCGGCCGTCTCGTCCTTGGCGACGTGATGGATGTTGCCGTACTCGGCCTGGCTCCGCGCGCCGCCCAGCTCCTCCAGGCTGACGTCCTCGCCGGTGACCTCGCGGATCACCTTGGGGCCGGTGACGAACATGTACGCCTCTTCGGTCGCCACCACCACGTCGGTGTTGATGGGGGCGTACACCGCGCCGCCCGCGCACTTGCCGAGAATCATCGACACCTGCGGAACGAGGCCGGACAGCGGCTCCTGGCGTCTGCCGAGTTCGGCGTACCAGGCCAGCGAGGTGACCGCCTCCTGAACGCGCGCGCCGCCGGAGTCGTTGATGCCGACGACCGGGCAGCCGACCTTGGCGGCGTACTCCATGATGTAGGCGACCTTGCGGCCGAACATCTCGCCGACCGACCCGCCGTACACGGTCTGGTCGTGGGAGAACACCGCCACGGGTCTGCCGTCCACGAGGCCGTGGCCGGTGACCACGCCGTCGCCGTACAGCGCGGTGGGATCACCGGGCTTGCGCACCAGAGCGCCGATTTCCACGAAGGTTCCCGGATCGAGCAGCATGTTGATCCGGTCGCGGGCGCTGGGGATGCCTTTCTTGGCCCGTTTCGCGACCCCCGCTTCACCCGCCGGTTCCTGCGCCAGATCCAGACGTTTCCGCAGGTCGGCGAGTTTCTCGGCAGTAGTGCTCACTGTGCGCCTTTCGCCTCGATTTCCCCGAGCTTCGCGGTCAGGTCGGCACCGATCTTGCCGATCCGCGGCTCGTCGACGATCTGCAGATGATCACCCGGAATGTGGATGACCTCGAGGTTGGGGATGTACTCGTCCCAGCCGCCGTTGGGGCGCCGGTCCGCGTAGCGCGGCTCGAGTTCGATCATCCCGTCGTGGTAGCGATCGGCGAGATAGAGCACAACGTTGCCGTCATAGCGGGTCGGCGTGGTCTTGGCCAGGTGCCGTCCTTCGACCCAGGAGGTGCGCTGGTGTTCGAGCACACCACCCGGGATCTTGGCGCCGGTCAGCTTGATGAGGTTGGTGACGATCGTGTACTGCTCGTCGTCGTCGGCACCGGCCAGCTCCATGAGCTGCTCCTCGGGCAGTTCGCCCTCGATGCCGTAGGTCTTCTTCGCGAATTCCTGGTAGCGCTGGATGCGCCGGACTCGCTCGGCCGGGCTGTTGTCCTCCGGCTCGGCCGGGATCGCGAGGTCGATCAGTCCGACGTAGCGCACGTCGGCGCCTTCCGCGCGCAGCAGCTGTCCCACCGTGAGCGCGAAGACCGCGCCGAGCGACCAGCCGTACAGCACGTAAGGTCCGTTGCCCTGGATCTTGCGCAGCTCGGGCAGGTACTGCCGCGCGCGCTCCTCGATATCGCCTTCGACGCGCTCGAAGCCGTACATCGGGGTGTCGGCCGGAAGCCGCTTGAGCAGCGGTTCGTAGACCAACGTGTTGCCGCCCGACGGGTGGAAGACGAAGACCGGCACGGCATTCGAGCCCTCGGCACGCGGGCGCAGGGGACGGATGAAGCCCTCCACGTCGGCACCACTGTCTTGCAGTCCGCGCACGATTTCGGCGAGCTGCTCGATGGTCTCCGAGTCGAGCACGTCGTCGACGGTGACCTCGGCGCCGACCCGGTCGGTGAGGCGGGCCGCCAGCTTCTCGGCGACCTCCTCCTCCAGGATCGGCAGGGTGTTGAAGATGCCGCCCGCCGACTTGCCCGTGACAACGGCCCAGCTGGCGTAGGTCAGCCGCTCGGCGGCGTCGCGCGGCGGCACGCCGTCCTCGTCGGCCTGCGACTGCTGCTCGCCGAAGAGCGCGGCAGCGGCGTCTTCCTGCGGCTCCGAGGGCGCCTCGACCGTCGCGGCGACCGCGGCCGATTCCGCCTCGGCGACAATCTTTTCCGCCTCGGCCTCGATCGTGGTGTTCTCGGCGTCGAGCCCCGGCACCGGCGCGCCAGCGGCCTTCACCGCGGCGGCCGGATCCTCGCCCGATTCCAGGGCCGAACGCGCCGCGGCGATGAAGTCGCCGTCGACGGCGATCTCCTCACCCGCGGCCTGCTTGTCGGCCATGGCCTGCACCTCGTCGCGGTGCTCGATGGCGTAGCGCAGCACCTTGCCGACCTCGTTGAGGTTGGCGTCGCGCACGGCCTGGATCTGCAGCTGCGGGATGTCGAATTCGTACTCGACGCGGTTCTTGATGCGCATGGCCATCAGCGAGTCCAGACCCAGCTCCATGAGCGGGATCTCCATCGGCAGGTCCTCGACCGCGTAGCCCATGGACTCGGCGACGATGATCGCGAGCCGCTGCTCGATGGTCTGGCTGCCGTTGGGGTCCCAGCGGTCGCCGAAGGTCTCCACGACCTCGGGCTCGGTGACCGTCGCGACCGCGGTTTCGGTAACCGGTTGCGCGACAGCGGTTTCCGGCAGCGCGGCGCCGGAGGTCACGACAGCTTCGAAGAGCAAGCGGAAGGCGTTGCCCTCCTTGGCATGCACCTGCACCGACGCGCCGCCGAGGTGCGGGGTCAGCGTGGTGGTGAGGGTGCCCGCCGCGGGCAGCGCGCCGTGCGGCACGGATGCACCGAGGGCGACATCACTGAGCACCTGCGCCGCCGCGGCGCGTACGAGCGCGGGCAGCTCGGTGACGGCGCCCGCCTGGACCTCCCAGACGTGGCGGCCGTCCGGCAGCGCGACGTGCGCGCCGGGGACCTTGGTGTTGCCGCTGCCGCTGGTCATCTGCGCCTTCGGCCAGTACTCCTTGCGCACGAACACCGTTCGCGGCACGTCGGCGTAGTCACCGGCGGGCAGCAGCGAGGGCAGGTCGACGGCGTGACCGTGCACGTAGAGCTGGGCCAGCGCGGAGATCACGCCCGCCGACTCGTCTTCCTTGCGCTTGAGCGTCGGGATGAGCTGCGCGTCGTGCAGCCCCGCGGCGAAGGTGGTGCCCAGAACCTGCATCAGCGCAACGGAATTCGGCGCGAGTTCCAGGAACGTGGTGTGCCCGGAGTCCACCGCGAGCTTCACCGCGTTGGTGAAGTACACGCTGTGGCGCATGTTCTTGACCCAGTAGTCCTCGTCGTGGATCGGGTCGTGGCCGGGACGGTAGTACTGCTCCTTGTTCACCGTCGAGTACAGGCCCGTCTTCATGCGGGTCGGCTCGATACCGGCCAGCTCCGCGGCCAGCTCGCCGAGCAGCGGATCCATCTGCGAGGTGTGGCCCGCGCCGCGGGTCTGCAGCACGCGGGCGAACTTGCCCGCCTCCTCGACCTTGGCGACGATCGCCTGCACCTGCTCGGTCGGGCCGCCGATCACCGTGTTGGTCGGCGCGGCGTACACCGCGACCTCCACGTCGGGGTACTCCGGCAGCATCGCCTCGACGTCGGCGGCGCTGAGCTCGACCAGCGCCATGTTGCGCACGTCGTCGTCGCTGATCATCTGCTCGCCCTCGCCCATCAGGCGCGAACGGGCGCAGATCACCCGCACCGCGTCCTCGAGCGCGAGACCGCCCGCGATGTAAGCGCCCGCGACCTCGCCCATCGAGTGGCCGACGACGGCGGTGGGCTCGGCGCCGTGCGCGCGCAGCAGCGCGGCCAGACCGATCTGGATGGTGAAGATGCCGACCTGCGAGGTGCCGACGGTGTAGTCCTGGGCGTCGTCCAGGATCAGCTCGCGAATCGAGTAACCGGCCTCGTCCTGCACCAGCTCGTCGACCTGGTCGACGGTGGCGCGGAAGATCGAGTTCTCCAGGTAGAGCTGCTTGCCCATCTTGCGGTGCTGCGCGCCGAATCCGGCGAGCACCCACATCGGGCCCTGCGCGGCCGGGGCGTCGGCGGTGAAGACGCCGGTGCCCGGCTTGCCCGCGGCGATCGCGCGCAGACCGGCGACGGCCTCTTCGTGCGTCTTGGCGACCACGACGCCGCGCGAACGCCAGTGGCTGCGCTTGGCCAGCGAACGGGCCACGTCGGCGAGCGGGACGTCGCGACCAGCGTCGGACTCCAGCCAGTCGGCGAGCACGGCGGCGGCGCGCTTGCGGCGTGAGGGCAGGTAGCCGGACACCGCGAGGATCACCGGCAGCGGCTCTTCGCGGTCGGCCGACCATTCGGCGGGCGCCGCGGTTTCCACCTCGGCTGCTTCCACCTCGGCGGCCGCAGCCTCGACGGCTTCCGCCTCGGCCTCGGCGACGATCTCGGTGGCCTCGGCGACCACGTCGGTGGTCTCGTCGTCCAGATTCTGTTCAGCAGACACTTCGACCGGCGCACCCTGAGCGGGTGCGGCAGCAGACGCCACGTACTCCTGAAGCACGACATGCGCGTTGGTGCCGCCGAAGCCGAAGCCGGAGATGCCGACGGTGGCGACGCCGCTGTAGCGCGGGAACTCGGTCGGCGCGTCGACGACCTTCAGCCGCGCCTGCTCGAACGGAATGAACGGGCTCGGGCCCGCGTAGTTGATGTTGGGCGGAATGACGTTGTGCTGGAACGCCATGATCACCTTGGCCAAGCTGGCCGCGCCCGCGCCGGACTCGAGGTGGCCGAAGTTGGTCTTGGCCGAGCCGAGCAGCGCGGGCTTGTCGGCGTCGCGACCGCGACCGACCACTTGGCCGAGCGCGTCGGCCTCGATCGGGTCGCCGATCGGCGTGCCGGTGCCGTGCGCCTCGATGTAGTCGACGGTGGAGGGCTTGATGCCCGCATCGCGGTAGGCCGCGCGCAGCACGTCGGCCTGCGCGTCCGGGTTCGGCGCCAGCAGACCGTTGGAACGGCCGTCGTTGTTGACCGCGGAACCCTTGATGACGGCGAGAATCCGGTCGCCGTCCCGCTCCGCGTCGGTCAGTCGCTTCAGCACGACCAGGCCGCCGCCTTCGGACCGCACCATACCGTCGGCGTCGGAGGAGAAGGCCTTGATGTGGCCGTCCTTCGCGACGCCGCCGCCCATGTCGAAGCCGAGCGTGGCCATCGGCGTCAGGATCATGTTGATGCCGCCCGCCAGCGCCAGATCGGCATCGCCGTCGCGCAGCGCACGCACCGCCTGGTGCACGGCGACGATCGTCGACGAGCAGGCCGTATCGACGGAGACCGACGGACCACGGAAGTCGAAGAAGTAGGACACCCGGTTGGGGATGATGCTGGAGACGCTGCCCATGATGGCGTATCCCTGCGCCGTCGCGGGCAGGTTGCCGTCGCGCTCGCCGCCGAGGCCGAGCGCCGCGATCAGCTGGAAGTCGTTGGCGGACGAACCGATGAAGACGCCGACCGACTCACCGCGCAGCTCGCTCGCCGGAATCCTGGCGTGCTCGAGCGCCTCCCAGGTCAGCTCCATCATGAGTCGCTGCTGCGGATCGACGCGCTCGACTTCGATCGGCGACATCGCGAAGAACTCGGCGTCGAAGCCCTTGACGACCTCTTGGTCCAGGTAGCCGCCGAGCGTATTGCCCTCGGCGACAGCCTTCGCGACTTCGGGCTCGCTCAGGAACTCCGACCAGCGACCTTCGGGCCTTTCCCGGATGCCGTCGCCGCGGTTGATCAGGAACTCCCAGGTCGACTCCGGGGTGTCGCCCGCACCGGGCAGCCGGGTGGAAAGACCGACGATCGCGATGTCGTGCGCCTCGCCCGGGGTGAAACGGGCGGTGTAGAAAGCGTCGTCCGCCGACTCCTCGGGCGCCTCGGGCTCACCGTGCACGATGACCTCGGCCAACGACGCGATGGTCGGATGCTTGTAGACGACGGTCGCGTTCAGCATGACCCCGGTGAGTTCCTCGATGTCGCCGCCGAGGGCGAGCGCGTCGCGCGAGGCGAGCCCGAACTCCTCCATCGGCCGATCCACCGTGATCTGCTCGATCGGCTGCCCGGTCGCGTCGGCGACCCAGCGGCGCAACCACTCTCGCAGTTCGGCCACCGAGATGTCCGTGGCGGCAGGCGCGGCCGCGCCTTCCGTGGCGGCGGAGGCGATTTCGGTCGTCTGGGTGGGCGTGCCCTCGTTGTCAGCCATCAATTCCTCAAGCTACCTGTCTGCGTAACCGGGCGCGCCGTGAATTGACGCTCGGCGTGGATGAGATCCGCGCCGAGCGTCGCTGGTCGGCTTCTAACTCACCCTGGGCAATTACTCTTCCGGTGCATCGGGGAAAGCCTGCTGGGTGTAACCACCGCGCAAGGTTCCCTCCAGATAAGCGGTCTTGCAGGCGCGCCGGGCGATCTTGCCGCTGGAGGTGCGCGGAATCGAGCCCGCGGGAACCAGCAGCACGTCGCGCACGGTGACGCCGTGGCGCTGCGAGACGGCCGCGCGCACCGCGTCGGCGATCGGCAGCGGATCGGCCTTGCCCGCGCCCGGGCCGCGCTCGCCGACGATGACGAGCTGCTCGGAGGCGTCGTCGGCGTCGAACGTCTTCAGGCCGGAGTGGCTACCCTGCTCGAAGACCTCGGGCGGCAGCTGGTTGGCGGGCACCGAGAACGCGGCCACGAAGCCGGGGCGCAGCGCCTTGCTCGCTTCCTGCGCCGAGTACTCGAGGTCCTGCGGGTAGTGGTTGCGGCCGTCCACGATCACCAAGTCCTTGACGCGGCCGGTGATGTAGAGCTCGCCCTCGAAGTACACGCCGTAGTCGCCGGTGCGCATCCAGTGCCCGTCGGCCTCGGCGCCCTCGGCGTGGCTGCCCTCGGCGAGCCGCTCGGTGACCTTGTTCTGGAAGGTCTTCGCGGTCTCGTCGGGACGGCCCCAGTAGCCGATGCCCATGTTGTTGCCGTGCAGCCAGATCTCGCCGACCCGGCCGTCGGGCAGCTCGTGGCCGCCGCCGTCGCTCTCGACGGTCTCCGGGTCCACGATCACGGCCCACTGCGACTTCGCCACGTAACCGCAGGACACCTGCGCGATGGCGTTCTCGGCGTTCTGGTCGATCTTCACCATCCGACCGGCGTTGAGCTCGTTGCGGTCGACATAGACGACCTTCGCCTCGTCCTCGGCCTTGGTCGCGGAGACGAACAGGGTCGCCTCGGCCATGCCGTAGCAGGGCTTGATCGCGGTCTTGGGCAGGCCGTACGGCGCGAACGCCTCGTTGAACTTCTTCATCGAGGAGGTGGTGACCGGCTCGCTGCCGTTGATCAGGCCGATGACGTTCGACAGATCCAGCGACTCGCCCGGCTTCGGCAGACCGCGCGCCGCGGCGTGCTCGAAGGCGAAGTTCGGTGCGGCGGCGAAGGTCCCGGCGCCGTCGGAGACCGCGGCGAGTTCCTTGATCCAGCGGTACGGGCGGCGCACGAACGCGCTCGGCGACATGATGGTGATGTACTTGCCGCCCACCGCGGGCAGGATCACCGTCAGCAGACCCATGTCGTGGAACAGCGGCAGCCAGGTGACGCCGCGCGAGTTCCAGTCCAGGTTGATGGAGTGGACCATCTGCAGCAGGTTGGTGCCGACGGCCCGGTGGGTGATCTCCACACCGGCCGGAACCCGGGTCGAACCCGAGGTGTACTGCAGGTAGGCGATGTCGTCGATCTTGATGTCCGGGCGGACCCAGGTCTCGCCGACGCTGTCCGGGATCGCGTCGACCGCGATGATGCGCGGGCGCTGCGCCGCGGGTAGCGCGCGGAAGAACTGACGCACCCCGGCCGCGGAGGAGCTCGCGGTCAGGATGGCCGAGGGCTCACAGTCGCCGAGCACCGCGTGCAGGCGGTCGGTGTGACCCGGCTCGTCCGGGTCGAACAGCGGCACCGAGATGGTGCCCGCGTAGATGGCGGCGAAGAAGGAGACCACGTAGTCGAGGCCCTGCGGAGCGAGGATCGCGACCCGGTCGCCCGGCTTGGTCACCTGCTGCAGACGGGCGGCCACCGCGCGCAGCCGAACACCGAATTGCTGCCACGTCAGCTCGTGCACCTCGCCATCGCGTTCCCGCGAGTAGTCGATGTAGCGGTACGCGAGCGTGTTCGCGTCGTTGCGGGTGTGCTTCTCGACGTGATCAACCAGGGTGTGATCCTCGGGAATACGGATGTTCCCGGTTTCGTCCAGGTAGTCGTCGAAAGTCTCTTCCATTCCTTCTTCTCCTCCGAGGCACACGCAGCAGGACGGCGGCGACGCCGCCTGTTACCTGTGAGGCCCCGACTCGCTTTCGCCCGCGGGTGCTCGTCGTCCTAGAGCCAAACCTGCAAATTCGACGCGGTCTGCGCGGTGACCGCTATTGGCTAGATGTTCTCAAACCAGAGACATGTTACAGAGAAGACCGGGTCACTCTTCCCGCAGCAGGGGGATAACCGGTGCGAACGCGTCCATCTGGGTGGGGAAGACGCCGACATACGACATCGACGTGAGTTGCCGCACACGACGGATCTGTTCGGCGATCTCCTCGAACGTCCCGATCGCCACGTAAGGCGAATTCAGGATGTCCTCGACCGAGAGCTTGGTGTCGACCTCGAGGTCGGGATGCAGACCGCGGTCGATGGCCGAGAGCGCCATTTCGGCGGTCTTCTCCCGATCGTCGGTGATGACGATCGCGGTGATGGCCCAGTTCAGTTCGATCTGGTCGAACCGCTCGCCCGCGGCCTCTCTGATCAGGTTCACCTTCTCGATGGTCTTCTCCATGGTGATGCCGGAGAGCAGACCCTTACCGTTCTTGGTGGTGACCGGAACGATCGAGATGATGTCGGCGTGCTTGGCGGCCAGGCGCAGCATCTTCGGTCCGCCGCCGCCGGTGCAGATCGGCGGGCGCGGGCCCTGCCGCGGACGCGGGGTGCCCTTGATGCCCTTGACCTGGTAGTACTTGCCCTCGAAAGTGCACTCCTGGCCGCGCAGCAGCACGTCGAGGATGGTCAGCGCCTCGTCCAGCTTGGCCAGACGCACGCCCGGCGAGTCGTAGACCAGGCCCGCGGCCAGGTACTCGTCCTGCTTCCAGCCCGCGCCGACGCCCACCTCGAGGCGGCCCTTCGACAGCACGTCGATGGTGGCCAGGTCCTTGGCGAGCACCACGGGGTGGCGGAAGCCGTTGGCCAGCACCGACGTACCAAGGCGGATCTTCTCGGTGGCCTGGCTCAGTGCGCCGAGCGCGGCGATCGGACCGATCTGATCACCGAGGTGATCGGGCACGAAAAAGGTGTCGAACCCGTACTCCTCGGCCTGCTGCGCCGTCTGGATGAACTTGCGGGCGCCGCCTTCCTGCTTGTTCCCCTCGCCCGCAGCCCCGAAGCGAAAAGGACGCAACGGGGTGCCCAATGCGGTCAGCTCACCGGCCGATGCGGCGGCTTGTGTCATGAACTCATGCTCCTGGCTGTAAGGAAATACGGCGCGACTCGCGCCCCTGATACTCGGGGGTAGTCGCGATCATCAGCGCACTTTACAACGTGCCGGGGAACTCCCGTACGGTTGCTGCGGCACAGGCTGGCCGAACACACGACGACGTCGGCGTGGTTTGTGCCATCTCACGAATGCGGCGGCCGAGGGGCGCCCTCGATCAGACCGCTCGCCCAGCTCGCCGTCCACTGGGTCGCCGTGGTGCCGTCGCCGTCCACCACGTATCCGTTGTACAAGGCGTGCACCGGATTTCCGACCGCCCGCACGAGCGCGAGCACGCTGGGGATCCAGTTCACCGGGTTCAGCGCCTGCGGCGGCGAATCGCAGATCATGTCGCCCGGTGCGCAGATGGTGTAGGTGCGGTCGGCGAGCGCGCCGAAACCGTCGCGCGGGCCGGTCATCGTGATGCCGGGTACCTTCAGGCCCGTCAGCGCGACCTCCGCGCCCACGCCGGGCGGCGTGGCGCCGATCGGGATGGCACGTCCCGGGCCGGTGTCGAGGGTGCGTCGCCCGTCGGCGATCAGCGTCACGCCGAGCACCCGGTCGGCGGGAACCGGACCCTTGCCCGCGCCGATCTGCGCGGCGACGTCGCCCGCGATCACCGCGCCCTGGGAGAACCCGGCGATCACGTAAGTCGTCAAGGGGCATTCACGGGATCGCTCGGTCATCATGTCGACCATCCGCTGGGTGCCCTCGGAACGGCTGTTGTTGTAGGACTCCTGACCGTCCGGCGGGATGGCGATCGGGTTCGAGAACTGGGCAACGTACGGCACGGTGTAGACGTCGACCCGCTCGGCGGGGAACTGCTGCCGCACCGGCCCGGAGATGTTGAGCATCAGCGACAGCGGGTTGGCCGCCGGGTTGCGCGGGTCGTCGGCGCTGCTCGACTCCCAGGTGCCCGGCACCGAGATCATCTGCACGTCCGGGCAGGTGGCGGGCTGCGAGGTCGGCGGCTTGGGCGGCGGTTCGGGGCCCGGCTTGGGCACCCGCAGCCGTCCGGCCAGCAGGAACCACAGCAAGATCACCACGACGACGATCAACGCGACGACCGCCAGCGCGACCAGGCACCCCACCGGCCGAAGCCGGCGGGGTCTCGAACCGCCCGCCATCACTGGCAGTAGTTCTGCTTGGCCGTCTGAATGTAGATCTGACCGGCCTGCTCGACCGGCATCTTGGCCGGGTCGAAGGACGGGTCGGAACCGGCCATAGCGTTGACGAACGTGGTCAGGTCCTGCTCGGACGCGCCAGCGGCGACGCCCTGGCAGACGTAGCTACCGATGCTCAGCGCGATATCCGGGCTGGACGGGGTGATGCCCTGCGCCTTCAGCGCGTCGAGGAACTTGCGGTCCTTCTCGGTGAGATTGGAGGTGTCGGCGGGCGGCACCACATTCGTCGGCACCGGCTCCGGACGCTCCGGCGCGACGGTCTCGACGGGCGGCGGCGCCTGCTCGGGCGCGGGAGCCGGGGTGGTCTCGTGGCCTTCGTGGCCGGTCTCGGCCGGGCTGGTCGGCGCGGCGGCGGGCGCCGACGTCGTCGTGGTCGGCTTCAGAGTCGGCGTGCTCGTCGCGGTCGAGTCGTTGTCACCGCAGGCGCTGAGCAGGCCGGTCGCGGCGATCGCCACGGCGACGCCGAGTACCTTTCCTCGGGTCCGATGCATGTATTTCTATCCTCGATCTATTGGGCAAGGGGGATCGGTCGCCCCCAGGGTAATGGCAACCACGGGCCGACCGGCGTCAGTCAGCCAACAGACCGGTCGGAATCAAAGGCCGTGAACCTCCGATTTGCCGTTCACCACCGTGATGAACCCGGCTTGGAAGTTCTGCCGCACACCGCCTGGAATCGCGAACTCGTCGCTGATCGGATACCCGAGTTTGCCGTTCTCGAAGCCGACGCTCTGCCAGGCGTCCATCATCGGCCCGGTGCGCACCGCCCAGGCTCCGGAGAGCGGGCTCCAATAGATGTTGCCGCCCTCGAACCGGCTGTAGCGGCCGAGATCCTTCAGCGGAAGTTCCTCCGCCGCAGGGAAACCGAGCCAGCTGTTCTCGTATCCCAGCTGGGCGTACTTGCCGAGGATCAGCCCGTGCACCCGGTGCACGCCGGTCTTGGCGCTGTAATAGAACGGGCCGCCTTCGAAGGCCTGCACCGCGCCGTCCTTGTTCGGCGTCTTGATCTCCGGCGCGGTCGGATAGCCCGCCGGTCCGCGTTCGAAGCCCTGCGCGCCCCATTCGTCGAGGATCGCGCCACGCACCACTTGCGCTCCGGTCTGTGGCGTCCAATACAGCGAGCCGTGCTGGAATGGCTGGAACCGGCCGCGTCCGTCGGGCAGCCCGCGTTCACCGCCGGTCGGCAGGCCGAGCGGGCCCGCGGGTCCGTGCGCGGCCTGGTAGCCGCCGCCGATCATGCCGCCGACCGCGTGCGCGCCGCTCTCCGGCGCGAAGAAGACCCGCCCGCCCTGGAAGTCCTGCGCGACACCGCCCGCCACTTGGTACTCCCCGGTGAGACATTCGCCGAGCCAGCCGTTCGCGGCCACCGCGGCGCCGATCGACTCGGCGGGCGCGCACGCGGGCTTGTCGGATTCGATCCCGAGCGCGGCCGCCGCCTGGGGCCAGGACTGGCGCATCTCGAAGTCCCAGTACGGCCACGAGTGGGTGCCCGATGGCCGGTAGTTGACCTGCGCGGGGATGGACAGCTCGGCCAGCTTGGTGACGAAGTTCTGCGAGGTGAGCCGGGACAGGATCTCCAGCCCCATGCCCGCGTAGTTGGTGCTCACGCCGGGAATGCCGGAGGCCTGATCGAACGGCCCGGTGGCGCCACTGCCGCTGGAGACGTAGATGCTGGTGCCCTCGAGCCGGTCGGCGAGGAAGTACGGATCGTGGTTCTCCCACTCCGGGCTGGTCGGCGGACCCCACATCGCGGCCGAGTCGAAACCGCCCGCGTCGCGCATGGCGAACTCGATGGCCTGCGGCATGCCGAGCGTGGTCGTGGTGAGGAAACCCGAGTACGAAGCGGCGTACTTGGCGAAACCGGGATTGCGTCCGGCGAGGAACATGGCCGCGGTGCCGCCCATCGAAAGGCCCGCCATGCCGCGCACAGCGGTGGCCCGCCATTGGCTCTCCAGCAGCGGCGGCAGCTCCTTGGTGAGGAAGGTCTCCCACTTGTAGTTCTTGCCGTTGTTCGGCTGCAACCAGTCGGAGTAGAAGCTGGACTGGCCGCCCACCGGCAGCACCACCGTGACGTTCTTGTCGGCGTAGAAGCCCGCCGCCCCCGCGTCCTTGGTCCAGCCGCTCTCGTCCTCGGTGGCGCGCAGGCCGTCGAGCAGGAACAGCACGGGGAACCTGGCGTCCGGCCGGTTGTTCCAGTCCCTGGCCAGTAGCAACTGCACCTGTATCGGCGCGCCCATCGACGGCGAGTTCACCCACAGCGCCACCCTGCGGTCACCGTGCCAGACCACGTTCTGCACGGTGGCGTCGGCGAGGGCTGCCGTGGGCTGGGCGGCGACAGGCGAGGTCAGCGGGGTGGTGATTCCCGCGGCGAGGGGTAGCACCAGGGCGGTGGCAAGCATGGCGAAACGGCCGCGCGCCGTGCGTCCGCCGCGTCGTCGGGCTCTCCCCCATTTACCACACGCAACTCCAGCCACATGAGTTTTCTACTCCGGCAAACCCTCAGTTTCCGGTAGCCGCGCCCATAGCGAACCGGCGTGTCGGAAAACGACGACGCCGCCGCTTCGCGAGGAAGCGACGGCGTCGTGCGGTTGTTCAGTGCGCGGTGATCACCAGGCGCCGGTGGCGTCCAGGATGCCCTTGCGCGAGTTCCACAGCTGGCCCTCCCAGTACTTCCAGGAGTGGGTGCCCGCGGCCGGGAAGTCGAAGAAGGCCGGGATGCCGAGCGAGTTCAGGCGGACCTGGAACGCGCGGGTGTTGACCAGCGACAGAGCCTCGAGCGCCATCGCGTTACCGGTGTTGAACAGGCCGACCGGCGAGGCGGGCCGGTCGAACTGACCGGGCAGACCCGACGCCGCCGAGATGTACATCGGCAGGCCCTTCAGCTGCGGCGCGAACACGAACGGGTCCATGCGCAGCCACTGCGGGCTCCACGGCGCGGCCATCGAGTCCACGTTGTAGCGGCCCGCGTCCAGCATCGCGATGCGGATCGCCTCGCGCATGCCCGGCGCCGAGATGTTCAGGTAGCCGGAGTAGGACGCGGCGAACTTGAACTGGTCGCGGTGGTAGGCGGCCAGCGCCAGCGCGGCGCTACCGCCCATGGACAGGCCGATGACCGCGTTGTTGTTCTTGGAGACGCCGTAGCCCGCGAGGAAGTTCGGCAGCTCGTTGGTCAGGAAGCTTTCCCACTTGTAGGTGGTCTTCTGACCGTTGGTGTTGCTCGGCGCGTACCAGTCGGTGTAGAAGCTCGACTGACCGCCGACCGGCATCACCAGGGTGATGTTGTCGTTCTTGAACTGCTCCATCGCGTTGGTCTCGAACGACCACGCGTTGCGGTCGTCGCGAGCGCGCAGGCCGTCGAGCATGTACAGCGCCGCGTTGCCGCCGCGCGATGCCCACTGCACCTGAACCTTGATCGGACCCATCTGCGACGGGACCATCAACTCCTCGTAACCACCGGCCGGCGCGCGCAGCACCGGGGCGTGCACGGGAGCGGCTGTGGCGACGGTCGGGGAAGCCAGTCCGGCGGCGATCGGCAGCGCTAGCGCAGCGGCTCCGACAGCCAGAATTCGATTACGCCAACCACGAGGTGCGCCTCGCCGACCCGACTTGACACTCTTCGGCGCGGCGGCCCTGCCGAAACGCATGAATCCTGCTCACTTTCTGCTGTTGCGGTGCCGCCGCGCCGAACCGGCGGGGCGACACCCGTGCTGCCAACGAGACGCGCGTCACACCGATACCGGTTCCCGACATTCCGGCATCAATCGACGGCGCTACAACGATATGGTCACACTTACGCTCGCAGGAGGATATTCGACGTCCGAATCCTTAGCAAGGCTGCGGTCGACCGGGTGGCCGAAATCCGCCCGCGCACAATCTGTGATCGTGCGGTGACCATACCGCGTTCCAGCAGTGATGTCGTCCCCGAAGGTCAATTTGTTACGTCATCCGAGATGGGCGCTCATATCGGGGAGCATCGCCAGCACCTGGTCCTGCCAGTAATGCCAGTTGTGCACACCGACCGCCGGGTAGTTGTAGACCACGTTCCCGCCGCCGAGGGTGTCCATCCTGGCCTGGAACGCGCGCGTGTTGGCGAGCGCGAGCGTCTCCAATGCCATGGCGTTGCCGAGGTGATAGGCGTCGATCGGCGCGGTGATCGCGTCGCGCGGTCCGTTCGCGCCGCTGCCAGCGGAGATCCAGAGCCGAGTGCCGTTCTGCCGCAACAATTGCGCGAACATGAACGGGTCGTGGCGCAGCCAGCGCGGGTCCCACGGCGGGCCCCACATGGCGTCGATGTTGAAACCGCCCGCGTCGAGCAGCGCCAGCCGCAATGCCTCGCGCATGCCGGGCGCCGAAATGTTCAGATATCCGGAATACGAACCCGCGTAACGGAATTGATCGGGGTGATAGGCGGCCAGCGCGAGCGCGGCGCTACCGCCCATGGAAAGACCGAAGATGCCGTTGCCGTTCGGATTGAAACCGAGCCGGTCGCGCAGCGCCCAGCGCAGATTCTCGGTCAGGAACGTTTCCCAGGCGTAGGTGATCGTCTGGCCGTTGGTGTTGCTCGGCGCGATCCAGTCCGAATAGAAGCTGGACTGACCGCCGACCGGCATCACGACGTTGATGTTCCACTGCGTCAGGGTCCGCGAGATGTCGGTGTCGATCTCCCAGCCGCTCAGGTCGTTGCGTGCGCGCAGACCGTCCAGCGCGTAGACGACGCGGTTGGTGTTGCCGTCGGCCGCGCGGAAGATGCGCGTCTTGATCGGCCCCATGCTGGAATCGACCCAGAAATCGAAACCGGCCGGATCGAAGCCCGCCGTGGCCGGTGCGGTCAGCCCGGCGGTCGCCGCGCCGAAGGGCACCGCGAGCGCGAGCGCCAGACCGGCGACCGAACGCCGCCACCATCGCCGCCCCCCGGCAACCCTCCCGTTCATGCCCCGGCCCCGCCCGCGCTCAGCATCACCGTGCGTGGTGTGCGCCAGCCCATGATTCGCTCACTGCGTTCGCTCAACCCGTCAACTCGCATCGACCAGACCTTTCGCCCGCGCGGTCTTCATCGACCGCAACCGTCGTGCATGAGGATCGCCACTGGCGCCGAGAACCGGACTAGCACGGGTTTCGGCGGTACTGCCGTTTCGAAGCGGTACTGCTCTTCTATATGTGCATATTCGAAGCAAACCGACGCGAGACGCGCGCCTATATCGGATCGTGATCAAAACCGGACGGCGGCCGGTTCCGCTCCCGGTGGGGCGCCTCCTTATATAGGGGGCCGGTTCTCGATCGCCCGCCAGCGATCGTTCAGCCAACGCGAAGGACCGCTCGGAACCCGATGGCCCCGAGCGGTCCTCGGTGGTTCGTCAGCCGATGTTCGCGGACAGGTCCGGAAGCATGCGCTTCGCCTCGTCGGCCCAGTTGTTCCAGGCGTGAATGCCGTAGGCCGGGAACGAGTAGACGGCGTTGCCGCCGCCGAGCGTCGCCATGCGCGCCTGGAAAGCCCGGGTGTTGACCAGCGCGAGCGACTCGAGCCCCATGCCGTTGAGGGTGTTGAAGCTAGGCGAATCGGTGGCCGTGGGCAACCCGCTCGCCGCGGCGACCCACAGGCGGGTTCCGTTGCGAATCAGGTTGGGTGCGAAGACGAACGGGTCCATTCGCAGCCACTGCGGGCCCCAGGGCGGCGCCATCGAGTCCACGTTGTAGCCGCCCGCGTCGAGCATGGCCACGCGGATCGCCTCGCGCATGCCGGGGGCGGAGTTGTTCAGGTAGCCGGAGAAGGAACCGGCGAAGCTGAACTGGTCCGGGTGATAGGCGGCCAAGGTCAGCGCGGCGCTGCCGCCCATCGAGAGGCCGAAGACGCCGTTGCGATTCGGGTTGAATCCGAGGCGATCACGCAGCGCCGAGCGCAGATTCTGGGTCAGGAAGGTTTCCCACTGATACCGGTAGCTCTTGCCGGGACCGCCCGCGAGCACGTTCATCGCGCCGGAGCCGGAGCTGGAGCCGGAACCCGCTGGGATACCGAGGAGTTCGCTCGGCGCGTTCCAGTCCGCGTAGAAGCTGGACATGCCGCCGACCGGCATCACGACGTTGATGTTCTGGCTGGCCAGCAGCGCCGGGACGTCGGTTTCGATCTCCCAGCCGTTCAGGGTCTCGGGCGCGCGCATGCCGTCCAGGACGTAGACGACGCGGTGGGTGTTGCCGTCGGCGGCGCGCAGAACGCGGGACTTGATCGGGCCCATGCCCGAGTCGACCCAGAAGTCGAAGGCCGCCGGATTGAACGCCGCCGAGGCCGCGGCTCCGGTGCCCGCCACGGAAACCCCCAGTGGCGCCAACATCGCGACAGCGACTCCGAACGCCCACTTGCGCATCCACGATCCGGATGACGGCTTCGGGCGGTGTTTCCCACGGGCAGTACGCATTCGACTCGACCTTTCCTCGGCGACCAGAGGAGGCAAACAGCAAGCAACTCGACCGGCCCCCTCATCGGGCACGAAGATCACGCGTCCGCGCTGAAAACGGACGTTTCGACCTTTGTGCATGCACTATGTGTATCAATCGGCAACGAATGCTTATATGTTGCTGGAAAGTGATCCAGCCCACAAGGATTCATGGCTTTCCCGCTGCTGATTCGTTGCCTACCCCGCTTGCGGATGCCCGCTCGGCAGACGAAAAAACCGCCCGGCGCGGGGAGCGCCGGGCGGTTTCGGGTCGAGCCTGGAATCAGCCGATGTTGGCCGAGAGGTCCGGAATCATCCGGTGGACCTCGGACTCCCAGTTGCGCCAGTTGTGGATGCCGACGGACGGGAAGCTGTAGGTGACGTTGCTGGCGCCGAGCGTCATCATCCGCACCTGGAACGCCCTGGTGTTGACCAGCGCGAGCGCTTCAAGCGGCACGCCCTGGACGACGTCCATCAGCGAGTGCACGTCACCCGCGGCGGGCAGGCCGCTGCCCGCGGCGATCCACAGGCGGGTGTTGTTGGCCTTGAGCTGCGGCGCGAACACGAACGGGTCCATGCGCAGCCACTGCGGGCCCCACGGCGGCGCCATCGCGTCGATGTTGTACCCACCGGCGCTCAGCATCGCGACGCGCAGCGCCTCGCGCATGCCCGGCGCGGAGATGTTCAGGTAGCCGGAGTAGGAACCGGCGAAGCTGAACTGATCCGGGTGGTAGGCCGAGAGGGTCAGCGCGGCCGAACCGCCCATCGACAGGCCGAACACGCCGTTGCGGTTCGGGCTGAAGCCGAGCCGGTCGCGCAGCGCCCAGCGCAGGTTCTGGGTCAGGAAGGTCTCCCACTTGTAGGTGCTGACCTTGCCGACGGTCTCGTTCCAGCCGGACGAGCCGGTCATCGAGGAGCCCGAGGACGAGCCGGAGGGGCCCGAGCCGGTCGGGATGCCGAGGAAGGTGCTCGGCGCGTTCCAGTCCGCGTAGAAGCTGGACGGGCCGCCGACCGGCATGACCACGTTGATGTTCCACTTGGTCAGCTCGCGGGCGACCTCGGTGTCGATCTCCCAGCCGCTCAGGTCACCGCGGGCGCGCATGCCGTCCAGGGCATAGACCACACGGTTGGTGTTGCCGTCGGCCGCGCGGAAGATCCGCGACTTGATCGGCCCCATGCTGGAGTCGACCCAGAAGTCGAAGCCCTCCGGGTTGAACGCCGCGGACGCGGTGGCGCCCTGGCCTGCCACCGACGCCCCGAGCGGTAGCACGACTGCCATCGAAACCAGGACCGACTTCTTGAGCCATCCACCGGCTCTGCGAGCACGCAGGCGACCAGCCTGCGCGCTGCGCCCGATCACGCCTCGCATTATTTTTTTGGGCCTTTCCCTACATGCGACCGGAGAGGGCCGCGCCTCGACGGAGACCGCCGGTCCCCGTCCACGTCGAGTGGACACCCCGGCGGGCATACCGGATGAGCCTAACCCGCCATCGATGCAAGGGCGTTATCAAAAAGAGATAAAGCGGCGTACGACACGTTTATGAGAAGTTCACCAGAAACCACTGGGCCCACGGAGATCCGTGGGCCCAGTGTGACTCCAGAGGTTCAGTTCGGCGGCTGCGGGAAGGGGTCGACCAGCCCGCAGCGCTGGATCTCGTACTTCGGCACCCGCTCGATCCGGTACTTCGCGAACGACAGCGCGTTGCGCAGGTTGTGCCGGAAACGCTCGAAGGTCAGCGGATCGCGCGAGGAGATCAGCAGCGCCTGCGTGTCCGGGCAGGACATGGCCGTGCGCGCCTGGGTGACCCACTTCTCGTCCAGGTACCAGGGCATCCACGGCTTCTTGTCGACCATGCCCGCGTCCACGACGACCCAGTCCGGGTACAGGCTCTTGTCGTGGCCGATGCGGCCGTCGGCCAGCCGCTCGGTGTGCGCGGCCAGCGGATAGGCCAGGCCCATCTGGTCGATGACGCGCACGTCGAGCGGGACGTTCATGCTGGTCATGCCCAGATTCAGGAAGTACACCGTGTGACCGGCGCCGCCGTCGGGGATGGGCTGCGGCGGGGGCGCGATGTACCAGAACGTGAACGCGGGCGAGTTCAGCAGCAGGCCGCCGTTGGGCGTCTCCTGGATGTTGTTCACCATGGCGCGGATGCGCGGGTAGTCGAGGTAGTCCGTGGCCCGGATCGGGTGGTCGTGGCCGGTGTTGAGCACGTAGTAGACGCGCTCGTCGACGATGCCCGACGAGCTGATCTTGGTGCCGGTCTTGATGGCCGTGGTGCCCGAGGCGAACAGCGCCCAGCCGAGCGTGCCGAGCCAGGCGATCAGGATCACCGCGACCGGCCAGTTCGCCGCGCGCAGGCCGCCTTCGGGCAGCCGCAGCGGAATCACCGCGACCGGGAGCAGCAGCAGGAACAGCTGCGGCAGCAGCATGCGGCCGTGCATGAAGTCGCCGCCGACGCGCAACGCGTAGATCGTCAGCAGAAAACCGCTGACCAGCACCAGTGTGACCACCGCGGCGGGCGAGCGCAGCCACGCGCTGAACCGGCGCAGGCGCCCCTCGGTCGACGGGCTCCCCGCGGGCGCGACCATCGAACGGGCCGCGACGACACCCAGGACCAGCAGCACGAGCAGCGGGATCCACAGGTAGTACGGCCCGACCAGATCCCACAGGTACGTGAAACCCTGGCTCCACTTCGCACCGCCCGCGTCCTTCGCGACGGCGGTGTTCGGGTAGGGCAGGCCGTAGTAGCCCATCCGCCAGATCTGGTAGCCCAACGGCACCAGACCCGCCACGGCGACGATGACCGCGCGCAGCACGATCGGGCGGAAACGGGTCTCCGGCAGCGGCGCGAAGAAGATCATCAGCAGCGCGAGCGCGCCGACGAGGGTCATCTCCGGACGGATCAGCGGTGCGAGTCCGGCGAAGAACACCAGACCGAACAGCCCGCCGAGGCGCACCCGCTCGGCCTGCGCCCAGCGCAGCAGCAACCACCACAGCGCGCCGAGCCAGCAGATGACGAGTCCGCTCTCCAGGCCGGAGGTGGCGTAGTCGCGGGCGGGCGGCACCGCGATGTAGACCAGCACACCGGCGGGCAACAGCAGCGCCGACCTGGTGCCGCCCCACAGCCGGGCCGTGCCGAGCATGGCGAACACCATGGCGGCCACCGACAGCGTCAGCGCGATGCCGAGCACCACGTACTCGAGCCGCGCCTGGGTCAGCCAGCTGAAGAACCAGACGATGTAGGTCCACGCCGTGCTGGTGTTGGTCTCGACCCGCTCGTCCATGTTGAACACCGGGCCGTGGCCCGCCAGCAGGTTGCGGACGGTGCGCAGCACGATCAGGCCGTCGTCGGCGATCCAGCGACGCTGCCAGCCGCCGATCGCGAAAAGCGCCGCGGTGAGCGCGATCCCACCGACGAACGTGGCTCGGGATAGGCGCTGGAAAGACGAGGTGGACCGCGCCTGCGCGTTGGCAGTGCGTTCCGCCTCGTCTTCAGTTCGCTCCGCTCCCTCTACCAGCATCTCGTCAGGTGAGATAGACAGCGACACCTACCGCTCCGATCCAGGCGATTGCGAGGAACTGGAGGACGCGATCCCCCAGCGCGATCTCTTCGGGTTCTCCGGCCTCGCCACCGTCGACGTCGACCGCGTAACGCAGGATTGCGATGGTAAACGGGATCATCGAGATCGCGAACCAGGTGGTGTCGTTGGCCCGATCCTGCTCGAAGGCCCACAGCCCGTAGAAGACCACGACCGCGGTAGCCGCCAGCGTCCAGATGAAGCGCAGGTAGGTGGGCGTGTAGTACTCCAGCGACTTGCGGATCTTGGCGCCGGTGCCCAGCGCGATCTGCAGTTCGGCGTAGCGCTTGCCCGCCGCCATGAACAGCGAACCGAACGCCATGATCAGCAGGAACCACTGCGAGAGCGGGATGGCCGCCGCCGCGCCGCCCGCGACCGCGCGCAGCAGGAAGCCACTCGACACGATGCAGATGTCCAGCACCGCTTGGTGCTTGAGCCCGAAGCAGTACGCCAGCTGGATGACGATGTAGACCGCCATCACCACGGCCAGCTGCCAGGCCGCGAGGAACGAGCCGACGATCGAGCCGACCAGCAGCACCGCGGAAATTCCGAAGGCCAGGTTCACCGGGACGATGCCCGCGGCGATGGGCCGGAACCGCTTGGTCGGGTGGGCCCGGTCGGCCTCCACGTCCAGCGCGTCGTTGACCAGGTAGATGCCCGAGGCCGCCATGCAGAACACCACGAAGGCGACACCGACGTGGGCGAGCACGTCGATCTCGGTCACCGAGCCCGCGGCGAGCGGGGCGGCGAGCACCAGGACGTTCTTGACCCACTGACGCGGCCGGACTGCCTTGATCAGACCGCCCGCCAGCGTCTTGGGCGGCCCCTTGACAACGGCCTCGGCCAGATCGGCGCCGGTCGGCTCTTCACTCATGTCAACCAAGGCCTTTTCTTGTGCGAACGGTGTTTGATTTGCGGCGCTCCCGGTGCCCTGCATGGTTACGCAAGCTACCCCCTCCGGGCCTGTCGCTCGCCCCGCGGGTCGAGTCGCTTTTCGGCGGCGAGCAGGGCAGCGGCGGACGCGGCACCGAGCGCGGATCCGGCGAGCACGTCGGAGGGATAGTGCACCCCGAGTACGACTCGGGAGAGCAACATCGGCGGTACGAGCACCGCAGGCAAGGGTAGCCCGGTGAGTCTGCCGAGCAACACCGCAGCCGCCGTGGTGGAGGTGGCGTGCGAGGAGGGGAAGCTCAACTTGCTCGGCGTCCCCACGTTGACCTGCACCGACGGGTCGTTCGGACGCGGGCGCCGGACCACGCGCTTGATCACGATGGAGGCCGCGTGCGCGCCGACCGCGCCCACCGCGACCCCGGCCCACTGCCGCCGCCGCGGCTTGTCGACCAACCACCCCGCGGCGGCGATGCCGATCCAGCCGAGCGCGTGCTCGCCGAAGTGCGACATTCCGCGCGCGGCCGAGACGACCGACGGATTCGTGCCGATGCTCGCCTGCACGGCGTTGATGATCGCGACCTCCGGCGGCCGGGTGGCCGAATCCTGGAGGCTGGGGTTGACCGCACTCACTTATTTGGTTCCGTTCTGATCGATGCCGAAGGCGTTCTCCCAGGCCGCGGTGCTGGTGAGCCGCGGGTGCGCGGCACGGTAGCGCTGCTGCATCTCCGGGAAGCGGGCCGCGAGCTCCTTGCGCAGCCGCATCGCCTCCTTGAACAGGCCGAGAGCCTGGCGCGGATCGCGCTTGCGGTAGACGACGCCGCGGCCGTCGGCCGTGGTGACGGTGACGCCGTCGACCTGCGAGAGCAGGAACCAGCGCGCGTCCAGCGTCGGCACGTTGAGCTGCGGGGTCCGGTGGTGTTCGGTGTGCGCCGGGCGCACGTTGTGCACCAGGCCCTTGACCAGCCGGACGACCTTCGCGATCGGGTTCGGCGGCTCGCCCACCGCGCCGACGCCGACGTGGCTGGCCAGCGGCAGCTCCGTCGAGGAGGGCAGGATGACCGCGTCCGGGTACTGCTTGCGCAGCTCGTGCACCGCGCCGAGCGCGCTCGGCAACAGCTGGAACAGCCGCTCCGGGCCCGCGAGGAAGTCGCGGATGGCGAGGTTCTGGATCGCCACCGTCGAATACTCCAGGCAGAGCAGGTGCTTGAGCGTGGCCTTGACGGTGTTGACGATCATGGCGCGCCCGTCGCCCGGCAGGTGCAGCGAGGCGACCACCAGGCGGTTGCGCAGGTGGAAGTACGCCTGCCAGTCGATGGCGTCGTCCTTGTCGCTCCACGCCATGTGCCAGACCGCCGCACCCGGCAGAGTGACGGTCGGATAACCGGCGACGCGGGCGCGCAGGCCGTATTCGGCGTCGTCCCACTTCAGGAACAGCGGCAGCGGTTGGCCGAGCTCCTCGGCGACCTGGCGCGGGATCACGCAGGTCCACCAGCCGTTGAAGTCGACGTCGATGCGCCGGTGCAGCAGCTTGGAATTGTCGCGGTCGCGCAGCGGGTACTTGGCGAAATCGTGGTCGTATTCGACGTTGGGCGCCGCCGTCCACATGAAGATGCTCCGGTCGACGACCTCGCCCATGACGTGCAGGTGCGAGCGCTCCTGGAGGTTGAGCATCTGCCCGCCGACCAGCACCGGCGACTTGCTGAACCGGGAGAAGGCCAGCGCGCGCAGGATCGAGTCGGGCTCGATCTCGATGTCGTCGTCCATGTAGACGATGTACTGGGCGTCGGTGGTCTTCAGCGCCTCGTACATGACCCGGCTGTAGCCGCCGGAACCGCCCAGGTTTGGCTGGTCGTGGATGGCGAGCCGGTCGCCGAGCACCGCGGCGGCCTCGGCGAAACCGGGCTCGTCGACGACCTTCTTGGTGCCCTGGTCCGGGATGATGACGGCCTTGATCTTCTCCAGCACCAGCGGGTCGGAGCCGAGCGCGCCGAGGGTCTTCACCGCGTCGGTGGGCCGGTTGAAGGTCGGCATGCCGACCGCGATGCTGCCGTCGCCCGGCGCATCGATCGGCGCGTACCAGCCGCCGGAGAGCAGCGTGACAGCGGTGTCGGTGGTGATGTCGAACCAGATCCAGCCGCCGTCCTCGAACGGGGCGAGATCGGTCTCGAATTCCACCGTCGTCGAGTCGGCGCCCGCCGCGACGGCGAACTCGCTGCCCTGTACGTGGATTCGCGAGCCGTCGGCCTTCGAGCGGTACATGTCCACCCGGCCGTGTCCGGCCAGCTCCAGCCGCAGCACCACCGAGGTCAGCACGCTCCAGCGACGCCAGTAGCTGGCGGGCAGCGCGTTGAAGTAGGTGCAGAACGAGACCTCGGACTCCGCGCCGATGGACAGCGAAGTACGGGTGGTCGCGTGCGCGCGCTTGGCGTTGGTCGCCGATTCCTCCAGGTAGAGGGTGCGCACGTCGAGGGGCTCACCCGGCCTGGGCAGGATGATGCGCTGCAGCAGCGATTTCGCGCGGGTCTCGGTCGTCATCTCTTCCAACATCGGTGAGGAGGTCATTCTGCACTTTCGTCCACGAGGGGCGCGCCCGACTCCAGATGCGGTCGCAGCACATTGTCGAACATGCTCAGCGCGGAGCCGATGGCCATGTGCATGTCCAGGTACTGATAGGTGCCGAGGCGGCCGCCGAAGAGGACCTTCGCCGACGCGGTTTCCCGCTTGGCGCGCTCGCGGTAGGCGAGCAGCTTGGCGCGGTCCTCCGGGGTGTTGATCGGGTAGTACGGCTCGTCGCCGGTCTGCGCGAAGCGGGAGTACTCGCGCATGATCACCGTCTTGTCCGTGGGGTACTCGCGCTCGGGGTGGAAGTGGCGCGGCTCGATGATGCGGGTGTACGGCACGTCCGCGTCGTTGTAGTTCATCACCGAGGTGCCCTGGTAGTCACCGGTTTCGAGCACTTCGGTCTCGAAGTCGATGGTGCGCCAGCCGAGTTCGCCCTCGCTGTAGTCGAAGTAGCGGTCCAGCGGACCGGTGTAGACGACAGGGGCGTCCGGGTTCTGCGCGCGCACTTCGTCGCGGACCTCGAACCAGTCGGTGTCCAGCCGGACCTCGATGAGGTCGGAGGCGGCCATGTTCTCCAGCCACTTCGTGTACCCCTGCGCGGGCAGGCCCTCGAAGGTGTCGTTGAAGTAGCGGTTGTCGAAGTTGTAGCGCACCGGGAGGCGGGTGATGTTGCCCGCGGGCAGTTCCTTGGGATCGGTCTGCCACTGCTTGGCGGTGTAGTCGCGGACGAACGCCTCGTAGAGCGGGCGGCCGATCAGCGAGATGGCCTTCTCCTCGAGGTTCTGCGCGTCCTTGGTCTCGACCTCGGCGGCCTGCTCGGCGATCAGCGCCTTCGCCTCGTCGGGGGTGAAGTAGCGGCCGAAGAACTGCGAGATCAGGCCGAGGCCCATCGGGAACTGGTAGGCCTGCCCCTTGTGCATCGCGAACACGCGGTGCTGATAGCCGGTGAACTCGGTGAACTGCGTGACGTAGTCCCAGACCTTCTTGTTCGAGGTGTGGAACAGGTGCGCACCGTACTTGTGGATCTCGATCCCGGTTTGCGGTTCCGGCTCCGAGTAGGCGTTGCCGCCGATGTGATAGCGGCGATCGAGCACTAGCACCCGTTTGCCGAGGACATTGGCGGCGCGTTCGGCAATGGTCAGCCCGAAGAAGCCGGAGCCGACGACGATCAGATCGAACTGTGCGGAGGGGTTGGCGGAGGTACCGGGGGACGATGCGACGGTCACGGGAGCCCAGCGTATCGGAAGTCCGCACGCGGCCCCGGGGGAAGGCGGCGGGCGGCCCCGGCAACCGCAATTTCCCGCGTTGTTCGCCGAAACGGCTACGTCGCGGCCATGAAGGCGCTATTACATAGAGGACCGTCCAACTGAACATCTGTCCAGTTGGTGTCGCGTTGGGTTTCCCAACGATCGTCCGACCGGAGTAGTCGTCATGCGTCTTCCGCGCCTCCTCGCCCCGATCACCGGCATCCTCGCACTGTGCGCGGTCCTCGGCGGCAGCGTCCTGATTCCCGCCACCGCCAACGCCGAGGACGACTCACTAGCCTCGACGCCGATCACCGACGCCGCGGCGCTCTGCGTCACCGGAGCCCCGACTTTCGACGACGTGGTGACCGCCGCCGCCACCGCCGTGCGCACCCTGGTCCCGCCGGAGCAGGTCGCGGGCTACGACCGCCAGGTCGCCGACTTCCGCGCCTCCCTCGCCGCCGTGCGCGTGCACCGCGACGGTCTGCCCAAGCACCCGGGCGCGGTGGGCGAGCGGCCCGAGTTCCTCGACGACCCGATCGTCACCTATCTGGTCAACGGGCTGGACGCGATCCGCACCGGCCGCGTGCACGAGACCATGTCGGTCGCCCACCTCACCGTGAACGACGCGATCGAGGTGTTCGTGCTCGCGACCAGGATCGTGAAGATCCCGGCGCAGCTGGCCGCCAGCATGGTGCCCACCGCCGGTTTCTTCCTGAAGCCGATCGTCGGCGCGATGTTCAACGGCGTGAAGGCGGTGACGCGCAAGGTGCAGGAGTTCATCGCCGCCAACTGCGCGGCGCCGAACGCCTACCCGAAACTCGAGCTGGACGAATATCCGATCGAGCGCGTCGAACTTCCCGCGCCGCTGATCGACCTGGCCAACGCGCTGGTACGCGCCGACGGGACGTGCACGCCGATGGCCGAACTCACCACCGCCACGCTGGTCGAACGCACCAGGGCCTACCTCGACGCCGCCGATCTGCCGCTGGACCGGCCCGCGATGCACGCCGCCGCCGACGCGCTCCAGGCCTTTCTCGGCGAGAACCGGGTCGCCGAGCTGGCGCTGCTGCGCCGCACCGAGGAACTCGGCCCCCTGGTGCACTCGATCGACTACGGGCCACTGACCTTCCTGAGCAATCTCGGCTTCAGCCTCTACGAGGGCCGCGCGCTGAACACCGTTCCGCTCGCCGAGGTGCGCGTCGAGCACGCCTTCGACCTGGCGACGCTCACCCTGGACGTCACCAGTCTGCTGCTGACCGCGGGCAATATGGCGCTCGGCTTCACCGGCGTCGGCTCGAGCGTGACGACACCGCTGTCGATCATCCAGACGCTCGCCTTCTCGCCCGCGACCTATGGCGCGCCGATCCTCAAAGGGGTCATGCAGTCGATATGCGCGGTCTGAGGATTCGCGCAGTTTGCGGCCCACGCCGAGCGGATGCGCCGTCGCAATTGGCCGAGTCAGGCCGGGAAGCCGACGTCGAGTTCGCCGTGGACGTCTCGGTGTCCACGCGCCAATAGTGTTCGCCCAGTTCGCCGTTGGTGATGTGCGCGATATCGACGCCGGGTGACTCATCGATCGCACCTATCGGTGCGCGCGGAACTCACGCGACGCGGTCCGCGGACGTCCTGGACCGTGGGCGGGATCGGCGGTCAGTAGTACGGGTAGGGCGGCTGGCCGTACGACGGGGGTGGATAAGCGGGTGGGTAGGTGGGTTGGCGGCGGGCGGCGATCCAGCGGCCCGTCGGGCTCGCGACCGAGAGGCCGAAGATCGTGCCGGACAGGAGGAGTGGCAGGCCACCGGCAACGCCGCCGATGGCGACCAGAACGAGTGCGCCGAGCAGGGCGATCGCGGACAGGCCGATGATGATGACGCGCCCCGCGGTCTGACGCATGAACAGCAGCAGTGCGCCGAGCAGCCAGAGCATCGCGATCAGCGCGCCGACGCCGATGCCGATGAACGCGGCGGGCTCCACTTCGTTGTCCGGGTCCAGGGCTTCGAAGAGGCCGATGCAGACGCCGACCGAGCCGAGCAGGCCGACGAGCGTGGACAGCACCGCCGCGATGATGGCTGTCGCGCCGCTCGGAGCGGATGGCGGAAACCCGTGTCCCGGCTGTGGATAGCCGGGTGGCACCGGCGGATAGCCATAGCCGGGCGGCTCGTACGGATAGCTCACAAGGCTCCCCCTTCAATGCATCGAAACCCTACCGCGTCCCTACGACAGGATCGCGGGACGACCGAATCCGCTCGTGGTCAGTAGTGCGGATACTGCGGCGGGGCATAGTGATTCGGCGGCGGGCCGTACATCGGCGGCTGTCCGTACATCGGCGGCGGAACGGCAGGCCTCCGACCCGCCGCGACCCAGCGGGCCGTTGTGCCGACGGCCGTGAGGATGCCGACGAACAGCGGCAGCCCGACGCCGAGAGCCCAACCGACGGTGCTCGCCGCGGATCCGGCCAGACCGGCCCGCTCGAGAGTGTCCTGGTTGACCAACCCGACGAATACCGCTGCGACGCAGGCCAAGACGATCAGGACGCGTCCCGAACCCTTCCGGGCCAGCAACAGGATTCCGCCGAGGACGAAGGCGCCCGCTATACCCGCCGAGGTCGCGATCAGCAGGTAGAGCTCGTCGTCTAGGTCGCTGGCGAGGGCCGAGCTGCCGAGCGAACGGCGCGCGTCTTCGAGCCGCTGCACCGCGAGCAACCCGTCGACGACGTTGTAGCCGTTGTACAAACCGCAGACCAGCGCGAGGATTCCGGCCGTGATCGCGGTGCCTCCGCTGGGCGGCGGCGGTGTGTACCCGTACGGCGGATATGCCGGATAACCCGGTCCTGGATACATGTCGAAACCCCCTCGTAGCTGCGCCGTGAACTCTACCGCGCTGTCACCGCGCCGCTCGACCGCGAATCATCCATCGGCGCTCGAGCGTTGAGCAACGGTCGGCGCCGTGCGGCGATCCACCGGCCCGTCGGGCGCGCGACGGAGAGACCGAAGACGGCGCCGGACAGGACGAGTGGGAGCCAGCCCACCAGACCACCGACGGCGGCGGCCAGAACGAATGCGCCGAGCAGGGCGATCGCGGACAAGATGATGAGGATGAGCCGCCCCGCATTCCGCCGCAGGAACAGCAGCAGCGCACCGAGCAGCCAGAGCAACGCGATCAGCGCGCCAACGCCGAAGCCGATGAACACGACGGGCGCGACTTCGTTGTCCGAGCCGAGCGCCACGACAAGGCCGAGGCAAGAGCCGACCGCGCCGAGCAAACCGACGAAGGCCGCCAGCACCCCCGTGGTGATCGCGACCACCTCGTCGATGGCGGTAGCGGCACTCGGCGGGGGTGCGCTCGGCGAAGGGGCAGCCGACGGAATCGCGGATGCGGCAAGGGTCACGATGATCACGGGCAGTACCAGCCCCGTGAGATTCACCAGCCAATCACCGTGCACCATGGCCGTCACCGAGCCGACCAGACCCGCGGTCGACGTGGCGATGTCCACCGCCGGACCGCCCTCCTCGGCCCAATGGATGCCGTATTCGGACCGATAGCCGCGTAGTGCGGCGAACACACCGGCGACACCGACGACCGTCCAGACACCGGCGGCGACGAGCACCGTGAAGCGCCCGTCCTCGTCACCGCGGACGGTCAGCACCGCACCGTAGCCGAGTGCGCAGACCAGCAGCAGCGTGCCGAGCGCGGTCGAGACCGCGAGCGAATCGTCGTATCGGCCGGGATCGGGAAAGAAACCGAAAGCCAGCACGAGCAGCCCGACCAGGTTCGCCGCCGCGCCGATGGCCGCGAACAGCGCCACCGCGGTCGCGAGTGCCCCGACGGGCTCGACCGGCCGCGTGCCCGAACTCTCCTGGCTGTACAGCATGCGTCTCGTCCCTCCGAATCAGCCGGTCGAACACTTAAAGTATGCGCACGGACCGCCCCGCGCGCGGCGATCGGTCAGCGCGGCGATCGGCCCGCCGCGATCCACTCCCCCGTCGCACCGAGCGCGGCCAGTGTGAGGATCCCGACCTGGAAGAACCCGCCTACCAACGCATCACGCTGACCGACCGCCGGACCGAAACCGGCGGCGATGAAACTCGCGAGCGCGAGCAGCGCCGCCACACCGATCACGATGATCCGCCCGGCCGTTTTCCGTCGGAACAGGAGCACTCCCCCGGTGAAGTAGAGCACTCCGATCGATGCGATCACCGCACCGAGCACATAGCCGGCCGGACCGGCGGCCTCGGTGCGCTCGCCGGGTACCAGCCACGGGATCGCCGCGAAACCCCCGATGCCGCCGACCAGCATCGCCAGCACCGCGGCGGTCTTCGCGGGCGCCCCGCTCGGCGGTGGCGCCGCGCTGGAATCCGCTGGCCGCGAATCCGATTCCCGTGCGACCGGCTCGTTCCGATCGATTTCCTGCTCGTGCATGCGTGACCCTCCCGCTTCGAGCGAACCCGACATCATGCACGCAAAAGCGCCCGCACGCGAATCCGCGTGCGGGCGCTGGGTTTTCACTCCACCAATGGGCGCTGGCTGGGCGCGTCCGCCGATGACCCGCGCATTGACGGAGAGCAAAAGGCGGATGCCTCAGCGCAGGTTGGCCTCCGCGTAGACCTTCATCGCGTCGCGCACGAAGGCGGCGGTGCCTTCGCCGTGCACGTCGTAGTTGACCGCGAATCGCGAGTCTTCGACGTACATTTCGCCGAGTCCGATGAAGGCGTCGGCCGTCACCGGCCGCCCCTGCCAGCCGTCACCGACCCAGGCGCGGTGCCGGGCGACGATGGCCTGCACCTCGTCGCTGTCCACCGGAAGCCCGGCGGCGTGCGCGCGACCGAAGTCCGCGGCGATGTCCAGCTGGGTCTGCTGGAAATCCTTCTTCTGCTGGCCGGTGAGCGAGCGCCACCAGCGGTCACCGCTCTCGTAGGCCTCTTTGCCCCAGCGTTCGATCACCTCGTCCTTGTACTGTGTGTGGTCGAACCCGTCGAAAACCTCTGCTGCCACGAGTTGTTCACCTCTTTCCGTCTTCCGCAGCGTGGTGTGCACCGAGTCGATCTGGCGTCGGATCCGATCCTGTTCCTGCCGAAGCAGTTCCAGGTGCGTACGCAATGCGGCGGCGGTGTCCTGTTCGCCCGCGAGCACTTCGGCGATGACCGGAAGGCCGAGGCCGAGTTCCCGCAGCAGCAGGATGCGTTGCAGCCGCACGAGGGAGTCCTGGTCGTAGTAGCGGTACCCGTTGGCGCCGATCCGGCTGGGCGGCAACAGTCCGAGCTGCCCGTAGTGGCGCAGCGCGCGGCTGGTGGTACCGGCCGCCTTCGCCAGATCCTGGATGGACCATTCGCCTGCTCGGGTGCCCGCGGTCACGACCTGGACTCCTTCCTTCTCTCGTCGGTGAAACCAGTCTGCAAGTTGACGCTACGTCAAGGTCAACCCGCTTTCTCAGCTTTTCGCTCCCACCAGAATGAGCGCATCTTCGGCAGGCTCACCAGCGTCGGCGGCGCCGCCGATCTCCGCGGCCGCACCGACATTCCCGGCCTCGTCGATTCGAACCCGTGCGGTGGTCTGCCCGAGCAACGTCCCGCCCAGCGCGATCACCATGCCGAGAATCTGCAACCCGGTGAGCGCCTGCCCGAGCGCGACCCACCCGATGACCGCCGCCGAGACCGGGCTGAGCAGTCCGAGGAACGCGACCGACGTGGCTGGCACCTTCGCGATGCCGCGCAACCACAGCCAGTAGGCCGCCGCGGTGCCGATCACGCCGAGGTAGAGGTAGCCGCCGATGGCGCGGCCGTCCATGGCGGGCGGTGCGCCCTCGATCAGCGCGGCGAGCGGGAGGATGAACAGGCCGCCGCCGGTGAGCTGCCAGCCCGTCATGGCCAGCGGGCCGACACCGTCGGGCCGCCCCCACCGCTTGGTCAGCACGGTGCCGAGCGCCATCGAGCCCGCGCCGACGAGTCCGGCGATCACCCCGATGGTGTCGAGTTGAGCGGTGGCGCGCAGCACCACGAGCGCGACGCCGAACACGCCGATCACTCCGGCGAGAACCTGACGGCCGGTTGGCCTTTCGTTCAGCACCCCGGTGGCGAAGACCAGCGCGAACATCGGCGCGACCGCCCCGAGCACCCCGGCGACGCCGCCCGGCAGCCGATACGCGGCAAGGAACAGCAGCGGGAAGAACGCGCCGATGTTGAGCACGCCGAGCGCGGCGGCGCGGCCGACCCACATTCCCCTCGGCAGCGTGCGCGTGAGCGCGAGCAGCACCAGCCCGGCGGGCAGCGCGCGCATCAGCGCGGTGAAGAGCGGACGGTCCGGCGGCAGGAACTCGGTGGTGACGGCGTAGGTGGAGCCCCAGACGATCGGGGTGAGGGCGGTGAGCGCGAGGGTGCCCGCGTAGGGGTTCCGCGCCGCGGTGGTGATGGACATGTCGGTCGCTCCTCATTGATAATCTCAACGTTGAAATATCTACTCCGACTGGTGTCTCATCGTCAAGTAGATGAACGTTGAAATTCTTAGGACAGAGAGGAGTCGCGATGGGCGACGCAGTCGATCTGATCACCGCGCACTGGCACCGCGAGCGTCCGGACGTGGACGTCTCGCCGATGCACATCGTGGGCCGAATCACCCGCTTGTCCCGGGTGCTCGAGCAGGACCTCAAGCGCTTCTTCGCCGGTCACGGCCTGGAGTTCTGGGAGTTCGACGTGCTCGCGACGCTGCGCCGCTCCGGTGGCGCGGATGGCCTCACCGCGGGCGCGCTGAACCGTGCCGCGATGGTCACCTCGGGCGCCATCACCAACCGCATCGACCGGCTGGCCGCCAAGGGCCTCGTCGAACGAATGCCCTGCCCCGAGGACCGGCGCTCCGTCCGCGTTCGCCTCACCGCCGAGGGCAGGAAGCTGGTCGACGACCTGCTGCCGCTGCACGTCGCCAACGAACAGCGCCTGCTCGACGCCCTCGACACTCAGGATCGCGACCAGCTGGCCGCCCTGCTACGCCGCCTCGCCGAGTCGTTGGGCGACACCGCACTGGACTGATCGTGCAGACGATGTGATCGCGCCGTCGCCCGGTCAACGGTCGCCGAACACCTCCTCGAGGGACGGCACCGCGAGATCCGAGTTCGGCACCTGACCCGACTCCGGCGTACGCGGCTGCACCTCCGCACCGGGCAGCGCACCACCCGACGGCACGACCCTGGATTCCGGCCGGGGCGTCGGCGTGGACGCGGTGGTCGGCGCGAGAGTTCCGGGCTGCGCCGCCGAATCCGTCGGCAGCCCTTCGCGAATCGCCGGATCGGGCACCAGCTGCATGAGCGTCGCGAAGTCGACCACCTGCACACCCAACGTCGGCGTCGCGATGATGACGCCATTGGTGAACAGCCGGTAGGTGCCCGCGCGCTGCGGCAGCAGCATCTCCGGGCCGAGCGGCGCGCCGAGCGAGCCCGACTCGCCGCCGACGCGCTGGTACTCGAGCTCGATCGCCGACGGCGTCGACGCGGCCCGGCTGCGCGGGTCGGTCCGCGGATCAGTAGGCGGACGGCCGACGGCGAGTTCCGCGGGTGTCGGACCCACGTCGAAGGCGTAGATATCGACGGGTTCGCCGCCGTCCGGCGCGGCGGAATACTCCGAGCGCAAGATGTGGCCGTCGCGCAGCAGGACGGTGCCCGCAGTGGAGGCGATGGCCGCGGCGGTGCGCGGATCCTCTTTCGCCGTACCGGGATACACCTGGCAGTCGGTGGTGTCGCAGGTCTGCGCGTACGAATACCTACGCTCGGCGAGCGCGTAGGAGCGGGCCGCGATGGCCTGCGCGCGCAGCGCCTCGCCCGCGCCCTTGTCGACCCAGTTCGCCTGGACCTCGGCCGGGACCACGCCGAGCAGATAGTCCTCCACGTCGACGCGGTTGATCGTGCGCGCTTGCCCGTTCTCGGTGGCGACGCCGAGCGAGCCGCGATAGGCCGTGCCGCCGCAGAGCGTGAGATGTTCGGTCGCGGGCCGGTTCGGACGGGGATCGAGGGGATAGATCCACGGATCGGAAGTGGCTGTCTGCCATAGGACTTCGCCGTCGCACCCGAGGGTGACGACCACGTTCGCGCCGCCGTCCGGCAGCGGGGTGAGGTGAGCGACCTGGCCCGGCGCCAGTTGCCGACCGGCCACCCGGAATCCGGCCTCGGCGTAGGCGTCGAGGGTGGAATCGTCCTGTTCCATGAGCCGCACGGCCAGATTGGTCGGCGGGATGGTCCCGAGTGTCGCGCCCGGGTAGTAGTGCTCGAGTATTCGTTCGGCGAGCCAGCCCTGCTGGGCGCTGTCGAAGGCGTCGACCTGACTCATGCCGCGGCCGTGGCCGGGACCGGCGAGTGGCCTGACGGGCGTGCCGCCGGGCCAGGCGCACAGCGCGAGGGATGTTCCCGCGATAACCGCGGCGCACCCGGTGACGAGCACCGGCCTCAGCGAAATCGGGGCGGGTCGAATTCTGCGCATTCGTATCTCCCATGGTTTTCCAGGACCGGATCGGTTTGGATACCTGTCGGCATGTCGTGCCGTTCGGTCGCATTTCGAGAGCTACATTCGAGCAATCACGTGATTCTAATCCTCAACAAGAGGTTTAGATCTGTGACAGATGTGAACTAGTGTGATCGTTGATGCATCAGGAAGCAAGCCTGATTTCCCGCACCTGATCACCGGTTCGACCTGATTGGAGATGCTCGTGCCGTACCGCAAACCGAAACGCTCCTACGTGCTCCCGATGGTGACCACACTTGCGGTAGCGGCGCCGCTCGCGACGCTCGCACAGGGCGATTCGACCGACTACCGCACGGCCAACGACGCCGAGCTGGCCGCAGTGCCCGCGCAATTGGCGGAAGTGATGCTCACCCAGGCGCCCGACATCACCCTCCCGCTGCGCGAACTGACCGGCCTCGACCTCCCCGACCTGCGACTATCCGATTTACGGATGCTGCCGATCCCGCCCGCCATTCCGATACCGGATGGCCTGCCGGTGCCGCCCGGTGTGCAGCTGCCGAAGGAAATCCCGCTCCCCCGCCTCAATCAGGGCTTGCCCGCCGCGCCGAAACCCGTGCCTCCCGGATTCACCGCGCCGACCACCAATCAACCGATCCCCGGTCAGTCCGCGCAGGGATCCCTCCCGGCACAAGCCCAGCCCGTCGCGCCCCTGCCAGGCCAAGCCGCCCAGGCGCCCGCGCAGGCGATTCCCGGCCAGTCCGTCCCGGCACCCGCGCAGGCCATCCCGGGCCAGTCCGTCCCCGCGCCCGCGCAGGCCATCCCAGGTCAGACGGTCGAGGCACCGGCGCAGCCCATACCTGGCCAAACGGTCCAGGCGCCCGCGCAGCCCGTCCCCGGCCAGTCCGTCCCCGCGCCCGCGACGCCGAGCCCGGTACCGCAACCCGGCGTGAAGTTCATCGCCGACCCGGCCGACCTGCCGGAAGGCACCACCCCCGACACACCCGCACTGGCGCCCGGCGCGCTTCCGCCGGAGTTGCTCGATCAGGTGGGCGCGCAGGTGAAGGAGCTGTCCAGGGAGACGCCGTTCAGCGTCGTCGCGCTCACCGCGCGGGATCTGGCGAACACCAGGGCGATGGTCCGCGCGCGCCAACCCAACGGCACGTGGGGACCCTGGTACGAGTCCGAACCCATCGACACCCGCCGCAACGACCACGCACCGGCCGACGACACCGTCGGCACCGAGCCGATCTACGTCGGGAACACCAACGCGGTCCAGATTCTGGTCACCCGCAAATCTGTCGCTACGACCGCGCAAACTTCCAGTGCGGCACCGGGATCCGGCCCGCTGCAACCAACCCCGGCCGCGGCACCGCGCGACAACGATCCGGCCCAGTTCGCATTGCCGTCGCTCACCGCGGTCCTGATCGATCCCGGTCGCGGCGCCATCGACGGCGCGCTCAACAACGTCGCCTCCGCGCTGCCGGGCGGCGGACCGAATGTGATCACCCGATCCCAGTGGGGCGCGGACGAATCCATCCGCTGCGACGAACCCACCTACGACGACGGTCTCGGCGGCGTCACCGTGCACCACACCGCAGGCCGCAACGACTACAGCAAGGCCGAATCGGCGGGCATCGTCCGCGCGATCTACACCTATCACGCCCAGACGCTCGGCTGGTGCGACATCGGCTACAACGCCCTCGTCGACAAGTACGGCCAGATCTTCGAAGGCCGCCACGGCGGGTTGGATCGCCCGGTGCAGGGCGCGCACGCGGGCGGGTTCAACGAGAACACCTCCGGCGTGGCGTTGATGGGCAATCACGAGTCGGAGATTCCGTCCGAGCAAGCGGTGACCGCCGTCGGCAAATTCGTCGGCTGGCGGGCGCGGGTCGCGGGCCTGGATCCCAAAGGCCACACCACGATGTACTCCGAGGGCACCGAGTACACCCCGTACGCCGAGGGCGAGGCCGTGCGCCTGCCGATCGTGTTCGCGCACCGCGACGTCGGCAACACCAGCTGCCCCGGCGACGCCGCCTACGAGCTGATGGACCGGATCCGCGACATCGCCGCGGGCGTGCCGGGCGGCTCGCCTGCGCCACAGGGTCGGCCGAGTCCGCAGGCGCCGCCGCGCACCCAGTCCGATCTCGCGACGCTCGCCGCGCTGACGGCCAAGCTGCTGAGCATGGTGAACGAGAACATCATCGCCAAGCACTACTCGGCGAAGGGCGGTCCCGACGGCCCGCTCGGCCAGGCGCTGTCCGAGCCGCAGCCCGCCGCGCAGGGCCAGCAGTACGCCAGGTTCGCCAACGGCTACGTCTACACCGCTCCGGACGGTCAGGTCATCGAGGTGATGGGCGCGATCCTGGATCGCTTCCTGCAACTCGGCGCCGACTCGGGCATTCTCGGCCTGCCGCTCACCAACGCCTACCCGGTGCCGGACGGCCTGCGCTCGGACTTCCAGTACGGCTCACTGATCCTGAACCAGCTGACCGGCATCGTCACGACGGTGTGGAAGACCTACAACGAGACGTATCAGCAGGAGATGCGCCGCAACCGGGGCGATGAAGTCGCCGCCCCGCTGCCTGCCGCTCCCGCCCCAGACGCAGCTCCACTCCCCGCTCAGGCGGGCGCGGTCGCTCCGGCACCGGCCTCGCTACCCGCAGCACCCGCTCCCGCGGCCGACGTGGACCTCGAAGGCTCGGACGCTCCCGCACCAACGGGGCACTAGCCCCGCGGTCGCAGCACTCGACCCGGAGCTGAAACCCGCTCAGACCCACCAACGTTCGAGTACTTGCGCCACGCCGTCCTCGGCGTTGGTCGCGGTCACCTCGTCGGCCGCGGCCAACGCCTCCGAGTGCGCGTTGGCCATGGCGACGCCGTGCCCGGCCATCGCGAGCATCGGGACGTCGTTGGGCATATCGCCGAAGGCGATGATCGTCGAGTGCTGCACGCCAAGCCGCTGCGCGACGGTGGCCAGCCCGGACGCCTTGGTGACGCCGGGCGCCGACAACTCGATCAGCCCGTGGTCGGTGGAGTAGGTGATGTCCGCGCGATCGCCGATGAGCGGCGCGAGCACCGCGCGCATGTCCCCGCTGAGCGCACCGCGCAACCGGATGAGCATCTTGATCGCGGGCGTGTCGATCACCTCGTGCCGGGCGACGGCGGTGTCGTCCGGATTCAACCAGGCGTGCTCGTACTCCGGGGAGCTGACGAACTGGGGCGTCGCCGCGTCGTGCGCGCTGGCGCCGATGCGTTCGGCGGCGAGTCCACAGCCGGGCAGCGCTCGTTCGGCCAGGTCGGCGATCCAGCTCAGTGTCTCCACGTCCAGGGAACGGCTCGCGAGCACCCGGTCCGAAGCGCTGTCGTAGATGACCGCGCCGTTGCCGCAGACACACAGCGGCGCGAAGCCGAGTCCTTCGACTACCGGGTCGATCCAGCGCGGCGGCCTGCCGGTGGCCAGCACGAACGGCACACCGTCGGCGATCAGCGCGGCGACCGCGGCCTTGGTGCGCGCGGTCACGCGTTCGTCGTGATCGATCAGTGTGCCGTCCACGTCGGTGGCAACCATTTTCGGTTTGGGCAGGTGCAGGCGTGTCACCTCTTCCATCCTGCCGGAAAACCGTCTCGGCGCGGTCGCGGTCGGCTCGGGTTCGCCGGACATGCCGGAAAGATGCATGGCACGCGCGTCGACGGCGGCGTCCTTATGATCAGGGGCTAACACTCGAATGCCGGCCGAGCCGGCTGGAGAACCAGAGGACTGATGACCGGCTTCCTGCTACGACGCGCGCTCAATTATGTCGTGCTGTTGCTGCTGGCTTCGTTCTTGACGTTCAGCCTCGCGTCGCTGACATTTCGGCCGCTGGACAGTCTCGAACAGCGCAACCCCCGCCCTCCGCAGGCGGTGATCGACGCCAAAGCCGAGGAATTGCATCTGAACGATCCGATTCCAGAACGCTATATCACCTGGCTGAAGGGCATCCCGAGCGGCGATTTCGGCACCACGCTCGCCGGTCAGCCGGTGAGCGAGGAATTGCCGCGCCGGGTCGCGGTGAGCCTGCGGCTGCTGATCATCGGTTCCCTCGTCGGCACGGTGCTCGGTGTGCTGATCGGCGCTGCGGGCGCGATTCGGCAATACAAATTCAGCGATTACTTCACGACGGTCGTCTCGCTGCTGATTCTCAGCACACCGATATTCCTGCTGGCCACGCTGCTGAAATACGGCGCGCTGGAGATCAATTCGGCGACCGGATCGCAGATATTCCTCTACACCGGCGAGACCTCGGCCAGCGCGATCGAGGGCTTCTGGCCGCAGCTGGTCGACCGGCTCCAGCACCTGGTGCTGCCCACCGCGGCGCTCGCGCTCGGCGGCATGGCCGGATACAGCCGCTACCAACGCAACGCGATGCTCGACGTGCTGCAGAGCGATTTCATCCGCACCGCCCGCGCCAAGGGTCTGACCAGGAACAAGGCGCTGTACAAGCACGGCCTGCGCACCGCGCTCATCCCGATGGCCACCCTGTTCGCCTACAGCCTCGGCGGCCTGATCACCGGCGCGACGTTCACCGAGAAGATCTTCGGCTGGCACGGCGTCGGCGAGTGGCTCGTCGATTCGATCAACGCCCAGGACCTGTACGTGGTGGTGACGGTGACGGCGTTCGCCGGTCTGGTCGTGCTGGTGTCGGGCCTGCTGTCCGACATCGTCTACGCGATTCTCGATCCACGGGTGCGTGTGGGATGAACCTGCCTGACCACGGGGTTCTCATCAGGGGGAGAACGGCATGACCGAAGCCGAGATCATCGTCCAAGGCGCGCCCGAGGTCGCCGCGGCCGGGCGGCGCAAGCTGGTGCTGCGGCGTTTCCTGCGCAACAAGCCCGCGGTCGTCGGCGCCGCCGTGCTGGTGCTGCTGTTCGTCGCGAGCTTCGCGCTGCCGCCCTTCCTGCCCTGGGACTACCAGCAGATGGATTACACCGCGCTGCTGAAACCGCCCAGCGCCGAGCATCCCTTCGGCACCACCCAGATCGGCCAGGACGTGCTCGCGCAGACCCTGCGCGGATTGCAGAAATCGCTGGTCATCGGCCTGTGCGTGGCGATCATCTCGACCACCATCGCGGCCACCGCGGGCGCGCTGGCCGGTCTGCTCGGTGGCTGGACCGACCGAGCCATCATGTGGTTCGTCGACCTGCTGCTCGTGGTGCCCAGCTTCATCATCATCGCGCTGTTCGCGCCGCGCACGAAGGGCAGCGGTTCGATCGCGCTGCTGATCGTTCTGCTCGCGGTGTTCGGCTGGATGATCAGCGCGCGCATCGTGCGCGGCCTGACGCTGAGCCTGCGGGACCGCGAATTCGTCAAGGCCGCACGGTATATGGGAGCGCCGACGCGCACCGTCATCGTCAGCCACATCGTGCCGAACATCGCGTCGATCCTGATCATCGACACCACGCTGACCGTCGGTTCGGCGATCATGGCCGAAACCGGCCTGAGCTTCCTGGGTTTCGGCGTGCAGCCGCCGGACGTCTCGCTCGGCTCGCTGATCGCGGCGGGCACCAAGTCCGCGCTGACCTATCCCTGGCTGTTCATGTTCTCCGGTGGCCTGCTGATCGTCACCGTGCTGTGCGCGAACCTGGTCGGTGACGGCCTGCGCGACGCGTTCGACCCGAGCGCCAAGCGGGCTCGCTCGCGCAAGAAGGAGAAGGCAGAGGCATGACCGCGACTGTTGATTCGACCGCGACAGCCAACTCCACAGCACCGCTGCTCGAAGTCTCCGATCTGCGGGTCTCCTTCCCCAGCGAGGAGGGCCGCATCGATGCCGTGCGCGGGGTGAACTACAGCGTCGCCGACGGCGAGGTGCTCGCCATCGTGGGCGAATCGGGTTCGGGCAAGTCGGTGTCGTCGCTGGCGGTGATGGGTCTGCTGCCCGAGCAGGCGCGGATCAACGGATCGATCCGGCTGCGCGGTCGCGAGTTGCTCGGCCTCGGCGACCGGGAGTTGTCGCGATTGCGCGGCAGCTCGATCAGCATGGTGTTCCAGGACCCGCTCTCCGCGCTGACCCCGGTGTACCGGGTGGGCGATCAGATCGCCGAGGCGCTGCTCGCGCACGGCGCGATGAACCGGAAGGAGGCCGCCGAGAAGGCGGTCGAGCTGCTGGAGCTGGTCGGCATCGACGACGCGAAGATGCGCGCCAAGGCGTTCCCGCACGAGTTCTCCGGCGGCATGCGCCAGCGCGTGGTGATCGCGATGGCCATCGCCAACGATCCGGCGCTGATCATCTGCGACGAGCCGACCACCGCGTTGGACGTCACGGTGCAGAAGCAGATCCTGAACCTGCTGCGCAAGGCGCGCGACATCACCGGCGCGGGCGTCATCATGATCACCCACGACATGGGCATCGCGGCGACGCTCGCCGACCGCGTCGCGGTGATGTACGCGGGCCGCATCGTCGAAACCGCCACGGCGAGCGCGCTGTTCAACGCGCCACGAATGCCGTACACGGTGGGTCTGCTCGGCTCGATCCCGCGCATGGACGGCCCGGCGCGCCGACCACTCATCCCGATCGTCGGCGCGCCGCCCGCCATGCACGCGCTGCCGCCCGGCTGCTCGTTCGCGCCGCGCTGCCCGATCTCGATCGACGACTGCCGCGCCGCCGAACCGCCGCTGGAGATGACCGACCCCGGCCACGCCGCCGCCTGCATCCGCACCGAGGAGGTCGGCACGCAGGGGCTGTTCGAGGCGTACCGCTCCGAGATAGAGGAGCCGGAGGCCGAGGTCGAGACCGAGTCTCGCGTGGTGCTCCGGGTCACCGACCTGGTCAAGACCTTCCCGATCACCTCGGGCGTGGTGTTCCAGCGCCGCAAGGGCGAGGTGCGCGCGGTCGACGGGATCAGCTTCGAGGTGCGCGCCGGCCGCACGCTGGCCCTGGTCGGCGAGTCGGGTTCCGGAAAATCCACCACGCTCACCCAGATTCTCGACCTGGTGCGGCCGCAGTCGGGCACCATCGAGATCATGGGCCGCGACGTGTCCACCCTGACCAAGGCCCAGCGGCGCGAGATCCGGCGCACGATGCAGATCGTCTTCCAGGATCCGACCGCTTCGCTGGACCCGCGCCTGCCGATCTTCGACGCGCTTGCCGAACCGCTGCGCATCGACGGACGCCCGCGCGCCGAGATCGCCCGCAGGGTGCCGGAGCTGCTCGAGCAGGTCGGTCTGCGGCCCGAGCACGCCGACCGCTATCCCGCCGACTTCTCCGGCGGCCAGAAGCAGCGCATCAGCATCGCTCGGGCCCTCGCGCTCGATCCGGAATTGCTCGTCCTCGACGAGCCGGTGTCCTCGCTGGACGTCTCGATCCAGGCCGGTGTGCTGAATCTGCTGCGCGACCTGCAGACCGAGCGTGGCCTGTCGTATCTGTTCGTCTCGCACGATCTCTCGGTGGTCCGCAACCTGGCCCACGACATCGCGGTGATGTATCGCGGCAAGATCGTCGAATCCGGGCCCGCCGAGCGGATTTTCGCCGACCCGAGCCACGAGTACACCCGCAGGCTGATCGACGCGGTGCCCGTGCCGGTCGTCAGCCGATAGTCAGGAGGGCAGCATGCGGATCCGTTCGAACGGTATGCGGTGGGTCGCGGGAGCGGTGGCGGTCGGGCTGATCGCCGCCGGGTGCGGTACGGCCGACGACGACTCGGCGGCGGGTCTGTCCGACGCGCTGGGCACCACGAGCGACATCAACCCCAAGCCGCGCGAGGAGATCCGCGACGGCGGTAATCTGCGGCTGGCCACCACCTCGTTCCCGGCGAACTGGAACACCCTGTCCAACGACGGCAACGAGGGCGAGATCGCCGACATCGAGCGCCCGATGATGCCGCGCGCGTTCCACACCGACGCTTCGGGCGAATTGTCGATCAATCACGACTATTTCACCGACGTCGCGCTGACCGGCACCGACCCGCAGCAGGTCACCTACACGATCAACCCGAAGGCTGTCTGGTCCGACGGAACACCGATCACCTGGGAGGACATCCGTTCCCAGGCGAACGCGCTCAGCGGCAAGGACAAGCGCTTCCTGATCGCGATCACCAACGGATTCGAGTTCGTGGAGAAGGTCGAGCGCGGCGTGGACGATCGCCAGGCCATCCTCACCTTCCACCATCCCTACGCCGAATGGCGCGGCCAGTTCGCGGGCAACGCCTCGCTGTTCCCCAAGTCGGTGACGCAGGACCCGGAGTCGTTCAACAACAGCCTGGTCGACGCGATGGGTCCGACCGCGGGTCCGTTCCAGGTGCAGTCGACCGATCGCGGCCAGGGCCGGATCGTGCTGGGCCGCAACCCGAAGTGGTGGGGCGAGCAGCCCAAGCTCGACACCATCACCTACTCCGTGCTCGACCGCAGCGCCTGGGTCGCCGCGTTGCAGAACAACGAGATCGACGCGGTGCTGCTCAATTCCATCGACGACGTGAAGAACGTGCGCGGCGCCGAGGGCCTGGTGGTGCGCCGCGCACCGGGCAATCGCTGGCGGCACATCACGTTCAACGGCGCGCCCGGCTCGATCCTCGCCGATCCAGCGGTGCGAGTGGCTATTTCGAAGGCG
Source organism: Nocardia sp. NPDC050713 (assembly GCF_040654315.1). NCBI lineage: Bacteria > Bacillati > Actinomycetota > Actinomycetes > Mycobacteriales > Nocardiaceae > Nocardia > Nocardia sp. NPDC050713. The sequence goes on along the minus strand of NZ_JBFAHS010000020.1, from coordinate 69,098 downwards.
ATCGACCGCCAGGGCATCGCGACCGCCATCCAGAACGGCCTGGTGGAGAATCCGAAGCCGCTGAACAACCACATCTACTTGCAGGGCCAGCGCGGTTACCAGGACAACAGCCTGCCCTATGATCCGGCCGCGGCGGCGCGCGAACTCGACGCGCTCGGGTGGAAACTCAACGGCGATGTCCGCGAGAAGGACGGCCGCAAGCTGATCATTCGCGACGTGATGTACAACGACGCGCTGTGGGTGCAGGTCGCGCAGATCATCCAGCAGAACCTGGCGCAGATCGGCGTCGGCTTGGTCATCGACCCCAAACCGGGCGCGGGCTACTTCACCGACGTCATCCAGCCGGGCGATTTCGACGCCGCCCAGTTCACCTTCCAGGGTGACGCCTTCCCGCTCAGCAGCATTCGGCAGATCTACTACTACGACCCGAACGACCTGCAGGGCAATTTCGGTCGCATCGGATCGCCGGAGCTGAACGCGCTCATCGAGCGCACACTCCGCGAGCTGGATCCCGCCAAGGCCATCGAGCTGGCCAACGAGGTGGATCGCAAAGTGTTCGAAGAGGGGCACTCGCTGCCGCTCACCCAGTCGGACGGCAGCTGGGGCGTCCGAGCCGAGGTGGCCAACTTCGGCTCTCCCGGCCTGGCGTCCTACGACTACACCAAGATCGGATTCGTGAAATGACCGCAGCAATACACTCTCGTCGTCGGCTCGGCCCAGTGGTCGCCGCGCCCGCGCTGGCCTTCGCGCTGCTGCTCGCGGGCTGTGGCGCGGGAGCCGATGTGCAGTCCGGCTCGAGTTCGATCGGCACCAGCAACGACATCAACCCCCGCGACCGCAGCGAGTTGCGCGAGGGCGGCAATCTGCGCTTGGCGCTGACCGCCTTCCCGGAAACCTTCAACTCCTCGCACGTGGACGCATCGGGCGACGTCTCCGAGGTGGTCGGCTGGACGCTGCCCGGCACGGTGAATTCGGACGCGGCGGGCGAGCTGACGACCGACTCGAACTACTTCACCGAGATCGAGCTGACCAACACCAACCCGCAGCAGATCACCTACACGATCAACCCGAAAGCGGTCTGGTCCGACGGCGCCCCGATCACATGGGAGGACCTGCGCTCGCAGGTCAACGCCCTGAACGGACGCGACACGGCCTATCAAGTGCGCGCGACGCAGGGCTACAGCCGGGTGGAGAAGGTCGAGCGCGGCGTCGACGACCGGCAGGCGATCGTCACCTTCGCCCAGCACTACGCCGAATGGCAGGGACTGTTCAACCCGCTGTATCCGAAGGCGTCCACCGAGTCGCCGGAGTCCTTCGAGAACTGGGCGCGCAACAGCCTGCCGATCTCGTCGGGACCGTTCCTCATCGACTCGATCGACCGCGCCCAGCAGCGCATCGTGCTGAAGCGCAACCCGAAGTGGTGGGGTGACACCCCGAAGCTCGACACCGTCACCTTCAGCGTGCTCGACTACTCCGCGCGCATCTCGGCGCTGCAGAACAACGAGCTCGACTACGCGACCGTGTCCGGCATCGACGAGGTGAAGACCGCGACCAACTCGCCGGGCATCCAGGTGCGCCGGGCCGCAGCACCGCGGTTCTCGCACTTCACCTTCAACGGCGCGCCGGGCTCGTTGCTCGAGGACGCGCGGTTGCGGGTCGCGATCGCCAAGGCCATCGACCGGCAGGGCATCGCCACCGCGACGCAGAACGGCATCGTCGACAACCCGAAGCCGCTGAACAACCACATCTACCTCAACGGCCAGAAGGGCTACCAGGACAACGCTCAGTCGGTGGCCTACGACCCCGAGGGCGCCGCGCGGATCCTCGACGAACTGGGCTGGAAGCTCAACGGCGACGTGCGCGAGAAGGACGGTCGCAGGCTGGAGCTGCGCAATGTGATGTACCAGCAGGACACCTGGGTGCAGATGGCGCAGATCGCGCAGCAGAACCTGGCCGCCGTCGGCGTGAAGATGACCATCCAAACCTTCCCTGGCAACGGTCTTTTCACCGACGTGATCGACCCCGGCAACTTCGAGATCTGCCAGTTCACCTGGTCCGGCGGCATCCTGCCGCTCGGCGCGCTGCCGCAGATCTACGCCTACGATCCGAACAACCGGCTCAGCAACAAGGGCCGCGTCGGCAGCCCGGAACTGAACGCGCTGATCGAGGAGACGATCTCCGAGCTCGACCCGAACAAGGCCATCGAGCTGGCCAACCGGGCCGACAAGATGATCTTCGACCTGGGCCACTCGGTGCCGATCGTGCAGTCGCCCGGCACCGTCGCCGTGCGCGCGAACCTCGCCAACTACGGCGCGTTCGGCTTGGCCTCCGCCGACGTAACTAAGGTCGGGTTCACGCAGTGATGTGACGATCAGGCCGACGCGGAAGGACCAGCTCGATGCGCTTACGTTCCTTGACCACCAGGGTGGCGGTGTCACTCGCCGCGTTCGGCCTGATCCTCACCGGTTGTTCCGACAACGGCGCGATCACTCCCGGCACCAGCACGATCGGCAGCACCAACGACATCAACCCGGTGGACCCCAGCCAGTTGCGCGAGGGCGGGAACCTGCGGTTGGTGCTGAGCTCGTTCCCGGAGAACTTCAATGTGCTTCATGTGGACGGCAACACCCAGGACGGTGCGGCGGTGGCGGGCCCGACCATGCCCGCGCCGTTCGTCAGCAACGCGGCGGGCGAACTCTCGGTGGATCACAACTTCTTCACCGACGTGCAGCTCACCAACACCAGCCCGCAGCAGGTCACCTACACCATCAACCCGAAAGCCGTGTGGTCCGACGGCAGCCCGATCACCTGGGAGGACTTGCGCTCCCAGGCGAACGCGCTGAGCGGAAGGGACAACGCGTACCTGGTCGCGGCGCTGAGCGGCTTCGACCGGGTGGAGAAGGTCGAGCGCGGCGTCGACGACCGGCAGGCGATCGTCACCTTCGCCCAGCCCTACGGTGAATGGCGCGGCCAGTTCGGCCCGCTCTACCCGAAGTCGGTCACCGGATCTCCCGAGGCGTTCAACACCGCCAACCGGGACGGGCCGACACTCAGCGCGGGGCCGTTCGTGATCAGCGACATCGACCGCGCGCAGCAGCGAATCACGCTGAGCCGCAACCCGAAATGGTGGGGCGACACCCCGAAGCTGGACGCCATCACCCTGAGCGTGCTCGACCACACCGCCTGGCTGCCCGCCATCCAGAACAACGAGCTCGACATCGCCTACATGGCCGGCATCGAGAACGTGACGGCGGCGCGCAACGCGGCGAACGTGGTCATCCGGCGCGCGCCGGAGCCGAGCTGGTCGCATCTGACCTTCAACGGCGCGCCCGGTTCGCTGCTCGAGGATCCGCAGCTGCGGATCGCCATTTCCAAGGCCATCGACCGGCAGGGCATCGTGACCGCGTCGCAGAACGGCGTGGTCGAGAATCCGAAGCCGCTGAACAACCACATCTTCATGGCGGGCCAGAAGGGCTACCAGGACAACGCCGCGCCGATCTCCTACGATCCGGCCGAGGCGGCCCGGATGCTGGACGAGCTCGGCTGGAAGCTCAACGGCGACGTGCGCGAGAAGGACGGCCGCAGGCTGGAGCTGCGCGACGTGATGTACCAGCAGGACGCCTGGGTGCAGACCGCGCAGATCGTGCAGCAGAACCTGGCCGCGGTCGGCGTGAAGCTGAACATCCAGACCGTGCCGGGCACGGGTCTGTTCAAGGACGTGATCGATCCCGGTAACTTCGACATCGCCCAGTTCAGTTGGGGCGGTAGCGCGCTGCCGCTCGGCGTGTTGCAGCAGGTCTACTACTACGACCCGAACAACCTGATGGGCAACAAGGCCCGCATCGGATCGCCGGAGCTCAACGCTCTCATCGACAAGACCATCGCGGAGCTGGACCCGGACAAGGCGATCGAGCTGGCCAATCAGTGCGATCAGATGATCTTCGCCGAGGGCTATTCGGTTCCGCTGAACCAGGCTTCGGGCACCTACGCGGTGCGCGACAACCTCGCCAACTACGGCGCGTTCGGGTTGGCGACGCCGGATTACACGAAAGTCGGCTTCCTGAAGTGAGTTCGAGGTCGGCCCACCCGCTGGCCTATCCGATCGGCGTGACGCTCGGCGCCCTCGCGGTCTGTGCCGCGTGGGCGCCGTTCGCCACGGTGGACCAGTTGGCCGGGTTGGCGACGGTGGCGCTGGGGATCCTGGGCTACACCGGGATTCGGCTTCTGGTGGCCTTCGGGGTGCTGTCCTGCGGGTTGCCCGAGGTTCTTCGGGTCGCTCGGGTTCGGCAGCAGCACCGGTTGGTGAGCCGATCGTGGTTGGAGGTCACCGGTCCGGCTGGTGCGCGACGGTGGTTGCCGGTGTACTTCGATCCGGCGCTGGTGACTTTCACGGAGAGCTCGGCCGAGTTCGACGGGCGCGTCCTTCGTGCGGGGGCTTTGCGGCTGTATCCCTCGGGGCGGGCGCGGGATACGGAACCGCCCGGGCGGCTCGTCGACAATCCGAGTCGGCCCGATCCGGACGCACCCGTGCTCGCCGCGAGCCGGGTGACGCGCCGCCTGCTGTTCGACGTGCAACCCGCCGTTGCCGCGCCCTTCGCCGCGCTGCTGTGGATCTACGTCGATGGTGGGGGGCTTGTCGCTTTTGTCGGCGCGCTGTGTGTCGCGGCGGCTACCGCGACCTGGCTGGCGGCCATTCGCGGGTCCGATCCGAGCTAGGCCCAGTCTCGAGTCCGGCCCGATGCATTCGTGGCTCAGATCGTCGCCTGCCATCCGGCGTACCGACCGTGATGCCGTCTCCGAACTAGGCCGCCAAATTGGTCTGACCACTTGACCAGCTGACCACCGAGGCGCACAGTAGACGCATGGCGTTGCAACCTGTGGTCAAGAGGTCGGTGTCGGCGGATGTGTTCGAGCAGATCGCCGCGGATGTGCTCAGCGGTGAACTCGCGCCCGGGTCGACCTTGCCGAGCGAGCGGCAGTTGGCGGAAGCGCTCGGCGTCTCGCGGCCCGCGGTGCGCGAGGCGCTGCAACGCCTGGCCGCGGCGGGGCTCGTCGCGGTGCGCCAGGGCGACGCGACCACCGTGCTCGACTATCGGCGCGGCGCCGGGCTGGAGGTTCTACCCCGGCTGTTGATCCGGGAGGGCATGCTCGAACCCGCTGTCGCGCGCAGCATCCTCGAGGTCCGTATGCACAACGGGCCGAAGGTCGCCGAGTTGGCGGCCGCGCGGATGGGGTCGTTGGACCAAAGCGGCGCGAGCCAGTCCAGCACCGAGACGAGCACCGAGTTCGAACAGGTGCGAGACGATCTCGAGCGCGTCGTCGCGGCGCTCACGGTCGAGACCGATCCGGTCGCGCTGCAACGGCATGCGCTGGAGTTCTGGGATCACGTCGTCGACGCGGCCGACTCGATCGTGTTCCGCCTGATGTTCAACATGCTGCGCACCGCTTACGAACCCGCGCTCGCGGCGCTGGCCCCCGTCATGTCCGCCGAGGTGGGCAATGCCGAGGGCTACCGCGAACTGGCCGCCGCCATCGTGGCGGGCCGGCCGCAGAAGGCCGCCGACAAGGCTCGGGCCCTGCTCGAACCGGCGACCACCGCCCTGATCGAGGCCCTCGGCGGCCGCTGATCACGCAACACCCGAGGTGACACCATGTCCAAAACCCAGCTGCGCCGAGGTCTCACCCTCGGTGACGCCTTCCACGAGTTCCTCCGCCACCCCTCACCCTGGATGATCGGCACCGCACTGGTTCTCGCCCTGGTCGCCCGAATCCTGGTGGGCGACTGGCAGCTCAGCGACGCACTCCTGCCGCTGGTGATGCTCGCGGTGTTTCCCGCGTTCGAGTGGGTCGTGCACGTCATAGTGCTGCACTGGCGGCCGAAGCGCCTCGGCCCGATCGCCTTGGACAGCGAGCTGGCCCGCAAACACCGCCAGCACCACGTCGATCCGCGCAACATTCCGCTGATCTTCATCCCAACCCGCTCGCTGGCCTTCGTCATGGTGGCGTTGCTGGCGATCACCGCCTTCGCATTCCCCCGCCTCGGCCTCGGCCTGACGTTCCTGCTGACCATCACGGTGCTCGGCCTCGGCTACGAGTGGACGCACTACCTCATCCACACCGACTACAAGCCGAAAAGGGCGCTGTACCGCGCCGTTTGGCGCAACCACCGGCACCACCACTACAAGAACGAGCACTTCTGGTTCACCGTCACGAGTTCCGGCACCGCGGACCGCATTTTCGGAACGTATCCGGACCCGAGCGAGGTGGACACCTCGCCCACCGCTCGGAATTTGCATGGAGCGCAGGTGAATTGAGGTAACCGCGTCGCTCGAGGGCGGCCTCTGCCAGCCTCGGCATCCAGTGCAATGCCCCGAAATTCGACGGTAGTCGAATGGTCGCTATTCGATCTTGAAAAGCCACCATACGACTACCGTCGAATCCATTTCTCTATCGAACGTAGCCAAATGGCGGCTGGCCCGCCTCGAGCATCGTCCACGTCTCCCATCAGGCGGGCTCGGCCGCGATCACGGCCGTCGCCGCGGCGTTCGACGCCAACCAGATCGCCGATACCTCCGAGCTGACCAGCGTCTGCTCGGCCCCGTTCTCAGGCGCGGCGGTGCTCGCGCTCGCCGCAGCGGACATCGCCGCGAGGTGACCATGCGAACCCCCGCCGCGGAACCCACAGCCGCAACCGATTGACAAAGTACCCTAGGGGGGTATGGTAAAAACGAGGCCGACGGAGGAAGCCGTCGAAGCAACGAGGAGACAGACATGAGCACCACCGCACCCGCCACAGCCACTTATGCCGTCACCGGCATGACCTGTGGCTGCTGCGTCGGCAAGGTTCGCGACAAGGTCGGTGCCCTTCCCGGCGTGACCGAGGTGAGCGTCGACCTGGACGGCGCGACGGTGACCGTGTCGGGACCGGCCCAGCTCGATCGCGCCACCATCGCCGACGCGATCGACCGGGCGGGCTTCCGACTCGCCGACTGATCTCCAGCCCTGACACGAAAGGGAGCCCCGATGAACGCCACGACCAAGTTCACCGGCTTCACCCTCGGACTCGCGGCGGTCTTCGTCATCGCTCTCGCGACCGGAGCCGCGATCGGCCCGGAACCCACCGAGCCCGCCGCACACGACACACACGGGACCGGGCCCGGCACCGACAGCGGGCCCGGCGCCGAGGAGCTGCCCGGCGGCCTACTGTCCACCGCCGACGGCTACACCCTGCGCCTGGACACCGCGCAGACCACCGCGGCGCCGAACTCGACGCTGCGTTTCCGCATCCTGGATCGACAGGGCGCACCGGTCACCCGCTACGTCCGCAGCCACGACAAGGACCTGCACCTGATCGTGGTCCGCCGTGACATGACCGCCTTCCAGCACGTGCACCCGGCGCTGGACGGCAACGGAACCTGGAGCGTCCCGCTCGACCTCACCCGCGCGGGTGATTACCGCGTGTTCGCCGACTTCACCCCCGAGGGCGGCACGAACCGCACGCTCGGCGCCGACCTCCGCGTCGCGGGCGCCTACGACCCGCGGCCACTGCCCGCACCCGCCACCACCACGGCGCTGGGCGACTACACCGTTACCCTGGATGGTGCGGTCATTCCCGGCCAGGCCTCGAAGGTCACGCTCTCGGTGAGCAGGGGCGGCAAGCCCGTCACGGACCTCCAGCCCTACCTCGGCGCCTACGGCCACTTGGTCGCGCTGCGTGCCGCCGACCTGGCCTACCTACACGTTCACCCCGAAGGCCACCCGGGCGACGGCGTCACCACGGCGGGTCCCGGCGTCACCTTCTTCGTGACCGCGCCGACGGCAGGCGACTACCGCCTGTTCCTCGACTTCCAGCACGAAGGGGTCGTCCGCACGGCCGAGTTCACGCTCTCGGTACCGTCGGGCAACGCGCAGACCGGCCATGGCGAGCCAGGCCACGGCCACTGATCACCACATGCCGCAAAGAAAGGAAGACCGATGACGACCGCGACGCAATCACCGGCCACCGGCCAGGTCGAATTGGTGATCGGCGGCATGACCTGCGCATCCTGCGCCAACCGCATCGAGAAGAAGCTGAACAAGCTGGACGGCGTCACCGCCACCGTCAACTACGCGACCGAGAAGGCGCGGGTCGATTTCACCGGTGACGTCTCCCCCGAGGACCTGATCGCCACCGTCGAGCAGGCGGGCTACACCGCCGCCCTGCCCGCACCACCGGCCGAGGAGAAGACCGAAGAGTCGGCCGAGGCGGATCCGACCGCCGCCCTGCGGACCAGGCTGCTCGTCTCGCTGGTGTCGACCGTTCCGGTGATCGCCATGGCGATGATCCCCGCGTTGCAGTTCACCAACTGGCAGTGGCTCTCGCTGACGCTGGCCGCGCCGGTGGTGATCTGGGGCGCGCTGCCGTTCCACCGTGCGGCGTGGACCAACCTGCGCCACGGCACCGCCACCATGGACACCCTGGTCTCGATGGGCACCCTGGCCGCGCTGGGCTGGTCGCTCTACGCGCTGTTCTGGGGCACCGCGGGCACGCCGGGCATGACCCACCCGTTCGAGTTCACCATCTCCCGGATGGACGGCACCGGCAACATCTACTTGGAGGCCGCGGCGGGCGTCACCACGTTCATCCTGGCCGGGCGCTTCTTCGAGGCGAGGTCGAAGCGGCGGGCGGGCGCGGCGCTGCGCGCTCTGCTCCAGCTCGGCGCGAAGGAAGTCTCGGTGCTGCGTCCCGGCGCGAGTGACGGGCACGGAGGCAGTGAGCGTGACCACGGAGGGCCCCGCGGCAATGGAGACCGCGTGGAGCAGCGGATTCCGATCGAACAACTCGGTGTCGGCGACGAATTCGTGGTCCGCCCCGGCGAGAAGATCGCCACCGACGGCGTGATCGTGGAAGGTTCCTCGGCGGTCGACGCGTCGATGCTGACCGGTGAATCGGTGCCGGTCGAGGTGGCCACGGACGACGCCGTCGTCGGCGCGACGGTCAACGTCGGCGGACGGATCGTGGTGCGCGCCACCCGGATCGGCGCCGACACCCAGCTCGCGCAGATGGCGAAGCTGGTCGAGGACGCGCAGAACGGCAAGGCGCAGGCCCAGCGGCTGGCCGACAAGATCTCCGGAATCTTCGTGCCGGTGGTGATCGCGCTCGCGGTCGCGACGCTCGGATTCTGGCTCGGCACCGGCGGTTCCGTGGCGGCGGCGTTCACCGCGGCGGTCGCGGTGCTGATCATCGCCTGCCCGTGCGCCCTCGGATTGGCCACACCGACCGCGCTGATGGTCGGCACCGGACGCGGTGCGCAGCTGGGCATCCTGATCAAGGGCCCCGAGGTGCTGGAGTCGACCCGCAGGGTGGACACCGTGGTGCTGGACAAGACCGGCACCGTCACCACCGGCAAGATGACCCTGCTCGACGTGCTCGCCGCCGACGGCGAAGACACCGATCGAGTGCTGAGTTTGGCTGGTGCGCTGGAGGATTCGTCGGAGCACCCGATCGCGCAGGCGATCGCCAAGGGCGCCCGCGAGAAGGTCGGCGAGCTGGCGGCGGTCGAAGGCTTCGCCAACATCGAGGGCCTCGGCGTGCAGGGCGTGGTGGACGGGCACGCGGTGATCGTCGGGCGGGCCCGGTTGCTCGCCGACTGGTCGCAGCACCTGGACGCCGAGCTGGAGCGGGCCTGGCACGCGGCGGAGTCGGAGGGCAAGACCCCCGTCGCGGTCGGCTGGGACGGCAAGGCGCGCGGCGTGCTGGTGGTCGCCGACGCGGTGAAAGCGACCTCGGCCGAGGCGGTCTCGCAGCTGAAGGCGCTCGGCTTGACCCCGATCATGCTGACCGGCGACAACAAGGCCGCGGCACGGGCCATCGCCGATCAGGTCGGCATCGAGGAGGTCATCGCCGAGGTGCTGCCGCAGGACAAGGTGGCCACCGTCGAGCGGTTGCAGTCCGAGGGCAAGGTGGTCGCGATGGTCGGTGACGGTGTCAACGACGCCGCGGCGCTCGCCAAGGCCGATCTCGGACTCGCCATGGGCACCGGCACCGACGTCGCCATCGAGGCGAGCGACCTGACCCTGGTGCGCGGCGACCTGCGCGCCGCGGCGGACGCGATCCGGTTGTCCCGCAAGACACTCGGCACCATCAAGGGCAATCTGTTCTGGGCTTTCGCCTACAACGTGGCCGCGATCCCGCTGGCCATGGCGGGGCTGCTGAACCCGATGCTCGCCGGTGCGGCGATGGCGTTCTCCTCGGTGTTCGTCGTCAGCAACAGCCTGCGGCTGCGCGGTTTTCGCTCCACGGCGCTGTAGGGCGCGACAACAAACAGAGAGGGCGGGACGGCACCCCACATGGCCGTCCCGCCTTTTCGCGCGGAAATCAGTCGAAGGAGGGGCGCACGACGCTGTGGGCGGTGACCTTGTAGGTCGCCAGGATCACGCCGTTGTCCAGGACCTCCGAGGCGGCCAGCTCCATGGTGTCCTCGGCGTCGACGGGTTCGAACAGCCGCTGGCCCTTGCCGAGCAGCACCGGGTAGATCACCAGCCGGTACTCGTCGACGAGGTGGTTGGCGCGCAGCGTGTTGATCAGCGCGCCGCTGCCGAAGACCAGCAGATCGTGCTCGGCGCGCAGCTTGGCAACGCCCTCGGCGACATCGCCCTCGATGCGGGTCGCGTTCCACGCCAGCTCGGTGAGCGAGGTGGTGGCGACGTGCTTGGGCATGCTGTTCATCCGGTCCTTGTACTCGCCCTCCTCCGGGTGCTCCGGCCAGGACGCGGCGAAGCCCTCGTAGGTCGTGCGACCGAGCAGCAGCGCGTCCGCGTCGAACACCTCGCGGCTCTTGAAGTTCGCGATGCTGTCGTTCCAGAACGGGAACGTCCACGCCGGGTTCTCGATGATGCCATCGGCCGAAACGAATTCGGAGACAACGACCTTGCCCATTTCATGACCTCGCTTATGTGTTGCTGTGTGCCCGGAACGTCCGGAGCATCTCACACATACAGACGGCGCACGGCCGCAAAACTCATCGCAAGAAAAATCGCTCGCCGTGCGGCCCGCCGCGGCCGTACTCTGCTCGACATGTTCCGGCTCGCCATCGTTCTGGAGTCCGCGGTCGCGGGCGCGATGGCGGCTGCCCTGGCAGCGGCGGCAGTGGCCGCGCTGTTCGACGGCGCCCGACGCTGACCTTCCCCGGGATGTCCCGGGATCTCCGACGGGGAAGGTGCCCCCGTCGAAGAGGTCCCCCCGTGACATTCGGGCGCTCGCCCGGAAACCAAGGAACACACATGTCGAAGCAAAGCTATGTCCGCACCAAGCCGCACCTGAACATCGGCACCATGGGGCACGTCGACCACGGCAAGACCACGCTGACCGCCGCGATCACCAAGGTGCTCGCCGAGCGGGGTGGCGGCGCGTTCGTGCCGTTCGACCGGATCGACCGGGCCCCCGAGGAGGCGATGCGCGGCATCACGATCAATATCGCGCACGTCGAATACGAGACCGCCACACGGCATTACGCGCACGTCGACATGCCGGGCCACGCCGACTTCGTGAAGAACATGATCACCGGCGCGTCCCAGCTGGACGGTGCGATCCTGGTGGTCTCCGCGCAGGACGGCGTGATGCCGCAGACCGCCGAGCACGTGCTGCTCGCCAGGCAGGTCGGCGTCGAGCACATCGTGGTGGCGCTGAACAAGGCCGACGCGGGCGACCCGGAACTGCTCGAGCTGATCGAGCTGGAGATCCGCGAGCTGCTCACCGCCCAGGGTTACCCGGGCGACACCGCGCCGATCGTGCGAGTCTCGGGGCTGCGCGCGCTGGCGGGCGACGAGCGCTGGACGGCGGCGCTGCTCGACCTGCTCGACGCGGTGGACGCGCACGTGCCGATACCGGTCCGCTACACCGACGCGCCGTTCCTGCTTCCGGTGGAGAACGTCCTCACGATCACCGGTCGCGGGACGGTCGTCACGGGGGCGATCGAGCGCGGCCAGGTCCGGCTCGGCGACCGGGTGGAGCTGCTCGGTCTCGGCGGTGAGGCGTTGACGACGGTCGTGACCGGCGTCGAAACCTTCGGCCGGACCATGGAGTTCGCCGAGGCGGGCGACAACGTCGCGCTGCTGCTGCGCGGCGTGCAGCGCGGTCAGGTCCGCCGCGGCCAGGTGGTCGCCGCGCCGGGCAGCATCGCGGTGCGCACCCGCTTCACCGCGCGCGTGTACCTGCTCGGTACGGCCGAGGGCGGCAGGCGCACCCCGATCGCCACCGGTTACCGGCCGCAGTTCTACGTGCGCACCGGCGATGTGGTCGGCGACGTCACGCTGCCCGCCGACACCGCGCTCGCCCACCCGGGCGACACGGTCGAGCTCACCGTCGAGCTCGGCCGAGCGCTCCCGCTGGAGCCGAACCTCGGCTTCGCCATCCGCGAGGGCGGCCGCACGGTCGGCGCGGGCACGGTCCTGACCGTCACCTGAACCCCGGCCAGCGAGCGGTTGGCGGGGACCACACAGCATGTGGACGCCTCACACAGGCGGTACCTATGTGAGGCGTCCACACAGTTTGTGCGACCGGGACAGCCAAAGCGTTCGCGGCACTGCCAACGGCTGGTCGAAGCGCCTGCGGCGGCCTGCGATTGGCGGGGCCACACAGCGTGCGGACGCTTCACACAGCCGGTGCCTATGTGAAGCGTCCACACCGTCTGTGCCACCGGGGCAGCCAAGGCGGCTGCGGGGCGTTTCCGTGCTGGGCGGTTGGGTAGTACGGAAGCACCATGGACGCCCACCGTCCGAGGAGCTGCGGGCATGGAGTGGTTCACGGCGCCCGAATACTGGCAGGCCAGGCTGATCTTTCAGCGTGGCTTGGCGGTGGTGTACCTGCTCGCCTTCCTCGGAGCGGCGTTGCAGTTCCGTGCGCTGATCGGCGAGCACGGGATGCTGCCCGCGCCGCGGTTCCTGCGACGGGTCTCGCCGCGGCGCTCGCCGAGCCTGTTCCACCTGCACTATTCGGATCGGTTCTTCGCGGGTGTGGCGTGGGCGGGGGTGGCGCTCTCGGCGGCGATGGTCGCGGGGCTCGGAGATGTGGTGCCGCTGTGGGCGGCCATGGCGCTGTGGACGGTGCTGTGGGCGCTGTATCTGTCGATCGTCAACATCGGCCAGGCCTGGTACTCCTTCGGCTGGGAGTCGCTGCTGCTGGAGACGGGTTTTCTGGCGATCTTCCTCGGCAACGACACCGTCGCGCCGCCGCTGCTGGTTCTGCTGCTCGCCCGCTGGCTGCTGTTCCGGGTGGAGTTCGGCGCCGGGCTGATCAAACTGCGCGGCGACCCGTGCTGGCGCGATCTGACCTGCCTCTACTACCACCACGAGACCCAGCCGATGCCCGGCCCGCTCAGCTGGTTCTTCCACCACCTGCCTCGGCCGCTGCACCGGGCGGAGGTGGCGGCCAATCACTTCGCCCAGCTCGTGGTGCCGTTCGGGCTGTTCACGCCGCAGCCGGTGGCGAGCATCGCCGCGGGACTCGTCATCGTGACGCAGCTGTGGCTGGTGCTCTCCGGCAACTTCGCCTGGCTGAACTGGCTGACGATCCTGCTCGCGGTCACGGCACTGGACGCGCGCGTGTTCGGCCCACTGCCCGGCGCGCCCGCGTTGTCCGAGCCGCCGCTCTGGTTCGCGGGCGCGGTGATAGCTCTGACCGTGGTGACCATCGGCCTCAGCTACTGGCCGGTGCGCAACTTGCTCTCCAAGAACCAGCGGATGAACACCTCGTTCAACCCGTATCACCTGGTCAACACCTACGGAGCCTTCGGAAGCATCGACCGGGTGCGCAACGAGGTGGTGATCGAAGGCACCGCCGACGCCTCGATCTCCGACGAAACGGTGTGGCGCGAATACGAATTCAAGGGCAAACCCGGTGACCCGCGCCGCTGGCCCCGCCAGTTCGCGCCCTACCACCTGCGACTGGACTGGCTGATGTGGTTCGCCGCCATCTCGCCGCGCTACGCCCGATCCTGGCTGCTCCCCTTCGTCGTGCGACTGCTCCAGAACGACCCCGCGACGTTGCGTCTGCTGCGCCGCTGCCCGTTCCCCGACGACCCGCCCCGCTATATCCGCGCCCGGCTGTACGAATACCGCTACACCAGCCTGCGCGAACTCCGACGCGACCACACCTGCTGGCGCCGCGACCTGGTCGACGAGTACCTCCCACCGCTGACCCTGCACCAAGCCCGCGGCTTCGCCTGATGAGTCCTGCTGACGCCCGCAGCGAAGGCGGAGGCAAGCCTATTCCGGCACGACCCGCTCGTGCGCGGTCAGCAGTACGTGATCGAACCGCGTGCGCAGACCTGCCAGGTCGGCGTCGATGTTCCGCGCGTCGAGCACCAATTGCTGCGCGAGGTCGCGGAGCTTGGTGTTGGTGTGCTGGGAGCGCCAGCGCAGGATCGCGAAGGCCTGGTCGACGGACACGGCGTAGACCAGCGAGAGCACGCCTTTGGCCTGTTCGATCGCCGCTCTCGACTCGATCAGCTCGGGCAGCACGTCCTCGATGACGTCCTCGCGCTCACCCTCGAGGGCATCGGTGAGATCGATGTAATACCCGGCCGTGCCGATCACGGCGCCGTTCTCGTCGGTCTGATAGTCGCCGATGACGATGACCGGATGCTCCCGGCCTTCGGTATCGATGATGCGATGCCTGCTGCAGAAAGGTTCGGCGGTGTCCACCACCTTGGCGATCATCGATTCGACCAGCTCGCGGTCGTCGGGATGTTTGTGCGAGAGCAGCAACGCCGTCGTCGGTTCCACGGCGCCCGGCTCGTAGCCGTGCATGCGGGCCACCTCGTCGGACCACTCCCATCGCTGGTCCGCGAAGAAAAAGCGGAACTCTCCGGCGTTCGCGCACGACTCGGTGCCGATCACACTGCCGAGCGCGCCGATCGCACGCGGGCTCAGTTCCCTGCCCTCGATCACACGACCAGTATTCCGGCTATGGCCGGAAAGCGCGGGCTTATGTCCGGGGAATCACGCGGTGAGCGGCAGCCGCATCGCCACAGTGGTCCCACCTTCCCCGGTGGTCACAGCGACGTCGGGAATCACCGCCCGGATGATCGCGAGCCCGCGACCGCGCACGGACCGCGTCTGCGGGTCGGGAGGCTTCCAGCGGCCGTGATCGGCGACCGTCACATTCAGCTCGGCCCCGGTGCACGCGGCACGCACGCGCACGGTGCCGCCGTCGCCGCGATGTCCGTGCTCGACCGCGTTGGTGCACGCCTCACCGACCGCCAGCAGCACGTCGTAAGCGCGGTCGGAACCGATGCCGCACCGTTCCAGCCAGTCCTGGAAAGTGTGCCGGACCTGGGCCAAACGATCGGCGGTTGCCGGAAAGTCCAGCTCCAACGGTCTCGGCGGCGTTCGAAGCCGAAGTGAGCGGGACGTGGTCACCTCGCTGCCTCCCTGCAACGTCCATGTCGATTGCCTTCTCGCCCAGAGCAATACCCATTCGCACACCGCGCATGCCCGATCACCCGGTATGAGGTGGCCGATAGTGGTGTCCGTCTCCGTATTTGGACGCGGCGATTACGACAGTCACGATCGGGTAAATTGACTTGGGAGACGCTCACAGCCTTGTCGCGCCCAGCGTGACGAGGCTCGATGCTGCAGAGGTGGAAAGTGGCGAATTGCGAGCTGGGAGGCCGGCGGTGAGCGGCGAGGGCGCGTCCAAGGTTCTCGACGTGGAGGTGCGCGAACACGGCGACGTGGCCGTCGTCACCGTGCACGGCGAGGTCGACATGGCTTCCGCGCCGCAGCTGCAAGCCGCCTTGGAAGAAGCTCAGCGCGGCGGAAAGTCGCTGGTCATCGACATGTTGGCGGTCGGATTCCTCGGCTCGGCGGGACTGAGCGTGCTGCTCGTCGCCTCCGAAGCGCAGCCGACCCGGCTGCGCGTCGTCGCCTCCGACGCGGTGCGCCGCCCGATCGAACTCACCGCGCTCGACGAGCTGCTCTCGGTGTTCCCCTCGCTGGACGCCGCGCTCGCCGCGGACGAGAGCAGCACTCCGAGCTGAGCTCGCCCGGTCAGCGCTGCCGAGGCTTGTCTACAGCCCGCGCACGGCCGGGGTACGCCCTCAGCGCTGCCGCGGCAACCGGACGACCTGTACGAAGAACTCGTCGATCTGCTTGATCGCGGCCACGAACTGGTCCAGGTCCACCGGCTTGGTCACGTACGCGTTGGCGTGCAGTTTGTAGCTGCGCAGAATGTCTTCCTCGGCCGCCGAGGTGGTCAGCACGACGACCGGGATGTGCGTCAGCTCCGGATCGGCCTTGATCTTCTCCAGCACCTGCCTGCCGTCGTACTTCGGCAGGTTCAGATCGAGCAGGATCAGATCGGGTCGCGGCGCGTCAGTGAAGTCGCCCTGCCGGTACAGGAAGTCCAGCGCCTCCTGCCCGTCGTGCGCGACGTGCAGCGTGTTGCCGATCCTGTTGTCCTCGAACGCCTCCCGCGTCATCAACTCGTCACCGGGATCGTCCTCGACGAGCAGGATGTCGATCGGCTGGCCGGGAATGGTCATGCGCTGGCTCCTTCGGTGAGGGGGCTGGACTCCGTGCTCGCGGTTTCGACGGCCTGGAGGGTGAAGCAGAGGCGGGTGCCGTCGCGATAGTCGGTATCGATCCAGATTCTGCCGCCGTGATATTCGACGATCTTCTTGCAGACGGCCAATCCGATTCCGGTGCCGCTGTATTCGTCGCGGCCGTGCAGGCGCTGGAAGATGACGAACACCTTCTCGGCGAATTCCGGTGCGATGCCGATGCCGTTGTCGGTCACCGAGAACTGCCAGCCCTCGGTCGCTTCCGCCGCGCGCTCACAGTGGACGCGCACGACCGGCGGGACGTCGGGCTTGCGGAACTTGATGGCGTTGCCGATGAGGTTCTGCCACAACATCGTCAGCGGGGTCGGCTCACCGAGAATCTCGGGTAGCTCGTCCGGCAGTTCGATGGTCGCGCCGTTCTCCTCGATCGCCGACGAGAGGTTGGTTAGCGCCTTCTGCAACGGCTGGTCGAGCCGGGTCGGCTCGATGCCGTCGCTGATCCGGCCGACGCGGGAGAAGGTCAGCAGGTCGTTGATGAGCACCTGCATGCGCTTGGCGCCGTCCACCGCGAAGTCGATGTATTGCTTGCCGCGTTCGTCCAGCTCCGAGCCGTAGCGCTTCTCCAGCAGCTGGCAGAACGAGGCGACCTTGCGCAGCGGCTCCTGCAGGTCGTGCGAGGCGACGTAGGCGAACTGCTCCAGCTCGGCGTTCGAGCGGCGCAGCTCCTCGGCCTGCAGGTCGAGGTCGGCCTTCTGCTGCTCCAGCAGCGCCTGCTGCCCGCGGGAGGCGCCGAGCTCGGCGACGATCCGGCGACGCATGTCCTCGACGGCCTCGGCGACGAGGGCCAGGTCGGCGGGACCGTGCGCATCGATGCGATGGTCGAAATCGCCGTCGGCGACCCGCTTCGAGGAATCGGTGAGGTAGCCGAGTGGGCGCGCGACCAGCCGCCGAAGCAGCTCGGTCAAGACGACTCCGGTCAGCAGGAAGGCCGCGATCATGCTGGAGAGCACGACGTTGCGCACCGTGCGGGCACGCTCGAGTTCCTCGTTGCCCCGCGCGACCTCGGCCGCGATGTTGTCGTGCTGCGCGGTGGAGGCGGCGCGCACCTCGTCGAAGATGGTCTTGCCGCGCAGCGCCGCGGTGGTCTCGACCGGACGGGTGGTGCCGGAGGTCACGGTCGCGGCGAGCGGGTCGGCGTACTCGTCGCGCCACCGCGCGGCCGCTCGCTCCACCGTCTCGAGATCGGCGATCCGGTCCGGCCGGTCGGCGAGCAGCTCGCGCAGCCGGGCCGCGGCGCGTTCCTGTTCCCGTTTGCCTTCGTCGTACGGCTCGAGGAAGCGCGGATCGGCGGCGATGGCGTAGCCGCGCAGGCCGGTTTCCTGGTTTACCAGCGCGCTCTCCAGGCGGTACGCCTGGGCGGCCGCGGGCATGGTCTGGCTCAGCAGACGGTCGGTGACGCGGTTGGTGTGCGCGATGACCTGTCCGCCGGCGATCGCGCCGACGATCACCACCAGGATCATCACGGCGAGCACGAGCTGGAACCAGCCCTGGGCGGTCAGCCTGCCGACGGTCGTTCTCGTCATCGGTCCAGCCTCCCGTCCGCTGCCCAGCGCAGATACAAGATCGCCACGTCGTCGTCCAAACCGCCTGCGGCGCTCGCCAATTCCTCGACGCGACGGATCAGCTCGTCGACGAACGGTTCGGTTCGTTCGGCGGGCACCGTGCCCGCCAGTTCGAGCAGGCCCTGTTCACCCAGCCGCTGCCCGGCAGCGCCGACGTGGCCTTCGAAGAGGCCGTCGGTGAACAGCATCAAGCCCGCGTCGTCCGGCAGATCGACCTCGTGACTCGACCATTGGGCGCGTCCGGGCAGGAAGCCGAGGGCGGGTCCGCCCGGCACCTCGAGCCAGTGCAACTCGTCGCCGCGCTGACGCAGCATGCCGGGGTGCCCGGCGCGCCAGACGTGCACTCGGCGGGTCCGCGGGTCGAGGACCAGGCTGGTCGCTGTCGCGAAGGTCTGCCGATCGGTGCGCTCGGCGAGCAGCACCTGCTCCAGCAGACGCAGCTGCCGCAGTCCGGTGACGCCGCTGAGAACCAGTGTGCGCCAAGCCAATCGCAACGCGACGCCGGCGGCGGCGGCATCGGGCCCGTGTCCGGAAACGTCGCCGATGACGGCGTGCACCGTGCCGTCCTCGCCTTGGACCACGTCGTAGAAATCGCCGCCGAGCAGCGAATGCGCGCGTCCGGGGCGGTACCGCGAGACCACGTCGACGGTCCGGCCCGGCCCGAGCAGCGGTGTCGGCAGCAGGCCGCGCTCCAGTCGGGCGTTCTCCTGCGCCCGCATCTGGCTGGCCTGAAGTGCCGCGCTGGTGCGTTCGGCGTGCTTGCGCTGGATCGCGTAACGCACAGCGCGCACGAACAATTCGGGTTCGACCCGGCCCTTCACCAGATAGTCCTGCGCGCCGGAGGCGACCGCGTCCAAGCCGGTGCGCTCCTGGTCGAGGCCCGTCATCACCACGACGGCGACCTGATCGTTGTACGCGCGGATCCTGGCCAGCGCCTCCAAACCCTGGGCGTCGGGCAGATGCAGATCGAGGAGCACGCAGTCGGGAACCGAGACGCGCATCCGCTCACCCGCCTCGGCCAGCGTCCGAACCCATTCCAGGCGCAGACCTTGCGCGACATCGGCGACGAGTTCTTCGACCAGCAGGGCGTCGCCAGGATCGTCCTCGACCAACAGCATCGTCGGTTCCCGGTCCAACCGTCCCGCGTCGACAGCGATATCAGGATCGTGGGTGTGCAACGACACCACGGCCTCCGATCACGACGAACTGGCGCTACCCCAAGGAGCACGCCGACATACTCAGCGGCCGTTTGCTGGACCGAGAGGCAGGAGTGATCGTAGCCGATCTTGGGCACGTGGCGCGGCACACACCTGAGGCCCTTGTGATGGATTGATGTCGAAAACGCACGACCGAAAGAGTGGGAAGAGCGGATGACGGGATTCGAACCCGCGACCCTCACCTTGGCAAGGTGATGCGCTACCAGCTGCGCTACATCCGCATGCACCGCGTGACGACCCGAGGGCGCGTTGCCGTGCGAGGGGCAACTTTAGTCGGCGCGTGCGGATGATTCAAAATCGGCCCTCCTCACACGGGTTGGGCTGCGTGCGTGAGGGGTGATCGAGGTCGCCGTGCTTCAGCCGACCGGTTCCGGTGCGCGGCGGAACGCGGCGATGTGGGCGGCGGCCCAGTCGGCGTAGGCGCGGGGTGGGCGGCCGAGGACGGTTCGCACGTCGTCGGTGCGGACGGCGTTGCGGCCCGCGCGGACGTAGGCCTGTCCGGCGAGTGCGCCGTCGACGTACTCGGCCGACATGCCCGCAGCGAGCATGTGCCCGCGGGCCTGTTCCTCGGGGACGTCGACGACCTCGATCGGGTGACCCAGGATCGCGGCGAGCGCGGCCGCTTGGTCGGCGGCGGTGAGCAGCTCGGGACCGGTGAGGGTATAGGTGTTGCCCGCGTGCGCGGCGGAGTGGAGGGCTTCGACGGCGACAGCGGCGACGTCGCGCGGGTCGACGACGCCCTGCGCTCCGGCTCCCGTGAGGTTGGGCACCGGCTGCCCCGCGCGGATGGGCTCGGACCAGCTGAGGGTGTTGGAGGCGAAGGTGCTCGGCCGCAGGACGGTCCATTCGAGTCCGCTTTCCCTTGCCGCCTGTTCGCCGGGCAGGTGCCAGGTGCCGACACGGCCGAGGTCCGGCTCACCGGTGCCGATCGCCGAGAGCTTCACGATGCGCCGCACGCCCGCCGCGCGGGCCGTGGCGATGAGCGCGCGGTCGGTGTCGGCGTCCTCCGGACCGAGAACGCCGACCAGGAACGCCGCCTCGACGCCCGTCATGGCCGCCGCCATCGAAGCGGCGTCGTTGTAGTCGCCGCGCACCACCTCGACGCCCTCGGGCATCCGTGCCCGCGCCGGGTCGCGCGTCACCGCGCGGACCGGCACCGCACGCGCGGCCAGCCGACGGACGATCTCACTGCCGATGGTGCCCGTGGCACCGGTGACCAGAACGCACACCAGCATCGCTGCGCCCGTGGCTGACCGAACTCGGGCGAATTCCGTTGGTGCGTGAGTTGTCCGAGCCGTTCGCGCACATCCCGCACACCGCGACCACGATCGTGCTGCGCGCGGAGCAGGGTGGGCGGCGGGAGGCGCTGGTGCTCGGGCCGCGGACCAGGGCGACGTACTCCGTGGCGAAAGCGCCGGCGAGTTGCGTGCGGCTGCGGTTGGCTCCCGGCGCCGCCAACCCGATGTTGGGCGTCCCCGCGAGCGAACTCACCGATCGGGTCGTGCGGCTCGCCGATATGCCGGGCCCGGCGGGCGAACTCGCCGACGCGCTTCGCGAACTTCGGCGCCGCGGCCGCGCTCGCCGAGCCGACCGGGCGGTCGATCCCGGCCGTGGCCGCCGACCTCGCCGTCAGCGAACGCCACAAGTTCTTCCGCGGGCACCTGCCCGCCCCGACGCCGTGCCAGGCGCCCGCGTAGGCGTCAGTCGGTGCGGGTCGTGCGGCGGGCCGCCTTCTCGGCCGCCTCGGCGGCGTCCATGGCGTCGGCCTGCTCCAGGGTCGGTGCGCTGCCGCCGAGGCGCGCGGGCACCCAGTAGGCGCCGGGCTCGTGGTCGTAGCCGTTCTGCGCTTCGAGCAGCATCCGCTGCATGGTGGTGCGGAGTTCGGCGGTGAGGTCGGCGGCGGGTTCGTAGGGCTGGATGGGCTCGCCGACGATGATGGAGATGGGAGTGTTGGTGCGGCCCAAGCGTTTCGGGAACCCCTTGGTCCAGACGCGTTGCGCGCCCCAGATGACGATCGGAATGATCGGCACGCCCGACTCGATGGCCATCCGCGCCGCGCCCGACTTGAACTCCTTGATCTCGAAGCTGCGGCTGATGGTGGCCTCGGGGTAGACGCCGACCAGCTCCCCGCGCCGCAGGTAGTCCACCGCGGCCTTGTAGGAGTCGGCGCCCGCCCCGCGGTCGACCGGAATGTGCTTGAGCGCCCGCATGATCGGGCCGGAGATGCTGTTGTCGAAGACTTCCTTCTTCGCCATGAACCGGACGTAGCGCTTGGGTTTGCGCACCGGCAGACCGGCGTAGGTGAAGTCCATGTAGCCGGTGTGGTTGACCGCGATGACGGCACCACCGGTCGGCGGAATATGTTCAGCGCCCTTGACGGTGAACTTCAGACCTTGCACGAAGAAGACGGTCCGGGCCAGCCCGATGATCGTCCGGTAGACGGGTTCCACAATTCCGCTAGCGTAGTCGCAGACTTTCCCATCCGGCAGCTGCGACGCCCGCCGGATCCGGGATCCGCACCGATCGCGCCTAGAAAGAGGATCGTCGAAGTGGAACGCGCCCGACCGCTGCCGTGCGGCGACCGGACCATCAGGAACGCAGCATCGAGCGAGAGTTCCGCGACATCATCCGAGCCGAGACTCCCGATCGCGAACGGCCGCACCGCGCCCGGCGCCCACGCGCCCACGCGCGAACACGTGGTTGGACAGACCGGTACGCCTGACGAACAGGGCCGCCGGAGCACGGCCGCACCGGACAGCGCCGCCCTCGGCACCGACCAACCCGCGGCACCCAGCCGACGCCGAGCCGCCGTTCGCGAACACGTGGCCGGACGGACCTGCGCGCCTGACGAACACGCCCACTCGAGCACGGTGGGCCGACGACCCCGCGGCGCGCGGACGCTCGCCGGTGCGCTGGCACTCGGCGGCGCGCTACTCCTGAGCGCGTGCGATTCCGTCTCGGGCATCCCCGGCGACGACCCCGCGCCCGCGAGAGCGCTGACGACCCCACCCGCCGCGACCCCCTCGGCGGCCCCCACCACCGCGCAAACGAGCACCCTCCCCCCGCCGCCCGCCGACGCCCCCGAGGTCGGCGCGGTGCCCGGCGTCCCGGAGGCGGCGACCGCGCTGCGGCGCTGGGCCGCCGACCTGGAGTCCGCCACCATCGCCGAACTCCAGGAGAAGTGCTGGACCATGGCGCCGGGCAATGTGGCCGACATGTACGAGGACAAGCAGACCATCCTCGCCACCATCGCCCAGCCCGGCACCGCCACGGCGAAGACCGTCACCTGGAAGGGCAGGGCGGTCACCGTCACCGTGGAGCGCGACGCGATCGCCACCGGCTACGCCTGTCCGCGCGTGTTCCCCGCCGGCACGGAGATCGGCCCCAACGACGCCGACGCCCGCCACATGGTGCGCCGCTACCTGGCCCGCTTCGTCGGCGAACCGCTCGACCCGGCCGACAAGGAAGGCGACTACCCGCTGGTCTGCAAGGCCACCCCCGCCGAATGGGACCCGGACGGCACCGGAAGCCCGACCCAGCCGCCGCTGGCGAACAACCCGGGCAAGCTGACCGGCGCGACCGACTTCGCCGGTCAGCAGATCTTCTCGGATCGCCTCGGCTCCGGCTACCTCACCGTGGAGGTGCCGATCACCAACTCCTCCGGCGTCACCAAGATCCGCACGTTCACGCTGGCCGAGGGTGACGAGGGCTACTGCATCGGCGACGTCTCCCCGTAGCGGGCACCGTGAGCGTCGTCATGGGAATGCAGCTATTAACCTGGGTGGCTGGCAACGCCCCTCAGGCGTAGGAGGAACAGCTAGTGCAGATCACCAGCGTCGGACACGCCGGATTCCACATTCGAACCGCGGCGGGATCGGTCCTTTGCGATCCCTGGGTCAACCCCGCGTACTTCGCTTCGTGGGTCCCGTTCCCCGACAACACCCAGCTGGACTGGGACGAGCTGGGCAATTGCGATTTCCTCTACGTCTCGCATCTGCACCGCGATCACTTCGACGCCAAGCACCTGGCCGAGCACGTCAACAAGGACGCGACGGTGCTGCTGCCGGACTACCCCGTGCCGGATCTGCGCCGCGAGCTGGAGAAGCTGGGCTTCCACAAGTTCGTCGAGACCGAGGACTCGGTCAAGCACACGGTGACCGGTCCCGGCGGCGAGCTGGACATCATGATCATCGCGTTGCGCGCGCCCGCCGACGGACCGATCGGCGATTCGGGCCTGGTCGTCTCCGACGGTGAGACGGTCTGCTTCAACATGAACGACGCCCGCCCGGTGGACATGGACGTCCTGCACGACGCGTTCGGCCACGTAGACATCCATCTGCTCCAGTACTCGGGCGCCATCTGGTACCCGATGGTCTACGACATCCCGTCCCGCACCAAGTCCAACTTCGGCAAGCAGAAGCGCCAGCGCGGCATGGACCGGGCGCGCAGCTACATCGAGCAGGTCGGGGCGACCTGGGTGGTGCCGTCGGCGGGTCCGCCGGTGTTCCTCGACCCGGAACTGCGCTACCTCAACGACGACCGCGGCGACGAGGGCAACATCTTCCCGGACCAGATGGTGTTCCTGGAGCAGATGGAGATCCACGGCAACGAGGGCGGGATCCTGATGATCCCCGGCTCGGTCGCCGACGTGCACGGCAAGGAACTGTCGCTCACCCACCCGTTCGACCCGGCCGAGATATACGCCGACAAGGCGGGCTACATCGAGCGAATGGCCGAGCGTCTGGCTCCGGTGATCGAGGCCGAGAAGGCGTCCTGGGCGACCGGCGACGGCTCGCTGCTGGAGCCGCTGAAGAAACTGTTCGAGCCGATCATGGCGCAGAGCGACCTGATCTGCGACGGCATCGGCTACCCCGTCGGCCTGGTGATCGGCGACGAGACCGTGGTGCTCGACTTCCCGAAGCGGGCGGTGCGCGCCCCCATCGAGGGTGAAGGCAAGTACCGCTACGGTTTCCGCATCGCGCCGGAGCTGGTGCGCACGGTGCTGCGCGACGACGAGCCCGACTGGGTGAACACGATCTTCCTGTCCACCCGGTTCCAGGCGTGGCGCATCGGCGGCTACAACGAATTCCTCTACACCTTCTTCAAGTGCCTCACCGACGAGCGCATCGCCTACGCCGACGGCTGGTTCTCCGAGGCGCACGACGATTCGGCCTCGACCGAGCTCGCGGGCTGGGAAGTGCAGCGGCGTTGCCCGCACCTGAAGGCCGACCTGTCGAAGTTCGGTGTGGTGGAGGGGAACACCCTCACCTGCAACCTGCACGGCTGGCAGTGGGATCTGGAGTCGGGCCGGTGCAAGACGTCCAAGGGGCACGAGCTGCGGTCACGCAAGCTCTGAGCCGGGTTTTCAGTGGACCCCGGCCGGTGGTCGTCGACCGGGGTCCGCTGCGAACAACTTCGCTGATCAGCGGATCTCTCGGGTCAGCTTGGACGACCACGGACACCAGAAGCAGCCGGGTAGGAAGGCGCCGCACGCCTCGTCCAGATGGTCCTCGACGTAGTAGATGCTCGAGTCGCACACCTCGATCGCCACAGTGAAGAAGGTGATCGTGTCGGGGTCCAAGTGGAAGCTCCACCCCGGGTTGTAGTCGGCTGTAGTCTTCCTGATCCGGCCCATGACATGGGTCGACATCGTCTCCTGGCCGGACAGGATGCGGCGCGCTTCTTCGATGCGCTGCTCGTTGGTCAGCCGGATGATGAATTCTTTGCCCGAGTAATCGGTGAATGCGAAGTCCGCCATGACATCTCCCTACCGAAGGTGGTTGGTTGGTCCGCGCGGTTCTGCATCGATGCTGTCCGATCGTATCGGTGGACGAGGGCTGCTGTTCGCGAAATTCGATGCGCGACAATTGATTTGGACTTTCGGTCGGTTTCCTCGACGGAAAACGTGCCGGGTGGGTCAGCTCCGGCCGTTGGCGGCGGCGCGCTGGCCGTTGCTTCGAGAGGAAAGCTGAGCGCGGACGGATTTCCTGGCGAGAATCAGCTCGCGGGTCGCGATAGCGCCCCGTGCGACGGGCGCGGCGACCCGTCCGTCGGCGTCGATCAGCACGGCCGACGGTGTACCGCGGACGCGATACCGCAGTGCGGCCTCGTTGCCCTGCTGGACCAGCGAAGGGATGTCGCCGAGGCCCTGTTCGACGCCCCAAGCGGCCTGCTCGACGGCGTCACCGTTCCCGACGACCACCATGGTCAGCGCGGTACGCGCCTGCCAGCGCGGCAGCTCGCGGGCCAGCGCGGCGCACAGCTCGCAGCCGGGATGCACGAAGACCAGCAGCACCGGCCGCCCCGCCGCGAGCAGGTCCGCGAGGTTCGTGCGGTCACCCGCGACGTCGAGCAACTCGAACTCCGGCGCGACCGATCCGACCGGAAGGCCCTCGGCGCCCAGCGTGGACAGCGCCTGCTCGTCCAGCCGTCGGCGCAGCGCTCCGACCTGGCCGACCAGCCACGCGATGGCGCCGCACAGCGCCGCGACGAGCGCCAGCCCGGTCGCGGCATCGGCGGGCAGCCCGGCGGGAACCGACGGATGGGCGAACGCGCCCCACAGCGCCAGCGCCGCGAGCAGCATCAGCGCACCGTTGCGTGCGATGCTGCGCGCGCCGATCGGCATCGCGCTGGCCGCACCGAAGCACGAGCACGCTGGACGTTCCCCGAGCCGCAACAGCCGGACCATCACCGCGGTGAACACCGTCAGCAGCAGCAGCGCGCCGATCGCCGCCGCCGCGGCCGTCCACGGCAGGACGACGCCCGCCGCGAGCACCGCCTCGACGACCGGCAGTCCCGACGCCACGGCGGGCACCCACCGCACCGGCACCCCGAAGTCCCCCACCGCCTGCCGCGTCCCGGCGCGATCGGCCAGCTTTCCCCAGGCCGACAACCCGAACACCGCGGCGAGCGCCAACCGCGTCACCCACACCCCGTATTCGATCAGCATGGGCCGCACCCTCCCACATCAGCGGTTATTCCAAAACGGAATCGCCGGAAGAGTATTCGAGGTGTTGCGGAGAGCAAACGACAAGCGCCGGTCTGCCGCGCTCGAACTCGGCCGGTTTCCGGCCGCTTCTACGTCACGAGTTGCTGTACGCCAGTCGACCGGGCCGCCGCGCGCCGACCCGGCATGCCCGGGAAGTTGGTCAGTTTGTGGACTCGGACTCGGGAGATGTGAAGTCCGCGCCGGGCCGCTGCTTCGCGGCGAGAGCGACCGCCGCGAACGTGAGCAGGCAGCCGAGGATCGACCACGGTGACAGGGGCGGGCCGGTCGGGGTGAGCAGGTCGAGGGCGATGGCGGCGGCGAGTTGGCCCGCGACCGAGGTGAGTCCGAGCAGCAGCACGCCGATCCAGCGGACCGTGAGTGCGGCGAGGGCGATGAAGGCGACGCCGATCGCGCCGCCGAGGTAGAGCCACGGTTCGGTGGGGAATTCGCCGAGGCCGCTGGTTCCGATCAGCAGGGCGGACTCGATGACCAGTAGGGCGAGCAAGCCGACGGCGAAGTTCACCAGGGCGGCCGAGAACGATCCGCCGACCGCGCCGACGCGTCCGTTCACGGCCTGCTGCCAAGCCAGGCCGATGCCCGCCAGCGCGGGCAGCGCGATGAGCAGCGTGGACGGGACCGCGCGCAGCGATTCGGGGAGGGCGAGAGCGCCCGGCGTCGCGCCCGAGCGGTCGGCGACGGCGACGAAGACCGCACCGACGGCGAGCGCCGCACCACCGACCCGCAGCGCGGTGACCGGAGTCGCGCCGCTGGGCGCCAGACCGAGCCGGTCGACGACCAGACTGCTCGACAGCTGCCCGGCGACGACGGCGACGGTGAACGCGGTGACGCCGATCGCCGCCACGGTCAGCCCCTGGCACGCGACGAAGAACGCGCCGAACAACCCACCGAGCAGCTGCCACCAGCGCAACGTCCGATCACCCAACGCCCGCCCCACCGCCCCGAGCCCCGCGCGCAGCCGTGCACTGAGCAGGAACGCGATGGCGAGCAACATCAACCCGGTCCCGAAACTGACCGTGGCCGCGGCGATCCCATCCTGCAATCGAACCCCGAGCGCACCGTTGACCCGCGCCTGCACCGCCACACCCGCCCCGATGCAGAACCCGCACCCCAACCCGAGTCTCGTCCGCCCGCTCATTTCCGCACCGTACCCGCTGGGTGGAGGGCCGCCGCAGGAGCGATGCGCGCCACGTCAACCCGCGCGCAAAGCCTCGCGGTCGGCGGCGAAGCGGTCGTGCCTGGCGTACGTGCGGTCGCCGCCGTTGCGGGCGATCGACCCGCGGACGAGGCGGGTGCGGACGCGGGCGCCGACGTTCTCGTTCAGCCGGGTGGCGCCCGGGATGACGCGGCGCGGGACTTCCAGCGCGCCGTTGAGCACGGCCGTGGCCAGGACGGCGGACTGGAAGAAGCGGCTGTCTGGCAGGCCGAGGAAGTCGGCGTTGGTGCGGCCGAGCACGATTCGGCTGTAAGCGACCATGTACTGGGTGAGCAGGTGGCGGATCGCGCGTTGCGCCGGGGTGCGGTCGCCGATGAACAGTCCGCCCGCCGCGGGGATCAGCGCTTGGGCGAGGCGCTGGGAGTCCTCGTCGGGGATGAACTCGGTGTCGGCCAGGATCCAGAACGAGCGCCAGGTGTCGGTCTCGCAGGTCGGCAGGATCTGCGGGTCGATGCCGAGCAGGAAGCCGACGTAGCGCCACAGCTGGAAGACGGCGTCCTTCTCGCGAGCGGAGAACCGCAGGCCGAGCGCCTGCGCGCCGACCAGGTTCGCCATCGAGAACAGGCCGAGGGTCCCGACGGTGAGCACCTGGTTGACCGGCTGATCCCAGGCCGCGTAATCCCAGTCGGGGCGGCGGTTCATGCCCGAGCGCACCAGCGCGTGCATCAGCCGCACCCGCAGCACGCTCTGGTAGCCGACCCCGTTGCGCTCCAGCGAGCCGGGCGTCGTGACATCGAGCCACCACTGCGTGGTCTCCGCGAGCCTGCGTGGCGCCATCGCGTCCAGATCGCCGGTGCCGACGAGCGTTTTGTCCGCGCGGGACGCGAGATAGCCGCCCATCAGCGCGAACATCCCCATCGCGATCCCGCCCCAGACGCTGGTCCGGCCGACGACCCGCGCCCCGCGCTCGATCTTGGTCCGGTCGAGCCAGTACGGCTCGGCCTCCACCTGCTCGAAGAACGCGCGCAGCTCGCGCGGCGCGTCGGGCACCTCGGCGATGCCGCGCACCACGGCGGTCTCGAACATCCGGCGGCCCTCGCCGACCGGCAGCCGCTGGATCATCGCCACCACGTCGTCCGCGAGGGGGTCGCCGACCTGGGCGAATCGGCGGAAGGAGTCCCGCTGCGTCGCGGTGCAGCGCAGGTCGCCCGGCGCGAGCACCGGCACCGCGTACTTGAACGGGAACTCGGTGAACAGCTTCGGAGTCGGCAGGAACTTCCGGTTGTCATGCGCCATTGCATTGCACCCATCACTTCGAGGTTCGCGCCCGATATCAGCGCGTTCGGACTCGACCGTCCCACAAATTCCCATATCTGGCAATATGCTCTGCCAGATGCGAGCGCCCAGCTCATAGGAACGCGCCGATCACCGCTGTCCCGCCGCGGAGCGCACCACCGGCGGCGGCAACCAAGCGGGGGTCAGCGCGGCGATCGCCAACATGACCAGCCCGAGCAGCGCCAAGGTCGTCGCCATCGAGAGCCGGATCGTCGCCAGCGCGACGAAGCCGAAGATCACCAGCGACACCACCTCAGAGAGCAGACCGGACACCGAGGTGACGGTCGCGCGGGCCGGTCCCTCGATCGCGTCCTGCAATCGGGATTCGGCGACCACCTCGGCGTTGAGCACGACGCCGTAGCCGATGCCGATCGCGGTGAAACCGATGCCGGTCAGCAGGTACACCGCGGCCGGGCGATCGGTGGCCAGTCCCGAGATCAGCGAGCCGCCGATGAACAGCAATCCGCCGACGGCGACGGCCGCGGCGATGGTGCGGGCCGACAGCCGAGCCGTGTGCCCGGCCAGCAGCGAACCGGTGAGCGAGCCGACGACGGTGAGCCCGACCAGCAGCGGAACCACCACGGTCGGCGCGCCCGCGGACTGCGCGAGCAGCGCGAAGTACTCGTCGTAGGCGGTGATGCCGAAGAGCAGCGCGCCGAGCAGCACGCCGTTGCGCACCCGCCGCACCCGGATCGCCTCGCCGACGCCGGTGCGCAGCATGGTCAGGTACCGGGTCAATAAGACGCGCATGGCCGGAGCGAAGGCGGAGGTACGCACACCGATCCGTTCGCCCGCCGCCGGGGCTCGGCCGTCGCCGGGCACGACGGGATGACCGGGCACGACAGCGACGGCATCGGGCGCGTCGTCGGTCAGATCGTCGACCGACGCCGCCTTCGGCGCACTCGGCAGCGACACCGCGACGAGCACGTGCAACGCCGCGATCGCCACGCTGGACCAGCCGACCAGCGCGTATCCGCCCACCGCGTACAACGGCGTCGCGGCCAGGATCGCCACCACCACCGCGGCTTCCGCCGCCGCGCGGGCGTAGCCCATGATGCGCGGGTAGACGGCGGGTTCGTCCCTGGCGACCAGGTCGTCGTAGATCAGCGCCTCGAACGTGCCCGACTCCAGGGCGCTGGACACACCCCACAGCACAAAGCCGATCGCGAAGCCCGGATAGGACGGCGCGACGGTCCACAGCGTGAACGCGCCGAGCACCAGCACGCCGCTGAGGATCAGCAGGCCGCGCCGGGACACCGTGTCGGCCCAGCCGCCCGAGGGCACCTCCAGGACGAACGCGGTGATCGACCACAGTGCGAGCAGCGAGGAGATCTGCGCGGTGTTCAGGCCGTGTTCGGCGAACAGCAGCGCGTAGAGCGCGTAGAGCGGGATGAGATCGCGCGATCCCTTGAACAGCACCGCACGCGCGGTGAGACCACGGACACCGTGATCACGACCACGTCGCGTGGAGGGTGCGCGTGCAGCTCAATAACCGTTGATGATCAAGCGCATGTCCTCCAGCTTCGACGCCGGGCCGCGTCCGCGTCAAGCGATTTTCCGGGGCTCAGCCCAGCGGCAGCCAGCCGTTCGCCGCGGGCATCGGATCGTCGCCGATCTCCCGGTCGGCGAACCCGGAGCCGACCCGGCCCTGCCCCTCGTTCAGGTCGTTGATCAGATCCGACACCGGATGCGAATCGCTGTAGTGGTACCCCTGGGCGAGCGCGAAACCGAGCTCGGTCAGCACCGCGGCCTGGTACTCGGTCTCCACGCCCTCGGCGATGACCTGTAGATCGAGCGCGCTGCTGAGCGCCGCGATCACGCCGAGTAGCGGCGGGGCCGGGGAATCGGAGCGGATGGCCGCCACGAAGGACTGGTCCACCTTGATGATGTCGCTCGGCAGGGTGGCGAGGCGGCTGAGCGAGGAGTAGCCGGTGCCGAAGTCGTCGATGGCGATGCGCACGCCTCGGTCCCGCAGGGTGTGCAGATTCGCGATGGCGGTCTGGGATTCGGCGGCCAGTTCGCTCTCGGTCACCTCGAGCACCAGTTGGTCGGCGGGCCATCCGGTGCTGGCGAGAATGTCGGAAACCCGGTCGGCGTAACCGGTTTCGGCCAGTTCCAGCCCGCTGACGTTGACGTTGAGCGTCAGGTCCAGCTGCGCGAAGGTCTCCTGCAAGCGGGCCGCGTCGGCGCAGGCGCGGCGCAGCACGAGTTCGTCCAGATCGGAGATGAGGTCGTATTCCTCCGCGACCCGGATCAGTCCCTCGGTGGTGACGTCCGGCTGCGCGCTGGACGACCAGCGCAGCAGCGCCTCGACGCCGACCGCCTTGCCGCCGCCCTCGGTCAGGCTGACTATCGGCTGGTAGTGCACGTCCAGCGCGCCGCGGTCGATGGCCTCGCGCAGTTCGACCGCCAGCGGCAGCTGCCTGGAGGACTCCAGCACGGTCCGGTTGCGACCGGCCTGCTTGGCGCGGTAAAGACCGACATCGGCCCGGCTCACCAGCAGCGAGCCGGACTCGCCGGGCTGCCACGACGTGACACCCGCCGAGCAGCCGGTGGTGACGGCCGCCCGCAACTGCTCGGTGAGCAGGATCGCGGCCTGTTCGGTGGTGTTCGGCAACAGCAGCGCGAAGGCGTCGCCGCCGTAGCGCGCCAGCCGCTGTTCCTCGGACAGCAGTTTGGACCAGGTGTCGGCCACGCGCTGCAAGACCGCGTCGCCCGCGCGGTGGCCGAGATGATCGTTGATCTTCTGGAAGCGGTCGAGGTCGACGAGCACCAGCGAAAGGCCCTGCCCGTTGCGGGTGGCCTGCGCGATCGCGGTGTTCAGCGCGCGGTCGAAGCCGCGGCGGTTCAACAGTCCGGTGAGCACGTCGATATCGGCTTCCGAGGCCATCCTGGTCAGGATGCCGACGACGACGCCGACGCCGAATGTCACGCCCGCCGGGATCATGCCCGACCACCAGGGCAGGTCGCGTGCGGGCAGCGCCCACAGACACAGCGCCATGGCGAAGGCGATGTGCGCCATCGCCTGCGGCCACCGGAAGAACAGGGCCGCGTCGCAGGCGATGAAGACGTAGAACGAGGCGAGGCTGATGCCGCCGACCGTGTTCGGGAACGAATGCACCGCGATCGTCACCAGCACGGTCGCGATCGCCACGTAGCCGTGGTGGATGGAATGCGGCAGGCGCGGACCCCACGCGAGCAGCGTCAGACCCAGCGCCAGCGCGATCGCCGCCGCCGTCCCGACCAGTGGCCGATTACCCTCGTCGCCCGGTGCGATGGCCGTGATCACCAGGCCAAGCACACCACCCATGACGTAGAACGCCCCGGTGGTTCGAGCCATGACCATTGCCGTCGCCAGCGCCGATGCCGCCCGCACCCGGGTTCGGGTATCGCCGCGCGCCCCGATTCCTCGCACGGGGAACAGCCTAGACACAAGGCATCTCACTGGTTGCCACATCCCCGGAATCCACCCGTGGCGAACCAGTGGCTATTGCCCGTGGTCAGCCCGCGGGTCGCAGCACGTCGGTGCCGACGAACGGCACCAGCGCCTCGGGCACGCGCACCGAACCGTCGGCCTGCTGGTGGTTCTCCAGCAGCGCGACGATCCAGCGTGTTGTCGCCAGCGTTCCGTTCAAAGTGGCTGCGATCTGCGGCTTTCCGTTCTCGTCGCGGTAGCGGATGGCGAGGCGGCGGGCCTGGAAGGTGGTGCAGTTGGAGGTCGAGGTGAGCTCGCGGTAGGTCTGCTGGCTGGGCACCCAGCCCTCGCAGTCGAACTTGCGCGCGGCCGAACTGCCGAGATCGCCCGCGGCGACATCGATGATGCGGTAAGGCACCTCGATGGCGGCGAGCATCTCGCGCTCCCAGTCGAGCAGGCGCCGGTGCTCGGCCTCGGCCTGGTCCGGCGTGGTGTAGACGAACATCTCGACCTTGTCGAACTGGTGCACCCGGATGATGCCGCGGGTGTCCTTGCCGTAGCTGCCCGCCTCGCGGCGGAAGCACGACGACCAGCCCGCGTACCGCTTGGGGCCGCCGCTCAGGTCGAGGATCTCGCCCGAGTGGTAGCCCGCCAGCGGCACCTCCGAGGTGCCGACCAGGTACAGGTCGTCGTCGGCCAGGTGGTAGACCTCCGCCGAGTGCTGGCCGAGGAAGCCGGTGCCCGCCATGATCTCCGGGCGCACCAGCACCGGCGGGATCATCATGGTGAAGCCGTTGGCGACGGCCTTCTGCGCGGCCAGCTGGAGCAGACCCAGCTGCAACAGCGCGCCGTAACCGGTGAGGAAGTAGAACCGGGCGCCCGACACCTTGGCGCCGCGCTCCATGTCGATCAGGCCGAGCGCCTCGCCGAGTTCCAGATGGTCCTTCGGCTCGAAATCGAATTCGCGCGGCGTGCCGACCGTTTCGAGGACGATGTAGTCGTCCTCGCCGCCCGCGGGCGCGCCGTCCTGCACGACGTTCGAGATCGCGCGATGCGCGGCGTCCAGGTCGGCGTCGGCGGCGTGCTGAGCCACCTCGGCCTCTTTGACCTTCACCGACATCTCCTGCGCCTGCGACAGCAGCGCGGGGCGCTCCTCCTTGGACGCCTTGCCGACCAGCTTGCCCATCGCCTTGTGCTCGGCACGCAGGTTGTCGGCGGTGGCGACCGCGGCGCGGCGCGCGGCGTCCGCCTCCAGGAGGGCGTCGACGAGGGCGGGGTCTTCGCCGCGGGCGCGCTGCGAGGCGCGCACCACGTCGGGGTCTTCCCGCAGGAGTCGGAGGTCGATCATGGGCTATCAGCCTAGTCGGCGGACCGTCGGCACTTCACCCCGATATCGGTCTGCGGGTTCAGCGGGTCCGATCGGCGTAGCTCGGCCTTCCGTCGTGACCGCCGATGGACTCCGGCCGGCGCGCTCCGCCGACCTGTTTGCGCCGATATGTCCAGTTCCTGGCCACTCGGGGCGCTGCGCGCGCATAGTTGGCTTGTGGGCACGACTTTCGACGAGACGACCATCGACAATGCCCTGGCCGACTTGGCCGCGGGCGAGAAGACCTGGGCGGCCACCCCGCTGGGCAAGCGCAGGGAACTGCTCGACGAGATCCACAAACGCACCGGCCGCTTCGCCGGTGACTGGGTGCAGGCCGCTCGCACCGTCAAGGACCTGGACGCGGACTCGCCGCTGGTCGGCGAGGAGTGGATGTCCGGCCCGCTGACGCTCCTGCAGGCCACCGCAGCCCTCTCGGCCACCCTGGCGAAACTGGAGGCCGGGCGCAGCCCGCTGGACGGCGTCCGGCTGACCACCGCGCCCGGCGACCGGGTCGCGGTGCCGATCCTGCCCCTCGACGTCTACGACCGGCTGCTGCTCAGCGGCTTCCGCGGCGAGGTCTGGCTGCGACCGGGGGTGGACGCCGCCACCGCACGCCGCCAGGCCGGGTTGGGTCAGCTCGATCCCGCCGCGACGGGCGGCATCGGCGCGGTGCTCGGCGCGGGAAACATCACCTCGATCCCGCCGCTGGACACCCTCTACGAGCTGTACGCGCACAACCGCGTCGTGGCGCTCAAGCTCAACCCGATCACCGATCCGCTGTTCACGGTGTTCGAGATGATCTTCGCGCCGCTCATCGAGCTCGGCGTGCTGCGGATCCTGGTCGGCGGCGCGGAGGCGGGCGGCTACCTGGTTCGCCATCCCGATGTCGCGCACGTGCACATGACCGGAAGCGCCAACACCCACGACGCGATCGTCTGGGGACGCGGGGCCGAGGGCGAGGCGAACCGGCGGGCGGGCACGCCGCTGCTGGACAAGCCGATCACCAGCGAGCTCGGCGGCGTCTCCCCGACCATCGTCGTCCCCGGCGACTGGTCCGACGCCGACCTGAGCTACCAGGCCCGGCACATCGCGACCCAGCGGCTGCACAACGGCGGCTACAACTGCGTGGCCGCGCAAGCCGTGGTGCTCGCCGCCGACTGGCCGCAGAAGGACCGCTTCTTGGACGAACTGCGCACGGCGCTCGAGCTGGCGCCGCAGCGGACGGCCTACTACCCGGGCAGCGAAACCCGCGTCGCCGACGCGCTCGCCTCCTATCCGACGGCAGAGCGGCTCGGCCAAGGCCGGGTGCTGATCGACGGTCTGCCGTCGGCCGAAACGCCCCTGCTGCGCACCGAGTACTTCTCGCCGGTGCTCGGCGTGGTCGAGTTGCCCGGGCGCGGCGGCGAATTCCTCGAACGCGCGGTCGATTTCGCCAACACCGAGCTGACCGGAACCCTCGGCGCCAACGTGCTCGCCGATCCCAAGACGATCGGCAGGCTCGGCACCGCCTTCGATCGCGCGGTGGAGCGTCTTCGCTACGGGACCGTCGCGGTGAACGCGTGGACCGGCCTCGCCTTCCTGTCACCGCGCGCGAGCTGGGGCGCCTTCCCCGGCCACACCGTCGACGACGTGCAGAGCGGAATCGGCGTGGTGCACAACGCCTTCCTGCTCGACGACGTCGAACGCACCGTGGTGCGCGGACCGTTCCGGCCCGCGCCTCGGTCGCTGCTCGGCGGCGAGCTCGCGCTCTCGCCCAAACCGCCGTGGTTCGTCGACAACAGCACCGCCGCCACGACCGGCCGCAAGCTCACCGAGTTCTACGCCGACCGAAATCCGGCGCGGCTGCCCGGATTGTTCCTTTCCGCGTTCCGCGGCTAGGCCCTGTCTCGCAGTCCGGCCGGATCATCCGCGGATGCGCCGGACGAAACTCGAGACAGAACCTAGACGCGCGGATTCGGCCAGGTCGTGGCACCGGAGGGCAGACGCTGCCATGATGGACCGCGATGTCCTCCGATGATGTGTCCCAGACTCCGCAGCCCGAGAAGTCGCCGGCGGGTGCATCGGCGCGCTCGGGTTCGTTCCCTCGATCCCTGACGTCCGCGCGCCAAGCGCTGACCGACGGCGGCGGACTGCACCTGTCCGCGCCGACGCTGCGCTGGGGTCTGCTCGCCGTCGCGGCGGGCGCCGTCACCGCGGCTTTGGTCACGCTCTTCGTGACCGGCTTCGACAACGAGGCAGGCCTGGAAGCGCACAACCCGGGCGCGCCCGCGCACACCGTGCTGGACAAGGAGTTCGGCACCGCGTCCAAGGGCGACTGCCTGAGCTGGACCAAACCCGACCGCAGCGACCTGGTGAAGGTGTCCTGCGGCAGCAGGCACCTGTTCGAGGTCGCCGCCGACATCGACATGAGCAGGTACCCGGGCGTCGAATTCGGGCCCGGCTCGCGCTTCCCGGACTCGTTGCGACTCACCGAGCTCAAGGAAGAGCACTGCGTGCCCTCGGTGCAGCAGTACATGAACGGGAAGTTCGACCCGCGCGGTCGCTATGTCGTCGGCCTGATGTATCCGAGTCCGGAGGGCTGGAAGAACGGCGACCGCACCCTGCGCTGCGGTCTTCAGTTCTCCGGCAGCACCGGAACGCCGCTGCCCTCGCAGGGCAGCGCGGTGGAACACGACCAGTCCAGAGTCTTCCAGGCGGGCACCTGTCTCGGCATCAACCAGAATCTGCCGACCGATCCGGTGGACTGCGCGCAGGCGCACGCGGTGGAGATCATCGCGACCGTCGATCTCGGCGCGCATTTCACCGGCGGTCCGCCCGCCAAGGAGGAGCAGGACAAGTACGTCGAGGAGCAGTGCGCCAACGCGGCCACCGACTACCTCGGCTCCCCCGAGGCGATCCGCGACAAGACGCTGACGCTGTTCTTCGACTACGTCGACGCGCGCAGTTGGCTCGCGGGCAGCCGTAAGCTGGACTGCATGATCGGCAAGGGCACCGACCGTGAGGGTTTCGCGCCCATCACCGGTACGGCCAAGGGTGAGATCCTGATCAACGGCCAAGCCCCTGTGCCGCCGCCGAATTCGGGTCGCTCCACCCCCGCGCCGCTGCCCGGCGCCGCTCCGCTGCCGCCGCAACCGCGGCCGCGGTAGGGCGCGTGTACCCATGGCGGTCTTCATGTCCGAAGACCGGTTCGAGGAACTGGTCTCCGACGCACTCGATTTGATTCCGGCCGAGCTCGCGCGCGCCATCGACAATGTCGTCGTGCTGATCGAACCTCGCAATATGGAAGACCCGCATTTGCTCGGGCTCTATCACGGAATCGCGTTGACCGAGCGGGACAGTCAATACGGCGGCTCCCTTCCCGACACCGTGACCATCTATCGCGACGCGATTCTGGAGATCTGCGCCGACGACGAGGAGGTCGTCGAAGAGGTCGCTGTCACTGTGATCCACGAGATCGCACACTATTTCGGCATTGACGAAGACCGGTTGCATCAGCTGGGATGGGGCTAGTCTTTACCAAGTCGTCTGTGCGAGCCGCGTTCATCCGGACGGACACGGTGCGCAGGGGAGCGCGGACGGCTGGCAAGATCGCAAAGAAGTAGGGGATTCGATGGAACCGATCGCGTGGCTGTCGCGTCCTATCACTCGTAGGGGGAATTCTCGTGGTTCCGCCCCATAGCCGCCACTAGAAGGAGTCGAGTAATGGTTGGCCACGTTTCGATCTCGCCCGAGATCATCCTCGCCGCCGCTGCCGAGCTGGACTTGCTGGCCGAACGACTGGCTGCCGCCGCGGCGGTGACCGCCCCGGCGACGCATGTCCTGCCGTCCGGCGCGGACGAGGTGTCGCTGCTCGCCGCACACCACTTCAACAAGGCCGCCGCGACGCACGACGGCTCCGTCGCCCAGGGCATTCTCGAGCTGCACCATGCCGCCGCCGTCCTGCGCATGCAGCTCGCCACCCACGTCGCCGAGGACGTCGTCAAGGCGGGCGTGATGCACGGCGTCGCGGGCACCATCGGCGCCTGATCGCGGACATCGAGACACAAGGGGAGAAACAAGCATGACCGCAGGTATCACCGGGGTGTTCTGGCTGCCCCGCATGGCCGAAGTGAACTCCGCGCTGCTCCATTCGGGCGCGCACGCCGTACCGATCTCGGCCGCCGCCACCGCGTGGGGCGGGCTCACCGCGGCCTGGGTCGACGCGACCGCGACCGTCACCCGCGTGATGGCCGAGCTCGGCGTCGGCATGCAGGGTGTCAACGGCATCGCGGCGCTGTCCCGGCTGGTCGGATTCACCGGCTGGGCGGAGCAGCAGGGCGTGATGGCCGCCTCGATGGGAGCCAAGGCCGCGGCGAACGCCACCGCCTACACCGTCGCCGCGCTGACCATGCCGAGTCCGCCGGAGATCGTCGCCACCAACACCGCCGTCTTCGTCTCCGCGAACCCCGCGGGCGCGGTGTCGGGCGCGTGGGAGGCGGCGGAACTCGCCAAGCACGCGATGGACATCCGCGCCGCGCTGGTCATGGAGACCTACGAGGCCGCGACCACCGCGACCGTCACCACCCCCGGCGAGTTCTACAACCCGCCGCCGATCGCCAACGGCGCGGGCGCCGCGGATCCCGGCTCGGCCGAGGCCACCTTCCAGGGTGACCCGGTGCAGTCGGCCATCGCGACCGCCGTCTCGGTGGTGAACAACCCGGCCGTCGCCAGCGTCGCGACCCAGGTGGCCAACGTGGCGGGCACCGTCGCCACCGGTGGCGTGAGCACCGTCGGCAACCTCGGCGCCAACGCGATCGCGGCCGTCACCAGCGTGGGCGCGCCGAGCGTCGCGCCAGCCGCGCCGATGACGATGATGGCGGGCGGCATGGCGGGCGCCGCGGCGACCGCAGCCTCGACCCGCTCGGCGACCTTCGGACCGAGCGTCAACCTGAACAACGGCTCGCTGAAGCTGCCGGACGGCTGGGGTTCGGGTCTGCCGACCAACGCGCCCGCCGCGGCTCCGGTGGCCGAGGTCGTCGCCCGGGTCGATGCCGCGCCGGTCCGTCCGGCCGCCACCAACCCCGCGGGCAGCCCGCTGCTCGGGAACACGCGCGGCGCCGAGGACGACGAGTCGGTGCACAAGAGCGCGGACTACCTGCGCGGCGATCACTTCACCGACGGTCGTTTCTCCGCCGATGGCGTGATCGGCGCCGACCCTGCCGGGACGGCTAAGTGACGATTCTGGGTGCGGGCCGCGGCCCGTCGATGCTCGGGGGCGTCACGTTGTCGCTCGACGAAATGCAGTTTCTCCTGGAGAAACTGGAGTTCGACGAGCTTCCCGTCGTGCTGCAAGCGATGGGTCGCTACGACAACCAGACCGACCACGACGCCGCGATGGACGTGGCCGCCCAGTCGCTCACCGAGCGGGACTTCCTGATCGACGGCATCGTCCACCGGGAGCTCGAGGACCGGTTGCGGACGCTGTACCGGCCGCACTGGGTGCTCGCGCTGCGGTGGAACGTCGAGGGACAGGTCAGCCGGTTGTGTCTCGCGAAGGGTGACGACCTGGTGGTCGTCGCCCTCCGCGGGCCGGAGTCCTACGTCATCGACGAGGTGGAAGAGGATCTGCCGGGACCGATCGTCGCGGCGCTCGGTCCGGCCGAGCCGCTCGAGCTGGAAAGCATGAACGTCGAGACCGAGTTGCTCGCCCCGATATTCAACGAGACCGGCGACGCCGCGGCGACGGCCAACCGGTTGGCGAAGGTGTGCAACCCGAATCGCGACGCGCAGACGCTGGCCTCGGCGCTGGTCGAAATCCATTCGCACGCACAGATTTCCGGCGTGGCGTACGGCGACGGGACCCGGGACATCTCGGACAATCACATCGCGATCTTCAATACGCGCAACGGGCGGTTCCTGATCACGGCCAGTGTTGCCGACGACGGGACGAAGTGGTCGTCGATCAGTTCGGGTACGACGGCGCGGCTGCGGACGGCGTTGCTGGATCTGATGAATACGCTGCCGGAGCGGGAGGATTTTCCGCGGGGAGTGGCGAAGTAGTTCGGGGCTCAGCGAGGTTCGGCGGTTCGGGGGGGTCGAAGGCTCGAGGGTTCGGGTTCTGGCGGACTTGGTCCGTCAGCGGCCCGCGCATGGCGGCGAACTCAGGTTCTCAGCCCATCGGGTCGTCGGCGGTGGGTGAGACCTCGTAGCCGAAGGGTGGGACGAAGCGGCCCCAGCGGATGCAGTCCCAGCCGCCGTCGGGGCGTGGGACCAGTTCGATGGTTTCGGTGTTGTCGAGGTGGTTGTTCGTGGTGAACGGCGGCGCCACTCCGCTGAGGGTGCGCGCGACCAATCGCATCGCCGCGCCGTGATTGACCAGCAGCACGTCGCCGCCGCCCGCCTCGGGCAGCAGGAAGGACGTGCGCAGGGTTTCGATGACCGGGAGGAATCGCGCCAGGACGTCCTCGCCGTTTTCGCCGCCGGGGACTCGCTCGGTCAGGTCGCCCTCGTGCCAGGCGCGGTAGATGCGCTGGAAGGTCCGGTGCGCATGGGGGTCGTTCAGCCCTTCCAGTTCGCCGACTTGGACCTCGTGCACGTCGTCGAGGACGTCGGCCGCGACGCCGGTCGCCGCTTCGATGTAGCTCGCGGTCTGCCTGGCGCGTAGGGCGGCCGAGGAGAGCAGCGCGCGTGGGGGCGCGATCAGGTTCGAACCGAACGTCTTCGCTTGGGCCGCACCGCGTTCGGTCAATGGCAGTCCGGGCACCCTGGTGTCGAGAATCTTGGCGACGTTGCCTTCGGTCTCCCCGTGCCGGACCAGGATCAGCTTGCCCGCGATCTCGTTCATAAGTCCGCCACCCCCTTTCGTAACTGAGTCAGCCACTCCGCGG
The DNA here is from genome assembly GCF_040654315.1 of Nocardia sp. NPDC050713. Lineage (NCBI taxonomy): Bacteria > Bacillati > Actinomycetota > Actinomycetes > Mycobacteriales > Nocardiaceae > Nocardia > Nocardia sp. NPDC050713. Next base: position 28,574 of record NZ_JBFAHS010000020.1, on the reverse strand, counting down.
CCGCCTCGTCGGACGGCGGCGGCGTCCCGGTCGCCGAAGTCGCGGGCCAGGAACCGAGGAAACGGATCCGGGCCGTGCGGTGCAGCGCCTTGAGCGCCTCGGCCACCGCAGTGTCATCGATATGCCCGACGCAGTCGAGATAGAACCGGTAGGTACCCATACCCGTTCGGGTGGGCCGGGATTCGATCCTGGTCAGGTCGATGCCGCGCGTCGCGAACTCGGCGAACGCGCGCATCAGCGAGCCGGGCTCGTTCGCCAGCTCCAACACGATCGAGGTGCGGTCGGCGCCGGTCGCCGCCGGGGCCACACGCGGCCGGGTCACCAGCACGAAGCGGGTGATCGCCTGTTCGTGATCGGCCACACCGGAAGCCAGTGCGGTCAGCCCGATCCGCTCCCCCGCCAGCGCGGTGGAGACGGCCGCGTCGGCGCGCCCTTCCGCGACGTCCTCGGCGGCGGCGGCATTCGAGGCCGAGGTGTAGATCTCCGCGTCGGCCAAGCGCCGCGCGATCCACATCCGCACCTGCGCGGCGGCCACCGGGTACGCGGCCAGCGTGCGCACGTCGGCCAGCTCGGTGCCCGGCCGCGCCAGGATGGTGAAGCTGACCTCCAGCTCGGTCTCCGCGACGATCTGCAACCGCGGCCCGATGGCCAGCGAATCCAGCGTCGCCGAGATCGACCCCTCCACGGAACTTTCGATCGGAACGACCGCGCCGTCGACATCACCGGACCGGATCAGATCCAGCGCCGCGCCCTGACTGGGCGCGGCGACCCGCTCGACGGGTCCGTCGAAGACCGCCGAGGACTCGAGCTTGGCGAGGGCCATCTCGGTGAAGGTTCCGGACGGTCCGAAATACGCGATGCGCGGCACGCCTACGACATTACAAGCGGTGAGGAGACAGCAAACCGGTTCGTGGGGGTGCGTCCTTCGCTGGGGGTGCCGGTCAGCGGTCCTGAATCTAGTGCGCGTCAGGTCCCGGTGCTTGATCGGGCGTTCGTCGTCGAGTTGGTGTGCGTGTGTGTCGAGGGACGTTGTTCCTCGGGTTCACCTGCGCATTCACGAGCTCCTACCCAGGTTCTCCTCGAACGGTGCTGGGCACGTCGGGTGCCGTACCCGACTTACCTCCCGCCGTCATTGGACGTAGGCGCGTCTCCCGGCGTGGTCATCTGGCTGTGGTCGCGTTCTTCGGGGTGAGTAGCTGGTGATTTCCGGAAGGAGGTGAGAGAAAGCAGTCAGCTTCGAACAAGGCAGCGCGCCCTTCCGAAGCCGCCCACTTCGGAAACCGTCAGCTCACCAGACCGCCACACCCCCGAAGCGGACAACAACTCAGGGCGCAAGCACATCCAACGCAGCGCGAACCCGATCCGACGCACCGGTCTCCACAGCAAGCAGAACCCCCCGAACCGCCTCGACCGCCGGCGGTTTCAACCCCGTCAAAAAGCCGATGTCCGGCCGAACCAGCGCATCCCGAATGTCCTCACCGCACAACGCCGCAGCGGTCGCGGCAACGATGGCGACCGCGCGCTCACCATCGTCGGTGCGCGCGACGAATCCGGTATCGGAGTGCGCGATGGCGGCGAGGAAGTCGGCGATCTCGGAGTCGGGAGCGGCGGCGTCCAAAGCCGGGACCTCGGGAACCGAGCCGACGGGGCGGACGAGCCCGTCGACCAGGCTGCGCCGGGCCGGGGTGGACAGCGTGACCAGCACCGGTTCGTTCGCGCCGTGGCCTGCCGTTGGTGTCGCATCTCCCACGAGATCACCGTAGCGGGCCCAGATTCTGGAATCAGCCGGAAGGTAACGCTTGCAGATCGAGGGCGGCTCACTTAGCTTAGGTTTACCTAATTGACGCCGCCGCCATCACCACGGAGGTCCGCATGCCGAATCCGACCGTCGCGCCTAGCACCGCCGAGCGGGTGCGCAGCGCGTGCGCCCACGCGGAGCAGGCGGTTCTCGCGCTGCCGGGCATCGACCCGACCCCGACGTCGGTGCATCACCTGCGCCAGTGCGGGGATGTGGTTGTGGCGGTGCCGAACGGCTCGCTCGCCGCGGTGCTGATCGGTAACTCCGGGCCCGGTGGCGCGGCGGCGGTGCTCGAACTCACCGATCACGCGCCGCTGCCGCTGCGCGAGCCGGTCCGCGCCTTGGTGTGGTTGCGCGGAACCGTGCGCTCCGTGCCGGTGCAGGCCCAGCGCGCGTTGGCGGGCGAGGTCGCCAAGGACAACCCGGACCCCGCGCTGCTGGACGTCGGGCACACCTCGACGCTGCTGCGCCTGGTGATCAACAGCGCCGTCATGGCCGACTCCACCGGCGCCGAAGCGGTCTGCGTCGAGGAACTGCGGCTCGCCCAGCCGGACCCGTTCTGCACGATGGAGTCGGCCTGGTTGCAGCACATGGACGCCGACCACGCCGACGTCATCGCCCAGCTCGCCCGCCACCTGCCGCCGCGCCTGCAGACCGGCACCGTGCACCCGCTCGCCATCGACCGCTACGGCGTCACCCTGCGCGTCGAAGGTCACGACGGCGACCACGACTTCCGCCTTCCGTTCAGCGCCCCGGCCAACGACATCGAATCCCTGAGCCGCGCCGTCCGCACCCTGGCGGGTTGCCCCTTCCTCAACGGCCTCCGCCGCATATGACCGCGGCCGTGGATCGGTCGCCTCCGCCGGAGCTGGCAGAAGCGACCGCGACTCGGCCGATCGACCCCCATCGGAAGTGGGCGCCTGCGTGGTGGCCTCGTCGAAAACGGGTGACGAGCGCCCGGACGCGGACCCGTCGCTAGATTCGACGCATGCGCGCTGAGTCGGATGCCCCTGGCGAATCCGAGTTGACGGACCGGGAGCGTCTCGGGATTCGGATCGAGATCGCGATCGTGCTGACCGTCACCTTCGGGTTGAGCGGGGTCAGCGCGGCGCTTTCGCTGGTGGACAGTGCGCTGGGGCCGGGAGGCGTCGGTGGGCGGACGGTCGCGCTGAACGCCTCGCGCTCCGACCATTCGCTGATCGATCTGCTGTTCCAGGTGCTCGGGGTGCTGCGGCTGGCCGGGTGGGCGGCGCTGGGTCTGTACCTGTTGTGGCGCAGCGGGATCGGGCCGCGGTTGATCGGACTCGCGCGGTTCCGTCCGAAGGCGGACGGGGTGCCCGGACTCGTACTGGCCGCGATCATCGGGTTGCCGGGGCTCGGGCTGTATCTGGTCGCGCACGCGATGGGGTTCAGCGTGACGATCGTGCCGAGTTCGCTGGACGAGCACTGGTGGCGGCTGCCCGTGCTGATCCTGTCCGCCTGCGCGAATTCGTTCGCCGAGGAGATCCTGGTGGTCGCGTACCTCATCACTCGGCTGCGCAGACTCGGCTGGACGGAGAATTCCGCGCTGGCCGCCTCGGCGCTGCTACGTGGCAGCTATCACCTCTACCAGGGGCTCGGCGGCGGTCTGGGCAACCTCGTGATGGGCTTGATCTTCGGCCGCTACTGGCAACGCACCAACCGGCTGTGGCCGCTGATCCTGGCGCACGCGACCATCGACGCGGTCGCCTACATCGGCTACACGGCGCTGCGCGGACACGTTTCCTGGCTGCCGTAACGGAAACCCCCGGCCGGGTGATTATCGAAGAAACCAGTGCCGCCCCCGATCAGTAGAGTCAGTGTGATGAACGGCGACGACCCCCGCAACGCGCGGACGCGCCGGGTGCCGCCGCCGCAGGGCCGACCCGGCGTGCCGCAACCACCCCAGCAAGGCGCCGCCGCCCCGCCACCGCCCCGAGGCGCCGTCCCGCCTTCGGAACGCGGCCGGGCCAACCCGCCGCACGGCCGCGAGGGCATCCCGCCCGCAGAACACGGCCGAGGAGCCAACCCGCCCCACGGCCGCGATGCCGTTCCGCCCGCACAGCGCCGCCCCGCACAACCGCCACAGGGTGGGCACCCGTCGCCGCCAGGCCACGCTGCCACCGCACGTCCGGGCCACGCCGCACCGCCGCCAGGTCGGACCCCGCAGGCCAGCGCCGCCCCGCCCGGAGGCCGGTCCGCCGCGCCTCCCCCAGATCAAGCCGCTACCCAGCGATCGAGCCACGCCGGTGCACCGCCGCACGGCCGCACCGCCGTCCCGCCACCGCCCCATGGCCGAGGTGATATCCCGCGCTCGGGCCGAGCCGACGCTCCCGGCCCGGGTCACGCCGCTGCGGGCTACAGCGCCGCCCCGCCGCACGGCGACGCGGCCGCCCAACACGGCCACCCTCCGCACGGCCGAATCGATCGGACCACCAAAATCCTCCGCCGCGACGGTGCCGACCCCAACGCCCAGGCCCTCGCCTATTCGCAGGTCCCCCGGGACTCGCACGAAGCACCCCCGCGCATGCGCAAAGCCGAACCCGAGTACGCACCGACGCAACAACCCGAGCCATTCCACGATCCCGTCCCGCGCACCCACGCCCCGAGCCCGCGCGGACGCCGTGGCACACCGCCGCCGCCCGCCGCTCCCCCGCGCGCCGATCGCGCTCCGCGCCCGCGCCGCAAGCGGCGTCCGTTCCGCTGGTTCCTGGTGTTCCTGCTGCTCCTGGTCGTCGGCTCGGTCGCAGCGGTGATCAACCTGGACGGCAAGCTCACCCGCATCGACGCCCTGGCCGGATACACCGACCGAGTCGGCAACACCCCGGGCACCAACTGGTTGCTGGTGGGCTCCGACGGTCGCGGCGGGCTTTCCCCCGAACAGGAGCAGGAGCTGGCCACCGGCGGCGAGGTCGGGCCGGAGCGCACCGACACGATCATGTTGGTGCACATCCCGAAGTCGGGCCCGACCACGCTGGTCAGCCTGCCGCGCGACTCCTACGTCGGCATCCCCGGCCACGGCAAGGACAAGCTCAACGCGGCGTTCGCGATCGGCGGGCCGCAGCTGCTCGTGCAGACCGTGGAGGTCGCGACCGGCCTGCGTATCGACCACTACGCCCAGATCGGCTTCGCCGGTTTCGCGGGCATCGTCGACACGCTGGGCGGTATCGACGTCTGCGTGCCCAAGCCCATCGACGACCCGCTCGCCGGGATCAACCTGGAGGCGGGCTGCCAGAAGCTGAACGGACCGGATTCGCTCGGCTTCGTGCGGTCGAGGGCGACCGCGCTCGCCGACATCGACCGGATGAACAACCAGCGTCTCTTCATGGCCGCCCTGCTGCAGAAGGCGACCAGCGGCGCCACCCTGGCCAATCCGTTCAAGCTGTGGCCGCTGGCGGGCGACACGGCGCGCTCGCTGAAAGTCGACGAGGGCGATCACATCTGGGACCTCGGCCGCCTCGGCTGGGCGATGCGCGGCGACACGGTCGCGACCACGGTGCCGGTCGGCGGATTCGACGACGTCTCCGGCATCGGCAACGTGCTGCTCTGGGACAAGACGAAGGCGGGCGCGTTCTTCGAGGCGCTCGCGGACGACAGATCCATCCCGGAAGAGCTGCTCACGCGGTAGCGTCGGAGTATGTCCGACACCGATGGCGCCCCGCCCTTCCCGGCCTTGCTGCGCGATCAGATCCGGCACGGATTCACCGTCGCGCAGCAGTATCTCGCCGGCGCGGTCTACTTCGACTCGCACCGGCTCCCGCAGTTGGCCCGACATTGCTATGCCCGCTCGGAGGAACATCGCGGGCACGCGCTGCGCATGGTGCAGTACCTGCTCGACCGGGATCTGGAGATCCGGGTCGGCGGGCTGGACTCGATCCGCTCCGACTTCGAATCTCCGCGCGCCGCAATGGCTTTCCTGCTCGAGGCGGAGCGCGGATACACCGCACAGGTGACCGCGCTCGCGAAGGCCGCGCGGGAGAGCGGCGACTACCTCGGCGAGCGGTTCACGCAGTGGTTCCTGAAAGCGCAGCTGGACAACGTCGCCGGGATGACGACGCTGCTGACGGTGCTCGACCGGGAGGGCAACCTCTTCGACGTCGAACAGTTCGTGGCGCGCGAGGTACGCGCTCCGGCAAAGCCCGACATTTCGGCGCCGAAAATGGCTGGCGCAGCGAACATTTAATTAGGCAATACTAGCCTCAATAAGGGTGCACTTGGATGACACGCGCCCTGACCAGCGTTAATGTGGCGTCATGTCCAGCCATCCGGAATCCCCACGCAGCAAATTCCACAGCCTGCTTCACGACCAGATCCGGCACGAATTCAATGCCGAACACCAATACATCGCGATCGCGGTGTGGTTCGACAATGCGGATCTGCCGCAGCTGGCCAAGCGGTTCTACGCGCAGGCCGTGGAAGAACGCAATCACGCGATGATGATCGTGCAGTACTTCCTCGACCGGGATATCAGCATCGAGCTTTCCGGCATCGATCCGGCGAAGTCGCATTTCGACGATGTTCGGGAACCGATCGCCCTGGCTCTCAACCAGGAGAAGACCGTCACCGACCAGATCATCCGGTTGGCGAGCACGGCCCGCGAAGAGGGCGATTACCTCGGCGAGCAGTTCATGCAGTGGTTCCTGAAGGAACAGGTCGAGGAGGTCGCGAATATGACGACCTTGCTCAACATCGCCGACCGCGCCGGCTCGAACCTGTTCGACCTGGAGAATTTCATCGCACGGGAGATGAGTTCTCCCGCCGATACCTCGGGCGCGCCCTCGACAGCGGGCGGCCACATCTGAAAAGGCATTTCGGCAAACAGGCCCAGCTCTTCGCGACGAGCTGGGCCTGTTCGGACCGAGATGGTTGCCTCAGCTGGCGCTCAACGAGCTGAGCAGCGTCTTGAGCAGCGCAAGAATGGCGTCCATGGTGTTCCCTACTTTCCTCATCTGTGCGGTGCGGTAAACCGCACCATCACCAGTAACGGTGATGGTGAGAACTTATCCCGCGACAGATCCGAAAGAAGAGTTTTTCACAAAATTGCTCCGGGGAATTTCCGGAGTCAGCGCAGGGTCACCTGACGCGAGCGCAGACCATCGCGCGAGCGGCGCTCGTCGGCGGTCAGCGGCGCGTCCGTGGCCAGCGCACCGAGCAGGCGGACGCCGAACTCGGCGGCGGTCTCGGTCCACTCGCTGGGGTGGCGCTCCGGATCCAGGTCGAACACCGGCACCAGCAGCCCGTGCGTGCGGAACGAACCCGCGAAGCGCGAACCCTCGCCCATGTGCAGCCCGCCCGAGGCGTGCAGCCGGGCCAGCGCCAGCATCAAATCGTCCTCGTTCTCCGGGCGGACCCAGCGCACGTGCGCCTTCTCGCCCGCGTCGACCCACCAGGCCGCACCGACGGCATCGCCGCCGAGCTCCAGCCGCGCCGACGGCATGATCGCCTGCTTGGCCTGCTCGATGGTGGCGGCGACCTGCGGATCGGGCGTCACGCCCTCCGGCACCCACCAGTCGAAGTCCTGGTGCACGGTGAGTTCCAGGTCGGCGCCCGGATCGATGACGTCGGCCAGCCGCGGACCGCCCGCGACGCTCTCGACGGAGGTCAGCGAGTCACCGGGCTCGGCGGATTGGGTCCACAGGATCGCGGCGGCGATATCGGCGGCCGGGTCGGCGCCCTGGAACTGCACCTGGGTGCCGACGTAACCGGTCGGCTCGTCACCGGCGCGGACCAGCGCGGCCACCGCGCCGGGCAGCACCGTGGCGAGCACGACCGAACGCTCGGCGGCCACCTCGGGCGACAGCTTCAGAGTCGCGGTCGCCGACGGCACGAATTCCCGCAGTGCGACCAGATCGCATTCCGCGGCCAACCCTTCGAACGGCCGGGTGACGGCACTGGCCGCTTGCTCCTGCGCCGCCTTGCGCTCGGCGAGACGCTGCGCCCGGTTCCCTCCGGGCTTCGGACTGTTGCGCTTGCTCTTACCCACGAGGGCTCAAACTACAGGGTGCTGTGACTGTCGCCGCGATGCGCCACGGCGCGGAACGCGGGAATCGCGGAACGCGAATCTCGCACGGCGCCAAACATGGTCGTATCGGCGTCTGGCAGTACGAATCAAGCGGCGGCGAGCAGGGTTTTCGTGCGGCCGGGGTGGTTGGTCGCGACCCAGCTGACGCCGAGATCGGCGCACAGCCGCACGTCCTTGGGATCGTCCACGGTCCAGCAGTAGGTCGCGCGACCCGCCGCGGCGGCCCGGTCCACCAGATCCGGGTGCTCGCGCAACGTCTTCACCGACGGCCCGACGGCCGTCGCGCCGACGGTGGTCGCCGCACCGCCGCCGAGGTATCGCGAGGACTCGCCGAGCAGCACCGTGGGCAGCAGCGGCGCGGCGCGGCGGATCCGCCACACCGCGGTCGCGGCGAACGACATGACGACCGCGCGCGAATGGTCCGCCGAGGCGGGCGTGGCGATGCCGAAGCGCTGCAGCTCGGCGAGCAGCTTGTTCTCCACGAGCGCGCCGTAGCGGACGGGGTGCTTGGTCTCGATGAACAGCTTGGTCGGCCTGCTGCGCCAGTCGAGCACCAGCTCGATGAGTTCGCCGAGGGTCAGCACCGAGGCAGGCTGGCCGTCACCGCCGAAATCGAGCGAGCGCAACTCGTCCAGTGTCATCTCGCTGACCAGCCCGGAACCCGTGGAGGTGCGGTCGACCGTGCGGTCGTGCACGCAGACCAGATGTCCGTCCCTGGTCAGCCGGACGTCGCATTCCACGCCGTCCGCGCCCTCCTGGAGCGCGAGTTCGTACGCGGCGAGCGTGTGCTCGGGACGCGCCGCCGAAGCGCCACGGTGCGCGACGACGAACGGTGCGCGACTGCTCTGGCTCACTTGGCCATGACCTCCTCGTGCTGAACGGCACCGCTGTCGGTATCCCGATCCTCGATGATGTCGGCGTCGGCCGCATCCCGGACCGGCGCCGCGGCGCGGGCGGGGTGCACCGGCTCGATGACCGGCACCGGCGGATCGACTGCGACCACCCAGCGGCGCGCCAACCGGAGCCGCCCGAACAGGTCGCGCCCGTCCAGCAGTCGCAGCGCCCAGAGCGTCAGCACCGTCACCGCCGCGGCGACCGCGTCGGTCCACGCCGCGAACAGCACGCCGTCCGCCTTGACCTGCAGCGAATCCGCGGTCCGCCAGAGCAGCGCGGCTGCGGCCATCAGTCCGCCGAAAACCCAAGCGCACCACCAGATCCGGATCGCGCGCAGGGCCCTGGGGTCGTCGCGTTCGGTGGCGATCTCGGTGAGGAACACACCCGGCCAGACCAGATTCACCACCGGTATCAGGCAGCCGAGGACGAGCGCAGGAGCGGAACGGGGATCGCTGCGGCCCGCCTTCGCGAATACCGCGCGGCGGGTCTCGACGAGCCAGCCGAGCAGCGCGACGCCGCTGCCGAGCGCCAAGGCCAGCGCCAGCAGCGACGACCCGGTGACCAGCCAATCCGAGAAACGCAGCGCCCACGGATCGATGAGACGGGTCCGGTTGACCAGCAGGATGACGTAACGCACCAGCTCACCGACCGCGGCGACCGCGAACATCCCCGCGGTGACGAGCAGCAGCGGCGTGACCCAGCCCGCCAGCACGGCGGTGCGCCGACGCGGGGTCGCGTCGGCCGCGGCGGCCGGTTCGTCGCGCAAACCCCAGCGCGGAATCTGCGTGTAGCGCGGGGTCGGCGCGGCGGGCTTGCGAGCCCCCGTCGCGACGGGCCTGCCGTGCCGCTGGTCGGGTCGGCGCGCGACCCAGCGGTAATTGCGCCGTTCGGCGGGAGCGTCGAGGGGGCCCGGCGAGAGCAGCACGCCGTGGCAGCGCGGGCACCAGTGCATCGGGGTCCCGTGCACGGCCCACCGCGCGCCGCAGCGCGCACAGGGCTGCAGCATGGTACTCACAGCGTGTCCTTCGCTCGCCCGGCGTGGTCGCGCGGGCAGCCGCTTCCCGGCCTGACGCTCATTGCCTGGGCACCTCGCTCTTTCGTCAGTAGATCTTCGCCGGTTGGTCGCTCTCGCCGACCAGCGGGCGACCCAACTTCTGCCAGGCCACCATGCCACCGCTGACTTGCACGGCCTCGAAACCGATATAGGCCAGGTATTTCACCACTTCGATCGACCGGCCGCCCTGCCTGCACACGACGTAGACCTCGGCGTCGTAGTCCAGCTCCTCGGTGCGGGCCGGCACATCGGCCATCGGGATGTGGATCGCGCCAGGGGCGTGCCCGAGCTGCCACTCGTCGTCTTCGCGCACGTCGAGCAGGATGGCCCGGACCTGGTCCGGTCGCTCGCTGTGGTCGAATTCGCCGGGCAGGTCCGCCACCGACACCGACGGGATCTCGGAGCTCGTCACGATTCGATCCTGCCATGATCGGCGCACGTACGTGCCGTCGCCCGCGTTGCGGTCACGCGCGCGTCCGGGGCGGCCTCGACCTCTCCATGAGAGTTATCCACATAATCCACAAGCTGATCCACAGGCGGGACCTATCAGGTTCTCGGACACTCACAGGACGCGGCTATAAGCAATCGTCCCGCGAATCCGTTCCCTCGTCGTCCAGACGGGATCGGGACCCACCGGCCCGGTTCAGCTGATCCGCGGCGAAGCGCGCGTCACGAACGACCGATCCGGGACTCCCCTCCTTGATCCATCCCGGAGCGGTCGTTCGCCGCCGCCTCGGAACCGCGGCCGAGCGGGTCCCGACACTTACTTGGACGGCGCGGGGAACGATTCGGTTCCAGAAAAAACGAGAACACTAGAAAAAATGAAATACCGGGTTCCAGCTGGAGCTGTCGGTAGCCTGGGGCCATGGACGTGCGCAGGGGGCTACTCGACGGATTGGACTCCACCGGTTTCAACACCGCGATCTCGGAGGCGACCTGCCTCGGGCTCGAGGTCGATACCGAGGCGGCGATATTGCGCCTCGATCTGACCGTTCTGACGCTGCCCGCCGACAAGGCGGCGCCGCAGGATCACCAAGTCCGCCTGACCTTCACCGGCGTCAGCCGGGTCGCGGCCTCGCTGCGCGTCCAGCGCTGGGACGACATCGAGGCGAGAATCCTTCCGTTGCAGCTCGACGGCCTCGACGAGGCGATCCGCAGCTTCGGCGGCGGCCGTTTGCACGGCTGGGAATTCATCGACGTCGACGACAGCGGGTGGGCGCTGTGGCGCGAACTGCTCAGCTTCGACACCAAGATCGACGACCACACCCCCTCGCACGTGCTGGAGTTCTCCCAGGAGGAGGGCATCGACCCGCGCGAACTCGACGTCCGAGTGTGGTTCGACAGCCTCACGGTGCACGACGCCAAGGGCAAGGAGATCGCGCCCGCCGACTTCATCGCGGGCGGTGTTCGTTGGTGGAAGGCGCACGACGCGGGCGATCCGCGCACCATCCGCCCCGGAATCGTTCCGCCGCTGTAGAGATTTCCGCGACCGCCGCGCGTCCGATCACACCGGGTGCGCGGCGGTTCGTGTTCAGGCGTCTACGCGCGTCACCACCGAGAACGGCAGCATCTGGAGACCGCCGAGCACGGCACGAGGCCCGTGGCACAAGGACTCTCAGGCTCCGAGCCCGACCGGGCAACTCACCCCGGTGGCGTGCACCGGACAGTAACCGCCCGGGTTCTTCGCCAGGTACTGCTGGTGATACGCCTCGGCGTAATAGAACCCGGACAGATTCGGTCCCGGCCCATCCGCGCCCGGCGTCGGCAGCGGAGCCATCTGGGTGGTGATCGACCCGTATCCCGCCTCCGCCAGCCGCTTTCCGTAGTGCTCCGCGGTAGCCCTGGCCAGCTCGGCCTGTTCGTCGTCCAGCGTGAAGATCGCCGACCGATACTGCGTTCCGCGATCGTTGCCCTGGCGCATGCCCTGGGTCGGATCGTGCTCCTCCCAGAAGTGCCGCAACACGTTCGCGTAATCGAGCACCGCCGGATCGAAGACGACGAGCACCACCTCGGTGTGGCCGGTGCGGCCGCTGCACACCTCCTCGTAGGACGGGTTCGGGGTGTACCCGCCCGCGTATCCGACCGCCGTCGTGAAGACGCCGTCGAGTTCCCAGAAACCCTTCTCCGCGCCCCAGAAACAACCCATACCGACGACGGCCACCCGCATGCCCTCCGGAAACGGCGGACGGAGGGGATGTCCGTTCACGAAGTGGGTATCCGGCACCAGAATTGGTTCCTCGCGGCCGGGGAGCGCCTGGTCCGGCGCCACCATCACCGGCTCGGGGAGGCGGATCCGTCCGACCAGTTCGTCGAAGAACGACATGGTTCGATGCTACTCACGAATGCTCGCGGTCGAATCGCCCTTCCGCTCACGCCTGCGCCTCGCTGGCGCTCGGCTCCGGCATGCGCGGTGCGCGCTGGCACATGATTCGCTCACTGCGTTCGCTCACGCCGCAAGCAACCCCTGCGTGATCATCAGATCTCCGATGGAATGTGGGGGCACACCACCCGGTTGGAACCGAGCGGGTGTACGAATGATGGTTGGAAGCGCCCGATCCGGGCGCCACAGCCCGACAACTGAGAAAGGGACATCGTGGCTGAGTACACGCTGCCAGATCTGGATTACGACTACAGCGCCCTGGAGCCCCACATCTCCGGGCAGATCAACGAGCTGCATCATTCCAAGCACCACGCGGCCTATGTCGCGGGCGCGAACACCGCTCTCGAGAAGCTCGAGGCGGCTCGTGAGTCCGGTGATCACGGCGCGATCTTCCTCTACGAGAAGAACCTCGCGTTCCACCTCGGTGGCCACGTGAACCACTCCATCTGGTGGAAGAACCTTTCCCCCAACGGTGGCGACAAGCCGGTCGGCGACCTGGCCGCCGCGATCGACGACCAGTTCGGTTCGTTCGACAAGTTCCGCGCGCAGTTCACCGCGGCCGCCAACGGCCTGCAGGGCTCCGGCTGGGCGGTGCTCGGCTACGACACCCTCGGCGGGAAGCTGCTCACCTTCCAGCTCTACGACCAGCAGGCCAACGTCCCGCTGGGCATCATCCCGCTGCTGCAGGTCGACATGTGGGAGCACGCCTTCTACCTGCAGTACAAGAACGTCAAGGCCGACTACGTGACCGCGTTCTGGAACGTCGTCAACTGGGAGGACGTGCAGGAGCGCTTCGCTCGCGCCGTCACCCAGGGCAAGGGCCTGATCTTCGGCTGAGTTGTTGGCGCGCTGGCGCGCGCGTGTTCGCGGCCCTTATGTCTCGCTTCCGAGCGGTCGAGACTCGCGCCTCCGGCGCATGCGCTTCGACCACTCGGAAACGAGACGGCCGCGAACGGGCTCGTGAGACTCGCCCTCGAGGTGGCTGGGAGTGCTCGGGCGGCGAGTTGGATTACGAGTTGGCCCGTCGGGAAGTGGATCGCCCGGCGGGCTTTTTCGTGTCTGCCGCCCGATCAGGGCGTCCGCTGCCGATTAGCACTCATTGGTACTTGTGTGCCAGATGATCCGTGAGTCATCCTCTGAATCCAACAGTTCGAGGACGGGCAAGACCGCCCCCGGTTCATCTCGGGAGGCACGATGCGGACCAACGGGCCGATCGGCGTCACGCCGTTTCACTCGCGCGGATCGCTGCGCGGCTTCGTCATCTCCGGTCGCTGGCCGGACACCACCAAGGAATGGGCGCAGGTGCTCGTGCTCGCGGTGCGGGTCGCGAGTCTGCCTGGCCTGCTCGCCACCTCGACCGTCTTCGGCGTCCGCGAGGAGCTGCCGGACGATCCGGAGCCGGGCACGGTCGGGCTGGTGCTGGCCGAGGGCACGGTGCTCGGCGAGCAGGCGCTGGAGCCCGGCCGGTTCGCCGACCACGTGCCGCCCGCGCTGCTCATGCTGCACCCGCCCTCGGAGACCCGCCCGTCGCTGCCGGAATGCGCGGGCGCGGCCTCGGGCTGCGTACTGCTGCCCGGCGTGCCGCACCTCGGCCTCGAACACCGCGCGGCCTGGGCCGAGGCGGAATCCGACGGCACCGTCACCTCGCTGGTCAGCCGGGTCGGCCTCGATCCGATCTGCGATCCGGACACCGCCGTGCTCGCGATGTTGCTCGCCGCTTGAAACGCACCGTCGACCGCCGACCGAGTGGCCACATCCGCCACTCGATCCGGCACCATTACGGCTGCGCGCGCTGCTCCGCGGATGCGGACGGCGCCACTTCGCCGTGAACCGTGCGCGAACACGCACGCGCACAGCGACATTCGCGCGAGTCGGTGGTTTGCGAGGGGGCTACACAGTTAGCCTGTGACGGTCGAAAGGATCGTGGAAGACATGTCCGGTAATCCCCTCGCCGCCGCCGAACCTTGGGATCTGGTCGCCGACGGCTACGCCGAATCCGCGCTCGCGATCATGGCGCCCTTCTCCGACCGCGCCCTCGAAATCGCCGATCTGCCCGCCGACGCGCACATCATCGACGTCGCGGCGGGGCCGGGAACGCTGAGCCTGCCCGCCGCCGCGCGGGTCCGCCGGGTGCAGGCCGTGGATTTCGCCGAGCACATGCTCGAACGCCTCCGTGCCGCCGCGCGCGACGCCGGGCTGACCAACGTCGACGTGCGCGTCGGCGACGGTCAGCAGCTGCCGTTCGAGGACGATCAATTCGACGCGGGCTTCTCCATGTTCGGCCTGATGTTCTTCCCCGACCGGATCCAGGGTTTCGCGGAACTGTTCCGGGTGTTGCGGCCAGGCGGTGTCGCGGTGGTGTCGAGCTGGGCGCCGGTCGCCGAATCCCCCTTGATGCGGATGCGTTTCGGCGCGTTGGCGGCGGGCGATCCGAATATCCAGGAGCCACAGCCGAACTTCCTGAGCCTGGAGAATCCGGAGGTGTTCGCCACCGAGATGCGCGGCGCGGGGTTCGCCGGGGTGTCCATCCAGCGCCACACCACATCGGTGTCCTACCCTGACGCGGATCGGCTCTGGGAACAGATGTCGCGTGGCAGCGCGCCGATGGCGGTGCTGCGGCGCTCGATCGGCGAGGACGAGTGGGCCGCGCGTTCCGAGGCCATGCGGGCCTACCTCGTCGAGAACTACCGTCCGAACACCCCGCTGGCCACCACCGCTTTCCTCGGCATCGGCCACAAGCCCCTGCCCTGACCACGAAAAAAGCCGCCCCCGAAGCGAATCGGAGACGGCTTTTCGAGCGGAGATTACCGCGGCGCCATGCGCAGCGCGCCGTCCATGCGGATGGTCTCGCCGTTCAGGTAGTCGTGCTCGACGATGTACTGCGACAGCTGCGCGTACTCCTCCGGGCGGCCGAGGCGCGACGGGAAGGGCACGCCCGCCTCGAGGCCCTTGCGGTACTCCTCGGTGACGCCGGCCAGCATCGGGGTGTCGATGATGCCGGGGGCGATGGTGTTCACGCGGATGCCGAACTGCGCGAGATCGCGCGCGGCCGGGACGGTCATGCCGTGCACGCCGCCCTTGGAGGCGGAGTAGGCGATCTGGCCGACCTGGCCCTCGAAGGCGGCGACCGAGGCGGTGTTGATGACGACGCCGCGCTGGCCGTACTCGTCGACCGGGTCGGTCTTGGCGATGGCGTCGGCGGCCAAGCGCATGACGTTGAAGGTGCCGAGCAGGTTCACGGTGATGACGGTGCGGAACAGCTCCAGATCGTGCGGGCCGTTCTTGGACAGGATGCGACCGGCCCAGCCGACACCGGCGCAGTTGACCACGATGCGCAGCGGCGCGCCCGACTCGACCACCTGCGCGACCGCGGCGGCGACCTCGTCGTTGCTGGTGACGTCGGCCGGAATGAGGGTGACTCCGGCGGGCACGTTGTCACCGGCGCGCTCGATCGACTGCGGCACGTCCAGGCCGAAGACGGTGGCGCCCAGCTCGGCGAACCGCTTGGCGGTGGCGGCGCCGAGGCCGGATGCGCCTCCGGTGATGATGGCGGCGGAACCCGAAATCTCCACGATGGTCCTCTCGTTCGTGACAGCCAGTTGGCCCTTCGTCAATTGCACCCTAATAGGTACGCGGTGAGAGATACAGCACGACTCCCTCTCACGGCCGGAGCGAGCAGAAGGTGCGCCCGGTGTGTAACTCGGGAGGGGTCGGGAACGACTCCATGATCGTGGTTCGCGCGCGGCGAAATATTTGCGAACATCGCTGTTCATCGGTGGTATCGTCGCTGCATGAAGCTGTTCTCCGGCCCAGCGATCGCCGGTAGGAAGGTGCTGATCACGGGAGCGGCGCGGGGCATCGGAGCCGCGCTCGCCAGGCAGCTGTACGCGCACGGGGCTTCGGTCGCGCTGCTCGGACTCGAACCCGATCTGCTGGCCGAGGTGGCGCGCGAATGCGGCGACGCGCCGTGGCGCTATTGCGACATCGGCGACCCCGCCCAGGTGGAGCGGGTGGTGACGACGCTGGCGAGCGAACTCGGCGGGCTCGACGTGGTGGTCGCCAACGCCGGGGTGGCCAAGCAGCTCGCGCTGATCGGCGGCGATCCCTCGGTGATGGAGGAGACGCTCGCGGTGAACGTGCTCGGCGTCTACTACACGCTGCGCGCCGCCGGTCCGCACATCTGCCATCCGAGGGGGTACGCGCTGATCGTCTCGTCGCTGGCAGGGGTGGTGAATCTGCCGCTCGCGGGCGCCTACAGCGCGTCCAAGGCGGGCGTCGAGGCGCTCGGCCACACCCTGCGCAACGAGATCAGGCATACCGGCGCCAAGGTCGGCGTCGCCTACTTCGCCGAGCTGGACACCGACATGACCACCCGCGGTTTCGGCACGGCCGCGGCGCGGGCGATTCTGGGCCGCGCCACGGTCTCGGGCGTCGCACCGCTCGGCCCCGCCATCGACGCCACCGAACGGGCCATCGTCCGGCGCCGCCGCCAGGTCGTCTCGCCCTGGTGGGTGGCCGTCGTGCTGCCCTTCCGCCCGCTCGCCCAGCGCCTCGTGGACGCCGCGCTGCGCCGCGGAGTCGCCGAGGCCCTGGAGATCGCCCGCACGGAGGACACACCCTTGACCACCGACCAGCCCACCCGACCCCGCAGAATGGAGCGGCCCGCCTGATCGGCGCGGCGCTGCCACAGCACCCGCCCGTCGAACACCTGCCCCACCGAACACCCGGAGCCACCGCATGACCGACACCGCAGGCACCGCCCGCCAACTCCCCAGGGGCAGGCACGGTTTACCTCGGGAGCAGGTGATCGCGTCCCAGCGGGACCGGATCCTGGACGCGATGGCCGAGACCATGGCGGTCACCGGTTATGTCGGCACCTCCGTCGCGGCCGTGCTGAAGGTGGCTGGCGTCTCTCGTGAGACCTTCTACGAGCAATTCCGTTCCAAGGAGGACTGTTTCGAGGCCGCCTACGAGCGCGCCGTCGAGCGGTTGGTCGCCCGCATCGCCGAGGCGTCCGGCCCCGAGGACGAGAACGCCACGCGCGGACCGGATCTCGACCGCATGGCACGGCTGCTCGACGCGTACTTCGAGGGCCTGATCGAGGACCCCGCCTACGCCCGGCTCTACCTGGTCGAGGTCTACGCGGTCGGCTCCAACGCCCTGGCCCGCCGCGCCCAGCTCCAGGACTCCTTCGTCGCCTTGATCGCCGAGGTGCTCGACGCCCACACCGAACAGCAGCGCTTCGCCTGCCAGACCTTCGCGGCGGCGGTCAGCGCGATGGTCACCGCCCGCATCGCGGCCGACGACCTGGACGGTCTGCGCGGTTTGTCCGCGCCGCTGCTCGACATGGTCCGGCGGGGCGGTGATCTCTACGGGTCGGCGATGGTCGCCGACGAGATCCGCGCCTGATCACCGTCCCGAGAACTGGCCGTCGGCCGACTCCGCGACAACGCCCTCGACCGCGACCACCGACGCCGCCCGAACGCGGCGCATCAGGACGACAGCGCCCACCGTCACCGGAACAACCGCCGCGATCCCCGCGCTCGCCCACATACCCAGCGACGGAACCGCCGCGCCCAGCAACGTGGTGCTGCCGAAGTAGAGGAACAACAGCCCCGAGCAGATGCCGATGAGCCGCTCCGGCAGGTGCTTGCCCACCGCGATGCCCACCGCGATGGCGAGCGCGTCGGCGGCGACCATGCCGACGGTGGATCCGAGCCACACGCCGAACCAGCTGTTGTCGGTGGCGAGGGCGGCCGTGGCGAACATGGTCCGGTCGCCGAGTTCGGCGAGCAGGAAGGCCGAGAGGACGACGAGGAACGGGGCCGCGGTGGAGCGGGGCGGTCGCGGCTCGTCGCCTTCGTCGGGGGCGCCGAGGTGTTCGCGCAACGTCCACAGACCGACGGCGAGGAAGGTGAGGGCGGCGACCAAGGAGATGGCGCGGGTGGGCAGGGCCGCGCCGAGGAAGTAACCGACCGCGACCGAGATCAGGTGCACACCGGCGGTCGCGGTCGCGATGCCGCCGAGCACCACCCACCAGCGATAGCGCAACGCGAACGTCAGCGCCATGAGCTGGGACTTGTCCCCGAGTTCGGCGAGGAAGACGATGCCGATGCTCAGCAGGATGGTGGCGATCATTGTGTGACGTACTCCCGGGTCTCCGGCCTGCCTGCCGGAGATCTGGGTACGCCTCCGGCCGACAACGAATGGTTGTTCAGGCCGAAGGTCTCGCCCACCGGATGAAAACCCGGTTCACACAACCGGACCCGAGCCTCGGGGAGGCGGCGGGTCAGTATGTCGACTGTGTGATTGGGGGCTACTCCCCTTCGCTACATCCGACCCTACCCCAGCAATCTCGTGGACGCCAACCCGATGTAAGCCAAATCGCAATGCGCACAATAAGTTTGGCACTCCTACCCACAGGTTTCGGTAACCCGCACGGCCCAGGCAGCAAACCCTCATCAGCGGACTAGGGACCTCGTACGAAGGCATCCGGACACCCGTCCGTGGACTCGAAACCGAACCGCGCCCGACCGCACCGCCGGGAGCCACAGGTCTCCCGCACACAAGTACGGCACGCCTCACATAGCCACCGCCTATGTGAGGCGTATACGCGGCGTGTGGGAGCATCGCTACGGCACCAGGGGGCGCAGACGACGAAGGCCCCCTCCTGGGAGGGGGCCTTCGGGTTCAGCGAATCACAGCGTGCGGGTCAGCCGATCGGTGAGGATGTGCGCGAAGCGCGCCGGGTCCTTCAGTTCACCGCCCTCGGCGAGCACCGCGGTGCCGTAGAGCAGTTCGGCCGTCTCGGTGAGCTCGGGGACCTTGCCCTCGTCGGCGTCCTGCTTGCGCGTGTCGTACGCGTCGCGCAGGCCGGTGACCAGCGGGTGGGTCGGGTTGAGCTCGAGGATGCGCTTGGTCTCGGGAAGGATCTGGCCCGAGGCCCGGTACATCCGCTCCAGCATCGGCGTGAAGTCGAAGACGTCGCCGACCAGGCAGGCGGGCGAGGTGGTGAGCCGGTTGGTCAGGCGCACCTCCTTGACGCTCTCCTCCAGGGTCTTGCCGAGCCAGCCGAGCAGCTCGGCGAAGTCCTTGTCCTGCTGCTCGCGCAGCGCCTCGGACTCCTTCTTCTCCTCCTCGGTCTCCAGGTCCACCTCGCCCTTGGCGACGGACTGGAACCGCTTGCCGTCGAACTCCGGCACCGAGCCGACCCACATCTCGTCGACGGGATCGGTGAGGATCAGCACCTCGAGGCCCTTGGCACGGAAGGCCTCCATGTGCGGGGAGCTCTCCACCTGCTGACGGGACTCGCCCGTCATGTAGTAGATCGCGTCCTGGCCGTCCTTCATCCGCTCGACGTACTGCGCGAGCGTGGTCAGCTCGTTCTCGGAGTTCGTCGAGGAGAACGAGGAGACCTGCAGGATGGTCTCGCGGTTGTCGAAGTCCGAGAGCAGGCCCTCCTTGAGGACGCGGCCGAACTCCTTCCAGAAGGTCTGGTACTTCTCCTGGTCCTCGGCTCCCTGCAGCTCCTTGACCGTCGAGAGCACCTTCTTCACCAGGCGCTTGCGAATCATCTGGATCTGCCGGTCCTGCTGCAGGATCTCGCGGGAGACGTTGAGCGAGAGGTCCTGCGCGTCCACCACACCCTTGACGAAGCGCAGGTACTCCGGCATCAGCTCTTCGCAGTTGTCCATGATGAACACCCGCTTGACGTAGAGCTGCACGCCGCGCTTGTGCTCGCGGGTGAACAGGTCGAACGGCGCGTGCGACGGGATGAACAGCAGCGCCTGGTATTCGAACGTGCCCTCCGCCTTGAGCGGAACGATCTCCAGCGGATCGTCCCACGCGTGGCTGACGTGCTTGTAGAACTCCTTGTACTCCTCCTCGGAGACCTCGCTCTTCGGGCGCGTCCACAGCGCCTTCTGCGAGTTGAGGGTCTGCTCCTCGAGGATCGTCTTCTCTTGCTTGTCCTCGCCCTCGCCCTCGGTGACGGTGCGCTCCACCTGCATGCGGATCGGCCAGGCGATGAAGTCGGAGTACTTCTTGACGATCTCCCTGAGCTTCCACTCCAGGGTGTAGTCGAAGAGGTGGTCCTCCTCGTCGGCGGGCTTGAGGTGCAGCGCGACCGAGGTGCCCTGCGGCGCGTCGTCGACGGCCTCGATGGTGTAGGTCGAGCTGCCCGCGCCCGCCTCCCAGCGGGTGCCCTCGGTCTCGCCTGCTTTACGGGTGGTCAGGGTGACCTTGTCGGCCACCATGAAGGTCGAATAGAAGCCGATGCCGAACTGGCCGATCAGCTCCTCGGCCGCGGCGTCGGTCTTCGCGTCCTTCAGCTGCCTGCGCAGCTCCGCGGTGCCCGACTTGGCCAGGGTGCCGATCAAGTCGACGACCTCGGCGCGGGACATGCCGATGCCGTTGTCCCGGACGGTGAGGACCCTGTCGTCCTTGTCGACCTCCAGCTCGATGTGCAGGTCGGACGTGTCGACGTGCAGGTCCTTGTCCTGAAAAGACGCCAGCCGCAGCTTGTCCAACGCGTCGGACGCGTTCGAGATCAGCTCCCGCAGGAACGTGTCCTTGTTGGAGTAGACGGAATGGATCATCAGCTCGAGCAGCTGATGGGTTTCTGCCTGGAACTCGAGTTGTTCGACGTGCTGAGTCACGACGCGATGTTACCGCCGCGCACCGACGGCGCGGCCGAACACCCGATCAGGCGCCGCGGCCGAGCGAGGGCGCCGCGCCGCGGCCACCGGCGGGCAACTCCGGCGCGCGCCCGAAGTCGGCGAGCGCGGGCACCTCCAGCTCGGCGCAGTGCGGATTCGGCACCCGCGGCATCATCCATTCGCGCAGCACCTGGGTGGCGCGCACGTCGTCCTCGTTGTACTCGAACAGGCGGGTGCGCTGGGTCAGATCGGGCGCACCGTCGTAGCCGACGGCCTGGCGGTACCAGCTCATCGACGCCTCGCCGCCCGCCTCCGGATCACGCCAGGCGAAGCCCGCCACCGGCGCGATCTTCTTGAGCCCCTTGCCGTTCGGGCAGATGAACTGGTCGGTGACGGCCTGGAACATGTCCACCCACTCCGGCCCGTCCACGAACGCGCGCACCTGGTCCACCGTCGGGACCCCGGGTCGGCCCGCGAACCTGCGCGCCGACTCGTACAGCCACTTGTCCTCCGCGGTGCGTGAATAGCAGTACGCGGCAAAGGTCTTCCCGGCCGTCGCGGCCTCGGCGCGCACCGTCATCAGCCAGGTCCAGAACTCGCCGAAGGAGCGGCCCTCGTCCTCGGTGGGCAGCGGGTCCCACGTGACGAACGGCCGGTAGCGCCCGTCCAGCAACGTGCCCCACAGGTACGCGCCGTGCTCCTGGAAACTCTCCAGGTCGACGTCCACCTCGACGTCGGCGCGGCGCACGTGCACCCGGTCGAAGCGGCGGACCAGCGGCGCGCCCGCCAGCCAGGCGCGCGCGGTGACAACGGCCTCGTCGAACGGGCCGTGCTGCCAGTCCTCCGGGTCGTCGCCGGTCCAGGCGGCCAGGTCGTCGATGGTCTCGACGCCGTGCCCGCGCAGCACGTCGGCCCGCGAGCCCGGCGCGACCAGGCTGACGTCGCGGTGCTCGGCCAGCCAGCCCTCGCAGCTCGGTCCCTCGACTCCCCTTGTCCACCAAGGGCATTGCCTGCACTCGGGCACTTTGGACGGCACCGTGGGCAGTTCGCCGCGCACCACCGCGATGCGGTCGGCGTAGCGGCGGTCGTAATCGTCGAGCACCGGGCCGAGGTCGTGCACCAGGATGCGGTCGAAGTGGTAGCCGATGACGCCGCCGACCAGCGCGGGACTGGCCAGCCCGTGGCGCTGCAGCATCCGGTAGAGGTGGGCGAGGCGCTGCTGATCGCGCGGCTGCTGGCGCAGCTTGCGCGACGGATCGGGGCGCGGGTCCCAGCGATACAGGTCCGAGGTGGTCGGGTGGAAGTCGGCCGGTTCCGGTTTGCGCGGGTCGGTGACCTTGTGGTTGACCACGATGATCGGGATGTAGCCGCCGCGATCGCGGTCGCGGAGCAGGATCTCCGAACCGCCGCGGCGTCCGGTGTCCGGTTCCTGCGGCAGCAGCGCGCCCCAGATGTGTTGCGTCCCAGCGGCGCACGCGCTCATGGTGGCCGCGGCGCGATCCGACGCGCGCGTCGCCGGGTCGATGATCACCCAGCTGTCCGGATCGGCGGCGACGAGCGCGTCGCGCACCCGGTTGCGGTGCGCTGTCGCGGCCTCCCGGCGCTGGCGCACGCCGGGATCCTCCGCGACGTCGGTGAGCAGCCCCGGGTTGGCCGCGTCCAAGCGCAGGCGGTGTCGGCATCCGATCAAGGCCCGCGCGTCGATGAACGCGACCGGCGCCGTTTCGATCGGCGCGCGCGGCTCTGCTTCTATCGATGCGCGCGGCGGTGTTTCGATCGGCGCGCTCAGCGCGGAGTCCTCGATCGGCGCGCCGGGCGCAGTTTCGATCGGCGCGCTCGGCGCGGGCTCCACGGGCGCGGCTGTGAGCTCGCCCGACCGGTCCGCGGCCGAGCCGTCCTCCTTGCGACCCTCGCGGTCACCGCTGCCCGAATACACGTATGCAGTATGGTCCAGACCCCCGACAGGACACGGTGTGCCCTCGCTGCCGCCGCCGTCGACCCGATAAGGTGGGCGCAAACCGCGTGGTAGACGGCAGACGGCCTCGCGCCGAGAGCGCTGCCCTGGCACACAGCATTGACGGAGGGCCTTCCGATGGGGTTGTTCACGAAGCGCAAGCGGCGTCCGAGTCGCCGGGCCGAGGCCAAAGCCCTCAAGCACAAGGCCGCGATGGAGGCCAAGCTGTTCGCCAAGAACGATCGCAAGGCCAAGCGCGCCGAGGCCCGCACCCAGGCCAAGGTCGCCAAAGCACAGATCGCCACGCTGCAGGCCGAGGAGAAGGCCGCGCTGAAGCTGGCCGCGAAGGCCGAACGTGACGTGTTCAGCGCGGGCCAGGTGCGCAAGTACCTCGGCGTGGCACGGGTGCTCGTTCCGGTGCTCGCTCCGCTGGCCTACCGCGGCGCGACCTTCGTCCGCGGCCAGCTCGACACCCGGCGCGCGCAGCAGCTCGGCATCGGCGTCGACCAGCTCGGCGACTACACCGGGCACGGCGCGAAGCTGCAGGCCCGCCTCGCCAACGCCGAGGCGGCGCTCGGCAAGATCGACGACAAGGGCGGCGAGACGCAGAAGTTCGTCACCGCGACCCGCGCCCGGCTCGACAGTCTCGGCGCCGCGGTCCGCACCGCCGAGCAGATGCCCGCCTCGCGCAGGCGCGCGGTGCACACCTCGATCTCGCACGAGCTGTCCGGCATCGAGGCCGATGTGCTCGCCCGCCTCGGTGTGAACTGAACGCCGTCCCCGCCATGCACCCCAGCACCGGCCTGCCGCGCGGCGGCTCGGTCGGCGCGCTGGTCGGCTTGCTCAGCGTCGCCGCGCACGGCGCCGCGGGCGGGGGCTACCCGGATTCACCGGAATTCGCCCTGCTGCTAACGATTTCGGTCGCGGCGGGGTGCGCGGCGACCGGATTCGCACGGAACGGCGCACCGTGTCGGACGTCGGCCGCTCGCACGCCCGATCGCAGGCGGCCGGGCGACGGGCAGCGCTTCGGCTCCGGCGAACGACGAGTCGTCCGGCGTGGCAAATCGCCTGGCAGCAGCGGCTTTTGGCGACCCGAAGACGCCGCACGACACCGCGATTCGGTCGGCCGCGACAGCCGCCATCGCTCCGAGCATGGCAACGGACGTCGACGCGAGCGGTTACTCGCGGCCGGACAACTCGCCGCGCACGGCAGCGGACGTGGGGCCGGACGGTTGCTCGCCGCACTCGCGGCCGGACAGCTCGGCGGGCACGCGGTGTTGGCCGGGCTACTCGGGCACACGCACGGGGAGCGCGCATCGCACATCGCACGCGGCGATGCCCCGGTGGCGGGCTTCCTGCCGACCGGCTGGATGCTGGGCGCGCACGTGCTCGCGACCATCGTCTGCGCGGTCCTGATCATGGCCGCAGAGCGCCTCTACGGAATCATCACCCGCGCGGTTCGTGCCGCCCTGAACGCACCGCGAAATGTCCCGGTCGCGCGGTTCAGCCGCTGGACCGATCCCTCGACTCCGACCTACCGCTTTCCTCCGCAGGGGCCCATCGGGCCGCGCGCCCCGCCCGCGCTCGCCTGACCCGCTCCCAATTCCCTTCGGACAGAAAGCCTCTCCCATGCGAAGTTCACTTTCGCGCGCCTGCGGCGCCGTGGCGACCGCGGGTTTCGTGCTGCTCTCCGGCGGTGTCGCCGCCGCGCACGTGACCGTCGACGCGCCCGGCGCCCAGCAGGGCAAGTACTCCGTCGTCACCTTCCGGGTGCCGACCGAATCGGACACCGCGTCCACCACCGCGCTCACCGTGACGCTGCCCAACGTGCGCAGCGCCCGCACCGAGCCCATGCCGGGCTGGACGGCACGGGTGGAGCGCAACGACAAATCCGAGGCCGTCGCGGTGACCTGGACCGCGGACCCCGGCGCGCCCGGCGTCGGCCCCGGCCAGTTCCAGCGCTTCGTCGTCTCGCTCGGCCCGCTGCCCAGCGCGGAGACGGTCAGCTTCCCGGCCAAGCAGACCTACAGCGACGGCAAGGTCGTCGACTGGAACCAGCCCGTCGGCCCCGACGGCGCGGAGCCGGAGCACCCCGCGCCCACGCTGACCCTCGCGGCGGGCGGAGACGACAACGCCGACGGCCACCGCGTGGACAGCGGCGCCGCGGAGCAGGACGACGACACCGACGACACCGCCCGCTGGCTGGCGGGCATCGGCTTGGCCCTCGGCGTGCTCGGTATCTCGCTCGGCCTCGGCAGCCTGTTCAGGAGGCGCTCATGAGTACCGCGATTCGACCGTCCGCCAAGGCGATTCGCCGCCTCGGCGCCGCGCTCGCCGCCGTGCTGCTGCTGTTCGGCGTCGGGCTGGCCACCGCGGGCGTCGCCGCCGCGCACTCGGCGGCGGTCGGTAGCGTGCCGGAGGACGGTTCGACGGTGGACACCAGCCCCGGCCGGATCAGCGTCACCTTCAACGAGGAGTTGCAGCCGAACTTCCCGTCGCTGACCCTCACCGGCCCGGACGGAAACCTCTGGTCGGAGGGCGAGCCGGTCGTCGACGGCAAGTCGGTGAGCGTCGAAGTGGGCGATCTCGGCCCGGTCGGCGAGTACATCATCGCCTACCGGGTGACCTCCGCGGACGGTCATCCGGTCACGGGCAAGCGGACGTTCACGCTCAGCCAGGCGGGTAAGGGGACGCCGGGCCCGCGCGCCGACGCCAAGGGCAGGGCCACCGAGGACGACGGCTCCGACGGCATCCCGGTGTGGATCTTCGTGCTCGGCGCGGTCGTGCTGTTCGGCGGCGGTCTCGCCGTGGCCCTGATCGGCTTCCGCGGCGGGCAGCGGCGGTGAGAAGAAGGTGAGCGGCGGGGCGACCGGCGGCCGGGACGCGGGGGCACTGCTGCTGATCGTCCCGGCCGGACTGCTCGGAGTCGGGTTGGCCTGGCTGCTCACCGCGGGAACGGCGCCCACCGAGGGAGCGGTGCGGGTCCTCGCGGACGGTCTGGGCGCGACGGTGCTCGGACTCGCCGCGCTGCCCCGGCTGCACGAACGGCTGGCGCCGCCGTGGCGCATGCTCGCCGCGCTGGCCGGGGCCTGGTTCGTGACCGAGTTCGCGGTGCTGGTCTTCGAGGCGGCCGAGGTGGTCGGGGTTCCGGTGCGGCAGCTGTCCGCCGATCGGTTCGGCACCTTCCTCACCGAGATCAGCGGCGGTCAGGTCGGCATCGCCATCCTGGTCGCGACCGCCGCGGTGGCCGGATATTCGGCACTGGCCTTCCGCGGTTCCGATGCCGCTTCCACCGATCTGGTGCTGGTCTTCGCCGCGGTGGCGCTCGCGCTGCGGCCGATCACCGGGCACATGTCGCAGCAACCGTTCGGCTCGGTGCTGGCCGCCGTGCACGCGCTGGCGGCGGCGGCCTGGTTCGGCGTGCTGGTGGCGCTCGCGCTGGTGGTCCGCACGCGCGGCGAGTGGGCGGCGACGCTGCCGAGGTACTCGGCGCTGGCGCTGCCGCTGATCGGGGTGGTCGCGGCGACCGGCGTGGTGAACGGAATCGTCCGCCTCGGCGGCCTCGAACCGCTGCTGAGCACCGGGTACGGCCGCATCCTGCTGGCGAAGACGGCGGTGCTCGCCGGTCTGCTCGTGCTCGGCTGGTGGTGGCGGCGCGGCTGGGTCCGCTTGGCCGCCGACCACCGGATGGACGCGTCGGGTTCGCTGCGCCGCGCGGTGCTGGAGGTGACCGTCATGGCCGTGGCCTTCGGTTTGGCGGCGACCCTCGCCGTCACGGCGTGATCGGCTCCCCCTTCGGAAACCCGTTACAGTTGCCCGCATGACCGAAGTGAAGATCGTGGAAGACTGTGCCGCGTCGGCCGAATCAGCGTTTCAGTACGTCAACGACTACCGGAACCTGCCGAACTTTCTGCACGGCATCCAGTCCTTCACTCCGATCGGCGAGCAGACCGAGGGCGTCGGCGCCGTCTTCGACGGCCACATGAAGCTCGGTCCCGCCTCGCTGCATTCGCGTGTCGAGGTGATCCGGTGGGAGGAGAACTACGCGATCGGCATCAAGTCGATCAAGGGCTTCGAGATCGTGTCGACCTTCCTGTTCCACGCCAAGGACGACGCGCTGTGCACCGTCGACGCCATCATCGATTTCCGCGTGCCGGGCGGGCTCGCGGGCAAGGCGCTCGGTAAGACCATCGAGCCGTTCGTGAAGATCGCGGTCAAGCACACCACGGACAATCTCGTGAAGGAGATCGCGGCGTACCACGCGAGCCGCGCCTGATCCGGCCGCGGTTCGGGCGCAGGCGCGGAAACCATGCAGGGCGCCGCGCCCGCTCGGCGGCCGGAAAACCCGTGGTCGGAGGCGGCTGACCGCAGTCGCGACGCTGGCGGTGGCATATATCACGGGCATAGCCTGTATGCATGAACAAACCCACATTTGGGCAGCGGATCACCTACGATCTGGGCCGCGAACTCCCGGAGGAGTTTCACGAGTGGGTCGTCCACGACCTCGTCGGACACGGGGCCATGGAGCGGTACCTCGTCCGATTCCTCGTGCCGATCATCCCGTTCTTCGCGCTGGTGCTGCTGTTCCCAGGACCGATGCCGCTCAAGATCGGCATGATCGTGATGATGATCGTCCCGCTGGTCGTTTTCACGGTGGCGCTGAGCTACGTGTGGCGCCGCTTCCGCTTGATCCAGCATGGACTGAGCCCGGACCTGCTCGACCACAACAGGATCACCGACCGCGATCGGGAGCGGTACGAATTGCGCTATCGCCATCACGAGGGCCAGACATAACAGCGCGTTCGCGGCGCGAGTAGCGACCGAGCTCACATCGAGCAACCGGTCGCGGCCACCGCTCGGCCCGCCACCCCTAAGCTGACACCCGTGACCGAATCAGTGAACATTGCCACCGCCGATCTGGCCGACGAGATCGGCCCCGAGATCCGTAGCTGCGACACGCAGTTCATCCAATTCGGCGGCCGCGAGGTGTTCTCCGGGCGCATCACCACCATCCGCTGCTTCCAGGACAACCTGCTGGTCAAGCAGACGCTGAGCGAGCCGGGCAACGGCGCGGTGCTCGTGGTCGACGGCGGCGCCAGCGTGCACACCGCCCTGGTCGGCGACATCATCGCGGGCCGCGGCGTGGACAACGGCTGGGCGGGCGTGATCGTCAACGGCGCGGTGCGCGACTCGGCGATCCTGCGCACCCTCGACATCGGCATCAAAGCGCTGGGCACCAACCCCCGCAAGAGCACCCAGACCGGCAGCGGTGAGCGCGACGTGATCGTCGAGTTCGGCGGCGTCACCTTCGTGCCCGGCGACATGCTCTACAGCGACCACGACGGCATCGTGGTGCGCGCCGAATCCTGAGCTGATCAGTCCGGGGCGACCCGGACCTTGTGACCGGCGAGGGCGACCACGTCGCCGACGTGCAACTGACGTCCGCGGCGCAGCTCGACCTCGTCGTTCACCCGGACCAGGCCCGCGGCGATCACCGTCTTGGCCTCCGAACCGGAATCGATCAGGTTCGCCAGTTTGAGGAACTGGCCGAGCCGAATGACGTCGTCATCAATCGGCACATCGACTGGATCCGACATGGCGTACATCCTCGCGCCAGGACCCCCGGATCGCCAAACCGCCGCACACCGGCAAGCCGTCGAACGAACCCGGCACAGCGCACTCCCAACCACGTCGAGGGCGAGTCTTACGAGCCCGTTCGCGGCCCGTCTCGCGTCCGAGCGGTCGAAGCGCATGCGACGCAGTCGCTAGTCGCTACCGCTGGGACGCGAGACAAAAG
>NZ_JBFAHS010000019.1:0-170869 GCF_040654315.1 Nocardia sp. NPDC050713 | reverse complement strand
CCCCACCGCGCCGCCGACGCCCCGCCCCGCCGCGTAGGCCGCCTTAACTGTCCGCGCGCCGCTCCGCCGCGCGGGGCGGGCGCGTAGCGCCGCCGCGGGCGCTCTTGATCCTGTATGGCGAAATTCGGCAACAACCTCGGGATGGTGCTCGGCGTAGCATGGCGGCCGTGAACGAGGCCATGGCTGAGCTGCTGTCTACGCTGACGGAATCGCGGCGGGCTCATTCGCTCGCTGTTGGACGGCGGATGGAGAGCGTCGCCGAGCTGCTGCCGGTTGAGCTACGTGCAGACGCGGTCGTGGCGGCGTATCTGCACGATGTGGGCTATGGGCGCTCGGGCATCGGATTTCATCCGATCGACGGTGCTCGGCTGTTGCGATCGCTCGGATACTCGCGAGCAGTGTGCCACTTGGTGGCCTTCCACACGGCAGCCGAGGTTGAAGCGGATGTGCGCGGGTTGAACGCCCGCATCTTCGATGAGTTCCGCGTCGGCGATGTGGCCGGGCTCGATATGGCCAACGACTTTCTTTGGTGGGCCGACCTCTGCACGGGGCCGAACGGTGAGGACTTCACAGTGGACGAACGGCTCACTGAGATCCTGAGGCGGTATGAGCCGGGCAGCGTCGTCCACACTGCGATCACTCGGGCGGAACCACGGTTGAGGATGGCGGTTCAGCGGGCATCCGGATCGATGTAAGGCTCGCTCTCACGGAGTGCCCAGTCGATCCGCTTCCGCTGGCTCCGGTCCATGGCCAAGGACGCGATCTGCTCGATTGGCACCCATTCGACCCGCGTACTTTCGTCGCTGGTTGTCGGGCTTCCACCGATCGCTTCGCCGCGATAGACGACGGTGAACTCCTGCCGCACCTCATCGTTGCTGGTGTAGTGGATGACATGGGTTGGATCTGTGAAGATCCCGACGATGCCGGTCACGTGGATATCGACGCCGGTCTCCTCCTGCGTCTCACGGACAGCTGTACGGCTCAGGGACTCGCCGGGGTCGTGTGCACCACCAGGCATAGACCAGTTTCCATTGTCCGACCGGCATATAAGCAGGACCGCGCCGTTCTGCTGGACAAATGCAGCCGCGCTCGGTCGAACGCTATTCGCCGCTGGCGCGTTCGGGTCTTGGTGGTAGTCAATCCGGCGTCCCATGCCGCTAGGTTACGCGGGGCGTCCGGTCTTCCAGACAGCTTCGAACGAGTCCTGGTAGTAGGAGAAGAGGCGACCGCCGGGAATTTGCTGGAGGTGCTGGACCGGTGACTTCGCGGCATACGCGCCGTAGCTGTGCGTGTTCACCAGCATCGAGTCGCCGAACCGGTAGATGCTGTTGTACAGCGTCGTGCGATGCGTTCGAATATCCACCATCGGAAGATCCATCGTCTCGCGCAGGTACTCGAGCGTCGATTCGCACCGCTGCGGAAGCGATGGCAGACCCTCCTCGCGGCCCCTAGTGATGACCTCCGGTGCATCGCTCTCTCCGAGGAGAATGCGGATCTGCACCCCCGCCTGGGCCTTCGAGCGGACGACGTTCACGAAGTCGAGGGACTCGACCAGGAATCCTCCCGCGTACACCAGGACATCGATGTGACCAGCGGCCTGCCGCATGAGGGACCGCCAAACCTCATGCGGCACTTCAGGGCGAGTCGGCCAGATCTGCACCAGTTCCGACAGTGACGCGATGGCAGATCGACTGCCCGCCAAAAGTTCTGGCCAAAGATAGGTCTCGTCATGCCCTAGCTCGCGGGCGACCTTGAGTCGAAGCCCTGGATGCGGGCACCGGTCCTGCGTGATCCATCGTTCGATGGTCTTCGTGCTGACCTCAAGCCGTTCGGCCAGAGCATGTTTCGTGAGATTCGCGGCAGCCATCGCACCCCGGAGGCGTTCGTTCGTCATGTCTCAATTCTACCTTCAAAGTGTCCCCAAATGTCCTTATTCGTAGGTTATTACGTCCCTAGATGTCGCGAGATTCTTGAGGTGTCCGAGTTGCAGATCTACCGCAACCACGAAATAAGCACCGACACAAGGAGATTCGAAGATGGCATTGAAGGATATGTGGATCCCGACCGATTTCCGTTCCGTGTTCCCGAAGGGCGTGCTGCTGCTCGGCGACATCGAGGCGCAGATCGAGTTCAGCGAGGACCGCAACGCGCCGAAGCGTCAGGCGCTCGACTTCGACCGGGAGGGCAATGGCTCGGGTAAGCGGCTGTGGAAGGCGACGATCATGGACCGGGCGGGAGGCAAGGCGAACCAGGCCGGTTTCGATATCACGTTTGTTGCTGACCAGATGCCGGTTCCTTCGGAGCCGGAGGTCATGGAGGGCCTGCGTCCGATCGAGCTCGAGGGGCTGCTGCTCAAGCCTCGTGTGGTCGGTAACGGCCAGTTCAAGTCGATCGGCTTCTACATCCGCGCGACGGGGATCAAGGGCGACACCTCGGGTGCGAAGCAGGCTCCGGCCGATCCGGGTGCGGCCCGCTCGACCAACAAGGCGGCGTGATCATGACGAAGAAGACGAACGTCGTTCGGGGCTTGCTGAACGGAGTGCACTACGAGAAGGGCCGGACCGGGGCATACGGACTGGAAGGTGCGAACGAGCTGCTCATCGACGTGGGTGAGACCACGGTCGTGCTGGAGGGTTCGGACGCTCACGAACTTCTGTTCGCATTGCAAGAGATCCTGTCGGCGAGCGCCTCGGATCAGTCGGTCTGATGAGCGCGGCGGATCAGACGGTGTCGGCGGGGATGCGTTGGGCGCGTTGGTCCGCCGTGGTCATCATCCTGGGCGTGGGGGCGGCGGCGTTTCGGCTGTCGTTCTCCACCCTGGAAGACCTCGCGAAGCTGGCGCACGTCCCCGCGCGGGACGCGTGGCTGTTCCCGCTGATCGTGGACGGCACGATCCTGCTTGCCACCTTCGGGGTGCTGGTCTGCACGCACCGCCCCGAACGCCGGTTCTTCGTCGCGGTCCTGACGGTCGGTGCGCTGGTCTCGGTCGCGGGCAACAGCTTGCACGCGGTCGCAGACGGTCGGGACCTCCCACCATGGGCCGCTGCTCTGGTCGCGGCCATCGCGCCGATTTCCCTGCTTGCCGACACTCACGGGCTCGCGCTGTTGTTCCGTGCGGCGCAACGTCATTCGGCGCCTGCCCCGGTCGTGGCTTCGGCCGCCGTGGAGTCCGAGCCCGAACCCGATCCCGTCCCGGTTGCCGAGCCTGCTGCGGCTCCGGTGCCGGTGGCGGTCCCTGATCCCGAACCGGTCACCGCTCCGATCCCGGTCCCGGTTCCCGAGATTCCTCCGGCCGTGCCGCGTGTGGTCGCGCCGGTCCAACCTGTTCGTTCACCGCGACCGGTGCAGCAGATGCTGCCGATCGCCGTTCCCGTTGGGGGTGCCTGACATGTCCATTTCCGTCAGAACCGATGGCCTTATCGCCGATCCGCCCGAGGCGAGGTACCAGCCCGAGCACGACTTCGTATACGGCGACGGCAAGTACACGAGCCACATCCCCGCCAAGGTCCGCCTGGACTTCGGAATGGACGTGACGCTGTGGCTTGACCTCGATGACGCGCGCGTCCTGGTCGCCCAGATCGCCGCGGTGTTGGTCGAACACGACGCGTTGGTCTACCGCGTCGATCTGGTCAAGGCGGCGGCGTAATGACCACGCTGACAAGGGTTCCTGCTGTGGTGACGGGTGTGTTGGCGGC
The DNA here is from genome assembly GCF_040654315.1 of Nocardia sp. NPDC050713. Classification (NCBI taxonomy): domain Bacteria; kingdom Bacillati; phylum Actinomycetota; class Actinomycetes; order Mycobacteriales; family Nocardiaceae; genus Nocardia; species Nocardia sp. NPDC050713. The sequence continues at coordinate 167,174 of NZ_JBFAHS010000019.1, read as the reverse complement.
GGTGACGGTGGTGGCCGGTGCTGGGGTGCTGGCTTCCTCGTCCGCGGCGGACGGCTCGGTCTCGTCTGTCCCGCAAGCCCCGTCCTCGTCTGCGGTCGTCACGAGCACGCCCGCGGCGCCGGGGTGCGTGATGTTCTGCACCGAGGCCGGACTCGGCTCGACCGATGCCGAGAAGCCCGTCGTTCCGTCTGCGGACGGGTGCCGCCTGTTCTGCGAACTCGAAGGCGATCCGCGGATCGGGGGTGCGCGATGAGTGTCGCGGAATCGGTGATGCTGGCCAGCGGCCTGGCTACGGGTGTGTCGGGGGTGTGGTGGCTGCGGTCGCTGATCGCGCGCGGTGCGGCCGTGCAACCGGCTGGTGATGCCCGTGAGGTCGCTGCGGCTGCTCCGGTCGAGCTGCGTACGGCGGTGCTGGTGGTCGCTGATCCTCGGCAGCGAGCGCACATGTTCATCGCCCTCAACCTCGGCTCGGTCGACAGCGGTTTCCCGCCGCTGGAGGACTGGGTGTACACCGATTACGGCCTCCAGATCGACTTGCTGATGATGGCCGGACAGACCCGCAAGGACTGGGCCGCCGATGACGTGGTGGACGCGTTCGCGCAGGTGCTGGCGGTGCCGCGGGTGACCGTGGTTTTCCCTGAGCCGGGGGCGGTTCGTCTTCAACTGCGGGTGTTCGACACGCTCGCGGACCCGACAAAGGTGTCGGGGGTCCACAACGGCGTGGACTTGGAGGCGATCCCGGTCGGCGTGCTGGAAGACGGCGGCACCTGGTACCTGGCGCTGCTGTATCGGCATCTGTTGATCGCGGGCGGCACCAACGCCGGTAAAGGCGGACTGGTGTGGGCGATCATCGCCGGACTCGCCCCGGCCATCGCGTCCGGGCTGGTCGAACTGTGGGTGGCCGACCCGAAAGGCGGTATGGAATTCGGGCGCGGCAAAGCGCTGCTGACCCGCTTCGAGTACACCGATGAGGGCATCGTCGCGATGATGGCCGACGCCGAAGCCCTCATGTTGGAGCGTGCGGCCCGCTGCCGGGAGGCCGGTATCGAAAAGCACGTCCCGACCGTGGACGAACCGCTGATCGTGATCATCGTGGATGAGGGCGCGTCGATGACCGCCTACGCCGAACCCGACACGATGAAGAAGTTCGATCGCCATTTCGGCAAGCTGCTGACCCAGGGGCGGGCGCCGGGTATCTGCGTGATCACCTGTGTGCAGGACCCGTCGAAAGACACCCTGCCGCAACGTCAGTTGATTCCGATCCGTATCGCTTTGCGACTGGACGAGCGCACCCAGATCGGCATGGTGCACGGCGATTCGGCGCGCGAGCGTGGCGCACGTTGCGACGAAATCCCCTACACCACACCCGGTGTCGCCTACGTCCGCGAGGACGGCACTCCGAACATCGTACGAGCGCGCTCGTACTTCGTCTCCCGCGAGGACATCGCCGAACTGAGCGAGCACTACGCCCCACGCGGTCACGGCATCGACTTCGCACCCCAAGCCGACTACAGCGACTTCGATCCCGATGACCTCGGCGACGGCGAGAACGGGCCGGTGGCGGCATGAAACGAGGATTCGTGACCGAAAGCCATATCCGCATCTACTGCGACTGCTGCGGGCAGGTCTACGCCGAGGAAGCCTCGCGCGGGCACGCCGCCAAGGGCATCTGCTTCACCTCGCTCGCCCAGGCCGTGGACTGCCTCAACGCCAACTCCGCGCCGTGGGAGTGGTTCTACGACGGCGACCGGGTCCTGTGCCCCGCCTGCCGCTTTGTCGAACTCGGTGATGCCGAGTTCAACGACCTCTACTCGAAGGACTGAATCATGAAGCGCAACAACACTCCTCAGCACGTTTCGGTCGATCGGGACAACGTGATCGACCTCCAGGCCCGTCGTCGCTGCCAGCTCGAAGCCCGCGGCCTGGACCCGATCGCGATCGCGCTCAACGTCTTCGCCGAAACCGGATCGGTCCCTACCTGGAACAGCGGTGACGACTACGACGGCGGGGACTGGGCGGCATGAGCACCAAACCGAAACCTGGTGCCAAGCAGGTGAATCCGATCGTTCAGGCTGCGGCTGATCAGGTCGCCAAGGGCAAGCGCCGTGCCAAGAACCTGCACCAGCCGTGCGAGGGCCAGCTGCCGCTGTTCGACCCGCCCGCCGAGAGGGAGCCGCGATGAGTCGCCGTCCGAGACTGCTGGATCTGTACTGCTGCGCCGGTGGCGCCGCGATGGGCTACCACCGCGCCGGGTTCGAGGTGGTCGGCGTGGACATCGCGCCCCAGCCGCGCTATCCGTTCACCTTCCACCAGGGCGACGCGATCGAGTTCCTGACCGCCCACGGGCACGAGTTCGACATGGTGCACGCTTCCCCGCCGTGTCAGCGCTACAGCCCTCTGGCGGCTCTGTACCCGGATCGCGAATACCCGGACCTCGTGGCCGCGACCAGGACGGCGTTGATCGCGGTGGGTACGCCGTTCGTGATCGAGAACGTCATGCCCGCACCGATGGACCTAGTGCGATCGATCACGCTGTGCGGCAGCATGTTCGGGCTGCGCACCTATCGGCACCGCCGTTTCGAAAGCAATGTCGCGTTGCGGCCCCCGGCCCATCCAACGCATACCGCCCGCACAGCGACGACCAGGAGGCGCCAGCGGTGGGCTGAGGGCTGGAACGTCTCGGTCACCGGACACATCGGAACTTACGTCGGCCCGGAGGCGATGGGCATCGACTGGATGAACGGTGACGAACTGTGCCAAGCCATTCCACCCGCCTACACCGAACACGTCGGCGCCCAACTCCTCGCCCATTTGACCGATCCCAGCGGACAGCTGTCCCTGTTCGAGGCGGTGGCCTGATGACCAACAAGACAACCCACAACACGACCGACACCGACCCGTTCGACCTGCTCGGGCTGGCCGTGCTCAACCTCGGCGGCTGGCTGATCACCGGTGTTGGCGTGACCATGTGGTGGGCGGTGCTGTTCCCGATGATCTCGATCCCACTCGCGCTCGCGGTCACTGCGGGGATCGTCACCGGACCGGCCGCGGGTGCCGTGGTGGTCGGGGTGTCCGCCGCGGGGATGGTGCTCTGGCGCCGCAGAAGCCCGGAGACCTTCGAGCGGTGGATATCTCGGCGGGCACGGCACCGGTTCCTGAGCTGGCTGCGCTACCGCCGCCGCTGGACTCGCCTGATGACCGCTTGCCACCTGACGGTCACCACCGACGACCGCACCGCGGTGCCTCGGCTGCTCGACGTCGTGATCGGGGACTCGGTGGATCGAGCGCGGGTGCGGATGCTGCCCGGCCATTGCCCCGCCGACTGGGAGAACCGCACCGACCATCTCGCTCACGCGTTCGGCGCGCAGGACTGCCGCGTCACCATCACTGGACCCGCGACCGTGGAACTCGCTTTCCGCCACGGTGATTCGCTCGCTGATCCGATCGCCCTGCCGCATATCGACGGCGGGCTCGACTGGGGAAAGGACGCCGCCTGATGACCACCGAACTACTCGCTACCACGACCGCCGACACTGCGCCCCCCGACCGGCAGACCGCGGCCCAGCGTCGCGCGCTCCCGGACTTCACCGACGTGGCCGAAGCGACAGCGGAGAAGTTCGGCGTGTGTGTGCGGCCGGTCCCGATGCAGGTGTACAACCCGAAAACCCTGACTGAGGAGTACATCGGCGCGCCGTGCAAGTCCACTGTCGCCAGCGTGTGCAAGCCGTGCGCGGACAAGGCTCGCTGGCTGCGCATGACCCAATGCCGCGAAGGCTGGCACGCAGACACCGAACCGGTCGAAGACACCCGAGACCCGTCTGAGCAGCAAACCGAATTGCTCACCGCCCGAGCCGATCTCGCCGAGCAGTACCGCGAATCCCGCGACGACGGGGACGACGAGATGGCCGACGCGATCGCGCAGCTGGTGGCCGACCTGGACCGCGACCTCCGGGATTCGGGGTTCCGCGGACCGATCCCGCCACTGGACCCCAAACCGCGCAAGCGGCGTACCCGCTCCACCAAACGGCGCCAGGACGTGCCGGACCTGCCGCGCAAGAAGGTCGAACGCACCACGGTCGGCAAGGTGATCGGCGGCTACCGCTCCTCGATGATGGTCACCCTCACCATGCCCTCCTACGGTCCGATGAACCATGACGGTGCCGTCGACGCCGAAGGCAAACCGTGCGGCGACGGCTCCCCACGCAACCCGGAGACCTACGACTACGCCCGCGCCGCACGCGACATCGTCTTCTTCTCCAAGCTGGTCGACCGCTGGATTCAAAACCTTCGCCGCGCGGTCGGCTATGACGTGCAGTACTTCGCCACCGTCGAACCCCAGAGGCGCGGCGCCCCGCACCTGCACCTGCTGCTGCGCGGTGTCATCTCCCGCGAACTTCTGCGCCTGGTCACCGCGGCGACCTACCACCAGGTGTGGTGGCCGCACTTCGACCCCGAACACGAGGTCTACTCCGGCGACCGCATGCCGATCTGGGACTACAAGGCACTCACGTTCGTGGACCCTGACACCGGGGCACCGCTGGCGGGCTGGGATGACGCCCTGGACGTCCTCGACACCGTCGACGATCTCGAACCGGCGTACACGGTGCGGTTCGGCGAACGTATGGACCCCGGCCACATGCGTGGCTACATCCCGGGCGAGAAGGCCGACCGTGCCATCGGCTACGTCACCAAGTACCTGACGAAGTCGATCAGCGAAGTCCTGGACACCGACTCGACGCGGACCGCGATCCACTACGACCGCCTCCACGCCGAACTCCAGCACACCCCGTGCTCGCCGCGGTGCCCGGTGTGGTTGCGCTACGGCATCGTCCCCAAGGGCGCCAGCGACAAGACCGTGCCCGGCCGCTGCAAGGGCAAAGCCCACCGCCGAGACACCCTCGGCCTCCCCGGTCGGCGCGTCTTGGTCTCCCGCCGCTGGTCCGGCAAAACCCTGCCCGATCACAAGGCCGACCGGGCCGAATTCGTTCGGCAACTGCTCGCGCAGGTCGGCATCGTCAAACCCGACACCAGCCACTTGATCGTGCGGCCGGTCGAACCCGGCGACCACTCCGCCCCACCGCGCGATCACCTGATCATGGCCGCGATCGCTCAACGCACGGCTTGGCGCGCGGAATACACCAGAGCGTTGCTCGCAGCGGGAGCAGCGGCGTAGCACAACATTTCGGCAATTCGGCAAGCAGCCTAGAAGGCAGGGGAGTAATGGACGACGAGACATATTTGAGGGCGAAGGACTGCGAGGCGCTGACCGGGATTCCGGAAGCTACCTGGCGGTGGTGGGCCCATGTGGGCTACGGACCGGAGAGCTTCAAGCTCGGGCCGCGGCGGCGAGTGTGGCGGAAGTCGGTCGTGCTCGCGTGGATCGCAGAGCAGGAGCAGGCGACAGCACGCGGCGGGAAGGTGGCGTAGTGCCGACTCAGCGAAATCCGCGGTCGGGTGTGGAAGACCGGTGGTACCCGACGGTGGTCGAGGTCGATCCGGTGACCAGGAAGACGACGAAGAAGAAGGTCAAGTCCGAAGAACGGTTCGGCAAGGGTAAGCGGTGGCGGGCTCGCTACGTCGACCCGAACGGCGTGGAGCGGTCGAGGTCGTTCGATACCAAGATCGCAGCCCAGAAGTTCCTCGACGGCGAGGTGACGACGAAGGTCGTGACCGGCTCATGGGTGGACCCGGACCGTAGCGGGGTGCGTTTCGAGGTCGTGGCGGAGAAGTGGTTCTCGACGAAGAAGTTCCGCAAACCGAAAACGGTGGCCGGTTACCGGTCTCTGCTCGACACGATCGTGTTGCCGCGCTGGGGATCGGTGCCCCTGCGTGAAATCGAGTTCGAGGACATTCAGGAATGGATCGTGAGCCTCTCGGAATCGGGAAGCTCACGGTTTGTCGGGCGTGGATTGTCGGCGTCGCGGACGATTCAGTCCTACCAGGTGCTCAGCCAGGTATTGAGGTTCGCGATCAAGGCGAAGAGGCTGGCGGCGAATCCGGCCGACGACGTGGATCTGCCGACGATGATGTCGGGGTCGCGGCGGTATCTGACGCACGTGGAGGTGATGCAGCTCGCTATGGCCGCGGGGCGGTTCCGGCCGCTGGTGTTCACATTGGCCTACACCGGAATCCGGTTCGGTGAGGCGATCGCACTGCGCACTGCGGACGTGGATTTGGTGCGCAACCGGATCACCATCAATCGTTCGGCAACCGGGGTCACGGGCAAGGGCATCGTGGAGACCGACACGAAGAACCACACCACTCGGGCCGTGCCGGTGCCGGGGATTCTGGCCAAGGATCTGGCCAACATCCTGGGTGGTCGGCGACCGGACGCGTTGGTGTTCCCGAGCCACAAGGGCGGATATCTGACCTCGACGGAGTTCCGGTGGGTGTTCAACCAGGCGGCGAAAGACATCGGTCTCGACGGGGTCGTTCCGCACGGACTCCGGCATACCGCGGCGTCGTTGGCGATCAGTGCGGGGGCGAACATCAAGGTCGTCCAGCGGATGCTCGGCCACAAGACGGCGACGCTGACGCTGGACCTGTACGGGCACCTGTTCCCGGACGACCTGGATACGGTCGCGGCGGGAATGGACGCGGGCGCCCGAGCGGCTGCGGACTATCTACGGACTGCGTGAAGTGATGAGCAAGGACGCGATCCACGAAACCACGTCCTACCTTGGTGCCGAGTGTGGGACTCGAACCCACACGTCCTTTCGGACAACGGTTTTTGAGACCGTCGCGTCTGCCAGTTCCGCCAACCCGGCGCACCGGGTCTGAACTATAGCGGGTCGGGGGCGCTTTTCGGAAACGGGTTGCCGTGTACGCCACAGTTTCCTCTTTGCGCAGGGTATATGCGTTGTGAGCCGAACTGAAAGGTACTCTCTACATCACTCGACAGCGTGCAGGGTGGGGCGAGACCGGTTGGTGTGGGTCTCGGCCCATTCGCGTGTGTCGGGACAGGCATCGGAACCAGAGGGGCATACCTATGAGCACTACTGCAGCAGGGGGCGCCGGCACGAAGAAGGACGCCGGGGCGAAGCGGGTCGTCGTCGCCGAAGACGAGGCGCTCATCCGGATGGATCTGGTCGAGATGCTGACCGAAGAGGGCTATCAGGTGGTCGGCGAGGCGGGCGACGGCCAGCAGGCGGTGGATCTCGCGGTGGAGCACCGGCCCGATCTGGTGATCATGGATGTGAAGATGCCGCGCCGCGACGGTATCGATGCCGCCGCCGAGATCGCGTCGAAACGTGTTGCGCCGGTGGTGATCCTGACCGCGTTCAGTCAGCGCGATCTAGTCGAGCGGGCGCGCGACGCCGGTGCGATGGCGTATCTGGTGAAGCCGTTCACCAAGTCGGATCTGGTGCCCGCGATCGAGTTGGCGGCGAGCCGCTTCCACGAGATCACCGCGCTGGAGGGCGAGGTCGCGAATCTGGCCGATCGGCTGGAGACGCGCAAGCTGGTGGAGCGGGCCAAGGGTGTGCTGATGCAGACGCAGGGTCTGTCCGAGCCGCAGGCTTTCAAGTGGATTCAGCGGACCGCGATGGATCGCCGGACTACGATGAAGGCGGTCGCCGAGGTGGTGCTGGAGAACCTGGCGCCGAAGTGATGCGACACCCCTCGGGGCGGTCTGGGCTGGAAAGATTTACTCCCCGGAAACGCGATCGCCAAAAAGAATTCGACACGATGTCGTCCGCATGATGCGAATGTGATGCGGATCTAACGTACCGACGCTATGTTCTGACCGGGCTGACGTGGTCGGCCTCCTCGGATTGCCGGGGGAGCACAGGACGTAGAGGTGAGACGTGCTTAGTTCGACATGGCGCAGTCGTTCGACGCGGGGTGTGTTGGTCATCGGTGCCGCCGCGGCGCTCGCACTGACCGGTTGCAGCGACAAATCCACCGACAGCGGCTCGGGCGCGACCGGTGCCGGTACGGGAGGCCTGTCCATTCAGCCGGTCATGCAGGTGGACACCGCGGGCAAGGAAGTGCCGAAGACGGATCCCGCGAAGGCGGCCGATCCCGCGGGTGACGGCAAGGCCACCTGTGCTCCCGGTACCGCCGTCGCCATGGCGGGCGCGCTGACCGGCCCGGACGCGGCGCTCGGCATCAACATCGTCAACGGTGTGAAGCTGGCGCTCGATCAGCACAACAAGGCGAATCCGGGCTGCAAGATCGAGCTGAAGCAGTTCGACACCGAGGGCGATCCGCAGAAGGCGACCCAGGTGATCCCGCAGATCGTCAACGACAAGTCGATCATCGGCCTGGTCGGTCCGGCGTTCTCCGGCGAGACCAAGGCGACCGGCCAGATTCTGAGCGACGCGGGCCTGGTGGCGGTGACGTCCTCGGCGACCAACGCGACGCTGACCCAGAACGGCTGGACCACCTTCTTCCGCGGCCTGGCCAACGACGACGTGCAGGGCCCTTCGGTGGCGAAGTACCTGGTCGGCACCGCGAACTACAAGAAGGTGTGCGTGGTGCAGGACAACACCGATTACGGTGTCGGCCTGGCCAAGAGCGTCACCGAGGGCTTGGGCGCCGCCGCCGATCCGGCGTGCGCGGCCAGCATCAAGAAGGGTGACAAGGACTTCTCGGCCACCGTCACCAAGATCGCGGCGGCGGCGCCGGACGCGGTCTTCTTCTCCGGCTACTACGCCGAGGGCGCGCCGCTGGCGCAGCAGCTGAAGTCCGGTGGCGTGAAGGCCGTGTTCGTCGGCCCGGACGGCGTCAACGACCCGCAGTTCATCTCGCAGGCGGGCAGCGCGGCCAAGGGCGCGAACCTCACCTGCCCCTGTGGCCCGGCTCCGGAGAAGTTCGCCAAGGATTACGAGGCGCTCAACGGGCAGGCGCCCGGCGTGTACTCGGTGGAGGCCTACGACCTGACCACGATCCTGGCCAAGGGCATCGACGGCGGTAAGGTCACCCGCCCCGATCTGCTCGCATTCGTGCGCTCCTACGACGGACCGGGTCTGGCCCGTAACTACAAGTGGAGCCCGAACGGCGAATTGGCCAACGCGCAGATCTGGATCTACGAGGTCAAGTAAGTACCGCGAACCCAGCACGTACGGGGGTGCCCGTGACGCCCCCGTACGTGCTGTTTCATGAGGGGCATTGGTGAAGGCGTTTTTCGAATGACAGCATCAGCACTGGCCGGCGTGGCATACCTCGCCGACGGCTCGATCGACTTCGACTATCAGGGAGTGATCGATCAATTCTGGCGACTGACCGTCGACGGAGTTACCTACGGTTCCATCTACGCCTTGGTAGCGGTGGGCTATACCCTGGTCTACGGCGTACTTCGGCTCATCAATTTCGCCCATTCGGAAATATTCATGTTGGGCATGTTCGGTCAGTTGATCGGACTGATGCTGTTCGGTTTCGCCGCCAGCCCCGATGTCTACAACCAGGGCGTGCTGCTGACGGTCGTGTACATCGGTTTGGCGATGATCGTCGGCATGCTGGTCTCCGGCGGCGCGGCGGTCGGATTGGAGCGGGTCGCCTATCGCCCGCTGCGTAAACGCGGGGCCAAACCGCTGGCCTTCCTGATCACCGCGATCGGCATGTCGTTCGTGATCCAGGAGTTCGTGCACTTCATCCTGCCGAAGATCAATCCCGATCTCGGCGGCACCAATGCCCAGCAGCCGATCCAGCTCGTCGAGCCGACGGTGCAGTTCAGCTTCAGCGGCGCCGATGTCACGAATATCGCGATCCTCATCGTGGTCGCCGCGGTGGTCCTCGCGATCGCCACCGAAATGCTTATCAACAGAACGAAATTCGGCCGCGGCATCCGCGCCGTGGCGCAGGACCCGGACACCGCGACGCTCATGGGCGTCTCGCGCGAGCGGGTCATCATGCTGACCTTCCTCATCGGCGGTGTGCTCGCGGGCGCGGCGGCGACGCTGTACGCGATCAAGATCCCGCCCGCGATCATCTACTCGGGCGGCTTCATCCTCGGCATCAAGGCGTTCAGCGCCGCGGTGCTCGGCGGCATCGGCAACCTGCGCGGCGCGCTGCTCGGCGGACTGATCCTCGGGGTCGTGGAGCAGTACGGGCAGATCCTGTTCGGTATCGAATGGCGCGACGTGGTCGCCTTCGTCGTGCTCGTCGTGGTGCTGATGGTCCGCCCGACCGGCATCCTCGGTGAAAGTCTCGGGAGGGCCCGCGCATGATCGACTCGACCAAGACCCCGCCGCGCCAGGGCGTCGGCGACGCGCTGCGCACCTGGTGGGAGGGCCTGTCCCGCCCAGCCCAGTGGGCCGTCGGCGTGCCCGCGATCGCCGCGCTCGCGCTGCTTCCGCTCTTTCCGCCCCCGATCCTGGACACCCCCGCCTACAACTTCGGCCTCGTCATGGCCGAGGTCGCTATGTTCGCGCTGATCGCCATCGGCCTGAATGTTGTTGTCGGACAGGCGGGTCTGCTCGATCTCGGCTACGTCGGCTTCTACGCCATCGGCGCCTACACGGTGGGCCTGCTCACCAGCCCGAACAGTCCGTGGAACCAGACCGACGGCGGCTGGCTCGACCCGGAGTGGGCATGGCTGGCGTGTCTGCCGATCGCGGTCGCGGTGACCGCGCTCTCGGGTCTGATCCTCGGCTCGCCGACGCTGCGACTGCGCGGCGACTACCTGGCGATCGTCACGCTCGGCTTCGGCGAGATCGTGCGACTGCTCGCCGACAACCTGCACGAGCTGACCAACGGCAGCCTCGGGCTGTCAGGGGTGGCGTACCCGCACGTGGGCGAATCGGCGGAGAAGCCGAACGGCGTGTTCTCCGCGGGCAACACCGGCGATCCGGACAGCGCCAACCTGCTGGACCGAGCCAGCTACGGCACCTACTGGTTCTGGCTCGGCATGGTGCTGGTGATCGTCGTGCTGCTGATCGTCGGCAACCTGGAACGCAGCCGGGTCGGCCGCGCCTGGGTCGCCATCCGCGAGGACGAGGACGCCGCCGAGATCATGGGCGTGCCGACCTTCAAGTTCAAGCTGTGGGCGTTCCTGATCGGCGCCGCGGTGGGTGGTCTGTCCGGCGCGATGTACGCGGGCCAGGTGCAGTTCATCAATCCGACCGGGTTCAACATCATCAACTCGATGCTGTTCCTCTGCGCGGTGGTGATCGGCGGCCAGGGCAATAAGCTCGGTGTCATCTTCGGCGCGTTCATCATCGCCTACCTGCCCAAGCGGTTGACCTCGGTGCAGCTGGTGGACGACGAGTCGACCGGCTACGTGCTGCTGATCGTCGACGTGGTGCTGTTCGTCGGCCTGCTGGTGCTCTGGCGGTACAAGGGCCGCGAATTCGGCATCTGGCCGCGCCGCGGATTGATCACCGGCATGGTGTTCACCGGCGTCATGGCCGCGCTGCTGCTCGGCAGTGTGCTGCTGTTCCGCAAGGGCGGCGCCCAGTCGCTCGGCGACCTCAAGTATCTGTATTTCGGAATCGCGTTGGTGGTGATGATGATTCTGCGGCCGCAGGGTCTGTTCCCGGCCCGGCAGAAGCTGCTCACCTACGGCAGGCAGGTGTACCAAGCCGTGCGCAGACCCACGGTGGGCGAGCCGATCGGAGCGGGGAAGTGACCGGGCCCGGCGCGGGTGACGCGCTGTTCGACAACGAGGACATGGCCGCGGGCTACGCCGCACCGCCCGCGGAGGAGAAGAGCGCGGGCGAGGTCGACGTCACCGCGGTGCTTCCGGAACTCGGCGACGAAGAAGCGGTCGCCGAAGTCGTCGCCCCGCATCGGGAGATCGAGACCGAGGTCGGCGCCCCGCTGCTGAAGACCGAGGGACTCACCGTCAAGTTCGGCGGTCTCACCGCGCTGGACAACGTCAGCTTCGAGATCCGCCGCGGCGAGATCCTCGGGCTCATCGGTCCCAACGGCGCGGGAAAGACCACCTGCTTCAACGCGATCACCGGCGTGTACAAGCCCGCCTCCGGGCTGGTGTATTTCGACGGCAAGCCGCTGACCAAGACCAAGCGCAACGCCATCACCCGGCTCGGCATCGCCCGCACCTTCCAGAACGTGCGGCTCTTCGGCGAGATGACCGCGCTGGAGAACGTGGTGGTCGGCACCGACGCCAGGCACAAGACCTCGGTGCCCGGCGCGGTGTTCCGCAGTCCGCGGCACCGGCGCGAGGAGCGCGACGCCATCGAACGCGGGATGGCGCTGCTCGAATTCGTGGGCATCGCGCCGCGCGCGGTGGAGAAGGCGCGCAACCTCTCCTACGGCGATCAGCGCCGTTTGGAGATCGCGCGCGCCCTGGCCACCGAGCCGAAACTGCTGTGCCTGGACGAGCCCGCCGCCGGGTTCAATCCCAGCGAGAAGTCGGCGCTGATGGACCTGATTCGCAAGATCCGCGACGACGGGTTCACCGTGCTGTTGATCGAGCACGACATGCGACTGGTCATGGGCGTGACCGATCGGATCGTGGTGCTGGAGTTCGGCCGTAAGATCGCCGACGGTCTGCCCCGTGAGATTCGGGAGGATCCCGGGGTCATCGCGGCGTATCTCGGCGTGCCGGATTCGGAGGTCGAAAGCGGTTCTGCCGCAGGGGCTTCCACCGAAGGTGAATCCGGGTCGGCGTCTGCGAGCGAATCCGGATCGGATCCAGCGTCTTCGGGATCCGAAGGCGAATCCGATGCCAGGTCTTCCGCGGCGGAAGGTGAATCCGGAACCTCGGCGACCGAGGGTGAAACCGGCCCGTCTTCGTCCGCCGAGGGCGACGAATCCGATTCCGGCGCGGGGGAATCGACGGGGAAGCCGCCGACCCCTCCGGCCGGTGGCGCCCAGGTGAGCGTTCGGAAGGAGCCGGGACCGGACAAGGACTCCGCCGCGCCGCGCGACTTCAGCGACGCCCCCGCGCTGCTCGAGGTCGACGACATGGTCGTCAACTACGGCAGAATCCAGGCATTGCACGGTGTTTCGCTGCGGGTCGCGGAGGGCGAGCTGGTCACCCTGCTCGGCGCGAACGGCGCGGGCAAGACCACCACCATGCGCGCGCTGTCCGGGCTGCTGCCGCTGGCGCGCGGGCGGATCAAGTTCGAGGGCCGCGACATCACCACGATGAAGGCGCACGAACGGGTCGTCGGCGGGTTGATCCAGGCGCCGGAAGGCCGGGGCGTGTTCCCCGGCATGACGGTGCAGGAAAACCTCGACATGGGCTGCTACGGGCGGACTTTCGCGCAGAAGGCCGAGTACCAGCGAACGTTGGACTGGGTGTTCGAGCTGTTCCCCCGGCTGCTGGAGCGGCGCAAACAGGTCGGCGGCACACTCTCCGGCGGCGAACAGCAGATGCTCGCCATCGGACGCTCGCTGATGGCGCGCCCGCGCCTGCTGCTGCTCGACGAGCCGTCGATGGGCTTGGCGCCCATGGTGATCCAGCAGATCTTCCGCATCATCGGGGAGATCAACCGGCAGGGCACCACGGTGCTGCTCGTCGAGCAGAACGCCCAGCAGGCGCTGGCCCGCAGCGACCGCGCCTACATCCTGGAGACCGGCGGCGTCACCAAGACCGGTAGCGGCAGCCAGCTGCTCACCGATCCCGCGGTGAAGTCGGCCTACCTCGGCGTGGGGTGAGAGTAGCCTCGCCAGCATGGACGAGGAGCTGCTCGAACTGGCGGACCGGTACTGGGACGAGACGTTGGCGGCGTCGCCGAGCCTGGCAACCCTGCTCGGCGACCACCGCTTCGACGATCGCATCGAGGATCTCTCGCTCGACGCCGAACAGCGTCGGCTCGAGTCCTCGCGCGATCTGCTCGGCCGGGTCGACGCGCTCGACCCGGCCCGTCTCTCGCCCGCCGATCGGGTGACCCGCGCCCTGCTGCGCGCAGAATTGGCCACGGCGGTGGACCATTTGGCCTGGCGGCCGCTGGAAATGGCCTCCGATCAGATGGACGGCGTCCACGCGGCGCTGCTCACCGCGGCGCCGCAGATGAACGCGCCGCGGCCCGAGCACGCGCGGGCCCTGGTGCGGCGGCACGAACAGCTCGGCGACATGCTCAGCACGGCGGTGGACCGTTTCCGCGACGGTCTCGCCGCGGGCCGCGCCCCGGCTCGGATCACCATCGAGCGTTCGCTCAACCAGCTCGACGGGTATCTGGCCTCGGACCCGTCGATCGATCCGTTCGTCACCTTCGCCGGCCCGCAGGACTGGGACGGCGAGGCCGAATGGCGCGCCGAGCTGGCGCGGGTCGCGGCGGACGTGATCCGTCCCGCGTTCCAGCGGTACCGCGGCGCGCTCGCCGACGAACTGCTGCCCGCGGGCAGGCCCGACGAGCGCAGCGGTCTGTGCTGGCTCGGCGACGACGGCGCCGAGATCTACCGCAGCCTGCTGCGCCACCACACCACCCTGCCCGATCTGGGCGCGGAGGAGATCCACGAGCTGGGTCTTTCCGAGTTGGCTTTGCTGCGTGAGGAATACGCGCGGATCGGCACTCGGCTGTGGGGCACGTCGGATCTCGCGGAGATCTTCGGCAAGCTGCGCGACGATCCCGAGCTGTGTTATCGCGACGGCGAGCAGATCATGGTCGACGCCAAACGCTGCCTCGACGCCGCGACGGCCGAGATGGGGAACTGGTTCGGCAGGTTGCCCAGGGAAACCTGCGACATCGTGCCGGTGCCGGACTTCCTGGCCGCCGACGCCCCGACGGCCTACTACTTCCCGCCCGCCGCCGACGGCTCCCGTCCGGGAACGTATTTCGTGAATCAGTACGAGCCGCAGGGCCGCGGTCGGTTCGAGACCGCGGCCGTGGCCTTCCACGAGGCGATCCCCGGCCACCACCTGCAACTCACCATCGCCAACGAGCTCGAGCACTTGCCGCGCTTCCAGCGCCAGTCCTTCGCCAACACCGCCTTCGTGGAGGGCTGGGCGCTCTACACCGAGCGGCTGGCCGACGAGATGGGTTTGTACGCCGACGATCTCGATCGGCTCGGCATGCTCGCGGGCGATTCCTGGCGCTCCTGCCGCCTGGTGGTGGACACCGGCATCCACGCGAAGGGGTGGAGCAGGCAGCAGGCCATCGACTTCATGGTGGCCAACGCGCCGGTCGGGCTGACCGAGATCACCGTCGAGATCGACCGCTACATCGCGATTCCCGGGCAGGCGGTGTCCTACAAGGTGGGGCAGCTGGAGATTCGGAAGCTGCGAGCGCTGGCCACCGAGCGGCTGGGGGAGCGCTTCGACATCAAGGCTTTCCACGATGTCGTGCTCGGCTCGGGCACGGTGAGCCTGCCGGTGCTCAGGGAGTTGGTCGCCACCCTGTGAGGTCCGCGCTTCGAACGGCCGAGTTGCGGGCCGGCGCCGCGTCGGGTTCCATGAAGGTGCGTTGACGAAGCACGGTCAGGGGGGACGATGAACCGGCTGTTGGCAACCCACGTCCGAAGACGGATCCTCATCGCGCTGCTCTGCGGTGCGGTGGCGCTGGGCGCGGCGGCGAGCATCGCCGCGCTGAGCGGGCCGCCCGCGGACGCGGGCGCCCTCCGGACCGGAGGACTCACGGCCGCGACCGGACCCGGCTTCGCCGGATCGGTCGGCAACGCGACCGATCCCGCGCGCGACGCCGCCCCGCCGATCGCGCCCGCGCCGCTGGCCGGGCTCCCGCTGGCCGGATCGCCGCACGCCTCGTCGGCCCGCCCGGTGTACGCGCTGCGGGACCATCCGCTGTTCGCCCAGCACATCGGGTTGGGCCGGGTCGACTGCGAGTTGCCCGAATGGCGCGACGAACCCGAGGCCGCGCGGGTGTTCTATCGCGCCGCGCTCGGCTGTCTCAACGCGGCGTGGGAGCCGACGTTGCGCGGCGCCGGCCTGCCGTTCCGGCCGCCTCGACTGGACGCGCCCGCCGCGGCCGACGCGGTGCGCAGCGCCTGCCCGCAGGACGGACGACCCGCGTCGTACTGCGAGTCGGACGAGACGATCGTCATCCCGTACGCCGCCGCGCGCGACGTCACCGCCGATTCGCGCCGCGGCGCGCAACTGGCGCTGCTCGCCCAGGAATACGGTCACCACATCCAGCACGTGGTCGGAGTGCTGCGCGCCTACACCGAGCGCCGCACCCAAGTGGGCTGGCAGACCGCGGCTGGCCAGGAACAGAGCAGACGGCTCGAGCTGCAGGCCGGTTGTTTCGCGGGCATGTTCTTCGGCATCAACCACAGTCGCGGCGACATCGACCAGCGGACCTGGGTCGAGGCCGCCGACCGGGCGCGCGCCGTGGCCGACCGGCCCGGCGCACCCCGCCTGCACGGCGCGGACCACAACGTGTGGGGCTGGTGGAAGTGGGGCTCCGACAAGGGCGACACCTGGGAGTGCAACACCTGGTACGCCGACCAGGAGAACGTCGAGTAGAGCCGCCGCCCGAGCCGGTTCGGCGCGAGTCCCGGTGTCGGCGTATCGGCTTGTCGGTGCCGGTCCCTAGACTCTGGGGCGTGAGCTCACCTTCGACTGCCTCGCGTCCCGCTTCCGCGACCGCCACCGCTTCCGGCGACCGGCCGACACTGCTGTTGCTGGACGGGCATTCGCTCGCCTACCGCGCGTTCTTCGCGCTACCCGCGGAGAACTTCAAGACGGTCACCGGACAGACCACGAACGCGGTGTACGGGTTCACGGCGATGCTCATCAACCTGCTGCGCGACGAGAAGCCGACCCACGTCGCGGCGGCCTTCGACGTGTCGCGCAAGACCTTCCGCACCGAGGCGTACCCGGAGTACAAGGCCAACCGCAGCCAGACGCCGGACGAGTTCCGCGGCCAGGTGGAGCTCACCAAGGACGTGCTCGGCGCGCTCGGCATCCCGGTGATGGCGATCGACGGTTTCGAGGCCGACGACGTGATCGCGACCATCACCACCCAGGCGCAGGCCGAGGGCTTCCGCATCCTGATCGTCACCGGCGACCGCGACTCGATCCAGCTGGTCAACGACGAGGTCACGGTGCTGTACCCGCGTAAGGGCGTCAGCGACCTGACCAGGTTCACGCCCGACGAGGTGATGGCCAAGTACGGCCTCACCCCGAACCAGTACCCGGACTACGCGGCGCTGCGCGGCGACCCGAGCGACAACCTGCCCGGCATCCCCGGCGTGGGGGAGAAGACCGCCGCCAAGTGGATCCGCGAGTACGGCGATCTGGCCACCCTGGTGGAGAAGGTGGACCAGGTGAAGGGCAAGGTCGGCGACGCGCTGCGGGCCAACCTCAGCAGCGTGGTGCTCAACCGGCAGCTCACCGAGATGGTCAAGGACGTGCCGCTGCCCTACACCCCTGATCAGTTGGCGCAGGCGCCGTGGAACCGCGAGCAGATCCACCAGCTCTTCGACGATCTCGAATTCCGGGTACTGCGCGACCGGCTGTTCGAGACCCTGGCGCCGCCGGAGCCGGAGGCCGAGTCCGGTTTCGAGATCTCCGGGGGCGCGCTCGCCGTCGGCGCGGTCGCCGAGTGGCTCGCCGCCCACGCGAAAGCCGGTGTCCGCCACGGTGTCTCGGTGGTCGGCACGGGCTCGCCGGGCAACGGCGACGTGAAGGCGATCGCGATCGCGGCCGCCGACGGTGAGAGCGGCTACATCGACGTCACCGTGCTCGCCCCGGAGGACGAGGCGGCGCTCGGCGCCTGGCTCGCCGACGCCGCGGTGTTCAAGGCGCTGCACGAGGCCAAGTCGGCCGGGCACGCGCTGCGCGGCCGCGGCTGGCGCATCGCGGGGCTGACCAGCGACACCGCGCTCGCGGCCTATCTGGTCCGGCCCGGCCAGCGCAGTTTCAATCTCGACGACCTCTCGCTGCGCTACCTGCGCCGCGAGCTGCGCGCCGAGACCGACGTGGCGCCCCAGCTCTCGCTGCTCGACGACGAGGACACCGTCGACGCGGAGCTGGCCCAGGCCGAGATGCTGCGCGCCCGCGCGGTGCTCGACCTGGCCGCCGCGCTGGACGAGGAACTCGAGCAGATCGAGTCCACCGCGCTGCTCACCGACATGGAACTGCCGCTGCTCGGCGTGCTGTCCACCCTGGAGGACGCGGGCATCGCGGTCGACGTCCCGCAGTTGGAGTCCCTGCAACGCCAGTTCGCCGACAAAGTGAGCGAGGCGGCCGAGGCGGCCTACGGCGTGATCGGCAAGCAGATCAACCTCGGCTCGCCCAAGCAGCTGCAGGTGGTGCTGTTCGACGAGCTCGACATGCCGAAGACCAAGCGCACCAAGACCGGCTACACCACCGACGCCGACGCGCTGGAATCGCTGTTCGAGAAGACCCAGCACCCGTTCCTCGAGCACCTGCTCGCGCACCGCGACGCGACCCGGCTCAAGGTGACGGTGGACGGCCTGCTGAAGTCCGTCGCCGAGGACGGCCGCATCCACACCACGTTCAACCAGACGATCGCGGCCACCGGACGGCTCTCCTCGACCGAGCCGAACCTGCAGAACATTCCCATCCGTACCGATACCGGACGCATGATCCGCGATACCTTCGTGGTCGGCGCCGGGTACGCGGAACTGATGACCGCCGACTACAGCCAGATCGAGATGCGGATCATGGCGCACCTGTCCGGCGACGAAGGCCTGATCGAGGCGTTCAATTCCGGCGAGGACCTGCACAGCTTCGTCGCGTCCAAGGCCTTCGACATCCCGATCTCCGAGGTGAGCCCGGAACTGCGCAGGCGGATCAAGGCGATGTCGTACGGCCTGGCCTACGGCCTGAGCTCCTACGGCCTCTCGGCGCAGCTGAAGATCAGCACCACCGAGGCCAAGGAGCAGATGGACATCTACTTCTCCCGCTTCGGCCGCATCCGCGACTACCTGTACGAGGTGGTCGAGCAGGCGCGCAAGGTCGGCTACACCGAGACGCTGTTCGGCCGCCGCCGCTACCTGCCCGACCTGGATTCCAGCAACCGGCAGCGCCGCGAGGCCGCCGAGCGGATGGCGCTCAACGCGCCCATCCAGGGCACCGCCGCCGACATCATCAAGGTCGCGATGATCAACGTGCACAAGGCGATTCGCGAGGCGGACTTGCGCTCGCGGATGCTGCTGCAGATCCACGACGAACTCGTCTTCGAGGTCGCCGAGGGCGAGCGGGAAACACTGGAACAGCTCGCGTGCGAACAGATGTCGGCCGCGATCGACCTGTCCGTGCCGCTGGACGTGTCGGTCGGCACGGGGCGAAGCTGGGATTCCGCCGCGCACTGAGCTTCCGGTCCCACACATCTGGCGTACGCCTCACAACAGCGCTGCCTCTGTGCGGCGTGTGCGGGATGTGTGGGAAGGCGGGATTCGCGTACGGGCCCCGCGCGGGGGCTCGGGCGAGGGGTGTGCCAGGGTCGGGTCTAGGTTTACCGGCGTGGGCGCAGGCCGTCCATCATGTGGGTGGTCATCTCGTCCAGGAGCTCGTCGGCGGCTTCGCCGGCGATCACGCCGGAACTGACGAAGGTGGCCAGGCCCTGGAGTGCGGCGACAGCCGAAAGGGCGATGCGCCGTGGTTCGCCCGCGGTGACCTCCCCGCGCGCCTGCGCGTCCGCGATCAGCGCGACCGGCGCCGCGAAGGCGCGGTCGACGGCCTCCGACATCGCGTCGCCCGCGGCCGGGCTGTGCCTGCGCGCGAACATCAGCGCGAGCAGCGCCGAGTTCTCCGTCGCGAAGCGCAGGTAGGTTCGCGCCATCTCGCGGATGCGTCCGCCGAAGGAGTCGCTCGGCGCGGTCCGCTCGAGCGCGGCGCCCAGCTGCTGAAACCCGGACACCGCCAGGGCGTCGAGCAACGCCTGCTTGTCCTTGAAATGCCGGGTCGGTGCCGCGTGGCTGACCCCGACGTCGCGGGCAAGCTGTCGCAGGGACAAGCCGTCGACACCGGATTCCCGCAGCGTGGCCTCGGCGCGCTGGAGCAGCTCGGCGCGCAGGTCGCCGTGGTGATAGGCGCGGCCTCGGGTGATCGACATGGTGTATGCAGGATAACAACATGTAGTCGTTGACTACTTTGTAGGCACTGCCTACATTTTCCGGTATGACGGTTCGGACCTTCACCGCCCCGATCGCCGTGTTGATGGTGTTCGCGGCGTTGCTCGCCACCATGTACCTCGGCTACGCCAGCAATACCGAGACGAACCTGCACGACTTTCCCGTCGCGCTGGTGAACCAGGACGTCGGAGACACGATCGACGGCAAGCCTGCGAACTTCGGCGCCCAGGTCACCGACGGACTGGTTGCCGAGATCCCCTCGGAGACGGTCGATCTGCGCGTCGTCGGCATCGCCGAGGCGCGCAACCAGTTGCAGAACGCCGAGGTGTACGGCGCCATCGTCATCCCCTCGGACTTCACCAAGCGACTCGCCATTCTCGGCGCTGGCGCGGTGGTACCTGGTGAGATCGAGCGACCGGTCATCACCGTGCAGACCAATCCCCGCGTCGGGCCCTACACGACCGGCATCATGCAGCGGATCGCCGACCGCGCGCTGGTCAGGGTGAACGAGACCGTCGGCAAGAACCTCACCGACCAGGTGAACGCCGCGCTCGCGAACGGAACCCCCGTCGAGATGAGCGGCGCGGCAAGGCTTTCGCTCTCCGATCCGGTGCAGGTGATCACGGCTCCCTACCGGCCAATGGACGACGGCGCCGGGCAGGGTCTGGTCGCGTTCTTCTACACACTGATCCTGCTGCTCGCCGGATTCACCGGCGCCATGATCATTCACACGCTCGTCGATTCGGTGCTCGGCTTCACGCCGACCGAGTTCGGACCCTGGTTCGTGCATCCGCCCGCCACCGGCGTCTCACGGCTGCGCACCCTGCTGGTCAAGTGGGGCGTCATCGCCACCGCGGCGCCCATTCTGTCGGCGGTATTCCTCGGCGTCGCAACGGTAGTGGGCGTCCCACTCGGCAACGGGCCGCTGCTGTGGCTGTACGGCACCCTGGCCATCATCGCCGTCGGCGTCACCGCGCTCGCGGTGCTCGCGGCCTTCGGTACCGCGGGCCTGCTGGTGAACCTGATCCTGTTCGTGGTGCTCGGACTGCCCTCCTCGGCCGCCACCGTCCCGCTGGAGGCCACGCCGTCCTACATCTCGAATCTGGCCGCCTTCGAACCCATGCACCAGATCTACCTGGCCGTGCGCGCGATCCTCTTCTTCGACGCGCATGCCGAAGCCGGTCTCGGCCAAGGCCTTTGGATGACCGTGCTCGGATTGGCCATCGGCCTCGTCCTCGGCGTCCTCGCCACCCACCTCTACGATCGCCGCGGCCTGGACCGCGCCGCCGCATCGGATCCGGCGCCGGTCGCGATCCCCGTCACGGCGGTGTGAGTCCTACCGGGCCAGAGCGGCCGCGGATCTCGAACTGTCCGCGGCCGCTCTCCACGACGAATCACGCTGTGCCGGTGCGTACTTGGTGCGTGCCAGCGTCCCTTGTAGGCGTGGCTGAAGGACGTTCCCACGGGGCGCGACCGGCGTGCCGAGGACGCGCTACGACTACCGGCGGACCAATCGCGCCGCGCCGGTGCTCAGATCCACCTCGTCGCGAGGCGGCGCGCCATCGGACATGGTCTCGCGGTGCATGAGGGTGGTCTGGCGCTGTTCGAACTCGTAGTGCTTGGAGCCTTGGAAGACCGCGGTCACCTCTTCGAAGCCGGTGGCGGAAAGCGGGTGGCCGGTGCGGCGTTTGGTCCAGGGAAGCAGACGGCTGCCGGTGAGGCGATTCCAGAGGACCTCGGTGCAGGCGAGCGCGACGAGCAGGATGGCGAGACCGGGGATGGTCATGGCGACGAGACCCATGCCACATAGGTACCCGCGCCGCGTGCGGTGTGAGCTGCGGTGATGATACTCGTGAGTAGAGGAAACGGGGGTACGAAAAGGTTGCTATCGGGCTTCGCAGTGCCTATCCTCGATGCCGTGCCGAATCCCGCCGACCGCCACAGCGCAGCGCTCCGAGTCGCAGACCGCGACCGCGTTGCGCTAATTCCGCTTACCGCGGTGGTGGCGCACGCGCGACTTCTCGTAGTAACCCGCCGTAGCGGGGTCTGATTCGGACCGGCCCCCTCGCTGCGGGCTACTGATGTGTTGACGCTGGTCCCCTCCGCCGACATTCTTCGGGAAGACCTACCTCACAATGACCATGCTCACTCTTGATACGCAGACTTTCATCGCCGCCGCGCCCAAGGGGCTGCGGGCGGAAGCCGCCGGGATGACGCCGACGGAGTTCTACGACCGCTACTGCGGGCACACCGGTCCGGTCCGGCTCAGTGAATTCGCCGGCGGTCACCGCAACGCGGAGTGCACCGCGACGCTCGAGTTCGCCGACCACCTGCGCACGGTGGCCACCACCGGCAGCCCGGTCGCCGCCCTCACCTCGGCTCTCTACGAGGAGGGCTACCCCGTGGAGATCTTGCAGTTCCACCAGCGCCGCACCGCGGGCGGCACCGCGACCTTCGTCCGGTGCGAACTCGACGGCAAGCGCGGGTGGGGCGCGGCGGTCGCCGACGACGGCGCCGAATCCATTGTCCGCGCGATGATTTCCGGTATCAACCGACTCGGTTCCTGAAAGCACGATGGGCCGGGCGCCCCGCTGGGGGTGCCCGGCCCGATCCGTCGGCTCGGCCTATTCGGAAGCGGACTGCTGCTCGGCGAGCTGCTTGCGGACCTCGTCCATGTCGAGGGCCTTCACCTGGGTGACCAGATCCTCGAGCGCGGCCGGGGGCAGCGCGCCCGGTTGCGCGAACACCAGCACACCCTCGCGGAACGCCATGATGGTCGGGATGGAGCGGATGTTCGCGGCGGCCGCGAGACCCTGCTCGGATTCGGTGTCGACCTTGCCGTGGACGACGTCCGGGTGCTTGGTCGAGGAGGCCTCGAAAGTCGGCGCGAAGCTCTTGCACGGACCGCACCACTCGGCCCAGAAATCGACGAGTACCACGTCGTTTCCGGTGACTACCTCATCGAAGTTCTGCTGGGTCAGCGTCTGGGTGGCCATGACGTCCTCTCGTTCGAATGTTGCCAGCTGTAACGCCGGGCTCGTCTCTTATCTTCCACGGGCCACCGGCCACTCCCGCCGTTGGTCGCCGTCCCATCGCCGGATACCCACGATGGTCGCGGGGAAATCACGGTCGGCGGCTACGGCGTGTACCGCAGTGCCGAGCTGCCGGACCGATACCCGCCTGGCCAGCGTGATATGCGGCGTCCACGCGTCCGGACGCAGGTTCGCGGGCGCGCCGGGACACGGCGACACGACGTCGTAGACCCGCCTTTGCAGCGTGAGCAGTTGCTCGGAGGGAACCACCAGCCGAACGAGAATCGGGTGCCGCGCCCCGAACACCAGCACCCCGCCGAGCCGTACCGGGAATGGCCGGAAGATCAGCTGGTCGAGTGCGTGGTCGATGCGCGGCCAGATCTGTCTGGCCACGGCGATCGTGATGTGCGGGCGATGGGTCTCGATCGCCTTCGCCGTGACACTCGGCAGTCCGGCCTCCGCGAGCAGCGCCCACTGCCGCCGAATCTCCGCCTCGGCCGCGTCGTCCACCAGCAATTCGACCGACTGCACCATGATCTTTCCAACGTAGCCGCGCGGCCGGTGCCGCGGGCCGGTTCCGGTGCGGCGAGGCGTCGGCGAGAGGATTGCCCGGTGAAGCTAGCGAGGACAGCGGTGCGACTGGGATTGATCGAGGGCGACGGGATCGGTCCCGAGGTGGTGCGCGCGACCAGGGTGGTCGTGGACGAGGCGCTGGCGGCGGCCGGCGCGCCCGCGGTGGAGTGGGTGGAGTTGCCGATGGGTCACCGCGCTATCGAGGAGTTCGGCGCCGCGCTGCCGGAACACACGCTGCGCGGGCTCGAGGAACTCGACGCGTGGGTCCTCGGACCGCACGACAACGCGTCCTATCCAGCCGAGCATCGCGGCGCGGTGGCGCCGGGCGGCGCGATCCGCAAGCAGTTCGGCCTGTTCGCCAACATCCGCCCGGCCCGCGCCTTTCCCGGTGTGCGGTCGGCGGCGCCGGATATCGACCTGGTGATCGTGCGCGAGAACAGCGAGGGATTCTACGCCGACCGCAATATGTTCGCCGGGTCGGGCGAGTTCCAGCCGACCCGCGACATGGCCATGGCCGTCGGCGTGGTGACCCGGCGGGCCTGCGAGCTGATCGCGCACGAGGCCTTCCGGCTGGCCTCGGCCCGCCGCAAGCGGGTGACCATCGTGCACAAGGCGAACGTGCTGCCGATGACCATGGGACTGTTCCGCGACGTCTGCTACGAGGTGGCGCGCGCCTACCCCGGCGTCGAGGTGGACGACGAGCACGTGGACGCCACGGCCGCGCATCTGGTCCGCGCCGCGGGCGATTTCGACGTGCTGGTCACCGAGAATCTGTTCGGCGACATCCTGTCCGATCTGGCGGGCGAGCTGAGCGGTTCGCTCGGCATGGCCGCCTCGCTGAATTGTTCGGCGACCCGCGCGATGGCGCAGGCGGTGCACGGCGCCGCGCCGACGCTGGCCGGACACAACCGCGCCAACCCGGTGGCGCTACAGCTGTCCGCGGCGATGTTGCTGCGCTGGTTGGGAACTCGCGACGCGGACGCCGCGGCGAGCGACGCCGCCGACCGCATCGAACGGGCGGTCGCCGCCACCTTCGCGGCGGGCATCGCGACCGCGGATCTGGGTGGTCAGGCCTCGACGGCGGAGTTCACCGAGCAGGTGTGCGCGCGGGTGCACCGCCGCTGAACCCGGCGGGCGGCCTCAGTTGCCGCTGTTCAGCCCCGAGGCGATCTTGACGACCACCTTCTCGTCGGTCACCTCTTGGACCGTGACGTTCATGCCTTCGGCGGGCTGGGTCTCACCGACCGGGACGTCGACCTGCTGGCCGCCGATCTTCAGGGTGACCGTGTTGCCGTTCACCGCGACGAGTTCCGCGTCGATGCCGAGGATATTGGCCTTGGCGTCCACGCCGCGGGTGAAGGTCACGGTGCACCCGCCGACATTGCACTCGGACTTGGTGCCGGGCCCCTCCACGGTGCAGGCGGCAGCGCCGAGTGGGGCGAGCAGGGCCACGAAGGACAGGGCGATCAGCCGTCGAACACGCACGCGCCCAGTGTAGAGGGAAAACCGGACATCTCCGGCGCGTCGCATTCGACGCCACCGCGGGCAACCCGCGCTCGCGCGTGGCGCCCACCGGCGTGCCCGCGTTGTTTCGCTGCCGCCGCGCCACAGCGGGCCGAGGGAGAGCTGGTCGTCGAGGGTGTCGCGCGCCGTGGGGAGCGGTGGCTGCGCCCTGTGTCGGCGCATGCGCGCCGGTCGGAGCGGTGTAAACGAGCGGGGACCGGGTAGTGCCTCCGGGTGAGGCTCGGTGTTCTGGATCTGGGGTCGAACTCGGCGCAATTTCTGGTCGTGGACGCGTCGCCCGGCGCGCCGCCGCTGCCCATCCGGGCGCTGAAGGAACCGGTGGTGCTGGCGGAGGACATCGACGCGGACGGGGAGATCGGCGACGCCGGGATCGAGCGGACCGCGACCGCGGTGTCCCGCATCCTGCAGGCGGCGCGGCGCTACGAGATCGAGAGTTTCTACGCGTTCGTCACCGCCGCGATCCGGGACGCGCCGAACCGGGAGTCGGTGCTCGACGGCGTCGAGCGGGCCGCGGGTATCCGCCCGCAGTTTCTCACCGGCGCCCAGGAAGCGCGGCTGACCTATCTGGCGGTGCGCCGGTGGTACGGGTGGCGGGCCGGGCCGCTGCTGGTGCTCGACATCGGCGGCGGCTCGATGGAACTGGCCCTCGGCCGCGACGACGAACCGGAGCTCGCGCTCTCGCTACCGCTCGGCGCCGGACGGCTGACCCGCGCGTACCTGCGCGGCGATCCGCCCGATTTGCACGAGGTCGGCCTGTTGCGCGAACACATAGAGGAGTGTCGCCGTTCGCCACCCGCGAGCTGCGCCAGGCCCAAGCCCGCCGGATCACGCGCCGCCTCGCGAAGCTCTCCGCGCGCCAACGCGCCCAGCTGCGCGGCGTCTCCCAGCCGCGGGCCCGCCAGATCCTCGCGGGGGCCATGGTCGCCGAAGCCACGATGGCGGCGCTGAACATCGAACGCCTCGAGGTGAGCCCGTGGGCGCTGCGCGAAGGCGTTGTGCTGCAACATATCGCGACGCTGGTCGACACCGACGACATCCTGCCGCTCACGCCGTTCGCCCTGGCCCAGGAGCCCGAGCCCGATCCGGTGATCACCACGTTGGCCGGGCATCGCTGACGACGATTTGCTGGCGGGGGATCGCGTGCGCTGCTTTCGTGACGACGCTACGTTCCTGATTGCATGAACCTGCGAGATCGAGGCTCGCTGGTCGCCTGCCACGTCGCGCGATCGCGAGACGGCGTTGATCCTAGTGCGCGGGCACGCCCCACACGTCGACCGGATCGCGACCGCCCACTCCCGACGCGAATTCCTTGATGCGGAACCGTCCGCCCGCGTCCGACGCGAGCGGGGGAGTGTCGCCGCCCGCGTTGGCGCGGAACCCGTCCAGCACCTCGCGCAGCGTTTCGACGGCGGTGTGGCGCGGTGTCCAGTCCAGTTCGGTCCGCGCGCGGCCGGTGTCCATGATCGGCAGTCGCAGCAGCGCGTCGAAGAGGCCGGGCGGTGTGGGCGCGAGGCGCAGCCGCCATGCTGTCGAGAGGGCCGCGCGGACCGTGCTCGCCGGCACTTCTACGGTCCTGGCGTCGAAGAGTTCGCCGAGGCGCGCACGGTCGAGCACCGGGTCCGCGGCGATGTTGAACGCGCCGCGGGCGTCGGTGACGGCGGCGCGGGCGAAGGCGCGGCCCGCGTCGTGGCTGTGCAGCGCCTGCATGCGCAAGCCGCGCGGCACCGGAAGGATCGGAAGAGTTCCCGGGCGGACCAGCGGGTGCGGCAGCAGCGGCCCGGCGAACAGGCGGCGCTGCTCGCTGGCCGAGGCGCGCTGGAAGACGAACGACGGCCGCATGCGCACCACCCGTGTCTCGGGATGCTCGGTTTCGAACGCGTCGAGCACGCGCTCGACGTAGGCCTTCTCCCTCGTGTACGCCGCGAGTGGCCAGCCGTCGGTGGGCCACGACTCGTCGACCGGATCGTCGTCGCGCGCGGGGGAGTACGCGCCGATCGACGAGGCGCAGACCACGGCGGGCACGCCTTCGGCCACCGCGGCGGCGAGCACCCGCTGGGTCCCGATGACGTTGGCGCGCCAGGTGACCTCCGGCCGGTGGGTCGGCTGGAACAGCCACGCCAGGTGCACGACAGCGTCGGCGTTGCGGAAGACCCGGCCGAGATCGTCCATGCGCACGTCGGCGCCGGCGAATTCCATCCCGGACGGCAGGGTCGACGGCGCGCGACGCGCCACCCCCACGATCGAGGTCACCACCGGTTCGGCCGCCAACGCCGAGACCACCGAGGTGCCGATATTGCCCGTAGCACCCACCACGACGACGCGCATGGCCACTCCTCACCACCGGAGATGTCGGACGTGGGCCGCAGTACCACGCGGCGGTCGGTTCAAACCACCGTGCGAGATGTCGCCGCAGTTCAGGCGTGCCGCGTCCCTCGGCGGGTACGCGCGCGGTATGGAGACCCGAGATCGAATCGCCGACCCCTGGGGGCGCAGGTTCGCCTACGCCGCCGGACAGCAGTGGCCCGAACGGGTCGACATGTATCTGGCCGACGGCGTGGAACCCGAGGCCGTGCAGCGGTGGGTGCCGTCCGCCTCGGTCATGAGCTCCAACGGCGACGCGCTCGACATCGCGGTCTTGGACGGCCGAATGGTCGGGGTGCGCGGCCGTGCGGTCGACCGGGTCAACCGCGGCAGGCTCGGACCGAAGGATCTGTTCGCCTGGCAGGCCAATGCGTCGCCCGATCGCCTGACCCGCCCGCTCGTCCGCCGCGACGGCGAACTGGTCGAGACCGATTGGGACACGGCCATGGACCGCATCGTGCGGCACAGCGAGAGCCTGCTCGAGCGGCACGGGCCCTCGGCGATCGGCTTCTACACCTCCGGCCAGCTGTTCCTGGAGGAGTACTACACGCTGAGCGTGCTCGCCCACGCGGGCATCGGCACCAACCACGTCGACGGGAACACCCGGCTCTGCACGGCGACGGCCGCGGAGGCGCTGAAGCAGTCCTTCGGCTGCGACGGCCAGCCCGGCTCGTACACCGACGTCGACCACGCCGACGTCATCGCGCTGTTCGGGCACAACGTCGCCGAGACGCAGACGGTGCTGTGGGCGCGGATCCTCGACCGGCTCGCCGGACCGAACCCGCCCGCGATCGTGTGCGTCGACCCGCGCTACACCCCGGTCGCTGAGCACGCCGCAGTCCACCTCGCGCCCCTGCCCGGCACCAATGTCGCGCTGATGAACGCCCTGCTGCACGAGATCATCGCCAACGGGTGGGTGGATCACGAGTACATCCGCGAGCACACCGTCGGCTTCGACGAATTGCGTACCCGGGTGAGCGAATGCTTCCCGGAGCGGGCGGCACGGATCTGTGGTGTTCCGGCCGGGCACATCCGCGAAACGGCCCGCCTGCTCGGTACCGCGCCGCGGCTGCTGTCCACGGTGCTCCAGGGTTTCTACCAATCCCATCAGGCGACCGCGGCGGCGGTGCAGGTCAACAACATCCACCTGATCCGGGGGATGCTCGGGCGGCCCGGCTGCGGCGTATTGCAGATGAACGGTCAGCCGACGGCGCAGAACACCCGCGAATGCGGCGCCGACGGTGACATGGCTGGCTTTCGCAACTGGGCCAACGACGCGCACGTCGCCGAGCTGGCCGAGCGGTGGCGGGTCGATCCGGATCGGATCCCGCACTCCGGACCGCCGACCCACGTCATGCGGATGATCCGGGACGCCGAGCAGGGCGATATCCGGATGCTGTGGGTGAGCGCCACCAACCCGGCGGTGTCGCTGCCGGAGCTGGCGCGCGTCAGGTCGGTCCTCGCGCGCGAGGACCTGTTCCTCGTGGTGCAGGACATCTTCCCGACCGAGACCGCGGCGATGGCCGATGTGGTGCTGCCCGCCGCGGCGTGGGGCGAGAAGACCGGCGCGTTCACCAACGCCGACCGCACCGTGCACCTCTCGGAGCGGGCCGTCGACCCGCCGGGAGAGGCGAAGTCCGATCTCGACATTTTCCTGGACTACGCCCGCCGCATGGACTTTCGCGACCGGGACGGCGGCCCGCTGATCCACTGGCACGATCCGGAGTCGGCGTTCGAGGCGTGGAAGGCGTGCACGGCCGGACGTCCGTGCGACTACAGCGGCCTGACGTACGCGAGGTTGCGGGCGGGCTCGGGCATCCAATGGCCCTGCGACAGCACGCATCCGGACGGCACCGAGCGGCTCTATACCGACGGGCGGTTCTGGAGCGCGCCCGACGAGTGCGAGTCCTATGGCAAGGACCTGCTCTCCGGGAAGCCGGTGGAGCCCGCCGAGTACCGGGCGCTGAACCCGGACGGCAAGGCGATCATCAAATCGGCCGACTACGTGCACGCGCGCGAGACGCCCACCGAGGACCATCCGTTCGCGCTGGTCACCGGGCGAACGTTGTACCACTTCCACACCAGGACGAAGACCGCCCGCGCACCGCAGCTGGAGGCGGCAGCGCCGGAGGTCTGGGTCGAGATCTCGCGCACCGACGCCGAACGCGCGGGGATCGGCGAGGGCGACCTGGTGGCGGTGACGACGCGACGTGGATCGGTGCGGGCCCGCGCCCGCATCGGCCGCATCCGCCCCGGCGTGCTGTTCCTGCCGTTCCACTACGGCTACTGGGATCACGGGGACGGCGCCCACGACCGGGCCGCGAACGAACTCACCCCCACCGACTGGGACCCCTCGTCCAAACAGCCCCTGTTCAAGACCGCGGCGGCGAACCTGGTGCGGGTGGCGCCGGGCGCCGATCCGTCCACCGCGCCGACGACGACCGGGTCCGCCCCGGTCGACGCCTCCGTTCCCGCCACCACGGGCGGCCCCGCGGCCTTCGCGGTCGAACTCGATTCCTGAACCAAGGTTTCGATACCCGGCCGCGTGCCGATGTGACGCGCGGAAGCCACCAGCACGTAAGGCTTTCGCCGGACGGGCAATTATGTGGCTACCCACACGGGCTGTTTGTGAGGCTCCGGAGTATGGTGTCCGGTCGGCGCACCGGCAGCCGGTACCGGGTGGAGTCCGCAACGACCCGATGTGGAATTCCATTACTGTCCAGCACGAAACGTCTCGGTCGCTTAGATTGCCAAACGGGTGGTAACACCCGGGTTTCTCGTAACCGAAATGTGGAGGGCTGCTGTGTCTGATCGATCCAAGCCTGGCAGGCGGGCCCTGCGGGCGATGTGCGCGCTCACCGGCGCCGCACTCGTGCTCGCGGGCTGTACCACCAACACCGAAGACACCGGACCGGCGGTCTCCAAGGTGCAGGTGGACAAGGTCACCGAAATCGCCGATCAACTGCCCGACAAGATCAAGCAGTCCGGCAAGCTGGTCATCGGCGTGAACGTGCCCTACCAGCCCAACGAGTACAAGGACGCCAGCGGCAAGATCGTCGGCTTCGACGTCGACCTGATGGACGCCGTCACCTCGGTGCTGGGTATCGAGGCGGAGTACGTGGAGTCGGCCTTCGAGAAGATCATTCCGGCGATCCAGGCCGGTACCTACGACGTCGGCATGTCCTCGATCACCGACTCGAAGGAACGCGAGCAGCAGGTCGACTTCACCACCTACTTCAGCGCGGGCATCCAGTGGGCCCAGCAGACCGGTAAGCCGATCGACCCGAACAACGCCTGCGGCAAGAAGGTCGCGGTGCAGGCCACCACCGTCGAGCACACCGACGAGGTGCCCGCCAAGAGCGCCAAGTGCGTCGCCGAGGGCAAGCCCGCCATCGATATCAAGCCGTTCGACGAGCAGAGCGCCGCGACCAACGCGCTGGTGCTCGGCCAGGTCGACGCGATGTCGGCCGACTCCCCGGTGACCGCGTACGCCATCAAGCAGAGCAACGGCAAGATCGAGACCGCCGGCCCGGTGTTCGACTCCGCCCCCTACGGCTGGGCGGTGCCGAAGGGCTCGCCGCTGGCCAAGGTCCTGCAGGCCGCGGTCAACCACCTGATCAAGAGCGGCCAGTACAAGCAGATCACCGAGAACTGGGGCGTGCAGGACGGCGCGATCACCGAGTCGGTGATCAACGGGGCCGTGAGCTGACGGATGTCCGACACCGACACCACCGTCGTGCCCGGTGATCCCGGGCCCGGCGGCGTCCCGGCGCCGTCCGAACCCGAACCGATCAAAGCGGTTCCGCTGCGCAGGCCGGGGCGCTGGATCGCCGCCGCCGTCATCCTGGTGCTGCTCGGACTGTTCGTCTACGGCGCCGCCACCAATGACGCCTACCAGTGGGGCACCTACTGGAAGTACCTGTTCGACAGTCGCATCGTCGCGGGCGCGGTCGTCACCCTCGAGCTGACCGTACTGGCGATGGCCATCGCGATCGTCCTCGGCACGGTGCTCGCGGTGATGCGCCTGTCGCCGAATCCGGTGCTGCGCTCCACGGCCTGGGTATATCTCTGGATCTTCCGCGGCACACCGATCTTCGTGCAGCTGGTGTTCTGGGGCCTGGTGCCCTCGCTGTATCAGCAGATCCATCTCGGCGTGCCGTTCGGGCCGCAGTTCTTCGAACTCGACGTGCAGGAGTTGCAGGCCGCGTTCACCTTCGCGGTGATCGGACTCGGTCTCAACGAGGCCGCCTACATGGCCGAGATCGTCCGCGCGGGCATCAATTCCGTTGGCGAGGGTCAGCGTGAGGCGTCGGTCGCGCTGGGCATGTCCTGGACCCAGACCATGCGGCGCACCGTGCTGCCGCAGGCCATGCGGGTGATCATCCCCCCGACCGGCAACGAGCTCATCGGCATGCTGAAGACTACCTCGCTGGTGACCGCGATCCCGCTCAGCACCGACCTGTTCGGGCGGGCCCGCGACATCTACGGCGTGAACTTCCAGCCGATTCCGCTGCTGCTGGTCACCGCGACCTGGTATCTGGCCATCACCAGCGTGCTGATGGTCGGCCAGTTCTATCTGGAGCGGTACTACTCGCGCGGCGCGTCCCGGCAGCTGACCGCCAAGCAGTTGCAGGAACTGGCCGACGCGCAGAGTGTGGTGAAGGCGAAATGACGGTCTCCATGGACAAGGACTCGGCCCCGCGGATGATCGTCGCCGACCGGGTCTGCAAGAACTTCGGCGCGCTGCAGGTGCTCAAGGGCATCTCGTTGGAAGTGGCGCGCGGTGAGGTGCTGTGCCTGATCGGCCCGTCCGGTTCCGGTAAGTCCACCTTCCTGCGCTGCATCAACCACCTCGAGCAGGTGAACGCGGGCAGGCTGTACGTGGACGGCGAGCTCGTCGGCTACCGGCAGAAGGGCGACAAGCTCTACGAACTGCACCCGCGCGAGGCGGCCAAACAGCGCCGCGACATCGGCATGGTGTTCCAGCACTTCAACCTGTTCCCGCACCGGACGGCGCTGGAGAACATCATCGAGGCGCCGACGCAGGTGAAGAAGGTGCGCAAGGCCGACGCCGTGGCCCGCGCCCACGAGCTGCTCGATCGGGTGGGCATGGGCGACAAGGCCAATGCCTATCCGGCCCAGCTGTCCGGCGGTCAGCAGCAGCGGGTGGCGATCGCCAGGGCGCTGGCCATGGACCCGAAGCTGATGCTGTTCGACGAGCCGACCTCGGCGCTGGATCCGGAGCTGGTCGGCGAGGTGCTGCAGGTGATGCGCGAACTGGCCGAGAGCGGCATGACCATGGTGGTGGTGACGCACGAGATGGGCTTCGCCCGGGAGGTCGCCGACCAGCTGGTGTTCATGGACGGCGGCGTGGTGGTGGAAGCGGGAGCGCCGCGCGAGGTGCTCAGCGATCCGAAACACGAACGGACCAAGGCGTTCCTGTCGCGGTTGCTCTGAGTCCTTTTCGCGGTTCCACCGCGGGGTGTTCATTCGCGGTTCCACCAGGTGCCGACAGCAGTGGGCCGGGCGTCACGCCCGGCCCGCTTGTCGTTGTCATCGGTTATTCCGCTCGGCTACCTGTCACGGGAACGGTGAGAAGAAGCCGAGGGTGGCGCCGACCGCTGCGCCGATGGCGCATCCGGGGATGGCTCCGACCAGGAAGAACCAGATGCCGATCGCGACGCCGACCGCGCAGCCGATGGCTGCGCCGACTGCGATCGAGATCGGTCCCCAGGCCTGCTGCACGCCGGGCAGGTCTTGCGAGTTGACCGCCTCGGTCGTCGGTCCGCCGATCGGTGTCAGCGACAGCTGGGTGCCTGCGGCGTTGACCACGGGTGAGACGGCGAACTGCCCGAACGTCGTCGGGATGGAGCCGACGACCGCGCCGTCATCGGCTAGAACTGTGACCGCGTCGGGCGTGATGGCGAACTTGCCGGAAGCGAGATTCACCGAGGCGCTCGAGTGATCGGCCGCCAGTGTCGTCGTGTAGCCGACAGCGCCGTCCGTGCCGCTGAAGCTGACGTCCGCCAGACCTGCCTCCCCGTGTCCGGTAGCGGTGGCTATACCGGTAGCCGCGATGGCCATGAATGCGGTTGCCACCAATTTCTTGATAAACATTGGACTCCAATCATCCTTGCCGATTTCCTTTGACGTTCCCCCGACGAACGGCACCGGATAAGGAATATGATGCCCCTTTGAATCACTTTGTGTCCAGGGGGCTATCAGCGCATTCGACGCGAATTTCGGGTTCGTTTTCCACTGACGGGTAATTCGTGCAATTAGAGATTCAACTTGCCCTGACAAGTGCGTTGACCAGTGTCAATGGAAGCGTCTACTGGAGCGGGCAGTGCCGTCGATGGTGCCGGATGATCGGCGAGTTCGCCACTCGGGCAGGTGGCGATCGGCTCAGTGGAAATTACTCGCCAGTATTCTCCGAATTTTCCGGACGCGGTTGTCGGCGGGTGCCGGGACTATCGCCGAGCGCGATGCGAAGTTGACCGAGGAGAACTTTGGTGGCGGGCGCGGCGGGATGGTCGGTGCGCCAGACGAGGGCGAGTCGTCCGCGCAGCTCCGGCTCGACGATCGGCAGCGTCCGGACCCCGTGCGCGGCGGCCTCCGCCGCGGTGAGCGCGGGCACCACCGCCACGCCGAGTCCGCGCGCGGCCAGTCGTAGCAGCAGGGGCGGCGCGGCCGCTTCGAACGCCACGTGCGGCTCGAATCCGGCCGCGGCGCAGGCACGTTCGAACACACCGCGCACGCCGGTGCCCGCGGGCAGGCAGATCACCGGCTGGTCGCGCAGCGCGGCGAGCGGGATGGTCGCGCCGTGGTCGCGGTCGTCGGCGGCGACGGCGGCGACCACCGCGGTGTCCAGCACGACCTGCTTGCCGAGCCCGGGGCCGAGATCCGCGCCGCTCAGGCCGACCAGGGCGATGTCCAGTTCACCGCGGCCGAGCGCGGCGAGCATGCGCTCGGAGGTGTCCTCGGTGAGGCTGATGGCGACCCGAGGGTGGTCGTGATGGAAATCGGCGAGCACCGCCGCGACATCGAATTCCTCGGGGGCGGCGCCGGAGATGAGTCCGACCCGCACATGACCGCGCAACAGGCCGGTGAACTCGTCCACCGTGTCGGCGATGCGCTGCGCCGCGGCCAAAGCCGCCTTGGCGTGCGGCAATACGGCCGCGCCGACTTCGGTGAGCGTCACCGTGCGCCCGCCGCGGTCCAGCAGCGGCTGCCCGAGTTCCCGCTCGAATTGCCGGATCTGGGCGCTCAGGCCGGGCTGAGCCAGGTGCAGGCGCGCGGCGGCGCGGGTGAAGTTGGCTTCCTCGGCGACGGCGACGAAGTAGCGCAGGTGGCGCAGTTCCATAACTGTCGATTCTAGAAACGATAGAAACCATCTGTTGTACTTCTCGTTCGCGGACGAGCATCGTCGAAGCCATGACAGACAACGCGACGCAGACCACCGATTTCCCCCTCTTCACCGGCCAGGTGTTCCGGCCGGGCGAGCCCGGTTACCAGGCGGAGGTCGCCGGATTCCAGACCGCCTACACCCACCGGCCCGCGCTCGTGGTGGCCGCGGCGCATGCCGAGGACGTCCGGGCCGCGGTGGAATACGCGGCGCGCCAGCAGCTTCCGGTCGCCGTGCAGGCGACCGGGCACGGGCTGTCGGTGGCCGCCGAGGGCGGGGTGCTGATCACTACCGCGCGGATGACCGGTCTCCGCATCGATCCCGAGGCGAAGACCGCGCGGGTCGCCGCGGGCGTGCGGGCCGGCGCGCTGGTCGAGGCGGCGGCGGAGTTCGGGCTCGCCCCGCTGAACGGTTCCTCGCCGTCGGTCGGCGTGGTCGGCTACACGCTCGGCGGCGGAGTCGGCCTGCTGGCCAGAAAATTCGGCTACGCCGCCGACCACGTGCGAATGATCGAACTGGTCACCGCGGACGGCCGGATGCGCACGCTGCGCCCCGGTGACGAACTGTTCGGCGCGGTGCTGGGCAGCGGCGGCAATTTCGGCGTGGTCACGGCGCTGGAGATCGACCTGGTTCCGGTGCGGACGGTCTACGGCGGGCAGCTGGTGTTCGACACGCCCCTGGCCGCGGCCGCACTGGAAACCTGGCGGCAGTGGACCGCGACGGTGCCCGACCAGCTGACCTCGACCGTCGCCACGCTGACCTACCCCGATATCCCGCAGGTGCCCGAGTCGCTGCGCGGCCGCTACGTCGCCTCGATCCGGATCGCGTTCGACGGACCGGCCGCCGAGGGGGAGCGCCTGGTCGCGCCGCTGCGGGCGGTCGGGGCGCGACTGCGCGACGATCTGCGCGAGCTGCCCTACACCGAATCACACACCATCCACAGCGATCCGGACCATCCGCACGCCTACGCCGCGACCAACGCCGTGCTCGGCGAACTCCCCGAGGAAGCGCTGGCCGCGCTGACCGCCGCGACCGGTCCCGGCGGTGCGATCGATGCCGTGGTCGACATCCGCCACCTCGGCGGCTCGCTCGCCGAGCCGGGCTCCGCGAGTGTCGCCGTCGACCGGCGCGAGGCCGCGTACGTGGTCCGGGTGATCACCATGCCCGCGCCCGACGCGGGCGCCGCCGTGCCCGACGAGCACGGTGCGATCCGAAAGGTGCTCGCGCCGTGGACGATCGGCCACAGCCTGGCCTTCCTCTACGGCGCGGGTGACGGCGCCGACGACGCGCAGACCCGAGCGGGCTACGCGCCGGACACCTACGCGCGGCTCGCGGCGCTGAAGTCGAAGTACGACCCGCGCAACATGTTCCGGTTCAACCGCAACATCCGGCCCGCGCTCTGAGCAACCGGTGCGCCCGGCGGCGATTGGCCGCTCGGCGGCTGATCGCCCATTGGCCGCCGGCGGCTGATCGCCCATTGGCCGCTCGGCGGTCGCGTGCTATCTTCGTGATATCACTCTGATACCGGGAGGATGTCATGAAGCTCAGGCCCGCATTCCACGTCAACGGCTTTCTGGTGCTGTCGGCCTGGTTGGTGCTGACCCTTCTCTTCGGCGGCGCGGCCGCTTTGGGGTACGTCGCGGCGGTCAAGGACGGGAACACACCGGCGCTGATCGCGGCGATCGCGGCCACCGTGGTCGTGGTGGTGCTCGCACTGCTCGCCACCGGGTTGGTGATCGTCAACCCGAACGAGGCGAAAGTGGTGCAGTTCTTCGGCCGCTACATCGGCTCGGTGAGCGAGCCCGGCTTCTTCTCGGTGGTGCCGCTGACCGACCACAAGATCATCTCGCTGCGGGTGCGCAACTTCGAGACGCAGAAGCTGAAGGTCAACGACGCCGACGGCAACCCGGTGGAGATCGCGGCGGTGGTCGTCTACCGCGTGGTGGACAGCTTCAAGGCCGCGTTCGCCGTCGACGACTACGAGGAGTACGTGGAGACCCAGTCCGAGGCCGCGGTCCGGCACCTGGCCACCACGCACCCCTACGACGCGCACGACGCCGAACGCACCAGCCTGCGCGACGGCGCCGAGGTGGCCGAGGAACTGACCGTCGAACTGCGGGACCGCACCGAGATGGCGGGCATCGAGGTGCTCGAGGCCAGGATCACCCACCTCGCCTACGCGCCGGAGATCGCCCAGGCCATGCTGGTTCGCCAGCAGGCCGCGCAGGTGGTGGCCGCGCGCACGCACATCGTGGAGGGAGCGGTCGGGATGGTGAGTCTGGCACTGGATCGCCTCACCGCGCAGGGCGTCGTCGAGCTCGACGAGGAACGCCGGGCCGCGATGGTGTCCAACCTGCTCGTGGTGCTGTGCGGCGATCGCGCGACCCAGCCCGTGGTCAACGCCGGATCGCTCTACAGCTGAGCCGGGCCCATGGTCGAACGCAAGAAACTGTTGCTGCGCCTCGACCCGGCCGTCCATGAAGCCTTGGCCAAATGGGCGGCCGACGACCTGCGCAGCATCAACGCACAGATCGAATACGCCCTGCGCCTTGCGCTCGAACAGGCGGGCCGCAAACCGAAGTCCAAGGGAACCGGAAACGCCACGGACGACTAGTTGGACGCCGAAAACCGAACGGACGTAGCGCCTTCCCCGTCGGGAGGCGCTGCTCCGGCGTTTCGCGGGTCGGTCAGCGAGCGAGCTCCGCGATCAGAGCCACGCTGTCGTCGTAGAGCGCCCGCTGCGCCTCGCGATCGTAGGAGGCCGCGGAGGACGGACGCTCGGCGCGCCCGACGAAATGGCGGCCGGTGGTGGCGGCCAGCGCCGGGTCGGTCATCAACCGGGCGAGATCGGCGCCGGAGCGGGTGGGTGTGTTGACGCCGGGCAGCAGCACGAGGGCCTTGGCCACTGTGTCCCACAGCGTTCGCGCGAACCGGCTTGCGTCCCTGGCCAATCCGGTCCCCGGCATCAGGCCGGGGTCGAAGGCGTTCACCGTGACGCCCTGATCGCCGAGCCTGCGCGCCAGCTCGTAGGCGGTCTGCAAGTTGGCCAGCTTCGAGGTGCTGTAGCGGCGGCGGCCGTCGCGATGCGCGGCTTCGGTCGCGGCGGGCGGGTGGGCGAGTTCGCGCGCCGAGGCGGTCAGCGGATGCGGCATGCCGGTGAACCGGCGCGGGTCGTGTGTTCCCGAGGTCACCAAGACGATCCGCGCGGGCGCGACCAGATCGTCGCGCAGCGCGTGCACCAGCGCGAGGTGGCCGAGGTGATTGACGCCGAAGGTGGCCTCCACGCCGTCGGCGGTGTAGGTGCGGCGGGTGAATTGCAGCCCGGCGTTGCAGACCAATCCGCGCAGCGGAGGAAGTTCGGCCGCGCGCAGTTCGTCCGCGAACTCGCGCACCGACGCCAGCGAGCCCAGATCCAAGGCCATGCCGCGGGCTCCGAGCTCGGCCGCCTCCCGCGCGGCGCGCGCCGGGTCTCGGCCGGTCACCACCACGGTCCAGTGCGGGTCGGCGGCCAGCGCCCTGGCGCATTCGCGGCCGAGTCCGCTTGTGCCGCCGGTGATCACCACGGTTCTGTCGCTCGTTGTCATATGGCACAGTGTGCCACTTTCTGCCATGCGTGACAATGCTTCCATGTCGTTGCGTGATCGGAAGAAGGAACGCACCCGGCGCGCGATCGCCGACGCGGCGCTGCGGCTGTTCGCCGAGCGTGGGTTCGACGCGGTGACCATCGCCGACATCGCCGCCGCGGCCGAGGTGGGCACCCGGACTCTGCACCGGTACTACAGCGGCAAGGACGAGCTGCTCTTCGCCGAGGACGACGAGTACCGCGCCGAACTTGCCCGGCTGCTCGCCGAGCGCCCCGTGGGCGAGGATCCGGAGACGACGTTGGCCGCCGTCATCGGGCCGATGGTGGCGCACTTCGCGGACCGGCTCGACGAGCTGCGCACCCGCGACGCGCTGATCGCCGCCAATCCCGCGCTGCAAGCCCGCGACCTCGCCAAGCGCAGCGCCATCGAAGCCCTGCTCACCGCCCACCTCGCCCATCAGATGGGCGTCGACTCGGCCGCCGACGTGCGCCCGCTGCTGTGGGCCAAGGTCGGCATGTCCTGCTTCTTCGCGGGCTTCGAGATCTGGCTGCGCAGCGGAGGCGAGCTCGCCGACCACGTCACGGCGGCGCGCACCGCGCTGGTCGCCGAACTCGGCGCCGCCCGCGGCTGATCCGATGGCCGCGACTGCCCGACCGGCCGTTCGCGTTTCGGCTCGCGGCGCGTTACTCGGCGGCGTCTCGGGCGCGCGTGCGGGAGGTGAGCATCGGCAGCGCTTCGAGTGCTGCGCCGAGGTCGCGAACGGCCGCCGGATCCGCGAGAGGCCGGCCGGTGAGTTCTTCGATCCGCCGCAAGCGATACCGGACCAAGTTCGCGTGCAGGTATAGCCGCTCGCAAGTAGCCGCGGCGGAACCGTCCGCGCCGAACCAGGTTTCGAGGGTTTCCAGCAGCCTGGTTCGTTCGTCGTACGGTAGCGCGAGCAGCCGCGCCGAAGCCTCATCGCCCCCCGGCACGGTGGACCGAGACTGCCCGCCACGCATGCTCGCTTCCTAGGAGATGCCGAGCGCCCGCGACAACAGCCCCTGCCGCGTGTGCACACCGCACTTGGCCAGTATCGCCTTCACGTGATCGTTGATCGCGTGCTCGGGCAGTCCCGAAACGCTTGCGGGACGGGGGGATTCGCGGTCGGTGGCGAGCAGGGCGAGTACCTCGTTCTCGCGGGGAGTGAGCGCGTGCGCCCGCCCGAACAGATCCAGGCGCTCGGCGGGGGTGCTCGGCGCCATCGAGACCGTGATGTCCTCGGCGCCGAGCCGGTCCGCTCGCACCGTCAACCAGCGGGCGCCGCCCAG
Organism: Nocardia sp. NPDC050713; assembly: GCF_040654315.1. Classification (NCBI taxonomy): domain Bacteria; kingdom Bacillati; phylum Actinomycetota; class Actinomycetes; order Mycobacteriales; family Nocardiaceae; genus Nocardia; species Nocardia sp. NPDC050713. Next base: position 127,480 of record NZ_JBFAHS010000019.1, on the reverse strand, counting down.
ATGGACGCGCGACCGCGACGGGCCGACGGGTGTGCCGTGCTCGGCGGCCAGCAGCGCGGCGCCCGCGTTGTAGACCGCGTTCGGGATCGGCGGCATGGCCTCCTGCGGTGGATTCAGTCGCAGCAGCGCTGCCGCGGCGGCCGGAGTCTGGCCACGCATCCGCAGGTCGGGCCCGAGCGCGACGGCCGCGGGTTCGGCAGGGACGAGTCCGCCCGCCTCCGCGACAAAGGTGCGGCCGAGCGCGGCGCGCAGCCCTCGGGTGATCGGTGCCGCCAGCGCGGCCAAGGTGGTGAGCTGGCTGGGGTCGAAGGCGCGTGGGGTCTTGCGCAGCAGTTCGAGGAAGCCCCAGCATCCGTAGCGGTCGCCGAAGACCACTGTGGCGGTGTCGAAAACCCCGAGATCGCGCAGCACCTCGCGCCAGACCCGCGAGCGCGCGGGATCGCCGCCGGTGGCGGTGCGCAAGGACGTCGCCGCCGTGCTCCGATCGAGTAGATCGCTCCAGCGGGTGAACTCGGTCAGGTACCGCAGCCGGATCAACTCCGGCAGCCGTGCCCAGGGCAGACCGAGCAGGTCGGCCAGCGGCGACGTCCCCACCCTGGTGGCCGGATCGGTGAGCATGAAGACGTGCCCGTCGAAGGAGACGGCCGCGCGGAGATCGGCGAGCACCACTTCGCGCAGCCGCTTCGCCGTCTGCTCGGCCCGGCTGTGGCGCTCGACGCGATCGAGGAGATCCCGCGCACTGGGCACCGGCCAAGTCTAGGGCGAAATCCCCTGGCTCCGGGGCGTGTCGGCGAGCCGGAACCTCAGTTCGGGTTGCCGACCTCGGCGGACAAGCCGCGTTCCCATGCGCGGTGCTTGCGCCCGGAGTCCGGGAACGGTGACCGCGACGCCGCGCCTACGAACGCGTGGTTGACCCACGAGCCTGGGAAGCGGCAGGGACGCAGCACGTCGAGGGACAGCACCACGCGGGCGCTCGCGGAGTCGTTCCATGCGCGGTGCCGGTAGGAGTCGTCGAACAGCAGGCTCTCGCCCTCGTGCCAATGCCGCGTCAGCCCGCCGACTTGGATGCCGCACCGCCGCGGATCGGCGATGCGCAAGCCCAAGTGGTAGCGAAGCACCCCGTTCCACAGCCCGCGGCGCGGCAGGACGCGCTCGCCTGGCCGCAGGATGGAGAACATCGCGGTGACGAGCCCCGGCACCTGATCGAGCAGCGCCGCGGTCTCGGGGCAGCGGGCCCGGTTGGCCTCCGATCGGACGCCGTAGCCGCAGAAGAAGAAGGTGCGTCTGCGCTCGTCGGAGGTCGCGGCCACATCGAAGGAGCTCTCGTGAAAAGCGGGCAGGTCGTCGCAGTGGACCAGCACACTGTCCATCTCGGGTCGGATGGTCTGCCAGTTCTCCTCCATCGCGCCCGTCCAGGAGAACTCACGGGGGTCCAGGAACGGCTCCGTGCTGACTAGGGACGTACGAGCCACCAGCTGTTCGAGCGGGGACAGAAGCCGCACGGCGGCGTCGTAGGTGTGGTCGCGAAGGCTCTTGGACATGGCAGCGAGGATAGGAAGGCGAGCCGCGGGAAAGAGGATGGTTCCGTCGAGGCGGCGTGTCGACCGGGGATCCGCGCCGTCAGGGTCCGGGTTTCTCCGTGACGAAGATGGCCGTGCCGGGGAAGAGCTCGCCGCGCAGCGGGCTCCACTGACCCCATTCCCGGTCCAGCCATTCCGGCCAGTCCGGTTCGACGATGTCGCGCAGCGCCAATCCCGCGGCGACGATCTCGCGGACCCGATCACCGATGGTGCGGTGGTGCTCGACGTAGGTCGCCGCGCCGTCGGCGTCGACCTCTACATAAGGGGTGCGATCGAAATAGGGAATGGACGCGGTGAGACCGGCCGGGCCGGGATCGTCGGGGAAGATCCAGCGCATCGGGTGGTTCACCGAGAACACCCAGCGCCCGCCGGGCCGCAGCACCCTGGCCACCTCGCGCATCAGCAGCGCGGAATCGGCGACGAACGGCACCGCGCCGAACGCCGAGCAGGCCAGGTCGAAGGACTCGTCCGCGAACGGCAGCGCCTCGGCCCCCGCCTGCACCAGCGGAACCCGCGGACCGCCGCGCGCCATCGCGGCCAGCCCGCGCTCCAGCATGCCCATCGACAGATCGAGACCGACCGGCAGCGCGCCCTGTCCGGCCAGCCAGCGCGCGCACGGCGCCGAGCCGCAGCCGATCTCCAGGACGCGCTTGCCCGCCAGATCCTCGCCGAGGAAGTGCATATCGCCCTCGTGCAGCCCCTCGGGGCACCACACGAACTCGCCGCCGGGGGAGTCGACGCCGAGGAAATCGGCGTGCGTCTGGTGATACTGGTCGGCGTCGGCGTCCCACCAGCGCCTGCTCGCGCGTTCGCTGTCGGCCGAACTCAGTTTGGTTCGTGCGGTTCCGGTGGTTCCGAGCAGCGCGTTCGCTTGGGCATGGCGATCTTCCGACACGCGCGTGAGCTTAACGATCGCGGCGCGCCGGAAGCGCTCCGGCGTGGCGTGCAGACCGGTTTGCCCGTGCGGACCAAGGTCGCGTACGCTGAACCGCGCGAGTGTCTGTTGTACAGACGTGTGACTGTACCGAAGTAACGATCTACCGACGTATCAGCGCACTGAAATAACAGAGCGCCCGTGCTGAGTTTCACAAGTGGATGAGTGCGGTACGTTCCTCTGTGTCCGTCGTCGCATCGTCGCGGTGATTTCGCAGCGTACCGAAAGTTCCAATGTCCGCAACCGACCACAATCCGTCCGGAGCAAACCGACACATGCCCACCACCGTCACCTCGCCGCAGGTAGCCGTCAACGACATCGGCTCCGCCGAGGACTTCCTCGCCGCCATCGACGCCACGATCAAGTACTTCAACGACGGCGACATCGTCGAAGGAACCATCGTCAAGGTCGACCGCGACGAGGTTCTGCTCGACATCGGTTACAAGACCGAAGGCGTCATCCCCTCCCGCGAACTCTCCATCAAGCACGATGTCGACCCGAACGAGGTCGTTTCCGTGGGCGATGAGGTCGAGGCCCTCGTTCTCACCAAGGAGGACAAGGAAGGCCGCCTGATCCTGTCGAAGAAGCGGGCGCAGTACGAGCGTGCGTGGGGCACCATCGAGGAGCTCAAGGAGAAGGACGAGGCCGTCAAGGGCACCGTCATCGAGGTCGTCAAGGGCGGCCTGATCCTCGACATCGGCCTGCGCGGCTTCCTGCCCGCCTCGCTCGTCGAGATGCGTCGCGTCCGCGACCTCCAGCCGTACGTCGGCAAGGAGATCGAGGCCAAGATCATCGAGCTGGACAAGAACCGCAACAACGTGGTCCTGTCCCGCCGCGCTTGGCTGGAGCAGACCCAGTCCGAGGTGCGCTCCGAGTTCCTGCACCAGCTGCAGAAGGGCCAGGTCCGCAAGGGTGTGGTCTCCTCGATCGTCAACTTCGGCGCCTTCGTCGATCTCGGCGGCGTGGACGGTCTGGTGCACGTCTCCGAGCTGTCCTGGAAGCACATCGACCACCCGTCCGAGGTCGTCGAGGTCGGCAACGAGGTCACCGTCGAGGTTCTCGACGTCGACCTGGACCGCGAGCGCGTCTCGCTGTCGCTCAAGGCGACCCAGGAAGACCCGTGGCGTCAGTTCGCCCGCACCCACGCGATCGGCCAGATCGTGCCGGGCAAGGTCACCAAGCTGGTTCCGTTCGGTGCGTTCGTGCGCGTCGAAGAGGGCATCGAGGGCCTGGTGCACATCTCCGAGCTGGCCGAGCGCCACGTCGAGGTGCCGGACCAGGTCGTGGCGGTCGGCGACGACGCGATGGTCAAGGTCATCGACATCGACCTGGAGCGTCGCCGGATCTCGCTGTCGCTGAAGCAAGCGAACGAGGACTACCACGCCGAGTTCGACCCGTCGAAGTACGGCATGGCCGACAGCTACGACGAGCAGGGCAACTACATCTTCCCCGAGGGCTTCGACCCCGAGACCAACGAATGGCTCGAGGGCTTCGACAAGCAGCGCGAGGAGTGGGAAGGCCGCTACGCCGAGGCGGAGCGTCGCCACAAGATGCACACCGCGCAGATGGAGAAGATGGCGGCCGACGCCGCGGCCGAGGCCGCGAACGGCGGCGGCGCGTCGAACTACTCCTCCGAGAGCGGTGCGCAGTCCTCCTCCAGCCAGGCCGAGCCCGCCGGCGGTTCGCTGGCCAGCGACGCCCAGCTGGCGGCTCTGCGGGAGAAGCTCTCCGGCAACGCCTGATTCGGGTAGAGCACACGCGAAGGCCCCGGTCCGCACGGACCGGGGCCTTCGCCCTGTTCGGGGTAAAGCGCGGTCGAGGCCGATTACGAGGGGGAGGGGTTCGGCCGCGGCGGGAAGACCGCGGCCGATCTGCTGCGGGAGTGGTTCCCCGAGCGCATCGCTCGGGGATTGAAGTGGGTGGGTCAGGCGGCGGCGACGGTGAAGCGGCGCTGGGGGAAGCGGGGGTTCTCGGCTTCGTCGAGGAGGGCGACCGCCACGTCCTCGGCGGAGATGTCGGTGTCGGCGATCAGGAGCTGGTCGCCGCCGACACGGTAGCGGCCGGTGCGGGCGCCGGACTCGACCAAGCCCGACGACGGGGACAGGTAGGTCCAGTTGCGGTTGGAGAGACGGTAGACGTTCAGCGCGTCCCGCAGCGCCAGCACGACGTCGCGGTATTCGGCGGGCACGCCGAGGTCCTCGGTGAGGATGCGCGTGAATTCCGTTCCGGTGTCGACGAGTTGGCGTCCCGGCGCGACCTCCAGGCTGCCCGCGCCGCCGACGGCGATGAGCCGGATGTCCGGGTGCCGCTCCAGCGCGCCCACCATGGCGTGCGCGCCGGTGACGAAGGCGCTCGCGTTGGCGATGGTTTCGGCGATGCCGTGCCCTGCATTCACCGCGCTGATCACCACGTCCAGGCCCGCGATGGCCGCGCCGATGCTGTCGGTGTCCAGCCAGTCCGCCACTCGCCAGCGCACCTCGCCCGGGTCGGCGGGGAAGCGCGCCGAGTCGCGCGCGAAGGCAGTCACGTCGTGTCCGCGCATGCGCGCCTCCTCGACCACTCGCCCGCCGATGACGCCGCTCGCGCCGAAAATTCCGATCTTCACGATGCTCATCCTCTAAACACTGTTCGTTTACTACACGCCGTTCAGTAACGACACAGGTGATAATAGTCGCACGCTGTAGAGTGTCAACCGTGGTCGAGGTGCAGAGTCGCAGGGAACGTTTGCGCGCGGAAGCGACGGAGGAGATCAAGGCCATCGCCCGGCGCCTGCTCGCCGAGGGCGGTCCGGACGCGATCTCGCTGCGCGCCATCGCGCGTGAGATGGGCATGACCGCGGGCGCGCTGTACGGGTACTTCGCCACCCGCGACGAGCTGATCACCACCCTCATCTCCGACGTCTACACCGGACTCGTGGACCGGCTGGAGGCCGCGAGGGACGCCGTTCCCGAGGACGACCCCGGCGGCCGCATCATCGCCTGGGGCGAGGCCGTGCGGGACTGGGCCGTCTCGAATCCGGAAGGGTTCCGGTTGATCTACGGCGACCCGGTGTCCGGATACCAGCCGCCGCCGGAGGGCCCCGCGCGCGCGGCGGAGCTGCGTGCCTGCGACGGACTCGTCGGACTGGCCGCGGCCGCTTGGCCGCGCGCCGCCGCGACCCAATCTCTCGGCGACTCGACGTGGTCGGATTTCGACCCGGCACTTGTCGAGCACGTGCGCGCCGACTTTCCCGATCTGCCCCCGGCCGCGCTGGCGCTGGCGCTGCGCATGTGGGGCCGCATGCACGGTCCGATCGCGCTCGAGGTGTACGGTCACCTGCGCCCCCAATCGCAGGATCCCGCAAAGCTTTTCCACATCGAGATGCTCGATCTGGTGCGGGCGGTGGGCCTGTGACGGCGACGCACCGCAGGTTTCCCGCCACCCTCTGGGAGCGCAGGAAGGTCGAGTCGATGAGCCGGATTCAGCGGGTCGCGCTGGATCTGTTCGACGCGTACGGATATCGCGAGGTGACCGTCGAGCGGGTGGCGGCCGAAGCGGGCGTCTCACCCAGTTCGATCTACCGCTACTTCGGCACCAAGGAGATGCTGGTCCTCTACGATGAGGCGGATCCGCAGCTGCTGGAGGTGCTGCGTACCGCAGGCGACGGCGAAACCCTCGATCCCGCAGCGCTTCTCGCGGTGGCGCGTCCGCTGGTGCCGGTGATGATCGCGACCCTGATCACCACGGACTCCGAACATCGCATCGCGCGCAGGCTGCGCTACGTGCGCGCCTTCCCGGAGGTCAGGGACGGCCAGACCAGGCAGATGCGCGAACTGGAGGAACAGTTCCGTCAGCTGTTCGCCGAACGCTGCGGGCGCGACCCCAACGACCTGAAGGTCCGGATGGCCGCCTCCACCGCCATCTGGGGCGGCGTGGCGGCGCTGGATCACTGGGCCGGACAGGATTTCGCCGAGCCGCTGAGCGTGGTCTACACCGCGGCGGTGGAATCCATCATCGATGCGCTGGAACTGATCGTTCGCTGACGGTGGCGGCTTCCACCTTGCTCGGCCACCGCGGCAGCCACCAGTTCCAGCGGCCGAACAGCCGCATGAACGCGGGCACCAGGATCAGGCGCACGACGAGCGCGTCGATGGTGATGGCGACCGCGAGCGCGAATCCGATCTGCTTGATCTCCAGCACGTCCGCGGTCACGAAGCTGGCGAACACGGCGACCATGATGGCCGCGGCGGCGGTGATCGGACGTGCGGTGCGCTGCAATCCCTCGGCGACCGCGGCGGCGTTGTCGTTGCCGCGGTCCCACGCCTCCTTCATGCGCCGGATCAGGAAGACCTCGTAGTCCATCGAGAGACCGAAGAGCACCGCGAACACCAGCATCGGCAGATACACCTGGAGAAACCCGGTGCCCTGGAAGCCGAGCACGGATTCACCGACGCCGTACTGGAATACGGCCACCGTGATGCCCAGCGCCGCGCCGGTGGCCAGCAGGTTCAGCAGAATGGCCTTGACCGCGAGCACGATACTGCGGAACGCCAAGATCAGGAAGGCCAGCGAGACCGTCAGCACCAGGGCGATCACCCACGGGAAGCGGGCGGTGATCCGTTCGGACACTTCGGCGAAGGTCGCGGGCGTGCCGCCGACGCGCAACTGCGCGCCCTCGACTTCCACCGCGCGGGAACGGATGTCGTCGGTGAGTTCGGCGACGGCGGTGGAGTCGAAGGACTCCCGCGGCACCACCGTGACCATGATCCGTCCCTCCGATTGCTGGGGCAGCACCGTGGCCACGCGCGGATCGCGGGACAGTTCGTCGGCGAACTCGTGCACTTGCGATTGCGCCGCACTCAGCAGCGGCCCGTCGTCGGGTCCGGTCGCGAGCACCGAGACCGGGGCGAGCAGTCCGGGGCCGAAGTTGTCTCGCACCAGCCGGGTCGCCTGGCCGCTCGGGCGGTCGCCGAGCGAATCGAGACCCATGTCGATGCCGTAGCGAATGCCGGTGATCGGCGCGGCCGCCACCGCCAAGACGGCTACGCCGAGCAGGCCGAACACCACCGGTCTGCGCATGACGGTGTGCGCCCAGCGCGCCCAGGCAGTCGACGCCGTCGTCGAGCGGGTCTCCGCGGGACGCAACCGCGCGGGTAACGCTCCCCGGTTCACGGCGGGACCGAGCGTCGCCAGCAGCGCGGGCAGCAGCGTGACGGCCGCCGACAACGTGGCCAGCACGGCCGTCACCACGCCGATCGCGACGCCGTCGAGCATCGGCAGGCCGACCACGGCCAGCGAACAGAGCGAGATCAGCACGATGAGACCGGAGGCGAGCACCGTCCGTCCGGTGGTGTCGAGCGCGACGGCGACCGCGCGGTCGATCTCCGCGCGCGCCGAGCGGTCACGGACCCCGCGCCTGGTCAGTTCCTCGTTGAACCGGCTGACGATGAACATGGCGTAGTCGATCGCGGTGCCGGTGGCGATCATGGTCGCGACCGAGAGCACCAGCGAGTCGAAGGTCAGGAAGGTGGTCAGGCCGAACAGCGCGCCCACCGCCGCGGCGATGCCCGCGGCGGTCACCGTGATCGGCAGCGTCGCGGCGGCCAGCGCGCCGAGCGCGAGGACGAGCACGGCGGCCGCGACGGGCAGTCCGATGGTCTCGGCGCGCTGCATGTCGGCGGTCTCGATCTCCATCAGATCGGCTTGGGCCGGGCCGTAACCGGTGATCGCCACGCGGATGTCGGCGTCGGAGATCGCGGTGACGGCCGACTGCAACCGGCTGGCGACCGCGACCCGCTCGGACATGTCGCCCTCCAGGCCGACGATGCCGAGGGCGGTGTGCCGGTCGGCGGAGATCTGCGCGGCGGTGTTGCCCTGGAACGGTCCGAGCGCGCCGGTGACGCCCGCGGTCTCGCGCGCGGCGACGAGCGCGCGGTCGACCGCGGCACGGAATTCGGGAGCGTCGGCGGTGAACCGCTCCGAGTGGAAGACGAGCAGGTCCTGTTCCGCGCCGAACTGCGCGAAGTGTTGTGCCGCAAGGCGATCCACTTCGCTGGACGCCGAACCCGGCACCGTGTAGTCGGGCGCGCCGAGCCGATCGTGCAGCAGCGGATAGGCGGCGCCGCCGAGCACCACGAGCAGCAGCCAGACGGCGAGGACGATTCGGCGGTGCCGAGCCATGGCCGCGCCCCAGCGTCCGAGCGCGCGCAGCCGCGGCGGCGGGACGGGTCGTTGGCCGGGCTCCTTGGTCAGGGTCGGTAGCGACATGGCCCCTCCTGTCAGGTACCTGATAGTCACTATCAGGTTTCTCGGTCAGCCTAGGTTGGGGTTCCCGTTTTCTGCAAGTGACTACCAGCTGTGACGGACGTCATGTTCGCGGTGAGCGAGCTGTCCGCGGCAAGGTGAGTTCCGCGTCGTGCGCCGCACGAAAACTGTTGGGAGCAGGCGGATTCGCCGGTAGTGTGCCGGGCCATGGGGAGCAATCCGGGCAAGAACACCTATCTCGATCAGGTCGTCGCGCAGCAGGCGGCGCTGGAAACCGATCTGCGCACGCGCAAGCCCGCTGCCGTGGGAGCGCCCGCGCCGCAAGCGCCTGGCGCTCCGATGCTGCCGCGCGGCGCGCTGGCGAAACGGGCCGACCGAGTCGGCCTGGGCGCTCAGGGACACGGCGCCCAGGGGCAGGGCGCGGGACCGGTCGAGGTCCGGGTCACCGGCGTCTGGCGGTGGCGCACGGTGCTGGTGCCGCCCAACGCGTTCGTCGTGCACACCAGGCGCGGGCGCGCCGAACCGCTGCACATCGGGCTGGGTGTGTCGTTCCGCTACAACCCGGCCACCGACTCCTATCTCGTGGTGCCGGGCGCGATGCAGACCATCCTGATCAACGCCTACTGCATCTGCCGGGAACTACAGGGCGTGCTGGTGCAGGGCTACGTGCAGTGGATCATCGAGGATTTCGGCACCGCGTACCGCAAGCTCGACTTCTCCGACGCCGAGGATCCCATGCGGCTGGTCAACATTCAGTTGCGCGAGCAAGCCGAGGCCGCCATCAAGGACAAGGTGTCCACTATGGGCGTGCGCGACGTCCTCAGCGACAAGCAGCCCATCATCGAAGAGCTCACCGCCCGGTTGCGCGCGGTCGCCGAAGGCAGCGGGGACGCGCAGACCGGCGGCGGTGATCGCGGACTCGGACTGCGGATCGTCACCGTGCAGATCAAGGAGGCGGTGGTCAGTTCCTCGACGCTGTGGGAGAACCTGCAGAAGCCCTACCGCACCGAACAGAATCAGGTCGCTCGCCTGGCGGAACTCGCCGCGCAGGAGGCGATTTCGGCCAGGGAGGCGGCCGCGCAGCGGGCGGGCGAGGAACGGCGCATCGAGAACGAGCGCGAACTCGCGCAGCTGCGCGACCGCAACGAGGCGGCGCGCTTCGACCGCGAGACCGCGGAACGGATGCGGCGCACCACCCGCGAACACGACGACCAGCGCGCGGTCGCCGAACTCGCGCAGCAGACCGCGCTGCACGCCGTGCGGCTGGAACGCGAACAGCACGCCGAGCAGCTCGAGAACCTGCGCCTGCGCCAAGAGCTACGCCGCATGGAAGTGGACGGCGAGCTGGCGCTGACGACGGCGCGGCAGCGCGCCGAACACGAGGGCGAGCTGCTGGTCGTGCAGCGCGAGCGGGAACGCGTCGCCACCGCCAACGCGCAGAACGACGCCAACATCCAGGCCACCCTGGTCGCCAACCTGCCCGAAATCGTCGCGAAACTGCCCGCGCCCGCCGAGCTGCGCTCGTACCAGATCGGCGGCGATCTGTCGGGGCTGGCGACGGTGGTCGCCCAGCTGAACGGTGTGATCGACGCGTGGTCGGCGCGCCGGGCGTCGGGAGATTCGCCGGTGGACTGACTCTGTGCCCGCCTCGTCACCTGGTCGCTTCGGGTGACGAGGGTGTGGACCGACTCCGACCGGGTACCGCGGCCCTCAGGGTGACACGATCCACTCGGCTATTGCATTGGGCGCAATTTAATTGTGGTCTACCCTGGATCCGGTATCGCGAACCACTAGCGAAGGAGGCGGACGTGCGAGCTGTTGTCATCGAAGAATTCGGGGAGCCGAAGGATGTGCTGGCCACGGCGGATCGGCCGCTGCCCGAGCCGGGTCCCGGCGAGGTGCGGATCGCGCTGGATCTCGCGCCGATCCACAACCACGACCTCGCGATCATCCGCGGCGTCTACGGCTACCGGCCGCCGTTGCCCGCGATCCCCGGCACCGAAGGCGTCGGGCGGATCGACGCGGTGGGCGAGGGCGTGACCGACCGGTCCGTGGGTCAGCGGGTGGCGGTCTCCGGCGCCACGGAGGTGTGGGCCGAGTACTTCGTCGCCAAGGCGGCGCAGGCGCTGCCGGTGCCCGACTCGATCGACGACGAGACGGCCGCCCAGTTGCTCGCGATGCCCTTCAGCGCCGCGGTGCTGCTGAACGACCTGCGCGTCCGAGAGGGCGACTGGGTGGTGATCAACGCCGCGAACGGCGCGGTGGGGCGACTGCTGAATCTGCTGGCGCGTCGCCGCGGCGTACGCGTGCTGAATCTGGTGCGCGGCCAGGCGTCGGTGCGCGCGCTGCGCGAACTCGGCTACGAACCGGTCGTCGACACCGAGACCGACGGCTGGCTCGCCCAGGCCGCCGCGGCCACCGGCGGTGCGCCGATCGTGCGCGCCGTGGATCAGGTAGGTGGTCCGGCGGGCGCCGACCTGCTCGAGTTGCTCGCGCCGAACGGTGAGCTGATCTCTTTCGGCGCGCTGTCCGGTCAGCCGTGGACCATCTCGCCCGGCACCCTCATCTTCAAACAGGCTGTGGTGAAAGGCTTCTGGGGCGCCCAGCGGGCCCAGGAGATCGGCGCCGCCGAGCGCACCAGGGTGCTGCGCGAACTGGTCGAGCTCGCCGCCGGCGGCGAACTGCGGCTGACCATCGCGGCGGTGCACCCGCTCGATCACGCGGCCGAGGCGGCGGCAGCCAGCGAACGCCCAGGTCGCAATGCGAAGATCGCACTTTCGCCAACGCCGGATCGCGCCGGGTGAATTGCGGGCCACTCAATCGGCTACTACCTTCGAGAAAGAGGTGGTGACCATGACACAGACGAGCGAGCTCCAGCTCGACAACCAGGTGTGCTTCGCGCTGTACGCCGCCTCGCGGGCGCTCACGCGGCTCTACCGGCCGATGTTGGACGACCTCGGGCTGACCTATCCGCAGTACCTGGTGATGTTGGTGCTGTGGGAGCGCGAAACCGTGACGGTGAAAGAACTGGGCGAGGCGCTCGACCTCGACTCGGGGACCCTGTCGCCGTTGTTGAAGCGGCTGGAGACCACCGGGCTGATCAGCAGGGTGCGTTCGGCGGAGGACGAGCGCTCGGTGCTGGTGCGGCCGACCGAGGCCGGTGTGGCGCTGCGCGAACGGGCCAGGGAGGTTCCGCGGAAGATCGCCGGCGCCACCGGCCTCGACCGGGAGGGCCTCGCCCGCTTCCGCGCCGAGGTGCGCGAGTTCACCGCCGTCGTGGAGGGCGCCGAGCTCTGAGCCCGGCTCGGCGCACGCGAATGGCCCAGCCGAGCGGCTGGGCCATTGTCGTGGAACGAGCTCAGCTGGCGGTCGCCGGTACCCAGTAGGTCGCGGCCACGGTGGAGCGTTTTCGCATGGCCGCGAAGCTGTGGCGCGCCGGACTGATCAATGCGGTGAACCAAGAGCGGCGGTGCTCGGCGAGCGCGGCCGCGACGGCGGGGATCTCGAGGCAATGCACCCCGCCCGCCATACCCAGGCGGTGGCGACCCGTCTGGTTGATTCTGGTGCCCAATGGATTTCCTTTGCTTGCTGGTACTGGCCTGGATCGCCACGGCGAAGATTAGCGGAACGAAAGTGTGGAACACAGTATTTTGCGGAAGTAATTGCCCCGGCGTGTCGGAAAGTTGTCGGGCCGCGCCACGGCCCCGGCGTAAATGTTGCGAATCGGTCTCGGCCGCGTCACGGAACGGGCAATTGGCGTTGCCGAGCGTGAAATTCAGGAAGTGAGTGGGTAATCCGCGTGTTCGCGCGGTGTGCACCCGCCGGGCGGTCGTCCCGGTGGGGGCGGTGGATGCGAAACTGAACGAATGTTGCGGATCGGCCTCACCGGAGGCATGGGAGCTGGCAAGTCGACGGTGGCGCGGATCCTCGCCGAGTGTGGCGGGGTGATCATCGATTCCGACCTCATCGCCAGGGAGGTCGTCGCGCCGGGCACCGAGGGGCTCGCGGCCTTGGTCGAGGCGTTCGGCCCCGGCATCCTCGCAGCGGACGGCGGTTTGGACCGCCCCGCGCTCGCGGCCGTCGCGTTCGCCGACGACGCGGCTCGCGCAACCTTGAATTCCATTACCCACCCGCTGGTCGGAAAGCGCACCGCGGAATTGATTTCGGCGGCCCCGGCGGACGCCATTGTCGTCCAAGATATTCCGCTGTTGGTGGAAAATGGGTTGGCGCCATTGATGAATCTGGTGTTGATCGTCGACGTCGACGCGGAAACTCGAATTCGTCGTCTCGCGGAATTCCGAGGCGTCACGGAAGCCGATGCGCGGGCCCGAATTTCGGCGCAGGCGACCGACGAACAGCGGCGCGCGGTGGCCGACGTCCTGCTGGACAACAGCGGCCCGGCGGGCGCGGTCGAGGCCGTGGTGCACCGGCTGTGGGAGGAGCGGCTGGTGCCGTTCGAGCGCAATCTGCGCACCGGGACGCCCGCGACGCGACGGGAACTGCGGCTGGCGCCGCACGACCCGGAATGGGCCGCGCAGGCGCAGCGGCTGATCGCGCGACTGTGGGTGGCCTGCGGCGCTGCGGCCTCCCGCATCGATCACATCGGGTCCACGGCGGTGCCGGGCCTGCCCGCGAAAGACGTGCTGGATCTGCAGGTCACCGTGGCGGATCTGGCGGCGGCCGACGGACTGCGCGACGCGCTCGGCGCGGCCGGGTTCCCGGTGAAAGCGCATGTCACGCAGGACAACCCGAAGCCGACCGAGGGCGACCCGGACGGGACCGACACCGCCCGCTGGGTCAAGCGGCTGCACGGCAACGCCGACCCGGGCCGCCTCGCCAACGTGCACATCCGGGTGGACGGGTCGCCGGGGCAGCGGTTCGCGCTGGCGTTCCGCGACTGGCTGCGCACGGACGCGACGGCCCGCGAGGAGTACCTCGCGGTGAAGCGCGAGGCGGAGGCCAAGGCGGCCGGGCTCGCCGACGACGCCGCGTCGGAGGCGTACTACGCCGTCAAGGAACCGTGGTTCGACGCGGCCTATCGACGGGTGCTCGGCTGACCGTCGACGGCGCGAATCCACCATTTCGGACTACTTCACCGGAAATTCTTCGGAAAGCCGGATGCTGTGCTTCTGGTGCGTGCAGGGGAAGTGGCGGCCGTCATATCGGGATGCCCGCCGATATCGCTACCGCGAGGTAACCGGTTCCGGCGCGGCCGCCATTCTTCTGGATGATCTTGACAGCCGACCGAACGGCCGTCCCAGAATTTCCGGCATTTCTCCTCAACGGCGTCGTTCTTCGTGGGCGCGTGGCCTCGGGAGCGGGTGAGCAAGCCCGTCGCAAACCGGCGCGGTTCAGCGACCGAGGCCATCGAGTGCGGTGAAAGCGATCGCCCGGCGGGAACCTGTCCGGCCGGGCGATCGGCGTTCACGGGTGAATGGTCAGAGCCAGGTCAACTCGATGTCGCGGGTGGCGAGCCAGTTGTCGAGGGAGTGGCCGTGCGCGGCGATGCCGTCGATCGCGGCGGTGGCGTGCTGGATGGCCGCCTCCGCTTCGGCGGCGCTGATCAGACCCGCGGCGTGCGCGGCGAGCAGTTCGTCCACGTCGAGCAGGATCGTCTCGCGCTCGGAGCGCACCACGATGTCGAGGTAGTGATCGACCGACCGCCACTTCTTCGGCTCGATCCTGGTGAACTCGCCGAGGTCGAGGTAGTAGTCCTGATCGCGCCGGTGCGCCGGGTTGTAGTGGAAAACCGTTACGCGCAGGCCGAGTTCGGGTAGCAGCCAGGACTCCATGTAGTGGAACTGCGGATGGTCGGCGGTGCGCGCCATGTACAGGCCCCACGGTTCGACGCGGTAGCTCTCGACCGGCCGCACGAACCCCTTGGGGTCCGTGTTGGTCAGGCTCGCGACATCGAAGTACTCGACCTTGGGTCGGTGCACGTTCACTGCTGGTGCCTGTGTCATGCAGTCAGAATCTACCGTCGCGGCCGTTCCGTCGAGTCCTGCGCGCGATGCGCGTTGTCGGTGCCGCGGGTTCGCCGCGCGATCGCGGTCGGAGCAGGTGGCGAGGGGTAATTGAAAATTGAAATTACAGGATTTGCCAACCGATAACTGCTGTCGATATCCTGGACCGCGGCCCAGGCACGAGTGTTCCGTTCGGTTTCCGCTCCGCCGGGAGTGGGGCCGAGCAGGAGGGGAGTTCGGCCCCACTGACAGGGCCCGCGCGTGCGCCGGGTCACCGAGCCGCGAAATCTGTCGGTGCCTGCGCCTACGCTGGTTGTCATGGCTTTCGCTACCGAGATTCCCGCCGAGGGCGCGACCCCGCTCGCGCATTCGGAGTTCCGTCCCGTCGGCGCCATCGAGCGCACCGAGGGGCAGTTCCAGGTGGTCAGCGAGCACCAGCCCGCGGGTGATCAGCCCGCGGCCATCGCGGAGTTGGAGCGCAGGATCAAGGCTGGCGAGCGCGACGTCGTCCTGCTCGGCGCCACCGGTACCGGTAAGTCGGCCACCACGGCATGGCTCATCGAGAAGTTGCAGCGCCCGACCCTGGTGATGGCGCCGAACAAGACGCTCGCCGCCCAGCTGGCCAACGAGTTGCGCGAGATGCTTCCGCACAACGCGGTCGAGTACTTCGTCTCGTACTACGACTACTACCAACCCGAGGCGTACATCGCCCAGACCGACACCTACATCGAGAAGGACAGCTCGATCAACGACGACGTGGAGCGGCTGCGCCACTCGGCGACCTCGAGCCTGCTGTCCCGCCGCGACGTGGTGGTGGTCGCCTCGGTGTCCTGCATCTACGGCCTCGGCACGCCGCAGTCCTACCTGGACCGCTCGGTGCAGCTCGAGGTCGGCACCGAGGTCGACAGGGACGCGCTGCTGCGGTTGCTGGTCGACGTGCAGTACACCCGCAACGACCTGTCCTTCACCCGCGGGTCGTTCCGCGTCCGCGGCGACACCGTCGAGATCATCCCGTCCTACGAGGAACTCGCGGTGCGCATCGAGTTCTTCGGCGACGAGATCGAGGCGCTCTACTATCTGCACCCGCTGACCGGCGACGTGGTGCGCAAGGTGGACACGCTGCGCATCTTCCCGGCGACCCACTACGTGGCGGGCCCGGACCGGATGGAGCGCGCGACCCGCGACATCGAACAGGAACTCGAGGAGCGTCTCGCCGAGTTCGAGCGCCAGGGCAAGCTGCTGGAGGCCCAGCGCCTGCGCATGCGCACCCAATACGACTTGGAGATGATCCGGCAGGTCGGATTCTGCTCCGGCATCGAGAACTACTCGCGCCACATCGACGGCCGCGCGGCCGGGTCGGCGCCCGCGACGCTGCTCGACTACTTTCCCGAGGACTTCCTGCTCGTCATCGACGAGTCGCATGTCACCGTGCCGCAGATCGGCGGCATGTACGAGGGCGACATGTCGCGCAAGCGGAATCTGGTCGAGTACGGCTTCCGGCTGCCGTCCGCGATCGACAACCGCCCGCTCACCTGGGAGGAGTTCGCCGATCGCATCGGGCAGACGGTGTACCTGTCCGCGACGCCGGGCCCGTACGAGCTGGGGCAGGCGGGCGGCGAGGTGGTCGAGCAGGTCATCCGCCCGACCGGCCTGGTCGACCCGCAGGTGGTGGTGAAGCCGACCAAGGGCCAGATCGACGACCTGCTGCACGAGATCCGGCAGCGCACCGACCGGGACGAGCGGGTGCTGGTCACCACGCTCACCAAGAAGATGGCCGAGGACCTCACCGATTACCTGCTCGGGCTCGGTGTCCGGGTGCGCTATCTGCACTCGGAGATCGACACGCTGCGCCGCGTCGAGTTGCTGCGCCAGCTGCGCCTCGGCGAGTACGACGTGCTCGTCGGCATCAACCTGCTGCGCGAGGGCCTCGACCTGCCGGAGGTCTCCCTCGTCGCGATCCTGGACGCCGACAAGGAGGGCTTCCTGCGCAGCAGCACCAGCCTCATCCAGACCATCGGCCGCGCGGCTCGCAACGTCTCCGGTGAAGTGCACATGTACGCCGACAAAGTCACCGACTCCATGCGCCACGCGATCGAGGAGACCGAGCGGCGCAGGGCCAAGCAGGTGGCCTACAACGAGCAGATGGGCATCGACCCGCAGCCGTTGCGCAAGAAGATCGCCGACATCCTGGACCAGGTGTACCGGGAGGCCGACGAGAACGAGGTCGAGGTCGGCGGCTCGGGTCGCAACGTGAGCCGCGGCCGCCGCGCCCAGGGCGAACCCGGTCGCGCGGTGAGCGCGGGCGTCTACGAGGGACGCGACATCAAATCGATGCCGCGCGCCGAACTCGCCGACCTGGTCAAGGAACTCACCGCGCAGATGATGAACGCGGCCCGCGAGTTGCAGTTCGAGCTGGCGGGCAGGCTGCGCGACGAGATCGCCGACCTGAAGAAGGAACTGCGCGGCATGGACGCCGCCGGACTGAGCTGAGTCGCGATGGCGTCCGTCGCGGCGTCAGCTCTGCGACGCCATCCACTCCTGGACGCGGCGCTGAGCCTCCTCGTGCGGGACGTCCTCGACGCGGGTCATCACCGCCCATCGGTGGCCGAACGGATCGATCACGACGCCGAAGCGGTCGCCGCTGACGAAGGTCTGCGGCTCCTCGGCGCTGCGCGCGCCGTGTTCGATCGCGCGCTGGACGACGGCGTCGACGTCGGGGCAGTAGTGCACGATCGAGGTGTGCACCCACTCGCCGTTCGGGGCCTGAACACCGTTGGCGGGCATGGGCATACCGAGTTGCAGAGTCGAGTCGCCGATCTGGAGTTCGGCGTGCGCGGGCTGCCCGTCGGGCAGGTCGTTGCGGCTGATCACCTTGGCGCCGAAGACCGCGGAGTAGAACTCGATGGCCTTGTTCGCGTCGGCGACCGCGAGAAAACAGGTGATCGAGTGGTAGCCGGAGGGGATGGGGTTCACCGATGTCGTCATGACTTCGACTCTGTCAGGGCCGGCGCGCCCGCTCTTGTAAGAAAGCGACAACCTCCGGGGAAGGCGCGCGATGGTCGCTGACGAACGGACTCCGATGGACAGCGAGAAGGGAATCCTGCACCCCGAGGAGCAATCTCGGCATCGCAGCCTGACTCGGCTCGCGCCGGGCCCGCGGGTCGGCGAGTTCGTCGACTGGTACTGGGTCGTGCACTGGGATCTGCGCGATCGCCCACCGTATGTCGCGGAGGTGCTGTCGTTCCCGTGCGTGAACGTCACCTTCGAACACTCCGCGCACCGTATCGGCGGCTTCGTGAACGGAGTGTGCACCACGAAGTACACCCGGGAGCTGACCGGCCGCGGGCTGACCTTCGGCGCGCGGTTCCGCGCGGGCGGGTTCGGCGCTTTCACCGGCATGGATGTCGGTTCCCTCCGTGATCGTTCGCTGCCGCTCACCGAGGTGTTCCCGGACGCCGAGGGGCTCGCCGAACGGGTGCTTGCCGCCGAATCCGACGAAGACCGCCGCGTGCTGATCGAGGATTTCCTCGCGCCGCGCGCCGGTGATCAGGACCCCACCTTTCAGTTGGTGACGCGGATCGTCCACGCGATGGAGCACGACCGCGCGCTCACCAGGGTGGACCAGATCACCGAGCGGTTCGGGGTGCCGGTGCGCACCCTGCAGCGGATGTTCCGCCGCTACGTCGGCGCGGGCCCGAAATGGGTGCTTCGCCGCTATCGGCTGCAGGATGGCGCGGATCTGCTCGCCAAGGGCTGGGTCGGGGATTTGGCCGCGCTCGCTGTCGAACTCGGCTATTTCGATCAGGCGCATTTCTCTCGTGAGTTCACCGCGGAGATCGGAATGGCGCCGCTGGAGTACGCGCGGCATTCGCTGCGCACGGCGTCCGATTTGGTCGGCGCGACGGCCGGTGAATCCCGCCGATAAGCGAATATTCGGAGGGTCGCGGAGGCGACGATGTGCGGGCGAGCCGCCGCGGCAAGACTCAACACGACTGGTCAAGAGCTCGGCGGGGTAGGCGCCGAGGCGCCGCGCGGCGGTGTGACGCACGCCGCGCGACGGTATCCTGTGATGAATATCCCAGGCGCGCAAGAACGTTCATGGCGGTTGTGAAGAATCACAGGATTATCCGCGAGAAATTGAATCCACGCAGGTCGCCAAGGCTCCACCGCATTCGGTGCGCGAACGCCGGAGCGAAAAGCCGGGCATGGGCGAGTGTGATGTGTTGCGATTTCTGCTGTTTCCGCCCGGATAGCGGCTATGGTCGAGCGCAGTCGCCGCGCTGGTGCCCGACTTGCCGGGACGCTGGACGTCGGCACCCGACCCGCACAGTTGGAGGAGAAATGACCGCCTACCGGACCATTGTCGTCGGTACCGATGGATCGGAGTCGTCGTACAAGGCCGTCGAGAAGGCTGCGGCACTGGCTGGCGATGCCGGCTCCACCCTGATCGTGGCCTGCGCCTACTATCCGACCGACGATCGTGACGTCGCCGCCGCGGCGGACGTGCTCAAGGACGAGGCCTACCAGGTGCGCGGTTCCGCCCCGACCAACGAGATCCTGCGCACCGCCAGGGACAAGGCGACGGCCGCGGGCGCCAAGGAGATCGTCGAGCGCGCCATCGTCGGTGAGCCGGTGGAGTCGCTGCTCAACCTGATCAAGGAGACCCAGGCGGACCTGCTGGTCGTCGGTAACCGCGGCCTGAACACGCTGGCGGGCCGCCTGCTCGGCTCGGTGCCGTCCGACGTGGCGCGCAAGTCCCGCACGGACGTCCTGATCGTGCACACCGTTCGCTGACAGCTTCCCGCGAAAGCTCCGTATCGCCCGTTCGGGTGCGATGCGGAGCTTTCGCGCGTTCGGCGGCTACTCGGAATCCAGCGCCGACAGAACCTCCGGCAGATCCTCGCTGTGCACCACCGTGAGCCGCTGGGTGGCGCGGGTCAGCGCCACGTACAGGTCGTTCATCCCGCGCGGCGATTCCGCGAGAATGCGCGCGGGCTCCACCAGGAACACCGCGTCGAACTCCAGGCCCTTGACGTCGTGCACAGTCAACACCCGCACCGACTCCCCGGCCAGATCGGCCAGCTCGGCGACCAGCGGGTGCGGCGCGATCACCGCGGTGGTGCCCGGCCCCTGCTCGGCGGCCACCAAACGGCCTAGCGCACTGGACAATTCGGCCGCGTCGACCCGGTGCGCCCGCGGCGGATTGCCGGTCTCACGGACCGAACGCGGCGCTGTGGCCTCCGGGTCGATCACCGCGAGCACCTCGGCGGCGACCGCCATGATCTCGGCGGGGGTGCGGTAGTTCACCGTCAGCTCGGTGCGCTTCCAGCGTTGCGCCACATAGGGTTCCAGCATCCGCTGCCAGGACGAGGCGCCCGCGGGGTCGCCGGTCTGCGCCACGTCGCCGACCACGGTGACCCAGCGGTTCGGGATGCGCCGCATCACCATTCGCCACGCCATCTCCGAGAGCTCCTGCGCCTCGTCCACGATGACGTGCCCGTAGGTCCAGGTGCGGTCGCCCGCGGCGCGTTCGGCGGTGGTCTGCCTGGCGCGCACGTCCTGGCGCTCGGCCAGCTGGCTCGCGTCGATCAGGTCGTAGGCCATCAGGATCTCGGGGTCGAGTTCGTCCTCGAGATCCTGCGGCGCCGAGCCGGTGAGGATGTCCAGCGCGTCCTGCGCCTCGGCCAGCTGCGCGCGCCAGCGGCGGCGGGCCCGCTCCCGCTCCTCGGTGTCGTCCACGCCGAGCAACTCGGCGAGTTCGTCGAGCAGGGGCGCGTCGGCGGCGCTGAACTCGCCGTCGTCGGGGCGAACCAGTTCCGCGCGGTCCTCCGGACTCAGGCTCGCCGCCGCGCGGTCCAGCCGCGCCGGGTCGGCCAGGAGATCGGCGAGCACGTCCTGC
Organism: Nocardia sp. NPDC050713; assembly: GCF_040654315.1. NCBI lineage: Bacteria > Bacillati > Actinomycetota > Actinomycetes > Mycobacteriales > Nocardiaceae > Nocardia > Nocardia sp. NPDC050713. The sequence continues at coordinate 106,861 of NZ_JBFAHS010000019.1, read as the reverse complement.
GGCGACAGGATCGGCCAGAGCCGCGCGATGGCCGCCTGCACGCCGGGATCGGACTTCATCTCGTCGCGGATCTCGGCGAGATCGGTGCGGCTGAGCAAGCTCGGGCCGCCGGAGAGATCGGCGCCCATGGTCTGGGCCAGCTGATCGGTGAGCGCGTCGATCACCGAACTCGCGAAGATCGGCCGGGCCAGGTTGTGCGGGCGGCGCGAGGACCGGGCCCGGCCGCGCGCTTTGGTCGCGATCTTCTTGTCCAGCGTCACCGGATAGCCGTCGAAGCTCAGCCGGATCGGTTCGGCGGGAACCTCCTGCCGGTCGCGGACGGCCTGCTTGAGCACTTCGAGAATGCTCAGCGCGCCCTTGATCTGACCGGCGCGCAGCGAATCCTCGCGGGTCGCCTTCACACCGGGGTAGAGATCGCCGATGGTGGACAGCAGCACGCCGGTCTCACCGAGCGAGGGCAGCACCTGGCCGATGTAGTCGAGGAAGGTCGCGTTCGGTCCGATGATCAGCACGCCGCTCTTGGCCAGCTGCTGGCGATAGGTGTAGAGCAGGTAGGCCGCGCGGTGCAGCGCCACCGCGGTCTTGCCGGTCCCCGGTCCGCCCTGGACCACGAGCACGCTCTTGTGCTCGGAACGGATGATCGCGTCCTGCTCGCTCTGGATGGTCTCGACGATGTCGTTCATGTGGCCCGTCCGGGCCGCGTTGAGCGCAGCCAGCAGCGCGCTCTCGCTGCCGACGCCGCCGTCGGAATCGACCGTGCCCGCCTGCTCGGCGGCAGCGAGGTCCAGGTATTCGTCGTTGACCGCGGTGACCCGCCGGTTGCGGGTGCGGATGTGGCGGCGCCGGGTCACGCCGTCCGGCGTCGCGGTGGTGGCCAGGTAGAACGGGCGGGCCAGCGGCGCGCGCCAGTCCAGCAGCAGGGTGGCGTAGTCGTCCTTCTCGTCGAGGATGCCGAGGCGCCCGATGTAGCGCGGCTCGTCACCGTTCAGGTCGATACGGCCGAAACACAGGCCGTGCTCGGCGGCGTCGTACTTGGCCAGATCCTCGGAGTACAGCTGGGTGAACGACTCGCGCTCGCTGCGCGCCTGCGGGGTGCCACCGGTCTCCAGCAGCACGGTGCGCAGCCTGTTCTTGGCGTACGCGCGCATCCCGTCGAGCCGCTCGTAGAGCACCGATAGGTACGCCTGCTCTTTGTCGATTTCGCGGGGCCGCTCGACCGCGCCGTCGGTGACGGCACGGTCGTGGGCGAGGCGGTCGGGCAAACTGGACTCCTTGTCACCGCGAAGGGGCGAACGCGCGCGTCGATCCCGCGAGCACGTCGGAAAACAGAGTTGTCGAGTCTACTGCGCGTTCGGCGCACTCGCCGTAACCGCAGGTGGGGGCGCCGAAATCGGCTCGGTGCGCACCGGCTCGAAGTGCTGGACCACCGGGAACGGTTCGTAGAAGTGGTGCAGCAGCGCCTTCCACTGCTGGTACTCCGGCGACCGCCGGAATCCGTCCACGTGGTCGCTCAGCCGCTCCCACTCCACCAGCAGCAGGTAGGTGCCCGGCGCCTCGACGCAGTGCGAGAGCGTCAGCGAGCGAAAGCCGGGCATGCTCGCGATGAGCGGCCGCGCCTCGGCGAAGGCAGCTTCGAAGGCGGCGGTCAGTTCCGGCCGGACCGGCAGCAGGGCGTGTTCGACGATCATGCGGTGACTTTCAGGACGCGTGCGTGTTGTTGGTGCGGCCCTTGCCGACACCGCTGTCGCGCTGGCCGGGCGGCTTGGCCTGGTACATGGCGAGATCGGCGTCGTGCAACACGGCCTCGGGGGTGCGGCGGTCGCCGGGGGTGAGTTCGGTGACGCCGACCGAGGCGTCCACCGCGATACGGTGCCCGCGCGCGATGATCGGCTCGGACATGGTGGAGCGCAACCGGTCGACGAGCACGTTCAGGTCGACCCGCCGGGCGCGGCCGGAGAGCAGCACGAGGAACTCGTCGCCGCCGAGCCGCCCGACCAGGTCGTCGGCGCGCAGCGCGCGCTGCAGCCGTTGCGCGACGATCTGCAGCACGGTGTCGCCGATGGCGTGGCCGAGGGTGTCGTTGATCGCCTTGAATCCGTCCAGGTCGATGAACAGCACCGTCGAGTACGGCAGGTCCTCGCTGGTGGCCAGCGCGTTGGCCAGCTGCGACAGGATCAGCGAGCGGTTGGCAAGGCCGGTCAGCGAGTCGTGCGTCGCCTGGTACTCCAATTGCCGTCGGCTGGCGCGGAATTCGGTGATGTCGGCGAAGGAGGAGACCGCGGGGGAGTCCGGGTCGCCGGGGTTGAGCAACCTGCTGCTGCCCGAGAGCCAGCGCCGCTGCCCGTCCCTGCGGTCGACCCCGAAGATGTAGCCGGTGATCGTCTCGCCGGTGGCCAGGGTTCGCGCCATCGGATGCCTGCTCGGCGGCAGCGGCTGGGCGTTGGCGTCGAGCAGCACCATCGGCAGCTCGTCGATGGTGCGCCCGACGATGTCGCCGTGTCGCTCGTCGCCGCCGAAGATGCGGTGCGCCGCGGGGTTCGCCGACTCGATGCGCCCGCCCCGATCGATGACGACCACGCCCTCCTCCAGCTGGGAGACCACGGTAGTGAAGTGCTGTTCGGCGCGGCGCTGGGCGTCCTCGGCGGCGCGTTGCGCGGTCAGATCGTGGATGACCACCTGGTAGGCGAAGTGATCGTGCCAGGGCGTGAGCACCGAGACCGTCTCGACCGGCACCGTCTCGCCGGTGGTGCGCAGCAACAGCATCTCGGTGGGCACCGAGGCGGTGCCCTTGCTGGTGAGCAGCTCGATGCGTTCGCGCATGGCCGGGATCGAGTCGGGGTGGACGAAACGGGTGAGCGGCTGGCCGACGATCTCGTCGGCGCTGTGCGCGGCGAGCAGCCGGACGGTGGCCTGGTTGACGTAGACGATGATGCCGTTCTCGTGCACGCAGATACCGTCCGGCGTGTGCTCGATCAATGACCGGTAGCGCTGCGCCAGTTGTTCGGCGTCGACGACGCCGCCCGTCGTCTCCTCACCCACTCGCAAACCCCCGATCGTCGACCGACCTATGGCCATTGGAACATGGGATTATTCTGGTGTCGACGCGCGCGCGGTCACAGCGTCGACGCACTTGCTTCGATCACGGTTCGGGCACCTCGTCGTGCCCTACCGGTGATCATTACAGACTCCGGTTCCTCGAGAACAGAGCCGACCGAGAGTTGTCCGGCCCGGGGATCCGGCGAAGGAGCGTTGCCATGCCGGGCGTCAATCCGGAACACAGAGTGCGGTACCAAGATCATATGTCCATCGCCGGGGTCGGTGCGGTGACCGGATACGGATGGGGGCGTGAGTCCCTGTGGCAGGGACTGCTCAGCGGTAAATCCGCGGCACAGCTACAACCCGGGTACGGGCCGGGCCGCGACGAGCACGCCTGGGTCACCCTGGTGCCCGACGGCGGCGACCAGGCGGTGAGCACCAGCCGCTACGGCCGCGCCATGCACGAATCCGCCCGGGAGGCGGTCGCCGACGCCCGCGAACGCGGCTGGCGGCCGGGGCGCACGGTGGGCCTGCTGCACGCGATCGTGCTCGGCGACGTGGTGAACTGGCGCGACTTCTACCAGGTCGACGAGGGCCATCGCCGCTCCCGCGACTACCTGCGGCTGCTGCCGTCCACCCCGATCTCGGTGCTGATGCAGGAGTTCGGCTTCCGCGGTCCCTCGATGAACGTGTCGGCGGCGTGCAGTTCGGCCAACGTCGCGCTGATCACCGCGAAACTCTGGCTCGACAGCGGCATCGCCGACGACGTGCTCTGCGTGGCCACCGACATGTCCGCGACGCCGGACATGGCAGAGCATTTCGTCCGCCTCGGCGCCGCGATCACCGACGCCGAACCGCTCGAGGCGTGCCGCCCGTTCCAAGAGGGCAGCCGCGGCTTCGGTTTCGCCGAGGCGTCGGTGGCGTTCGTGCTGACCCGCGAGGTCGAGCGGCCCTACGCGGCGGTGCTCGGCGGCGGCATGACCAACGACGGCTACCACGTGGTGTCGGTGGAGCCGGAGCACGCGCAGATCATCGATTGCGCCCACCGCGCGCTTGCCCAAGCCGGGGTGACAGCGGGCGATATCGCGTATTTCAACGCGCACGGAACCGGGACGCGGCAGTGCGAACTCGCCGAGCGCGATCTCCTCGCGCGGGTGTTCGACGATCGCCCGCACGTGTACGGGCTCAAACCGCTCACCGGGCACAGTCAGGGCGCCGCGGCGGGTGTGGAAGTGGCCGTCGCGGCCATGGCCTACGAGCGCGGGGTGCTGCCCGCTCCGCCGATCGTGGCCCCGGCGCACCCACGGCTGCTGGACGGACCGACGCCGTTCGAGGGCGGTCTCACCCTGAAGTCGTCGCTGGGTATGGGCGGGCACAATTCGATGCTGGTGCTCGGGCCGCCGGGAGTCTGAGGCCGCTCGGCGCAGAGCTGTTGCGGGACGGTCGAAGTCGGTGCTGCCGCCGCGCTGCTACGTCGGCCGTCGACGCCGGTGAGTCGCTGCTCGGGCCGGGCGTCAATCCGCGGGCAGCGGCACCGACCAACGTAGTCGCGTCCCCGGCAGACTCGACCCGTCGCCGGACTTGCCCGCCGGACTCACCGTGAAGCTGCCGTCGGACTTCTCGGCCCGCTGCTCCAGATTCCGCAGCCCGCTGCGGATGACGTGATTCGGCACGCCCCACCCGTTGTCGGTGACCACGATCGTCAGATCGTCGGCCACGCTGATCTCCACCGCGATCATGTCGGCGCCCGAGTGCCGCACCGCGTTGCTCACCGCCTCGCGCACCACCGCCTCGGCGTGGTCGGCGAGTTCGGCCTCCAGCACGGAGAGCGGACCGGTCACCTGGACGGTGGCCTTGAGTGTGGTGTCGGCCGTCTGCTGGCGCACCGCGCGCTCGATGCGCTGCTGCAATCCCGCGCTGTGCCCGTCGCTGTGCAGATCGAAGATCGACGTGCGGATCTCTTGGACGACCTCCTGCAACTCGTTGATCGAGGTCGACAACCGTTGGCGCACTTCGGGAATCACCGCCTTCGGCAGCGACCCCTGCAAGGTGAGGCCGATCGCGAACAGTCGCTGGATCACGTGATCGTGCAGGTCGCGGGCGATGCGGTCGCGGTCGGCGAGGATGTCGAGCTCGCGCATCCGCCGCTGGGTATCGGCAAGCTGCATGGCCAGCGCGGCCTGGTCGGTGAACGCGGCGGTGAGTTCGACGAGTTCGTCGGCGTAGGGCGCGGATCCGACCGGGCGCACCGCGACGAGCACGCCGAGCGTGGCGTCCGGCGTGCACAGCGGCAGGATCAGCGCGGGCCCCACGTCGGCCAGCGGCACACCGAGATCGATGCGCGCCGCGTCGTCGAAGCGCAACGGCGTGCGCCGGGTGAACGCCTCGCCCAGCGCCGTGCCCTCGGTCGAGGCGAGCCAGCCCTCGTGCCCGGCGCCGGGGCCCGACCACTGGGTGAGCACGAGTTCGTCTATCTCGTCTGTTGTTCCGTGCTCGTCGAGTCCGGCGAGGAAGCAGCGGTCCGAACCGGTCAGCGTGCGCGCGTGATCCACCACGTGCGCGAGGACACGCTCGGATTCGGTGCCCGCGAGGAATTCGGTGGCGATATCGCGAGTGGCCTCGATCCAGGCCTGCCTGGTGCGGGCCGATTCATAGAGGCGCGCGTTGTCGACGGCGATGCCCGCCGCGGCGGCCAGCGCCTGCACCAGCACGTCGTCGTCCTCGGTGAACCGTTGCCCGCCCGCCTTTTCGGTGAGGTAGAGGCTGCCGAACACCTCGTCGCGGATGCGCACCGGCACGCCCAGGAAGGTGTGCATGGGCGGATGTCCCGGCGGGAAACCCACGGACTCGACATGTTCGGTGAGGTCGTCCAGCCGTAGCGGTTTCGGGCGATTGAACACCACGCCGAGCACTCCGTGTCCGGCGGGCAGCCGGCCGATGCGTTGCCGGACCACCTCGTCCATACCCTCATCGATGAATTGGACGACCTGCCTGTCGTGCCCGCGCACCGCGAGCGCGCCGTATCGTGCGTCGACCAGGCTGGTCGCGGTGCGGACGATCGCGCGCAGCGTGTCGTCCAGGTCGAGGCCGGAGGTGACGGTGAGCATCGCCTCGACGAGACCGTCCATCCGGTCGCGCGAGTCGATGATCAGCTCGACACGCTCCTTCACCTCGCTGAGCAATTCGCGCAGGCGCAGTTGCGAGAGCGTGTCGCGTACCGAGTACAGGCCGTTACCGCTGTCTTCGGTCATATCGGTTCCTGTTCGGGTGGGCGCGTGAACAGCGCTTCAGCCAGTGTAATTCGCGGATCGGGGACTTTCGGCCCTGTTCGCGGCGACGTTGCAGAGGTGGGATAGCGGCACTGGGTGAATTGAGAGTAGAGGTGTCCTATGAATTCGTTGCAATCGTTGTACTCCTCGGAACATTGGTCCAGCGCCGCGGATCCGGAGCTCGCGGTCACCACCCGCGGCGCAGTGCCGCCCGCCGACGTGACGCGTGCCGTGCGCGCCATCGGACGGGTGCTGCGCCGCCACCACTTGGACGTGCCCGCGCGCGTGCGCGTCACCGCCCCACCGGATTCGGACGAACCGACGGTGGTGCAGGCCAACGTGCGGCTGCCCGACACACCGACCCGGGTGCAGGTCACCGGGCCGCGCGGGTTCGCCGTGACCTTCGCCGTCGAGCGGTTGGACCGTCAGCTCAGCAGGCTGGTCGCCAATCAGTCTCGGGCGTGGCCGGATCCGGCGCGGCCGCCGCTGGCCAAGGTCACCGAGGAGCGGCCGATCATCCGCCGCAAGGAGTGCGCGCTGCTCACCGGAACGCCCGCCGAGGCGACCGCGGTGATGGACGCGATGGACTACGACGCGTACCTGTTCACCGACGCCGAGACCGGTGAGGACGCCATCGTGCACTGGTCGGACCCGTTCGGCGTGCGACTCGTCCGCCAGTGGACCACGATCACCCCGCTCGAGCGGATCCGGCTGCTGAGCGCGAATTCGCTACCGATGACGGTGCATTCGGAGCCGAGCCCGCTGCTCAGCGAGTCCGAGGCGGCGACCAGGTTGTGCGGGGCGGGCCTGCCGTTCCTGTTCTTCACCGACGTGGAGACCCGCCGCGGTCACCTGCTCTACCGCCGCTACGACGGTGACCTGACGATCGTCGCGCCCGCCGAAAAGGACTGAACCGCAGCATCGTCCGCAGGGGCAGCGCCGCTCCTTCGGACATGGCGCGAAGCCGCTCACGCCTCCCGCAGGCGCGAAGCCAGCACCGCGGCTTGGGTGCGCCGCTCCATGCCCAGTTTGGCCAGCAGTCGCGACACGTAGTTCTTGACCGTCTTCTCGGCGAGAAACATCCGCGCGGCGATCTGCCGGTTCGTCAGACCCTCGCCGAGCAATGCGAGCAGCTTGCGCTCTTGTTCGGTGAGTCCGGCCAGCGGTCCGTCGGCCTCGACGCTGTCGCGCAGCCGAGCCTTCAGCGCCGTCGCCGCCCGGTTGTCCAGCAGCGAGCGGCCCGCGCCGACGGCCTTGATGGCCTCGGCCAGTTCCATGCCCTTGATGTTCTTGACCACGTAACCCGAAGCGCCCGCGAGGATCGCGTCCAGCATGGCGTGCTCGTCGGTATAAGAGGTGAGGATCAGGCAACGCAGACCGTCGATTTCGGCGAGCAGATCGCGGCACAGTTCGATGCCGTTGCCGTCGGGCAGCCGCACGTCGAGCACCGCGACATCGGGCTGGGCCACGCGGATGCCCGCCATGGCCTGCGCGACATCGCCCGCCTCGCCGATCACCGCGAGCTCGGGATCGCTCTCCAGCAGATCGGTCAGCCCTCGCCGGACGATCTCGTGATCGTCGACCAGGAACACCTTGATCACCGCGGCCCCTCCTTACGCATGGATCCCGCCGCGGGGCCGATCTCGGGAATCCCGTCCCAGCGAATATCTGGCGAACGGAACGGGTCGAATTGCCCTGGGCGTATTGATGTTCCGAGTATGCTGGATTTCTGGACCGCACGCGTGGAAGTTGTCGAACGATGACCGATTCAGCGACACCGCGGAACGCCCCGAGCGCTCCGGCCGATCCCCGGCGCAAGGACGGGTGACGTCATGGACCCGTGGGGCAGCGGACCCGCGCAACACGGGACGGCGGGCGCGGTCACGCTCGTCGAGGGATCCACGTTCTGCCTCAGCGAATCCGGCGGCGGTATCGAGCCGCGCCGGGCGCAGGGCCTGTTCGTCCGCGACACCAGGGTGCTCTCGCGCTGGCGCTTGACCGTGGACGGCCAAGCGCCGCAACCGTTGAGCGTGCAGTACGCCGACCCCTACAGCGCCACGCTGCTCGCGCGCACCGCGCCGCCGCCGGGCCGCGCCGACAGCACCGCGCTGGTGATCGTCGGACGGCACGTCGGCGACGGCATGCGCGAGGACCTCACCGTGCGCAACCTCTCCGGCGAGCCCATCGACTGCGCGATCGCGCTCGAGGTGGACGCCGATTTCGCGGATCTGTTCGAGGTCAAGGAAGGTCGCGTCGGCGCGGGCCCCGACACCGAGGACCGGGTGGACGACGGCGGTCTCGAAATCGCGGCGCCCGCGCTCGGCGTCGCGGTGGCGGTTCGGGCAGTGGACGCGACGTTCGACGGCAGACGGCTGCGCTGGTCGGTCCGGCTGCCCGCGCGCGGGTCCTGGTCGACGTGCGTCCAGTATCAGCCGTTGCTCGGCTCGGCAGCGGTCACGCCCCGGCACATGTGCGGCAGCTCGATCGCGCACAGCGCGCCCGCCCGGCGGCTGCGCGCCTGGTACGAGAACTCGCCGCGGGTGCGGACCGGCGACCCGACGCTGGCCGCCGTGCTGCGCCGCGCCGTCGCCGATCTCGGCGCCCTGCGCATCTTCGATCCCGCCAGTCCCGAGCGCGCGGTGGTCGCGGCGGGCGCGCCGTGGTTCATGGCGTTGTTCGGACGGGACTCGCTGCTCACCTCGTGGATGGTGCTGCCGGTGGATCGCAGGCTGGCCATCGGCACCTTGCAGAGCCTGGCCGGTCTCCAGGGCGTCCGCGAGCACACTGCGACCGAGGAACAACCCGGCCGTATCCCGCACGAGATCCGCTTCGGCCGGGCCGCGACGAAACTGCTCGGCGGGGACCGGGTGTACTACGGAACAGTCGACGCCACACCGCTTTTCGTCATGGTGCTCGGCGAGCTGCACCGCTGGGGACTCGACGCCGCCACCCGCGACGAACTGCTGCCGCACGCCGACCGCGCCATCGAGTGGATCCAGCGCTACGGCGACGCCGACGGGGACGGTTTCGTCGAATACCGGCGGGAAGCCGACCACGGTCTGGACAACCAGGGCTGGAAGGACTCCTGGGACGGGATCAACTTCGCCGACGGAACGCTGCCCGAACCGCCCATCGCGCTCGCGGAGGTACAGGGCTATGTCTACGCGGCGTACCTGGCGAGGGCCGAGCTGGCCGCCGACCTCGGCGACCGAGACACCGCCGCCCGGCTGCGCGCCGCGGCCGCCCGGCTCAAGGCCGAGTTCAACGCGAAGTTCTGGCTGCCCGAACGCGGCTGGTACGCCGTCGGACTGGACCGGGACAAACGGCCGATCGACGCGCTGACCTCGAACATCGGCCACTGCCTGTGGACCGGTATCGTGGACGAGGACAAGGCGGCGCTGGTCGCGGACCGGTTGCTCGCCCCCGACATGTTCACCGGCTGGGGCATCCGAACCCTGTCCAGCGACATGGGCGCCTACAACCCCGTCAGTTACCACAACGGATCGGTGTGGCCGCACGACAACGCGGTCTGCGCGGCCGGGCTGATGCGCTACGGACTCACCGAGCACGCCACCCGGGTGATCGACGCGGTGCTCGACGCCTCGGTCCGGTTCGGCTACCGGCTGCCCGAACTGTTCTGCGGTTTCGACCGCGCCGAGTTCGACGCGCCGGTGCCGTACCCGACCTCGTGCTCGCCGCAGGCCTGGGCCGCGGCCGCGCCGCTGCTGTTCCTGCGCAGCCTGGTCCGGCTGGAGCCGGGTGCGGGCGCGGCGGAGGTGGCGCCCGCCGTGCCCGAGCGGTATCTGCCACTGCGGATCAGCGGGCTGCGGATCGGGCCGGAGGTGTTGACCGTCACGGTGGACGCGCACGGATGGCAGGTCATCGGGCGGTCGGAGGGCACGCGACGGGCAGGCTGACGGCCCTGCGCGTGCGGTGTCCGAGCAGCTCGGCGGCCGCTCGGACGAAACTTGTCGGTGCCCCGGCCTAGAGTGGCCAACGGGGGTATGTCTGCACGTCAACACACGATCGAGAAGGGACACACCTGGTGGCGGAACGCCTCACCGTGCGCGGAGCCCGGGAGCACAACCTGAAGGGGGTCGACCTCGATCTGCCCCGCGACAGCCTGATCGTGTTCACCGGATTGTCCGGCTCCGGCAAGTCCAGCCTCGCCTTCGACACCATCTTCGCCGAGGGCCAGCGCCGGTACGTCGAATCGCTGTCGGCCTACGCCAGGCAGTTCCTCGGGCAGATGGACAAGCCCGATGTCGACTTCATCGAGGGTCTGTCGCCCGCGGTGTCCATCGATCAGAAGTCCACCAACCGCAACCCGCGCTCGACCGTGGGCACCATCACCGAGGTCTACGACTACCTGCGTCTGCTCTACGCGCGGGCGGGCACTCCGCACTGCCCGGTCTGCGGCGAGCTGATCGCCAAGCAGACCCCGCAGCAGATCGTCGACCAGGTGCTCGCCATGGAGGAGGGCACCAAGTTCCAGGTGCTCGCGCCGGTGGTGCGGACACGCAAGGGCGAGTTCGTCGACCTGTTCGACCAGCTCAACACCCAGGGCTACTCCCGGGTGCGGGTCGACGGCGTGGTGTATCCGCTCACCGATCCGCCGAAGCTGAAGAAGCAGGAGAAGCACGACGTCGAGGTCGTCGTGGACCGGCTCACCGTCAAGCCGACCTCCAAGCAGCGTCTGACCGATTCCATCGAGACCGCGCTGCGCCTTGCCGACGGCATCGTGGTGCTGGACTTCGTCGACCGCGACGAGCACGCCCACGACCGGGAGCGCCGCTTCTCCGAGCGTCTCGCCTGCCCCAACGGCCACCCGCTCGACATCGAGGATCTCGAGCCGAGGTCGTTCTCGTTCAACTCGCCCTACGGCGCCTGCCCGGACTGCACCGGCCTCGGCATCCGCAAGGAGGTCGACCCGGACCTGGTGGTTCCCGATCCCGAGCTCAGCCTCGCCGCGGGCGCCATCGCGCCGTGGTCGCGCGGGCAGACCGCGGAGTACTTCACCCGGCTGCTGTCGGGCCTCGCCGAGGCCATCGGCTTCTCCATGGACACCCCGTGGCGGGAGCTGCCGGTCAAGGCGCGCAAGGCCGTGCTCGAGGGCAGCGCCGACCAGGTGCACGTCTCCTACACCAACCGCTACGGACGCAAGCGCTCCTACTACGCCGACTTCGAGGGCGTCATGCCGTTCCTCCAGCGGCGCATGGAGAACACCGACTCCGAGCAGATGAAGGAGCACTACGAGGGGTACATGCGCGATATCCCGTGCCCCGTCTGCAACGGCGCGCGGCTGCGCCCGGAGATCCTGGCCGTCACCATCGCCGCGGCCGAGGAGCGCAAGTCCATCGCCGACGTCAGCGACCTGTCGATCGGCGACTGCTCGAAGTTCCTCAACTCGCTGACGCTGGGGGAGCGCGAGGCCGCGATCGCCGGGCAGGTGCTCAAGGAGGTTCAGGCGCGCCTGGGCTTCTTGCTCGACGTCGGCCTGGAGTACCTGACGCTGTCCCGTGCCGCCGCGACCCTGTCCGGCGGTGAGGCGCAGCGCATCCGGCTGGCCACCCAGATCGGCTCCGGCCTGGTCGGCGTGCTGTACGTGCTGGACGAGCCGTCCATCGGCCTGCACCAGCGCGACAACCGGCGACTCATCGAAACCCTCACGCGGCTCAAGAATCTCGGCAACACGCTGATCGTGGTCGAGCACGACGAAGACACCATCCGCGCCTCGGACTGGGTGGTCGACATCGGCCCGCTGGCGGGCGAGCACGGCGGCCGAGTGGTGCACAGCGGCCCGTACCAGGAACTGCTCACCGACCCGAATTCGCTGACCGGCGCGTACCTTTCGGGCCGCGAGCGCATCGAGGTGCCGATGGTGCGCCGACCGGTGGACAAGAAGCGCAAGCTCACCGTGGTCGGCGCCACCGAGCACAACCTGAAGGGCATCGACGTCTCCTTCCCGCTCGGCGTGCTCACCTCGGTGACCGGCGTCTCGGGCTCGGGCAAGTCGACGCTGGTCAACGACATCCTGGCCACCGTGCTGGCGAACAAGCTCAACGGCGCCCGCCAGGTGCCGGGCAGGCACACCAGGGTCAACGGCCTGGATCACCTGGACAAGCTGGTGCAGGTCGATCAGTCCCCGATCGGCCGGACGCCGCGCTCCAACCCGGCCACCTACACCGGCGTGTTCGACAAGATCAGGACGCTGTTCGCGGCGACCACCGAGGCGAAGGTGCGCGGCTACCAGCCCGGCCGGTTCTCGTTCAACGTCAAGGGCGGCCGCTGCGAGGCGTGCTCCGGCGACGGCACGCTGAAGATCGAGATGAACTTCCTGCCGGACGTGTACGTGCCGTGCGAGGTCTGCCACGGCGCGCGCTACAACCGGGAAACCCTCGAGGTGCACTACAAGGGCAAGACCATCGCCGAGGTGCTGGACATGTCCATCGAGGAGGCCGCCGAGTTCTTCGAGCCCGTCACCTCGATCCACCGCTACCTCAAGACCCTGGTGGACGTCGGCCTCGGCTACGTGCGCCTCGGCCAGAGCGCGCCGACGCTGTCCGGCGGCGAGGCGCAGCGCGTGAAGCTGGCGGCGGAGTTGCAGAAGCGTTCCACCGGCCGCACCGTCTACATCCTCGACGAGCCGACCACCGGTCTGCACTTCGAGGACATCCGCAAGCTGCTCGCCGTCATCAACGGTCTGGTCGACAAGGGCAACACCGTCATCGTCATCGAGCACAACCTGGATGTCATCAAGACCTCCGACTGGGTGGTCGACATGGGTCCCGAGGGCGGCTCCGGCGGCGGCACCGTGGTGGCCGAGGGCGTTCCGGAGGACGTCGCGGACGTGCCGAACAGCTACACGGGCCAGTTCCTCAAGGAGGTGCTCGCTCAGCCCGCCGCGACGGCTCCGGCCAAGCGTGCCCCGGCGAAGAAGGCCGTGAAGAAGGCGGCGGCCAAGGCGGTTCCGGCGGAGCCGACGGCTTCGAAGCCGACCAAGGCGGCGAAGGCTCCGGCCGAGAAGGCGGCGGCCAAGAAGGCGCCGTCGGAGACCGCGGCGGCGAAGCGGCTGGCAAGGAAGGCCGCCGCGCTGCGTTGATCGAACAACAGAGCTGATCGACAAAGCTGCGTCGATCGAGTGGCCGCGTCTCCAGGACGCGGCCACTCGTCGTTTTCGGCGAGTTGGTCGACGGTGGGTAGTTCGACCGGGTCGGGCCAGCAGGCCGGGCGTCGCGCACGGGTGGTTCGAACGTCGGGGCGGCGCACCCGATGCGCGCGCGGGAGTGCCCGCGCATTGGGTCCCGAAAACGCCGGAAAAAGTGAAACAGTCGTGTGTAAGATCGGCTCACCGTGTCCGGGCCCGTCCGGGACAGTCACGGTGAGTGCACCGATTCGTGGCGCTTGCGCGCCCGAGAACCGGTGGGAGAGAAAGGAATACGCCCATGGAAGGCGTCGACATCGCCGCGCTCGTCGCGCAGATCCTCACGTTCCTGAGCAGTGGATCGTCCATCAACTACAACCCGGGCGCCTGAGCGCGCCGCACAGCGAAAGGAATCCCCATGGACAGCGGAAGCGCCGGTCTGACCAGCCTTCTCCAGGCCCTCGCCAACATGATCGCCACCGGCTCGTCGATCTCGGTCACGCCGGGGCAGTGAACGCGCCGGGCGGGGCCGGTCGTGTCGGCCCGCCCCGTCTCGGCCGCGCGGCCCTCAGTTCTTCGCCGACTCCGACGCGGCCGTGGCGATGATCTGCGCCAGCTCCATCGGCTTCGACCACATGGGCCAGTGTCCGGTCGGCAGGTCGATCAGCGTCGCGTCGAATCGCGCGATCTCGCTGAACACCGGCGCCTCGCCGCTCGTGCTCAGCTGCCGCACCAGCTCCGCGGTGATGCTGGTGCACACCACCGTCGTCGGCACGGCGAGGCGCGCGGGCGAATCGCTCAGCCGCAGTGGCGCGCCCGCGATGCTCGCCGGTTCCGACACCGCGCGCTCCCGGAAGCGCGCTAGTTGCTCCGGGTTCAGCCCGACGAGGCTGTCACCCTCTTCCGCCAACTGCTCCCAGCTCGGTAGCGGGAACTCGCGCGCCGCGCCGAGCGAATCGTTGAGCACGAAACCGTCCGGCACCGGCGCGCAGTCGACGTACACCGCGTGCTGAAAACGCTCCGGCGCGACATCGGTGGCCAGGTAACCCGGCGCGGCGCCGCCCGAATGCGACACCAGCACAGCGGAATCCGCGGGGTCGATGGCCGCCAGGATGGCCCCCGCCTGCTCCTCGATGGTGGCCGCGAGCCGGTCGTCGTCGTCGGGGTCGAGCCCGGGCAGCGTCAGCGCCCGCACGTCGAAACCGCGCCCGCGCAGGTCTTCGGCCACCTCGTCCCACGCCCACGCGCCGAGCCAGAATCCGGGAACGAGCAAGATCGGTGTCGCCATGCTGCCAGCATGCCGCATCGACCGCCGCCCGCGTGGGCGGTCGCGGCGGACGGGACGGGAAACCGGCTCAGTAGACCGGGCCGGTGTACTTCTCGCCCGGGCCCTTGCCCGGCTCGTCCGGGTGGGCGGAGGCCTCGCGGAATGCCCGCTGCAGGGACTGCAGGCCCTCGCGGATCGGTCCGGCGTGCGGCCCGAGGTATTCGACCGAGGCGGTGACCAGGCCGGCGAGCGCCGTGATGACGCGGCGGGCCTCGTCCAGATCGCGGTGCGGACTGCTTTCCGGGTCCGGATCGGCGAGTCCGAGCTTCTCCGCGGCCGAACTCATCAGCATCACGGCGGCGCGGCTGATCACCTCGACGGCGGGGATGTCGGCCAATTCGCGCACGGAGTCGAGGTCGTCAGTCATGCCCTCAGGCTAGCGAGGCCGCCCGGAGCAGTCGGAGCTGGCCGAGCTCCGCGACGTTCTTCATCAGCTCGGCGTTCACCCAGGCAGCGAGGTGCGTCACAGTGAGCCCGGCGTCGGCGGGCCACGGATACGCGGCGGGCGCGTTCGGATCCGCGGCGTCCAGCGCCGCGGACCATGCGGCGCGGAGTTCGTCGAGCCGCGCCCGCGCCGCGTCGCCCGCCCAGTACACCTGCTCGCGCGGCGGCGGGACGCGGCCCTCGAGGTGGGCCAGCGCGGTGCTCCACCACCAGTCGATGTGCCAGGTGAGCCAGGCGATGGTGGGCACGGGGATCGGGTCGGGTTCGGTATCGGCCCAGTCCGGTCGCCAATTGCCGTCCGCGCCGCGGTGTACGGTCCAGACGAGCGGGCCGGGTTCCCACCGCAAGTCATCGGGTGTCAGGGCGTCCAAGTGGTAGCTCGCCAGCGACCAAGTCAGGTCGAACTGCCAGCGCAGCAAGTCGGTGAAGGAGACGGGCACCGGGGGAGCGTGGCACCGCCGCTGGGGCCGCGCAACGTGTTTTCGAGCCGATTCGGCGATAGCGGACGGCAATGCTAGACTTTCCGCTGACGACCGCCCCGAACCGTGTTGCCAGGTGCCGCACGACCCGGGGCTGATAAGTGGAGCCCGACTCCCACCGTTGCCGACGAGCGATCGTATAGGTCAAACGGTCCGGTCACCCGCCCGAAGTGGTGGGTTTCTTGCGCGGAGAGCCTTCTCGCGCGCAAGAGTCGATGCCTGGCATCGGTGATCGGTCGACTCGGGCCCCGTTGCGGTGAAATACCGCACCGGGGCTTTTGTGTTGAACAAGGGGTTGCAGTTATTGCCTGCGGTCGTCTGACGACACCGCTTGACCTAGGAGGCCCCATCAGCACTGAGACCCGCATCAACGATCGCATCCGCGTTCCCGAGGTTCGACTCATCGGACCTGGCGGCGAGCAGGTTGGGATCGTGCGTGTTGAAGATGCGCTACGCGTCGCCCTCGAGGCCGATCTCGACCTGGTCGAGGTGGCTCCGGATGCCCGTCCGCCGGTTTGCAAGATCATGGACTACGGCAAGTTCAAGTACGAGACGGCGCAGAAGGCGCGGGAGTCTCGGAAGAACCAGCAGCAGACCGTGATCAAGGAGCAGAAGCTCCGGCCCAAGATCGACGACCACGACTACGAGACCAAGAAGCGCAATGTCGTTCGCTTCCTCGAAGCCGGGTCCAAGGTCAAGGTGACGATCATGTTCCGGGGTCGCGAGCAGTCCCGGCCCGAACTCGGGTTCCGGTTGCTGCAGCGGCTGGCCTCCGACGTCGCGGACCTGGGTTTCGTGGAGACCTCGGCCAAGCAGGACGGCCGGAACATGACCATGGTCCTCGCACCCCACAAGGGAGCGAAGACCCGCGTGAAGGCGCAGCAGGAATCGGCCGGACGGCCTGCCGCGAGCGCCGCGCCCGCCGGTGAGACCCCGGCCGCGGAGCAGGCCGAGTAGGCCACGCCCGCAGTTATACGAACAGACACCGGCGGTCGGGTGACGACCGCCGGGACGACCAGATAGAGGAATCCATGCCGAAGATGAAGAGCCACAGCGGCGCCTCGAAGCGATTCAAGGTGTCCGGTAAAGGCAAGCTGCTGCGCCAGCAGGCGAACCGTCGCCACCTGTTCGAGCACAAGCCCACCCGCCGGACTCGTCGTCTGGACGGCACGGAGGTCGTCGCGGCTGCCGACGTCCGTCGCGTGAAGAAGCTGCTGGGTATCTGATCCCCTTCGGGCAGCACCGCGACCGGAGATTCCGGACGCCACCCCTGACCAACCTCCCGGGCGCCGCACGCGCCCCCTATTCGATCAAGGACTGACCAGTGGCACGCGTCAAGAGGGCCGTCAACGCTCAGAAGAAGCGCCGTTCCATCCTCGAGGCCTCCAAGGGCTACCGGGGCCAGCGCTCGCGGCTTTACCGCAAGGCCAAGGAACAGCAGCTGCACTCGCTCACCTACGCCTACCGGGACCGCCGGGCGCGCAAGGGTGACTTCCGCAAGCTGTGGATCGCCCGCATCAACGCCGCGGCGCGCATCAACGACATCACCTACAACCGGTTCATCCAGGGCCTGAAGGCCGCCGGTGTCGAGGTGGACCGCAAGATCCTGGCCGAGCTCGCCGTCTCCGACGCCGAGGCCTTCGCCGGTCTGGTCGCTGTCGCCAAGGCCGCCCTCCCGCAGGACGTCAACGCCCCGGCCGCCTGATCCGGCCGACCCTGTTGACCAAGGGACACCTTTCGGAACGACCCGCGGACGCGCTCTCCGAGCGCAATCCGCGGGTCGTTTCCGCTGTCAAGCTGCACCGCGCGCCACAGCGCCGCAAGACCGGGCTGTTCCTCGCCGAGGGCGCGAACTCGGTCACCGCGGCACTGCAGACCGGCCGGGTGCGTGAGCTGTTCTATTCGCCGACGGCGGCCGAACGCGACCACGCGCTGATCGCGGGCGCGGTCGCCGACGGGGTCCGGGCCACGTTGGTGAGCGAGCGCGCGGCTGAGCATCTGGGGGAGACCGTGACGGCGCCCGGCCTGGTCGCCGTGTGCGATCTGGTCGACATCGGGCTCGACGAGGTGCTCGCCGCCGAGCCGCGCATGCTGGCGGTGCCGGTCGAGATCGCCGAGCCGGGCAACGCGGGCACGCTCATCCGGGTGGTGGATTCGGTCGGCGCCGACGCGGTCGTGCTGGCCGGTGACGCCGTCGACCCGCACAACGGCAAGTGCGTGCGCGCCAGCGCGGGCAGTCTGTTCCACGTCCCGATCGCCCGGCACCGTGATGTCGCCGAAACGCTGGACGCCCTGACCGCCGCCGGGATCACGATCCTGGCCACCGCCGCCGACGGCGAGGTCGACCTCGACGACGCCGACGAACTGTTCACCGGCCGCGTCGCCTGGCTGTTCGGCAACGAGGCGCACGGCCTCGCGCCCGCCGTCACCGCCCGCGCCGACCACCGGATCCGCATCCCCATCCGCGGCCGCGCCGAGAGCCTCAACCTCGCGACCGCCGCCGCCATCTGCCTGTACGCGAATTCCCGAGTCCGCTACCGGTAGGCGCGCCTTCGGCGGTTCTCGTGTGCGACACGCCGAGGCGTTCTAGGGTTCGATCATGAGCGCCGGGGACGAACTGCTGCGCCGGATCGAGGGCGATCCCGAACTGGCCGGGCTGCTGGCCTGGCCGAGCGATTTCGATATCAGGCGCCGCCAGCCTGTCGAGGACCTGCGGCTGCCGAACGGAACGCCGCTCACGCCGATCGCCGGTGACGGTGCGGGCGGCACGTTCTTCCTGTGTGGCGCGCCGGGCACGGAGCGCCCGGTGCTGTACGCCGACTCCGAGGGCGGCGCGGTCCTGCTCGCCGCCGATCTGGTCGAGGCGGTCACCCTGATCGCGACCTACCCGTACTGGCGCGATCTCGGCGCGGGCCGTCCGGTGGCCGAGCTGGAGGAGGAGTTCGCCGTCGACCGGCCGGAGTTCCTCGAGGTGCGCGCGGAATTGCTCGACCGGCTCGGCATCGCCGCGCCCGGCGTCGAAGAGGCGGTCGCCAAGATGCGGGCCAGCGCCGCGCGGACGGTTCCGGACTTCCTGCCGGTCGCCCCCGATCTGGACGGCGAGGCGGTGTACGAACCGCTCTGGTGACCGGTCGGATAGCAGGCCGAGGCGAGGAGACGGGCGATCACGTCTCCACTGCCATCGCTCGCGCCGAGCGAGGCGGATACCTGCGCGGATGCCCGCTGCCACGGATCCGATCGGCGGCTCTAGCACAGTCGCCGGGCCGGTAGCGGGTAATCCGCGTGATTCGGGCACAGCCGATCCAATAGGATTCCACCAGCAGCAATGTGGGTAGGCAATAAGCCGGACCCGCGAACCGATCCCCAGGGGAGAGACGAACGATCGTGGCCGACGACAACACGGGAGTTGAGCAGAACGCCGAGGGGCAAGTCACCGCGCTGACCGAGGAGGCGCTGGCCGCGGCGGCGGCCGAGGCCGAGAAGGCGTTCGCCGCGGCCGCCGACCTGGACGCTCTCGCGGTGGCCAAGACCGAGCATCTCGGCGGCAAGGCGCCGCTCGCCCTCGCGCAGCGCGCGCTCGGCGGTCTGCCCAAGTCGGAGAAGGCCGACGCGGGCAAGCGGGTGAACGTGGCGCGGGCGCGGGTTTCCGAGGCGTTCGAGTCGCGCCGCGCGGTGCTGCTCGCCGAGCGCGACGCGGCCGTGCTGGTGGCCGAGACCATCGACGTCACCCTGCCCGCCCGCCGTCTCCCGGACGGTGCCCGCCATCCGATCACGGTCATCTCCGAGCAGATCGCCGACGTGTTCGTCGCGATGGGCTGGGAGGTCGCCGAGGGTCCCGAGGTGGAGACCGAGCACTTCAACTTCGACGCGCTCAACTTCCTGCCCGACCACCCTGCTCGCACCATGCAGGACACCTTCCATATCGCGCCGGAGGGTTCGCGCCAGGTGCTGCGCACCCACACCTCCCCGGTGCAGGTGCGTTCGATGCTCGAGCGCGACCTGCCGATCTACGTGGTGTGCCCGGGCCGTACCTTCCGCACCGACGAGCTGGACGCCACCCACACGCCGGTGTTCTCCCAGGTCGAAGGCCTCGCGGTGGACAAGGGCCTGACCATGGCGCATCTGCGGGGCACCCTGGACGCGTTCGCCCGCGCCCTGTTCGGGCCGGAGACGCGCACGAGGATGCGCCCGAACTACTTCCCGTTCACCGAGCCGTCCGCCGAGGTGGACGTCTGGTTCCCGGACAAGAAGGGTGGCGCGGGCTGGGTCGAGTGGGGCGGCTGCGGCATGGTGAACCCGAAGGTGCTGATCGCCAGCGGGATCGATCCCGAGGTGTACAGCGGGTTCGCGTTCGGCATGGGCCTGGAGCGCACCCTGCAGTTCCGCAACGGCATCCCGGACATGCGCGACATCGTCGAGGGCGACGTGCGGTTCACCCTGCCCTTCGGCATCCGGTCGTAGAACCGGCCCGATTCCCGAACTCCCTTCGATCGAGAGAGCGAAACCTCAAGTGCGAGTAGCGCAGTCCTGGCTGACCGAGATCATCCAGCGCACCACGCCCGAGTGGTCGGTGACGCCGGAGGAGCTGGATGCCGGGTTCGTCCGCGTGGGTCTGGAAGTCGAAGAGGTCGACAAGCTCCAGCGGGTGACCGGTGACATCGACAAGCCGCTGGTCGTCGGCCGTGTCGCCGAGATCACCGAGCTGACCGAGTTCAAGAAGCCGATCCGCTTCTGCAAGGTCGACGTCGGTAACCCCGAGCTACAAGAGATCGTCTGCGGCGCACGGAATTTCGCCGTCGGTGATCTCGTCGTGGTGGTCCTGCCCGGCGGCGAGCTGCCCGGTGGCTTCAAGATCGCCTCGCGCAAGACCTACGGCCACGTCTCCCACGGCATGATCTGCTCGGTCGCCGAGCTGGGCATCGGCAAGGACCACTCCGGCATCCTGGTGCTCGAGCCGGGCACCGCCGAGCCGGGCACGGACGCCAACGAGCTGCTCGGCCTGAACGACACCGTCATCGAGCTGAACATCACCCCCGACCGCGGCTACTGCTTCTCGGCGCGCGGCCTGGCTCGCGAGCTGGCCTGCGGCTTCGATCTCGAGTACGCCGACCCGGCGGTGCGCACGCTGCCCGACGACGAGGCCGACGCCTGGCCGGTGAAGCTGGAGCCGTCCTCGAAGTGCACCCGGTTCGCGGTGCGCCGGGTCACCGGCATCGACCCGAATGCGGTCAGCCCGTGGTGGCTGCAGCGACGGCTGCTGCTGTCGGGCGTGCGCCCGATCTCCCCCGCGGTCGACGTGACCAACTACGTCATGCTCGAGCTGGGGCAGCCGCTGCACGCGTTCGACGCCGCCGAGCTCACCGGCGGCCTGGTGGTCCGCACTGCGCACAAGGGCGAGTCGCTGCGCACCCTCGACGAGGTGGAGCGCGTGCTCGACGCCGAGGACGTGGTGATCGCCGACGATTCCGGTGTGGTCTCGCTGGCCGGCGTCATGGGCGGCGCGAGCACCGAGGTCGGTCCGCAGACCACCGACGTGGTGCTCGAAGCGGCCACCTGGAACCCGCTGCTCGTCTACCGCACCGCGCGCAGGCACAAGCTGGTGTCCGAGGCGGGCAAGCGCTACGAGCGCGTGGTCGACCCGGAGATCAACGTCGTCGCGCTGGACCGGGCCGCCACGCTGCTCGCCGAGATCGCGGGCGGCACCATCGAGTCGGCGCTCACCGACGTGCGAGTCCCGACGCCGCCCGCGGAGCCGATCCGCATCGACATCGACCTGGCCGACCGCGTCGCGGGCGTCACCTACCCGACCGGCACGTCCGCGCGCCGCCTCGCCCAGATCGGCTGCACCGTCGAGGTGTCGGTGAACGAGGAGACCGGGCACGGTCAGCTCGTGGTGACCCCGCCGAGCTGGCGGCCCGACCTGGCCCAGCCCGCCGACCTGGTGGAAGAGGTGCTCCGGCTCGAGGGTCTGGAGCAGATCCCGTCGGTGCTGCCGACCGCCCCGGCCGGGCGCGGACTCACCGCCGCGCAGCGCCGTCGCCGCGCGGTCAGCCGGGCGCTGGCCTTCGCCGGTGGCGTCGAGGTGCCGCCGCCGATGTTCCTGCCCTCGGGCGTGTTCGACACCTGGGGCCTGGACGCCGACGACCCGCGCCGCACCACCACCCGGGTGCTCAACCCGCTCGACGTGGAGCGCGCCGAACTGGCCACCACGCTGCTGCCCGGTCTGTTCGAGGTCGCCGCGCGCAATATCTCCCGCGGCGCCCGCGACCTGACGATCTACGGCATCGCGCAGGTGGTGCTGCCGGGTCCGAACACCAGGGCCGTCGAGGCGCTCGCGGTGGATCGTCGTCCGACCGACGAGCAGATCGCCGAGCTGATCGACTCGCTGCCCGCCCAGCCGGTGCACGTCGGCGCCGTGCTGACCGGCCGCCGCGAGCCGCGCGGACCGTGGGGTCCGGGACGGCAAGCCGAGGCCGCCGACGCGTTCGCTCTGGCCGACGCCATCGCGGACGCGGCGGGCGTGACCATCGAGCGTCGCGCGGGCGCGCACCTGCCCTGGCATCCCGGCCGCTGCGCTGAGCTGGTGGTGGACGGCGAGGTCGTCGGCCACGCCGGTGAGCTGCACCCGGCCGTGCTGGAACGCTCCGGCCTGCCGCCGCGGACCTGCGCGCTCGAGCTGAACCTGGACGCGCTGCCGCTGCGCGAGTCCCGTCCGGTTCCGGTGGTGTCGCCGTTCCCGGCGGTGCTGCAGGACGTGTCGGTGAGCGTCGAGAAGTCGGTGCCCGCGGGCTCGGTCGAGGCCGCGCTGCGCACCGGCGGCGGCGAGCTGCTGGAGGACATCGCCCTGTTCGACGTGTACGAGGGCGCGCAAGCGGGCGAGGGTCGCAAGTCCCTCACCTACGCCCTGCGCTTCCGCGCCGCGGATCGCACGCTGACCGAGGACGAGGCGAGCGCCGCCCGCGACGCCGCGGTCGCGTCGGCCGCCGAAGCGGTGGGCGCGGTCCTGCGCGGGTAGGCATGGTCCGTAGCGAGACCCGTACGGCCACAAAGCCGTACGGGTCTCGTCGTTTCCGAGCGGCGGCGGTCTCCCATCCGGTAGTAGCGTGGCGAGTGGCAACTTTCCTCCGACGATCGGGAGTTCCGATGACCGTACGAGCGGTATGGCGCGAGACGGTGCTCGCCGAGAGCGACGACACCGTGGTGGTGGAGGGCAATCACTACTTCCCCGCGGACGCCGTGCGCCGCGAATACTTCGAGCCCAGCGAGCATCACACGATCTGCCCGTGGAAGGGCACCGCGTCCTACTACACGGTGACCGTCGACGGCGAGCGCAACCCCGACGCCGCCTGGTTCTATCCGGCACCCAAGCCGGACGCCGAGATGGTGCGCGACCGGGTGGCGTTCTGGCGCGGCGTCGACGTGGTCGTCGACTGACCCCGGCCGCCGAGTCCGCGCGAAGTATCAGCGACACCGTGGCCAGCCGGGGCGCGGGCTGTCGCCGCCGTAGTCCCGCACATCCGAAGACCGATACGGACGCAGGACGGTCGCTTCGCCGTCGGGCGGGCCGGGACGACTCACCAAGGCTCGGCGGGGTAAGAACGTCTGCATGCGACACCCCGCGGCTCGGATCCTCAACGCGCTGACCTACCTGCCGGAGCGGCAGGTCCTCCAGACGCCCGCCGCGGTCGGCCTCGACTACACCGACCTGTCGCTGAGGACCGACGACGGCGAGACCCTGCACGCCTGGTGGCTGCCCGCGCCGCGGCCGATCGGGCACGTCCTCTTCGCGCACGGCAACGCGGGCAATCTCGGCGACCGGGTCGCGATCTTCGCGCTGCTGGTCGCCGCGGGCTTCGACGTGCTCGCCTTCGATTACCGCGGCTACGGCCGCAGCACCGGACGACCCAGCGAGCACGGCACCTACCTCGACGCGCGTGCGGCGCGCACCGCGCTGCTCGCCCGGCCGGAGGTGGACCCGAATCGGGTGCTGTACCTGGGCAAGTCGCTGGGCGGTGGTGTGCTGCTCGAGCTGTCCGAGGCGCACCCGCCCGCCGGGTTGGTGCTGATGTCGACCTTCACCGGCATCCGCGACGCGGCCGGGTCGATCTACCCGTTCCTGCCCCGCCCGTTGATCCCCGACGCCTATCCGAACCTGCGGCGGATCGCCGGGCTCACCGCGCCGGTGCTGATCATGCACGGCGACCAAGACGAACTGCTACCGCTGCGCAATGCCGAGCGGTTGTACGCCGCCGCGCCCGAACCGAAGCGGCTCCTGGTGGTGCCGGGCGGCGGGCACAACGATCTCATCGCGCTGCTCGGCGCCGAATGGCCCGCCACCTTGCGTGCCTGGGCGACGGAGATCCTCGCCGATTAGAACGGGGCGGGTGGTCTGTTCCGGTGCGTAGCCTGGCGTTATGAGTGATACGAGAGAAATCCTCGCGCGGCTCACCGCCCTGCCGGACGCGGAACTGGCGGCGACCTTGCGCGCCGCGGTGGAGGGGCGCTCGACGTTCTGGGCCGTGCGCGCGGCGCTGGACGAGCTGATCGGAGCGACTGATGCGGGCTCCGGATCCGATGTGAGTCCTGCCACGTCCGACGCTTCCGTGCATGGCGGCGTCGCGGACGCCTCGGCATCCGGGCAGGTCGGAGGCGGTTTCCCGGTACCGGCGGTACCGGTTCAACCGACCGGTATCACCGCACCATCCGAGACCGGCGGATATTCGCCGTCCGGGGTGCCTACTTTCGAGTCGGTTCGCGATAAGGTCGAGCAGCGCTTCGGCACTGCGCAGGGGATGGGTGAGCTCGACCGGCAGACCCCGGCGGGCCGCAGCGCCGACGAACGATTCGCCGCGCGCGAGAAGGCCGCGCGGGAACGTCTGGACCAGATACGGAAATCGCTGCGCGACAACGACGCGGGCTGACCCGCGCTGGTCCGACCGTGCCGGACCGAGAACGAATGGGTGGAATTTTCGATGAGCGAGCCGCGTGAGATCGCCGAACGGCTGCTGGATGCCCAGGTGGATTTCCTGCTTGCCGAGGTGACCGGCGACCGTTTCGCCGAGGTCGTCGCCCGCGATGTCGAGGCGGTGCTCGGTGTCGCCGACACGCTCCTGTTCCGAGAAGTCGTAGAGCTCGACCAGGCGAAGCAGACGGTCGCGACGGTCGTCGACCTGATCGGCGGCAGTCCCGTGCTGGCCGACATGGTCGGGGTGTTCGCGGACTCGATCTACGACAACATCGCCGCCAACCACGATTACACCCTCGGCGAGGTGGTCGAGCGGGAACCGGTCGAGGCCTTGCTGGAGAAGATCCTCGGCATGCACCAAGCCCAGGAGCGCATCCTGGACCGGCTCACCGAGAGCCCGCTGGTCGCCACCGTGGCCTCGAAGTTCGTCGACAAGCTGATCAACGACTTCATGCAGGCCAACCGGGAGCGCGCCGAGAAGATCCCGGGCGTCTCCTCGCTGATGTCGCTGGGGCAGTCGGCCGCCAACCGCGCCAAGAAGGCCGCCGACGGCACATTCGTCGGTGATCTCGCGGGCAAGGGCGCGATGTTCGCGCTGAAGCGCACCAACAACGCGATCCGCGAGATGCTGCGCGACGCACCCGTGCACTCGGCCGCCATGGAGTTCTGGGATCTCCACGCCGACGAGCCGGTCAGCGGCTTGCGCGAGTACCTGACCCAGAAGGATCTCAACGAGCTCGTGCTGCTCTGCTACGAGGTCGCCGTGACCACCCGCGAGAAGGAGTACTTCGGCCTGCTCGTCGCGGAGTGCGTCGAGGTGTTCTACGCCAAGTACGGCGACTACACGCTCGCCGCCATGCTGCCGGAGCTGGGCCTTTCCGGCGACGACATCGCCACCGAGATCCTGCGCTACGGTCCGGCGGTGATCGAGGGCGCGAAGCGAAACGGCGTGCTGGCCAAGTTGATTCGCGAGCGGCTCGCACCGTTCTACACCTCGGACGCGGTGTTGGGGATTCTGGCCGACGCGCGCGGCTGAGGACTCGGCGACGTGTTTTGAGCCGCTGAATCGGTGTTCGACAGCGTTGGTGCGGTTTTCGATGACGCCCGCGCGGTTTCGAAGGTGCCGTCGCGGGTATTCGAAGGCGATGGCTCGGTATTCGACGCTGTCGGTATGACATTCGAAGCCGCTGATGTGGTGCGCTTCACCCGCGCCCCGGTCACCGTCGCGTGCGGCGCGGTGTGAGCGGATCGAAACCGCGAAAATACTGGATTACCAGCGTGTTTAGAATGACTGCTCATGTCCGATTTGCCCGATTTTCGCGTTGACACCGCCTGCGGCCTGTGACAGCTTGCTCCTGATTCCGCGGGTTCGATCTCGAACCGTCGCGGTCGCAGTTCGCGAGGAGCGGGGTGGTGCGTGTGCGTTCGAGGCCGCAGGCAAGCGGCGCGGTGACGGCTTCGGCCGCCACTCCGGAACCGGCCGGTGTCGGAAGAATAGTTCGGCCACGCACCATTCGGGGCCGATTGGCGAGAATTCTGGCCGTCTCACTGACCCTGGTGCTGGCGCTGCTCGGCGTCACCCTCGCCAGGGAGATCCAGTCGTACCAGCGCAGCGGCGACACGGTGGCCGCGGTCTCGCTCACCTTGGTGGTGCAGGACCTGCTGCACGAGGCGCAGCGTGAGCGCGGTCTGAGCAATGGCCTGCTCGGCGGTGACGTCCGGCTGCGGCAGGCGGTAACGGACCAGCGCGCGGCGACCGACCGCGCGCTGCGCGCGCTCGAAGTCGAATTATCCGGCGCGGCAGCGGGTTCCGGCGAGATCCGGGCTGCGGTCGGCCAGCTCGCCGGGTTGCCCGCGGTCCGCGCCCAGGTCGACGCGGGCCGGATCGGCCGGGCGGCCGCGTTCCAGTTCTACACCGACGCCATCGACGCGCTGAACCGTCCGCGACTCGGCCTCGACCAGGCGCGCGACGCCGAGGTGCGGCACGGTCTGCTCGCGCTGTACTCGCTCGGCGAGGCGAAGGAGCAGACGGCGCGCGAGCGCGGCTTCCTCAACGGGGTGTTCGCCGCAGACGGTTTCGAGCCCGGCGAATACGTCCAGTTCCTCGATATCCGGGCCGCCAAATCGGCAGGGCTCGCGGCATTCGCGCGCGACGCCACCGTCGCGCAGCGGGATCTGCTCGACACCGCGATGCGCGGCGAGGACGCGAGGCGGGCGGCCGAATCCGAGCGCGTCGCCATTGATTCCAGTGCGGGCCCGTTGGTCCGGCCGGTGGATCCGAGCGGCTGGTGGGCGCAGATGACGGCCGTCATCGATGAGCAGCGCGCCGTGCAGCAAGCGGTCGGCGACGGGGTGCGGCAGCGCGCGAACGACCTGCGTCAGGGAGCGGCGCTGACCTTGGCGGGGTTCCTCATCGCCGCGCTGCTCGCGATCGCGATCGAGATCGCCCTGGTGGTGGCGGGCGTGCGCGCCATCGTCCGTCCGCTGGCCGCGCTCGCCGCCGAGGCCGACGACGTGGCGGGGCGGCGGCTGCCCGAGGTGATCGCCGCCTGGCACGCCGGTGGGGACACCCAGCCGCCGCGTCCGCAGCCGGTGCGGACGCCGCCCGGCGCCGCGGCCGAGATCGCCGCCGTCGCCGCCGCTTTGGACCGGGTGCAGGCCACCGCCTACGACCTCTCCTCGGAACAGGCGCTGCTGCGCCGCAACAGCACGGAGTCGATGGCGAACCTGGCCCGCCGCAACCAGAATCTGGTGCGCCGTCAGCTCGGGTTGATCAGCGAATTCGAGCGCGAGGAGCTCGATCCGAAGGCGCTGTCGAATCTGTTCGAACTCGATCATCTCGCCACCCGCATGCGCCGCAACGCCGAGAGCCTGCTGGTGCTGGTCGGCGAGAGCAGCCCGCGGCGCTGGGCCGAACCGATCGCGCTCACCGACGTGATCCGCGCGGGCTTGTCCGAGGTCGACGACTACCGCCGGGTCGTGCTGCGCCGCATCGACGACGTCTCCATCACGGGCTCGATCGTCAGCGAGCTGGCACACATGCTCGCCGAGCTGATCGAGAACGGACTCGCCTTCTCCCCACCGGATCTGGAGGTCGAGATCTACGGCAGGAAACTGCCCGGCGGCTACCTGCTCGCGGTCGTCGACCACGGCGTCGGCCTGCCCCCCGACCAGCTGGCCGAGGCCAATGCCCGCCTGCGCGGCGACCGCGACTTCCTGGTCGCCCCGACGCGCTACCTCGGCCACTACGTGGTGGGCAGGCTGGCCCGAAGGCTCGGCATCGACGTCGAACTGACGGTCGCGCCCGTCAGTGGCATCGTGGCCCGGCTGCTGTTGCCCACGGAACTTCTCGGCGGACAGCGGAATAAGCACGCGACGCCGGACAGCGGCAGCCGCGACGGCGCGGCGTTCGCACGGGACAGTGCTTCTCGACCGGAACGGGATGCGATCGGGCTTACTGTCGAATCCGACAGCGCCACAGGCAAATCCGGTTCGGCCGACGCGCACGCGGCATCGGGTGTTCATCCGGCTTCCGGCCCGCGACAGGCCGCGTCCGGCGCACCCACCGAGTCGTCGCGTACGACACTGGAATTCCGCGTGCACGGCGTCGGCGGGACCGACGACGGACGCCGAGCTGCGACACCCGCATCGCACACACCGCTGGCGTCGATCGAAACCATCGACGCGGCAGGCGAGTTCCGTTCGGGTCCGTCCCTCGGGTCGCACGCACGTCACGCCGCAGCCGTGGCAGGTGAGTCGGGGTCGAGTGGCGATCACCATGCCCGCGGCACGTCCCCGAGGAACGGCCGAGAATCCGGTACTGCTGCCAGGTCCACGCACGCCGCCGACGTCGGCGAATCCCCGTGGTTCCGCGCCGCCCCCGGCGATGCGCCACCCGCGGTGCAGCGCACCCGCAACGGACTCGTCAAGCGCACCAAGCGCACTCGCTCCGCCGAAACGATCGCGGCGCAGCGCCCGTCCGCGCCCCGCCCGCCCGCCGCACCGGCCGTCGAGCGATCGCCGGACGAGGTGCGCGGCATGTTGTCGGCGTTCCGCACCGGACATCAGCGCGGCGTTCCCGCCGCGAACCCGGCCGACAACGCCACGCGCACAGCAAATCTGGCCCAGACCACCGTAGAGCAATGACCACCGTGAAGGGGAGCCCGTGACCACACACCTGCAACAGACCGCCGACCCGCACACTTTCAACTGGCTGCTCGGCAATTTCGTCCGCAACACCGACGGTGTCCGCGACACCGTCGCGGTCTCCTCCGATGGCCTGCTCATCGCGATGTCGGAGGGCTTGGACCGCACCGGGGCAGACCGGCTGGCCGCCATGGTGTCGGGTCTGGCCAGCCTGGCCAAGAGCGCCTCGCGCAGTTACGAATTCGACGGCCTGAAATTGATCATGATCGAGATGAAGCGCGGTTTCCTGCTGGTCTCCGCGCTCGGCGACGGCAGCTGCCTCGGCGTGATCGCCGAGGGCGGCTGCGACGTCGGACTGGTCGGCTACGAGATGGCGGTGCTCGCCGAACGCGCGGGCGCCCTGCTCGATCCGGCCCTGATCTCCCAGCTGCGAGAGACGTTGCGCAGATGAGAGATCCAGACCGGCCGCGGCTGCCGGACCCGCGGATGATCCCGGTGACCCAGTCCTTCGGGTGGTTCGATCCGAACCGTCCCGCACCCACCCGTCCGGCCGAACCGACCTCCGACGCGGACGCTTTCGTGCGTCCGTTCGTCGTCACCGCGGGGCGCACCACCCCGCTGCTGGACGGTTTGCGCATCGAAACCCTGGTGCAGGCGCCGCCCGCCGCGCTCTCGGCCCCGCTGCGCTTCGAACAGCGCACCGTGGTGGTGCTGTGTCAGCATCCGCATTCCATCGCCGAGATCGGCACCGCGCTGCGGGTGCCGGTGGGCGTCGCGAAGGTGATCGTCAGCGATCTCGTGACCGCAGGCCAGGTCGCCGTCCGCGATGCCCCGGAACTCTCCACCGCAGCCATCGAGAGGATCAGGGATCTTGTACGGGCACTCTGACTTGCGGGTTCCTCCCGCCGACCCGGCGATGCCTTCGTCGGTGAAGATCGTCGTCAGCGGCGGTTTCGGCGTCGGGAAGACCACCTTCATCGGGGCTATCTCCGAGATCGAGCCGTTGGTCACCGAGGCCGCCATGACCGAGGTGGCGGTAGGCATCGACGATCCCGGCCACGCGGACAAGACACAGACCACCGTCGCACTCGACTTCGGACGCATCACGCTGGACAGCTCGCTCATCCTGTACCTGTTCGGCACGCCGGGCCAGGACCGCTTCGTCTTCCTCTGGGACGACCTGGTGGACGGCGCCCTCGGCGCGGTGATCGTGGTGGACACCGACCGCGTCGAGGACTGCTATCCGGTGCTGGACTACTTCGAGGAGCACCACACCCCGTTCGTCGTGGTGGTGAACCGATTCGAGCGCGGCCCGCGCTTCGAGCTCGACGAGGTGCGCGAGGCACTGGGGCTCGACGACTGGATTCCGATCCTGGAATGCGATGCGCGCCAGCGCGATTCGGTCAAGGAGGTGCTTGTCGGACTGCTGGAGCAGGTATTGGTGCACCGCCTGTCGACGCCGAGTCTTACGGCGCGCGAGGTCGGCTGAGACGGCCGCGCGCGCTGCTCGGCTAGCGTGGTCCGCGTGGGCGAGCACAAGCAGCGGATGCTGCGCGGGGAGTTGTACAAGGACAGCGATCCGGAGCTGGTCGCGGAGCGGCGGCGTGCGCAGTCGCTGTGCGACGAGTTCAACAGGACCGCCCCGGACGAGACCGCGCGGCGCGAGCAGGTGCTGCGCGAGTTGCTCGGCAAGCTGGGGGAGGGGTCCTGGATCATGCCCCGGTTCCAGTGCGACTACGGCTATCTCATCGAGATCGGCGCCAACAGCTTCCTCAACTACGACGCCATCCTGCTCGACTGCGCGCCCATCACCATCGGCGACGACGTCTCCATCGGCCCGCGCTGTCAGCTGCTCACCGCCCTGCATCCGATGACCGACCACGAGGCGCGGCGGCAGCGCTGGGAGTCGGCGGCCCCGATCGCGATCGGCGACAACGTGTGGTTCGGCGGCGGCGTCATCGTCTGCCCCGGCGTCACGGTCGGCGCGAACACGGTGGTCGGCGCGGGCAGCGTGGTGACCCGCGACCTCCCGGACGCGGTCTTCGCCGCGGGCAACCCTGCACGAGTGATCCGCACTCTATAACCGGTCCACGGGACCCGGCGGTCGGTGAATCGGATTGCCGATCGCCTGGGCGAACGGACGCGGCCACTGCCTTCCAGCGCCGCGCCCACAAAGGCCGGGACACCCCATCCGGTCACCGCCACTGCTCGGGCACAGCGCGAGCAGTAGCGCCCGGTCACTCGGTGCGACTGAGCACCGCGATCGGCATCCGTCGTGAACTCAGCGCCTGGTAGGTGGCGAAATCCGGAACGTGGGCCACCAGCACCCGCCAGCGCGCCGCGTACTCGTCCTCGTCGGTGACCACCCGCGCGGTCACCGGCCAGGACTCGTGACCGACCCGCGCCTCGCCGCCTCCCGCCGCAACCAGATTGCGCCACCAGCTCGGCGGGTTCGGATGGCCGCCGAACGACCCGCTGACCAGCAGATCGTCGCCGTCCGGGACGTACATCAGCACGACGGACCGCGGTTGGCCGGTTTTGCGCCCCGGCACGGTCAGCTGGAACACCGGCCGCCCCAGCCACTTGCCGAACCGGGTGCCGCCGAATCTGGCGTAGAGCCTGCTGTGCAGGCGGCCTTGAAGCCTGCTGATCGCGTTCAACCTGGTGGAGCCGAAGTGGGTGAACCGGCCGGTGAAGCTGAGCCGGGCGGGAGTGTCGCTCTGGGGCTGGTCGGCCATGTGAATCCCTCGGTTCGGCACCGTCGTGCCGTCTACGCTACCGGTGCGATCACGCTGTGTCCCGCCTCTTCGGACGCCGTGGGGGACCGTGCGGACGAGTGTGATTCGCGCGTGCTCGTACGGCGGTCCGGCCGTTCCCGGCAGTAGGGTCGATTTCATGACCGAACCGCGGATCGAGACCGAACAGGACGCGACCCGGCCGCTGCGCGACGACATCCGGTTCCTGGGTGGCGTGCTCGGCGACACCATCCGTGATCACGAGGGCCCCGAGGTCTTCGACCTGATCGAGCGGGTCCGTATCGAGGCGTTCCGGGTGCGGCGCGAGGAGGTCGGGCGCAGCGCCGTCGCGGAGATGCTGCACGGCGTCGACATCGCCGTAGCGCTACCGCTGATCCGCGCCTTCACCTATTTCGTGCTGCTGGCCAACCTGGCCGAGGACATCCAGCGCGATCGCCGCCGCGCCGTGCACACCGGCGCGGGGGAACCGCCGCAGGACTCCTCGCTGGCCGCCACCTACCGCAAGCTGGACGCCGCCGCGCTGAACGGCGCGGAGGTCGCCGACCTGCTCACCGACGCGCTGGTCTCGCCGGTGATCACCGCGCACCCCACCGAGACCCGCCGCCGCACCGTCTTCGACAGCCAGACCAAGATCACCGAGCTGATGCGCCGCCGCCAGCGCTACGCCGAGACCGAACCGGAGCGCGCCGACCTGGAGCTGCGCATCCGCCGTCAGGTGCTCTCGCTGTGGCGCACGGCCCTGATCCGGTTGGCGCGCTTGCGAATTCAGGACGAAATCGCCGTCGGTCTGCGCTACTACGAGCTGACCCTGCTCGACGTGATCCCCGCGATCAACGCCGAGGTGCGCGCCGCGCTGCGCTCCCGCTGGCCCGGCGCCGACCTGCTGACCCGCCCGATCCTGCGGCCCGGCTCCTGGATCGGCGGCGACCGGGACGGCAATCCCTACGTCACCGCGGACGTCGTCCGGCACGCGGCCGCGCAGGCCTCGGCGGTGGCGTTCGGCCGCTACCTGCGCGACCTGGTCGAGCTGGAGAAGACGCTGGCGCAGTCCGCGCGCCTGGTCCAGGTGACACCGGAGGTGGCCGCGCTCGCCGAGGCGGGTTATCCGGATCCGGCCCCGCACGCCGACGAACCGTATCGCCGTGCGCTGCACGCCATTCGGGCCCGCCTGACGGTCACGGCGACCGCCGCGCTCGGTGCGCCGCCCGCCGACGGGATCACGGACGCCGACGCCGCGCCGTACCCCACACCGCGGGCTCTGCTGGACGACCTGGACGCCATCGATGCCTCGATGCGGGCCACCGGCGACGGCCTGCTCGCCGACGACCGGCTCGCCGCCCTGCGCCACGCCGTCGAGACCTTCGGCTTCCACCTCCAGGGCCTGGACATGCGGCAGAACTCGGAGGTGCACGAGCAGGTCGTCGCCGAACTGCTCGCTTGGGCGGGCGTGCACGCCGACTACCCGAGCTTGCCGGAGCACGAACGGGTCGACCTGCTCGCCGCCGAACTGCGCACCCGGCGTCCGCTGCTCGGCCCGCACGCCCGACTGAGCGACGTGGCCGCGGGCGAGGTCGCCATCGTGCGGGCCGCCAAGGACGTGGTCGACACCTTCGGCGCGGAGGCCGTGCCGAACTACATCATCAGCATGTGCACCTCGGTCAGCGACATGCTGGAGGCGGCGCTGCTGCTGAAGGAGGGCGGCCTGCTCGATCCCGGCGAGCCGGACGGCCCGCCGCACTGCTCGGTGAACATCGTCCCGCTGTTCGAGACCATCGAGGACCTGCGGGCGGGCGCGGACACGCTCGCCGCGGCCCTCGAGGTGCCGGTGTACCGAGAGCTGGTGGCCGCCAAAGGAATGCGGCAGGAGGTCATGCTCGGCTACTCCGATTCCAACAAGGACGGCGGGTATCTGGCCGCGAACTGGGCGCTGTACCGCGCGGAGCTGGACCTGGTGGACGTCGCCCGAAAGTCGGGAATTCGATTGCGGCTCTTCCACGGTCGCGGTGGCACCGTCGGCCGCGGCGGCGGCCGCAGCTACGACGCCATTCTCGCCCAGCCCGCGGGCGCGGTGCACGGATCGCTGCGGCTCACCGAGCAGGGCGAGGTGATCGCCGCCAAGTACGCCGAACCCGGTGCGGCCCATCGCAATCTGGAGTCGCTCATCGCAGGCACCCTGGAGTCGACGCTGCTGGACGTCGAGGGACTCGGAGCCGACGCCGAGCCGTCCTACGAGCTGATGGACGATCTCGCGGCGCGGGCGCGTGCCGCGTACGCGCGGCTGGTGCACGAGACGCCCGGATTCGTCGAGTACTTCAGGCAGTCGACGCCGGTCTCGGAGGTCGGCGACCTGAACATCGGCAGCAGGCCCGCCTCCCGCAAACCCACCAGCTCGGTGGCCGACCTGCGCGCCATCCCCTGGGTGATGTCCTGGAGCCAGGCCAGGGTGATGCTGCCCGGCTGGTACGGCACCGGGGCCGCGCTGGAGGAGTGGGTCGGCGGCGATCCGGAACGGCTTGCGACACTGTCGGATCTGTACCGACGCTGGCCGTTCTTCCGCACGGTGCTGTCCAACCTGGCGCAGGTGATGGCCAAGAGCGATCTCGACATCGCCGCGCGCTACGCGGAATTGGTCGACGACGCGGCGTTGCGCGAGCACATCTTCGGGATGATCCGCGAGGAGCACGCCAGGACCCTGCGCATGCACGCCGCCATCACCGGCCACGAGCAACTGCTGGCGGACAACCCGTCGCTGGCGGAGTCCATCCACAACCGCTTCCCGTACCTGGAGCCGCTCAACCAGATGCAGGTGGAGCTGTTGCGCAGACTGCGCGCGGGCGACGACTCGGAGTTGGTCAAACGCGGCATCCTGCTGACGATGAACGGCCTGGCCACCGCGCTGCGCAATTCGGGGTAGACGGCCCGCGAAAGGACTACGGCGAAAGCCTGTTTCGCGGCGTAGCAGGAGCGCCGACCTCGACCGGCGCCTCCTCGTGCGCCCGCCGAAGGTGCGGCCCAGGTCCGGATGGTGCGGATTCTGTGCCACCGATCGCGATCGGTCGAGCGCGCGCGGGAACGTCGATCGCTCGCGCGGGCGCCGGTCGCCGACCGCGCGCGACGGCGGGGTGAAAGGTGCGCTCGCGCGCGGTCGATCGCGCGCGCACCGGCAGCCTACCGATTTTCGTCCGACGCAATAGTCCGGAATCGCCATGTGGGTGCTCCCGGGCCGACCGAACCAGCGGGGTTGCGAGGCCGCATGAGAATGTCAGTGGCGCGAGCTGGGGAAACGGCGCTACGTGTCAGCAGCAAACCGCATGAGAATGTCAGTCGATGATGACCTGCGGGTTCGTCACTCGGGCCCTCAGCCCGGTACCCGCGGCGCAGTAGTGCACCGCCTGCGGTGTGTTCGCGCGCGAAGTATGACGGGCTGGCCGTTCAGCTGCGCCGGTCCGGACAGCGCATCGATGACGAGACCCTGGCCCACATCTCCCCGGCCCACAGCGCCAACATCATTCTTCGGCGCGATCGAGGTCGACATCGACGCCGAACTCGCCCAGCTCGGCCCTACCGGCTACCGACCCGCTGCGGGTGCGCGGCACCCCCTGTTCTGACCTCATCTCAGCGCTCCGGACGCCTTAGATCGACATCCCCGATAGTGGACGATGGTCGAGTAGTCAGAATGGTTGCCTGACAAGGCATTACAGCGCCTGCGCGTGCGGGCGTGCCAGGATGGGCCGCATGACTCCCGTTCCGGAAGGCACCGCGCTTCCTGCCGATCCCGCCCAGGCGTACAACTACGACAGCATTGCCGAGGGGTATACCGCAGAGAACGAGACCAGCCTGCTGAACGCTTACTACGAGCGGCCCGCGGTGCTGGAGCTCGCCGGGGACGTGAGCGGTCGGCGGATCCTCGACGCCGGATGCGGATCAGGTGCTTTATTCGCTGAACTGCGCGATCGGGGTGCCATGGTGACCGGCATCGACGCGAGTGCCGGAATGCTGGAGGTGGCTCGACGCCGACTGGGCACCGACGCGGACCTGCGCATCGCCGACCTCGCGAACCCACTCCCGTTTCCCGATGACGCGTTCGACGACGTCGTCGCATCCCTGGTGCTGCACTACCTGCAGGACTGGGGACCGACACTGACCGAGTTGCGACGCGTCCTGAAGCCCGGCGGTCGGCTCATCGTCTCGGTCGAGCATCCTTTCGCCATCTGGGTCACCGAACGCTCGGCTGGGAAGAAAACCGACTATTTCCAGACCCGCGAGCGGACCGAAGAGTGGACCTTGGGCGGGCAGTCCGCCCGGTTGCATTTCTGGGACCGGCCGCTGCACGCGATGACCGATGCTTTCACCGCGTCGGGTTTTCGCATCAGTGTCATCAGTGAGCCGCCGCCTGTGCCTGCGGCCCGCGATGTGTTTCCGGAGGTGTTCCGTGAAGTCATCGGCGAAAGTTTCTTGGGTTTCCTGTTTTTCGTCCTGCAGGCAGACTGAGCCATTGCGATCTCGCACCACCGACGAAGCAGCACATCGATCTTGCCGAACGCCCTGCAACGCCGCTGGTCGTGCCGTCCGAATCGGTCAGCACAGTCGGCGGAGCGCGCGATCATGCTCCGCATACGGCGCGTTCGGCAGACTTTTACCCGGGCAATCTCTTTGCCCTGGATAACAGCCCGTTATCCAGGGCAAGCGTGGATCGGTGGGGTTATGCCGCTGCCGGGTGCGGCAGCGCCCCGAGGTCGGGTGGGGTGGGCATGGTTTGGCGCAGGCCGACGGCGGCGCGGCCGATGTTGCCTTCGGGGGCGATCCCGGCCAGGGTGCCGGGTGCGGCGACGATGATGCGCACGATCTGTCCGAGGGCTTCGCGGCGGTCACGCTGGCGCACGGCGAGGGCGGACATGGCGATGTGGTTGCGGGTGTGCAGCCAGGGGTCGGGTGACGTGAGCCGCCGGGGCGACGACATCCTGGTGGACAGCGGGCGACCGCTCGACGCACTCTGGCACGAAGACGCACCCTGGTTCTGGAAGCTCAACGCCTGAGGCTCTCGAACACAACGAGAACCGGCCAGCGGTAGCTGGCCGGTTCTCACGTTCCAGGATCGCACGCTGCGTAGCGGTCCGGTGCGGGCCGAGGACTACTCCCAGTCAGAGTCAGGGTCCGGTGCTCGGTGGTGTCCTTATGGATCTCGACCTGGCTCATGTCCTCGGCGTCAGGCGGCAGGTAGGCGAACGCGGCGGTGATCTCGACCGCACGGTCATCGTAGTAATACGTCATGAGTTCATTGCCGTCGCCGTCGTGAGCATCTGCGAGATTCGGGCCCTCGCCGTAGTCGTAGCCCAATGGCACCCTGACCTTCGTCTGCCGAGATTCGCCGTCACAGGTCACCTGACCAAGAGCCTCGTCTTTCATACGGACGGGTTGGCCTTCCGGGCTTTTGAACCGTTCGGATTCGACCTTGACCCACAGGGCGTTGGCCTGGCCGGGTTCGCAGACGTAGGTGATCTCGGCGACGACCCACCAGCTGTAGTCGCCGTGTGCGTCTGTGAACGCTCTCCCGATCCATATGCTCGTCGTTGCGCTGGCCGGTCCGGCCACATTGACCAGTACAGCGGCGGTCAACGCGAGTATCGAAGCGAAAAGTCTTCCACGAACCACTATGTGTGCCTTTCGGTGTCGGCAGGCGGTGGGACAGATCTGTCGAGCAGACCGCAGCCTAGACCACGCCACACAGTTGCTCGCGTGACTTTTCTCGCGGATGAGGGCCTCGCGCAGGG
This sequence comes from Nocardia sp. NPDC050713, assembly GCF_040654315.1. NCBI lineage: Bacteria > Bacillati > Actinomycetota > Actinomycetes > Mycobacteriales > Nocardiaceae > Nocardia > Nocardia sp. NPDC050713. Next base: position 69,524 of record NZ_JBFAHS010000019.1, on the reverse strand, counting down.
ACCGGAATCCGATACACGCTTGCGCAGTCCGGCCACGATCGAGATCAGGTCTTGGAGGGAACGGCCGAGCCGGTCCAGCGACAGCACTACGAGGGTGTCGCCGGGGCGCATGTACTCCAGGCACTTCAGGAGTTCCGCGCGTTCGGCATCCTTGCCGCTCTTCTTGTCGGTGTAGATCTTCTGGCATCCCGCCGCGGTGAGCGCGTAGATCTGGCGGTCGAGGTTCTGATCCTTGGTGGAGACGCGGCCGTAGCCGATGAGCGCACGCATGTGTCCGTTGTTCGCTCCTCGGACCCGACCCGACCCAACGGCTAGGCCATCAGCTCGGTGTGGGCGTGCTCCGGCGCCGTCTGGCAGACGTAGAGATGCTGGTCGTAGCCGCTACCTATTTCGACTGCAGTGGGCTTGAAGCCGATGGAGGGTTCCCGCGCCGATTCCTCGCGTGGGAGCCAGCTGCTGTCTCTGCTGCAGGCTTCGGACGTGGCGATGGTCAGCAGGGCATGCATGTCGCTGTTGCAGGTAGGGCAGAGTAGGGGGCTGGGGTCGGCGGCTCCCCAGCCAGGCCAGCCGCCGACTCTCCAGCCGGGTGCGACGGACAACTCGTTGGCGTAGAACTCCAGCGGGTACGACGCGTAGGCGCTGTCCACGCCCGTCTCGGCTGCCTGCCACACGCTCCAGTCTCCGATCTGCTCCCGGAGTTCCTTGCTCAGCTCCCTGTGGTCGGGGTATTCGGTGACCTGCTCAGGGTTGAGCAGGCACGGCTCGGGCAGGTAGCCGTCGAACTGCACCGCGGGCGGTTCGGGGGGCGTGGTGAGGATGTCGGTGACTGTGGCGGCCGGCCGCCAGAACAGCGCGGTCTTGGGCATGCCCGTCGAGTGGTCGAAGGGGCACCACAAGACCTGGAGCAGGTCTGCGCCTTCAGGCGTGTGCAGATCGGGCACATCGCGCGCGTAGAGCTGCGCGACCGGCAGCATCGCTATGGAACCCTCATAGGGGGCGATCGCCAACGTGACCGGATACTCCTGCGGCGGGCGGATTCGCTCGAGGGTCTCTCGTTCCTGCGGGGTCAGGGTCCTGCCGCGCGAGGCGGCACGGATCCGTCGTTCCAGCCTCACCTCCGCTGGGGTCAGGATCGTCGAGCCACTCCCGGATTGTCGGCAACATGCCGATCATTTTTGACCCGGCGTGTTGTGTTGGTCGCTACGACGCGCTGAGCGGTGTTTTGATTGGCTGGGCCTGCCGACTGCGTCACGGCTGGGGTGCGGTGCCGGTCCCGGGACCGCTTACCGCCTACGGCGGTACGCTCGAGGTGCGGGTCCGCGGAAAGGAGCACCGTGGCGATCGATGGGAAAGCCGTTGCCGCACTCCACGATCGGGTGCTTGGGCCTGACCACAAGGGGCTGCCGCCTCAGGCGTGGGGGCGCACCGTCCACGAGTTCCTGGCGACCGAGCCGTCCCTGGACGAGTTCGAGACGCCGATGCTGACCCTGGACCGTGCCGCGATGACGGCCAACCTGGCGATCATGGGTGACTGGGCTCGCGCGGCGGGCGTGCGCCTGGCTCCGCACGGCAAGACGACCATGGCGCCGCAGCTGTGGTCCGAGCAGCTGGCCGCCGGTTGCTGGGGCATCACGCTGGCCACCGTCTGGCAGGTGCAGCTGGCCCGCGCGTTCGGCGTGTCGCGGATCGTGCTGGCCAATGCCCTGCTCGATCCGGTCGGGTTGCGCTGGGTGGCAACGGAATTGGCACGCGACGCCGCGTTCGAGTTCTATTGCTGGGTGGACGACGTCGCCGCCGTCGCGCTGATGGACGAGGCCCTGGCGGACGCGCCCGATGTCCGCATCGCGGTCGTCGTCGAGCTCGGTGGCCCACACGGACGCACGGGAGTCCGCCGAGTCGAGGACGCGCACGCGATCGCCGACGCGGTCCGGCGTTCGCGCCGCCTGACGCTGGCCGGTGTCGGCGGCTACGAGGCCGCGCTGGCCCACGACCGTGGCGCGGACGGCCTCGCCGCGGTCGACGGCTATCTCGACGAGCTCGCCCGGTTGCACCGCGAATTCGCGGACGGCGGCCGCTATCCCGGCCGCGCGATCGTCACCGCGGGCGGCAGCGCCTATCAAGACCTGGTCGTCGAGCATTTGGCCGGTCTCGCGGACGAGCAGGGCGCGCAAGGGGTGGTTCCGACCACGGTGGTGTTGCGTTCGGGCGCCTACCTGATCCACGACGACGGCTTCTACGCGGGCATCTCCCCGCTCACGGCCGATCGGACGGACCGGCCGCTGCGCGCGGCGATGCACGGCTGGGCCCGCACCCTCTCCCGGCCGGAGCCGGAGCTCGCGTTGCTCGACGCGGGCAAGCGCGACCTGCCGTACGACCTGGGACTTCCTGTCCCGCAACTCGTTTCGGGGTCTCCGCTGCCGCCCGGCGCGACGGTGGACGCACTCAACGATCAGCACGCCTTCGTTCGCCTGCCCGGCGCCGCGGCCGAGGATCTGCCCGTCGGCTCGGTGGTCCGGCTCGGTCTTTCCCACCCGTGCACGGCATTCGACAAATGGCGGTTGATCCCGGTCGTCGACGACGCGGACGCCGAACACCCTCGCGTGATCGACCTGGTCCACACCTTCTTCTGACTGCCCCGCGTCGAGACGTCCGCAGTAGGCAGCGCAGCGCTCGTTATCAGTCGGGAAAGTCACGCAGCGCTGCCGTGCATCGCGCCGCCTGGGCGCGCAGGGCGGCGACCAACTCGGGCGGGCCATCGAGCAACGTGAAGTCGAGGTCGACGGAGGTGATCATCCAGGTCAGCGCTTCCGGGGTGTCCGCGCCGATGTGCATGCGGCAGTTCTGCTCGTCCACGGCCTCGACGACGCCCATGCCCGGCCAGACTTGGGGACCGGCGACCTCGGCCGAAGCGTGCAGCAGCACGGTCGCGCGGAAGGGCCAGGCGCGCGACGACAATCGCATCGAAAGATAGGCCGCCGCATCGCCTTCCGGTATCTCACGCGGTGTGAAGCGCGGGCCGGTGGGGACCCGCGGGGTCAGCCGATCCACCCGGAAGGTGCGCCAGTCGGCGCGCGCCACGTCCCAGGCGACCAGATACCAGTGGCGACTGAAGTGCACGAGACTGTGCGGCTCCACGTCTCGCGTCGCCGTCGCCCCGTCGTGCGCCCGGTAGTCGAAGCGCAGGCGCTCCCGGCGCTGACCGGCGTCGGCGATCGCCATCAGGGTGTCCGGCTCCACCGTCGCCGCGGGCGCGCCGACCCGGACCGTGGCCGCGCGCAAGGTGCGCACGCGGTGGCGCAGCCGCGGCGGCAGCACCTGCTCCAGCTTGGTCAGCGCCCGCAGCGCGGCCTCCTCGATGCCCGCGACCGTGCCGTCGGACGCGCCGCGCAACCCGACCGCGACGGCGATGGCCTCCTCGTCGTCGAGCAGCAGCGGCGGCAGCGCGGCGCCCGCGCCCAGCCGGTAGCCCGCCGTGCCCCGGGTGGCGTGCACCGGATAGCCGAGTTCGCGCAGCCGGTCCACGTCACGGCGGATCGTCCGGCCGGTGACGGCGAGCCGCTCGGCGAGTTCCGCGCCGGTCCAGTCGTGGTGCGTCTGGAGCAGCGCGAGCAGTTTCAGCAGGCGCGCCGAGGTCTCCAACATGGTGTCGAGAATGCCAGATCCTTAGGAACGGAACTGTCCTAAGCCGCTTCTACCGTCGTTCGCATGACGACCGAACAAGACATTCGCCCCTTCCGCATCGAGATCCCGCAGGCGCAGATCGACCGACTGCACGCCCGCCTCGCCGACACCCTCTGGCCCGACGAGCTGCCCGGAGTCGGCTGGGACAAGGGCATGCCGGTGTCCTACCTGAAGTCGCTGGCCGAGTACTGGCGCACCGGTTACGACTGGCGCGCCGCGGAGGCGAGGCTCAACGAGCTGCCGCAGTTCGTCACCGAGATCGACGGTGAGCAGGTGCACTTCCTGCATGTGCGCTCGCCCGAGCCGGACGCGCTTCCGCTGGTGCTCAGTCACGGCTGGCCCGCCACATTCGTCGAATTCCTCGATGTCCTCGGTCCGCTCAGCGATCCGCGCGCGCACGGCGGCGACCCGGCCGACGCGTTCCACCTGGTCGTCCCGTCGCTGCCCGGTTTCGCCTTCTCCAGCGTCGGGCCGAAGGTGGGCGAAGGATCCACCGAGCACTACGCACAGGTGGTCGCGAAGCTGATGGCGCGCCTCGGCTACGACCGCTACGGCGCGCAGGGCGGTGACGCCGGGTACTTCGTCTCGACCGAACTGGGACGCATCGCGACCGACCACGTCGTCGGCATCCACGTCAACGGGCCGATCACGATCCCCTCGTGGGGCGCGGATTCGTGGGGCGGTGAAGACGGTGAGTCCTGGGGCGCGGACGGCGACCAGTCGTGGGCCGGTGCGACGAGCGCGCGCGGCGATGAGTCCTCGGGGGCGGAGAGCGGCGCGCAGTCCTGGGAGACGGGCGAGGGCGGCGGCCAGTCGCCGGGCGGCAACTCGTGGGGTGGCGGGTCCTCCGGGTACAGCCCCGAGGACCAGGCGAAGCTCGAGAAGCTGACCGGCGAGGAGAGCTTCACCCGCTTCGGCTACGCCATGGTCCAGGCGGGACGTCCGCAGACCCTCGCCATCGGCATGCACGATTCGCCCGCGGGCATGCTGTCTTGGATCGTGGACATGTTCCAGCGCTGGACCAACCCGGCCATCGAGCTGCCCGAGGACGCGGTGGACCGCGACGCCTTGCTCACCAACGTCAGCCTCTACTGGTTCACCGGCACCTTCGCCTCCTCGATCCGGCTCTACGGCGAGGGTGAGGCGTGGGGCGGCGGGGCGAAGAACTCCGGCGTCCCGACGGCCGCGGCGATCTTCCCTGGCGACCTGTCCATCCGCAAGATCGCCGAGGAGGAGCACAACCTCGTCCGCTGGACCGAATTCGACCGCGGCGGCCACTTCGCCGCCATGGAAGCCCCGGACCTGCTGACCGAGGACGTCCGCGCCTTCTTCCGCACCCTGCGCTGACCCGAACCCGCGTGCCCGCAGGCGTCCGAAGCCTGCGGGCACGCTCGTGTCAGCTCGGCTCGAGTCGGACGACGCCGCGTCGGTCGGCGCTCGGTGGTGCCGCTGGGTGACTTGGCGCCGCGTCGGTCGTCGGATGCCGCTGCGGCATGTGGTGCCGCGGCGGATGGTGCTGGGTCGTGCGGCGCTTGGTCGGGGCGGCGCTTGGTCGGCTGGTGCAGGGTCTGTCGGCGCTGCCTCGATCCGGCACCGTGTCGATGCCCCTGCCGCGGACCGCGCTGTGCTGTCTCCGTGGCCGTGCATCCGAGAAGTGTCCGCAGCTCTCTCTTCGAGAGTTGCGGGCACGCTGGCGTCAGCTCGGGCTGGCGTCGAACGGCGCTCGCTCACCTGGTCTCGCGTCGGACCGCGCTGCCTTGGGTGGCGCCGGGTCCGTCGGCTCTGGGGTGAGTGGGGCGGCCCCATATCTCCGCGCCATCGCCGCCGCGGTCCGCGCGAGCTGCGCCCGCAGTTCCGGCGGATCGAGGATCTCGGCGTACTCGCCGAGCGGCAGAATCCCGTGCGCGAGTACCGGATACGATTCCGCCGCCAGGGTGACGACCACCCAGCCAGCCGCGTCCGGTTCGCCCATCGAGGCCAGCGCCTCGGCGACCGCGGCGGGTTCGAAGCCGAGCCGGAGCAGGCGCACGTGTTTCGCGTCGATCCGGCAGCGCGCCCGGACCCGGAGCATCGACCGCGCGAAGTCGTGCTGCGCCGCCGCCCAGTGCGCGGCGAGCTCGAAGTCGTCCGGCCGGTCGAAGAACTCGCCGGTCGGCGCGGCATCGAGGATCCGGCTCACCCGATAGGAGCGGATGTCGCTGCCGTGGCGTGCCACGAGATACCAGGTGCCCGCCTTCGACACCAGCCCGAGCGGGTCGAGCAGCCGCCGCACCTCGTGGTCCTTGCGTCCGTAGCGGACGTCCAGTCTGCGGTCGTGCCAGAGTGCGTCGGCGATGACGGCCAGGGTCGGCGTCTCCTCGGGGCGGTGGAACCAGCCGGGCGCGTCGATGTGCACCCGGTCGGCGATCCGGGTCGCCCGGCCGCGTAGTTCCGGCGGCAGCGCCGCGAGGACCTTCAGCTGCGCGGTGGCCAGCACGGTGCCGAGCCCGAGGTCGGCCGCGGCGTCGGGCAGACCGGCCAGCAGCACCGCGTCGGCTTCCTCCGAGGTGAGGCCGGTCAGCCTGGTTCGGTAGCCGTCGACCAGCCGGACGCCGCCGCCGCGACCCGGCTCGCTGTACACGGGGACGCCCGCCGCGGAGAGCGCCTCGACGTCGCGGTACACGGTGCGGATGGACACCTCCAGTTCGGCCGCCAGCTCGGGCGCGGAGATCCGCCCCCTGGTCTGCAGCAGCAACAGCAGCTGCACCAGTCGACTCGCTCGCATGTCCCGAAGATTAGCGAGAAACCTTGACGCGCTCTGTCAGGTTTTGGGCGTAGCGTCCCCGCCATGACTTTCTGGACGGAGTTCACCGAAGAAGCGCCGAAGATCTCGACCGTATTCCGCCGCCGCCACAAGGCGACCGGCAACCTGTGCATGCTGGCCACGCTCCGCGCCGACGGTTCGCCGCGGATCAGCCCGGTAGAGCCGAGGATCTTCGAGGGCATGCTGGTCATCGTCGGCATGCCGGGCACGACGAAGTTCAAGGATCTCGGCCGCGACCCGAGGTTCTGCCTGCACACCGCGACCGTCGACACGATGGTCGGCGACGGCGACGCGAAACTGTTCGGCGCCGTCACCGACCTGCCGGACCGCGAACTGCACGCGCGGTTCGCGCAGGATCTGTTCGACGAAAGCGGCTTCGATATCCGCGGCCAGGAGTTCGACCACTTCTACGTCGCCGACCTCACGGGGGCCTCGTGCGTGGAGGTCGCCGACGATCAGCTCGCCATCACGATCTGGAAGCCGGGCGAGGGCGAGCGCGTGGTGCGCAAATAACGCGACGACCCTGTCACCCGCGGGTGACAGGGTCGTCGGAAGGTCGCTCAGCGAGCGGCGCTACGCTCAGAGGTAGGCGCCGCAGACCGGCCAGGCGCCCGCACCCTGGGTGTCGAGCACGTTCTCGGCGACGCGGATCTGCTCCTCGCGGCTCGCGTTCGACGGATCGCCGGTGCCACCGTTGGCGGCCCAGGTGCTGTCCGTGAACTGCAGGCCACCGGAGAAGCCGTTACCGGTGTCGGTGGACCAGTTGCCGCCGCTCTCGCACTGGGCGACAGCGTCCCAGTTGTGGCCGGAGGCGGAAGCGGTGGCCGTGGCCAGACCGAACGGGACGGCAACGAGGGCGCCGAGGGTGGCAACGGTGGCGGCGGCACGGGTGCTGAAGTTACGGGTCTGAGACATGTGGTATTCCTTGCTGCGCCCGCCGGCTCGACCAAAGATCGGTCGAGTCCCTGTCCCCAGTGGATGTCGGGGGTTCTCGAACCGCGGGACAGGGTTGCCGGTGTTCGGCGGTTCGAGCTCGAGCCCGTCGCGTTCGATCGGGCCGTCACCGACGATAACGAACAAATCTCGGCGGATCACGTGGCAATAACGCCAGAGTTACCAGAACGCTCGGTCGTACATCTCGGCATCCGCGCAGTTGAGGCCCGCGAAATGCGGAATCGCGACGGTGTGATTTCTAAACGAAAATGTGGCTCGGATCACTGAATAAATGTGGTAACGGTCTCGTTCTGTGCAACGATTTGCGAGGTTTCGGGCTCGTATCGGGGTCGCGATCGCGCGGCTCGGTCGCCACAAAATGCCAGGTAGATCCCTGTGTGACCCCGAACGCATCGCTTCTCCGGCGTCGCGATTTCCGAAGGGGGCGTGGGTCACAATTTTGTATACCCGCGCATAAGAAAATCGCGCTTGCCGTCGTTACCGGTCGGCGTGATCGCCGTGTGATAGGCGACCGATGTCCGCGATCCCACGTATTCGGTGAATCGGATCCACCCGAATCGTGTGAGGTCAATGGTATTTCGCGAGCGGGCAGTGCTTCCGCGTCCCGAATGTCGTTGTGTTACTGACGATTTGGGCGCGATCCGGCGTCGCCGTCACGATGGGTTGTCGGTGGTGCGGCGCGAGGTTCCTCGGCCGGTCGGTATATCTCGATCGATACCTCACGGCAGCGAATTCGCCTGAATATCGCGATAGCTGGGAATGCCCGCCGCGACCGGTCGCCCGGCGCGCACCGCGGACGCCACATCCACGGCCGCCGCCAGCGCGGCCCGGTAGAGCAGGGAGCCGGTGCTGATCCGCCGCACGCCGAGCTCCGCCAGCTCGGCGACCGTGGGGCCGCCGACGGAGTAGAGGACGTTGACGGGAAGCGGCACGGACTCGACCACCCGCCGGATGGCATCCGGCTCGGTGAGCCCGGGGACGAAGAGCCCGTCGGCGCCCGCCCGCGCGTAGCGGTCGGCGCGCGCCAGGGTGGATTCGGGATCGATGCCGAGCCAGTGCGTGTCGACCCGCGCGTTGACGAACATCGTGGGCGTGCGCTCCTTGATCGCCGCGATCAGCGCGGCCTGATGCTCGGGGTCGGCCAGCTCGGTGTCCGCCCGCCCGTCCTCGATGTTGACGCCCGCGATGCCGAGCGCGTCGAGCTCGCCGACGAACTCCGCGACCTCGCCCGGTTCGTCGCTGAAGCCGCCCTCGATGTCCACCGTCACCGGCACGGCGAGCCGCGCGAGCCGCCGCGCCAGTGCCAGGGTCTCGTCTCTGGTGACGCCCGTCCCGTCGGGTACGCCTGCGGCGGCGGCGACGCCGAGGCTGGTCGTGCCGATCGCCGGGAACCCTTCGGCGGCCAGGACGGCGGCCGAACCGAAGTCCCAGGCGTTCGGCAGCACCAGCGGCACCTCGCGGTGGTGCAGATCGTGGAATGTCGTCACCTTGTCCATAGCGCCGACGGTATCCCTCGCACGCCGACCCGGCGTTCGAATCCTTTCTTGGGTGGGCACGCTCTTATGGTCGTGACGATCGAACCGAGACGAAGAACAGCGCAATGCCCGGCCACCGCGTCGGACGGCCGGGGAGGTGGCCGGAGTGGAACGCGGGTGGGCCGGTGAACAGCTGGTGGCAGCGGCCCAGCGCGGCGACCGGGAAGCGATCTCCGCGATCGTGTACGGGGCCCATCCGCACGTGCGGCGCTTCGCGCACCATTTGTGCGCGTCCTCCGACGACGCCGAAGAGGCCGCGCAAGAGGCACTGATCACCCTGTATCGCAAGATCGGGACGCTGCGCGCCACGACGGCCCTCGCCTCGTGGATGTTCCGCATCGTTCGCAACGAATGCCTGCGCCGCGCGCGACATCTGGTCGACCTCGGACCGCGGAACGCGGTCGCCGCCACCGACGTCGTCGTCTCCGCCGAGGACGAAGTCCTGCGCAGGCTCGACGCCGACGAGCTCGCCCAGGCGATCGCCGCGTTGCCGGACCTCCAGCGCAGGGTTCTGATCATGCGCGATGTGCTCGGTTACTCCGGACGGACGACGGCGGACTCGCTCGGCCTGAGCGTCGCGGCGATGAAATCGCAGCTGCACCGCGCCCGCGCCGCGATCCGGCACAGCCTCAGCCGCCATCCATGACCTCTGAAGGGAATCCCACCATACTCACCTCTGGATCCCCCGCGCCGGAACTGGCGCTCGAAGACACCGCCGGGCAGGCTTGGCGGCTGTCCGATCTCCGTGGCGCACACAGCGCACTGCTGTATTTCATGAGGTCGACGTCCTGCCCGATCTGCAACCGGCATGTGCGAGATCTCGCCGCGCGCCAGGACGAATTCGCCGCCGCCGACGTCCGCGTCCTCATCGTGGTGCCCGAGGGGCGCGACGCGGGCGCGACGTGGAAGGCCGACCACGGCATCCCGTTCCAGGTCCTCTACGGCTCGGCGGGAACTCCGCACGACTCGGTCGGCCTGACCCGCAAAGTCCTCGGTTCGATGCAGCAGTCCGGCACCGTCCTCATCGACCCCGACGGCATCATCCGTCACGCCCACGGAGCCACCCTGCCCACGAACAGCTACGACAAGAAGGGAATCGCCGCGGCCATCGACGCCATGCGCAGCCGCACAAGTAACTGACACGCCGGAAATGGCCGACAGGTCGTCGACGCCTCGCGTAGCCGGTGTCGACGCCTCGTCGGGCGCACCTCATACCCGAGGGAGGGCCGCGAACCCGGCCCGCGGCCAGCCGCTGATCGGGCTGCCACCCGATGGTCGCCGGTATCGTGATCTCGACCGCGCCCGGTTCGAGCAACCGGGTGGCGTCTCGCAACCGCACCAGCGGCCATCGGTGGGTCGAGTCCGAGCGGAAGGCCATCGGCTCCGGCGTTCTCGGCGATCTTCTGCGGTTTCCGGAATCGGATCGATATTTCCGCCCGCGGTGGGTAAACCACGTGCTGTGGGTGACGTTCGCGCGGTCCATCGCGGTGGCGAGGGTGTCGGTCTGCCCGCCGCCGAACCCGTCCGCGGGGAGTTCGGCATCGCGAGTTCGAGCGCTCGTCGCACCCCGTCCATGAATGGGATTGCATAATCGTGCATAATCATTTCATGGCTGATTCGGATGCGCCCCCGTTGCGGGTTGCTGTTGCCGGTGCGAGCGGGTACGCGGGCGGCGAGGTGCTGCGCCTGCTGCTCGGCCATCCACGCTACCGAGCCGGGCGCCTCGAGGTCGGGGCGCTGACCGCGGGTTCGAACGCCGGAACCACCCTCGGCGAGCACCAGCCGCATCTGCTGCCGCTGGCCGACCGAGTGCTCGCTCCGACCACCGCCGAGGAGCTGGCAGGCCACGACGTGGTCTTCCTCGGCCTGCCGCACGGTCAGTCCGCCGCCATCGCGCAGGCGTTGCCCGAGTCCACCGTGATCATCGACTGCGGCGCGGATTACCGGCTGCGCGACGCCGACGCCTGGGAGAAGTACTACCGCAGCCCGCACGCGGGCAGCTGGCCCTACGGTCTGCCCGAGCTGCCCGGCGGGCGGGACGCGCTGCGCGGCGCGACCCGGATCGCGGTGCCCGGCTGCTACCCGACGGTCGCCAGCCTGGCCCTGGCGCCCGCCGTCGCCGCGGGCATCATCGAACCGCAGGTGACAGTGGTCGCGGTGAGCGGCACCTCGGGCGCGGGCCGCAAGCCCGACGTCGGCCTGCTCGGTTCGGAGGTGATGGGCTCGGCCCGCGCCTACAACATCGCGGGCGCGCACCGGCACACCCCGGAGATCGCGCAGAACCTGAAGGCCGCGGGCGGCGTCGACGTCGCGGTGTCGTTCACGCCCGTGCTCGCGCCGATGCCGCGCGGCATCCTGGCCACCTGCACCGCGCCGACCGCGGTGGACGCCGCGCAGGCCCGCGCCGTCTACGAAAAGGCCTACGCCGACGAGCCTTTCGTGCACCTGCTGCCGGAAGGCGTGCTGCCGCAGACCGGTTCGGTGCTCGGCTCCAACGCCGTCACGCTGCAGGTCGCGGTGGACGCCGACGCCGGACTGCTCGTGGTGATCGGCGCGATCGACAACCTGACCAAGGGCACCGCGGGCGCCGCGGTCCAATCCATGAACCTGGCCGTCGGATTCGACGAGACCGAAGGACTCTCCACCGTAGGAGTGGCACCGTGACGACAACCGCTGAGAGCGCGAACGGCAAGCTGGTCCGCACCCAGGGCGTGACAGCGCCGCTCGGCTACCGCGCCGCGGGCATCGCGGCGGGCATCAAGGCCAGCGGTAAACCGGACCTGGCGTTGGTGTTCAACGAGGGCCCGGAATACGCCGCCGCGGGTGTGTTCACCCGCAACCAGGTCAAGGCCGCTCCGGTGCTGTGGTCGCAGCAGGTGCTGAAGTCCGGCCGGTTGCGCGCCGTGATCCTCAATTCCGGTGGCGCCAACGCCTGCACCGGTCCCGGCGGGTTCCAGGACACCCACCAGACCGCCGAGAAGCTCGCCGAGGCGCTGAGCAACTGGGGCACCGAGACCGGCGCGGGCGAGATCGCCGTCTGCTCAACGGGTTTGATCGGCGACCGGCTGCCGATGGACAAGCTGCTTCCCGGGATCACCGAGATCGTGCACGAGATGGGCGGCGGCATGTCCGGCGGCGCGGACGCGGCCTACGCCATCATGACCACCGACACCGTGCCCAAGGAAGCCGCCTTCCACCACCGCGACAAGTGGAACGTGGGCGGCATGGCCAAGGGCGCGGGCATGCTCGCCCCCTCGCTGGCCACCATGCTCGTCGTGCTGACCACCGACGCCGCGGTGAGCGCCGAACAGCTCGACAAGGCGCTGCGCAACGCCACCCGGCTCACCTTCGACCGGCTCGACGTGGACGGTTCTTGCTCCACCAACGACACCGTGCTGCTGCTCGCCAACGGCGCCAGCGAGGTCAGCCCGTCGCAGGACGAACTCGACGCCGCGGTGCTCGCGGTCTGTGACGACCTGGCCGCCCAGCTGATGGCCGACGCCGAGGGCGTCACCAAGCGGGTGACGATCACCGTCACCGGCGCGGTCGACGAGGAACAGGCACTGATCGCGGCGCGCGCGGTGGCCCGCGACAGCCTGGTCAAGACCGCGCTGTTCGGCTCCGACCCGAACTGGGGCCGGGTGCTCGCCGCCGTCGGCATCGCGCCGATCACCCTCGACCCGAACCGAATCTCGGTGTCGTTCAACGGCAATCCGGTCTGCGTCGACAGCGTCGGAGCGCCCGGCGCCCGCCAGGTCGACCTGTCCGGCGCGGACATCGCGGTGCTGATCGAGCTCAACGTCGGCGACGGCACGGCCATGGTCCGCACCACCGACCTCTCGCACGGTTACGTCGAAGAGAATTCGGCCTACAGCTCATGACCGGTTCCGCGATCCACGAACTCTCGGCACTGGACAAGGCGCACGTCCTCGCCGACGCACTGCCCTGGCTGCAGAAGTTCCGCGACAAGATCGTCGTGGTGAAGTACGGCGGCAACGCCATGATCGATGACGAGCTCAAGCGGGCCTTCGCCGCCGATATGGCGTTCCTGCGCACCGTCGGCGTGCACCCGGTGGTGGTGCACGGTGGTGGCCCGCAGATCAGCGCCATGCTGAAAAAGCTCGGCCTGCAAGGGGAATTCCGCGGCGGCTTCCGCGTCACCACGCCCGAGGTGATGGACGTGGTGCGGATGGTGCTGTTCGGTCAGGTCGGTCGCGAGCTGGTCGGGCTGATCAACGCGCACGGGCCTTACGCGGTCGGCATCTCCGGTGAGGACGCCAAACTGTTCACCGCGACCCGGCGCACCGTCGACGTGGACGGCGAGGCGACCGACATCGGCCTGGTCGGCGACGTCACCGAGGTCAACCCGGACGCGGTGCTCGACCTGATCGGCGCCGGGCGCATCCCGGTGGTCTCCACCATCGCGCCGGACGCGGACGGCGTGGTGCACAACATCAACGCCGACACCGCCGCCGCCGCGCTCGCCGAGGGCATCGGCGCCGAGAAACTGGTCGTGCTGACCGACGTGGAGGGCCTCTACACCGACTGGCCCGACCGCTCCTCGCTGACCAGCCGCATCGACGCCGTCGAGCTGGCCGCCTTGCTGCCGAGCCTCGACGCGGGCATGGTGCCCAAGATGGAAGCCTGCCTGCGCGCCGTGCTCGGCGGGGTGCCGACCGCGCACGTCATCGACGGACGGGTCCCGCACTCGGTCCTGCTCGAGCTGTTCACCGGAGAAGGAATCGGAACGATGGTGACGCCCGCCCCGGCCGGGACCGGCGCACCGAACGGAACGAAATCATGAGTACTGTCGACGAATTGCAGCAGCGGTGGTCCGCCGCGTTGATGAACAACTACGGCACGCCGAAGGTCGCGCTGGTGCGCGGCGCGGGCGCGGTGGTCTACGACGCGGACGGCAAGCGCTACGTCGATTTCCTCGGCGGTATCGCGGTCAACAGCCTCGGCCACGCCCACCCGGCGATCCTCGCCGCGGTCACCCAGCAGCTGGGCACCCTCGGTCACGTCTCGAATCTGTATGCCAGCGAACCGGTCATCGAACTGGCCGAGCGGCTGCTCGCGCATTTCGGCGACGGTGAGGGCAAGGCGTTCTTCTGCAACTCCGGCACCGAGGCCAACGAGGCCGCGTTCAAGATCGCGCGGCTGACCGGGCGGACCAAGATCGTCGCCTGTGAGGAGGCGTTCCACGGCCGCACCATGGGCGCGCTGGCGCTCACCGGCCAGCCGTCCAAGCGGGCGCCGTTCGAGCCGATGCCGCCCGGCGTGGTGCACGTGCCCTACGGCGACGCGGCCGCGCTGGAGGCGGCGGTCGACGACGAGACCGCCGCGGTGTTCCTCGAACCCATGATGGGGGAGAGCGGCGTGGTGGTCCCGCCGATCGACTACCTGGTCAAGGCGCGCGAGATCACCGCGCGACACGGCGCGCTGCTGGTGCTCGACGAGGTGCAGACCGGCATCGGCCGCACCGGAAAGTTCTACGCGCATCAGGCCGTCGGCATCGTGCCCGACGTGATCACGCTGGCCAAGGGCCTCGGCGGCGGTATGCCGATCGGCGCGGTGCTGGCCAACGGCCGGGCGGCCGAACTGCTCACGCCAGGCCTGCACGGCACCACCTTCGGCGGCAACCCGGTGTGCGCCGCGGCCGCGCTCGCGGTGCTGCGCACCATCGACGAGACCGATCTGCTCGCCCACGTCGAATCGGTCGGCAAGCGGCTCAGCGACGGCATCGAACTGCTCCAGCACCCGCTGGTCGATCACGTGCGCGGTGCGGGTCTGCTGCTGGGAATCGTACTGACCCAGGATGTTTCGGCGCAGGTCGAGGCGCGGGCCAGGGAGGCGGGCTACTTGGTGAACGCGCCGAAGCCCAATGTCATCCGGCTGGCGCCGCCCTTGGTGCTCACCGAGACCCAGTCCGACAATTTCGTCGCCGACCTGCCGCTGATCCTGGACGGCGCTGCGGCGGACGCGAAGGAGATCCGGTAATGAGCGATCTGCGGCATTTCCTGCGCGACGACGACGTCTCGCCCGCCGAACAAGCCGAAATCCTCACGCTGGCAGCGGCGCTCAAGAAGAACCCCTTCGCGCAGCGCCCGCTGGAGGGGCCGCGCGGGGTCGGCGTGATCTTCGAGAAGAACTCCACCCGCACCAGGTTCTCCTTCGAGATGGGCATCGCCCAGCTCGGCGGGCACGCGGTGGTGGTCGACGGCCGCGACACCCAGCTGGGGCGGGAGGAAACCCTCGCCGACACCGGACGGGTGCTCTCCCGGTATGTCGACGCCATCGTCTGGCGCACCTTCGAACAGGTTCGCCTGGACGAAATGGCTTCGGCGGCAACGGTCCCGGTGGTGAACGCGCTGTCAAACGAGTTCCATCCCTGCCAGGTGCTCGCCGACCTGCTCACGCTCCGCGAGCGCAAGGGCGACCTGACCGGGCGCAACCTCACCTACTTCGGTGACGGCGCGAACAACATGTCGCACTCGCTGCTGCTCGGCGGCGTCACCGCGGGGTTGAACGTGACCATCGCCGCCCCAACGGGTTTCGAGCCGCTGCCGTGGATCCTCGAGGCCGCGCGCAAGCGGGCCGCCGAGACCGGCGCGACGATCACCGTGACCGACGACCCGGTGGCCGCCGCCGCGGGCGCCGACGCGCTGGTCACCGACACCTGGACCTCCATGGGTCAGGAGAATGACGGGCTCGATCGGGTCGGCCCGTTCCGCCCGTTCCGGCTCGACGCCGCCCTGCTGGCCAACGCCGAACCCGATGCCGTTGTGCTGCACTGCCTTCCGGCGCATCGCGGTGAGGAGATCACCGACGAGGTGCTCGACGGACCGCACAGCGTGGTCTGGGACGAGGCAGAGAACCGGCTGCACGCGCAGAAGGCGCTGCTGGTGTGGTTGCTGGGCAGACGCGGCGGTGCGGCGTGACCGGGCGACGCACCGCCGGGGTGCGGGGGAGGCGACGATGAGCGAACGAACGACCTGTCAGCGCGCCTCGCACGCCCGAACCGAGCGTCGGCGAAGTGGCGGCATGAGCGAATGGAGTGAGCGAATCATGTGCCAGCGCGCATCGCGCATGCCGGAGCCGAGCGGCAGCGAGGCGCAGGCATGAGCATCGATGCGACGGTGCCCGGCAAGGGCCCCGCGATCGCCCGCACCCGCGCGGGCAGACAGTCGCGCATCATCGAACTGCTCTCCGCGCACGCGGTGCGCAGCCAGACCGAACTGGCCGCGCTGCTGGCCGCCGAGGGCATCGATGCCACCCAGGCGACCCTCTCACGCGACCTCGACGAACTGGGTGCGGTGAAACTCCGCGCGGCCGACGGCGGCGCGGGCGTCTACGTCGTCCCCGAGGACGGCAGCCCCGTCCGCGGCGTCACCGGCGGCACCGACCGCCTCTCCAAACTCCTCGGCGACCTGCTCGTCTCCACCGACGCCAGCGGCAACATCGCCGTCCTACGCACACCCCCCGGCGCCGCCCACTACCTCGCCAGCGCCTTGGACCGCGCCGCCCTCCCGTACATCGTCGGCACCATCGCGGGCGACGACACCATCGCCGTCATCGCCCGCGAACCGTTGACCGGCGCCGAACTCGCCACCCGCATCGAACAACTCGCCTGAGTGGCTGCGGTTTTCGCTCACTCGGGCGCGAAGACTTCGATGGTCGGGCCGGGCTCGGCGAACGGGATGTACACATGATGGGTCGTCGGGTCGACGGCGATACCACCCATGGAGGAACTACCGGACCGGCGCACGCGGCGCGACGCGGTGACCTGGCGGCTCTCGGTGTCGATCATGGTGACGCTGTCCGTCATATTGGTGACGTAGACGGTGTGCTCTGCCGGATCGACCGCAATCGCCGCGGATACGTCACGCCCCAGCGAGACAGTCCCTGACAGGGAACGCTTTTCGGTGTCGATGAGCGTGACGGAGTGCGCCGCGAGATCGGTCACGTAGGCCGTGCGAGTCCCAGGGACGATGGCGATGCCCTGCGGGTCGTCGGTGACCGTGATCGTGTCGGTCACGGTGTAGGTGCCGGTATCGACGACGGTGACGTCGTTCCCGTTGACGACCCAGAGGTGGTGGGTGTTCGGGTCGACCGCCAACGCCAGGGGGTTGTCACCGACCGGAATCGTGGCGACGAGGGCGCTCGTTCCGGTATCGATGGCCGTCACGGTCCGGTGGTAGTGGTTGGCGACGTAGACGACGTGGCGTTCGGGGTCGATCGTGACCGCGAAGTGGTCGCCTCCCGCCTCGATCTTGTCGCGGACAGACCGGGTAGTCGGGTCGATGACGGACAACTTGCGGGGCGAGGCCAGATAGATCAGATGTGTCCAAGGATCGATCGCCATCGATTGGTAGCCGGGCGATTTCACGCCGACCGGAATGGTATCGCTGATCATCCGAGTGTCGGTGTCGATGACGTACAGCGACTCGTCATCATTGCTGAGGACATATGCTCGCCGCACCCCGGAGTCGATGGCGACGGTCTGAGGGTCCGGTACGGCCTGCAGCGAAGCCAGAACTCGGTAGGGGCCTGGACCGACCTCCGCGTACCCGTTGGTGGCCGGATCGGTCGTGGTCGGGGTCGAGATAGTGGTCGAGATGGTCTCGAGGGAGTTCGTTTGCCTCGGGGAAGCGCAGCCGCCGACGGAAATCCCGACGACGACCGCAAGGCCGATACCCCCGATCAGCCTTGTCCTGAAGCACATTCGCAGAAATCTAGCACCGCCGAGCCGAAGTGCGGCGCCCCGCCGCACTACCCCGTGCGCCGCGGTTTGCTCGGCGTGATCGGGCAGTGCGGTAGTCCGGCATACAGCGACGCCTGCTGATCTCGAGTTCTGCGATTCGTCCTCGACTCCCTGTTGGATCGGCCCGAGGGAGACGACTTCACCTCGATGTCGGCGCGGTCTCCGCGCGCAGCTTCTCGATCGGGCGGGTCGGCTCGGCGGGCACCTGCCAATGCTGGATAGATGCTGCGAACCGCAGTAGGAATTTCGTCCCTTGATGCAACCATCCGGTTGCTATAGTCTTATGCAACCAGTTGGTTGCTATACAGGAGGCGCTATGGGATTCCCTGATCAGATCGCCCGGACCATCGAGCTCACCCACCCGCCCGCGAAGGTGTGGGCGGCCCTCACCACCGCCGAGGGGCTGGCGAGCTGGTTCGGCGACACCGCCGAGATCGACCTGCGGCCGGGTGGGGACGTGCGGATGACCTGGACCGAGGGCGCGGCGGCGCACATGCGGGTGGAGCGGGTCGAGGAGCCAACGGTGTTCGGCTACACCTGGCCGATCCACGGGCTGCCCGACGACGACCCGCGGCGCACCTACGTGGAGTTCACCCTCGAACCACACGGCGACGGCACCCGCCTCACCGTCGTGGAGTCCGGGTTCGCGCAGCTGCCCGACGACGCGCACAAGGTGGCGTTCGAGGGCAACGTCGATGGTTGGAAGAGCGAGCTGGGTGAGCTCGTCGAGTACCTCGATGCGGCCTGAACTGGAGGCCACCGCCGAACGGGTCTTCGTCGCGCTGGCCGATCCGAGCAGGCGGTCGGTGCTGGCCGCGCTCGCCGCGCACGGACCGGCCACCGCGACCGACCTCGCCGATCGTCTGCCCATCACCCGTCAGGCGATCGCGAAACACCTTGCCCTGCTGGCCGATGCGGGTCTGGTGATCGCCGAACCCGGTGAACGGCGCCGCGTGCGCTATCGCCTCGACTCCGCACCGATGCAGGTGGCACAACAATTCCTGGCCGCCCTGGCACGCGATTGGGACGGCCCGCTGGACGCGCTCCGTCGGCATCTGGACGGCTGAGCGGGAAGGAAAAGTAATGAGCGACAACGATTTCACCGTCACCATCACTGTCGACAAGACGCCCGCGGAGGTGTTCGCCGCCATCAACGACGTGTGGGCCTGGTGGTCGGAGACCATCGAGGGCAGCACCGGAACCGTCGGCGACAGCTACCTTTTCGAGGTACCCGGCATCCATCGCTGCACAATGACGACCACCGAATCCGTGCCTGGCCGCCGCTTGGTCTGGCATGTCACCGACTCGTGGCTCGCGTTTGTCGCTGACACCACCGAGTGGGAGAACACCGACGTCGTCTTCGACATCACCGAAACCCCCGAGGGCACCGAACTGCGTTTCACCCATGTGGGTTTGGTGCCGACGGGCGAATGCTACGAGGTATGTTCCAACGCCTGGGGTGCTTATGTCACCGGCAGCTTGCGTGGGCTGCTCACCACCGGGGAGGGGGATCCGTTTCGGCGCACCAGCACCGCCGAGTCGGAGTTGCGCAAGCACGGCAACGCCGACCTCGTCGACCTGGACAGGCTCGGCTGATCGCCCCCGCGGCGTGATCTCCTGCCGTTATCACTACGAGGAGTGAATCGCCCTCGGTTGACATCGGATGGCTGTGCGATCGCAGGGTCCCGTATCGGGGCCCGGCTCGCAAGCAGATCTTCCGATGGCAACTCCTGGTAGAGTCGAGGGCGCGGATCTCAATCTGCTTAGGCGCAGGGCGAATTGGGGGGGTGTCTTTATGGTGTTGGTCAAGCTTGATCGGTCGTGGTTGGTTGCGCCGTGGTGGCGTTCGGTGTCAGTTCAGTCGTCGTAGGCCGGCGTTGGTGGTTCGGAACCCGCAGTTGTCGTGGTAGAAGCTGTTGAGGTGTGGTTCGTAGTCGACGTGGAGCCACTCGATACCGAGTTCGCGTAGGTCGCTGACGAGTGTCGTGACCAGGCTGGTTCCGATGCGCTGATGCTGGAAGTCGGGGGCGACCATGGTGTCGAGGAGGAACGCATGCCGACCTCCATCCCAGACCGCGTGCACGAACCCGACAAGCTGGTCGCCGACGAACGCACCGACCCATGACCTGCTGTGCCGTTCCAGGCGCGCTGTCCAAGGGCTCGGCTCGTGGTCACCGCCGAATGCGTCGGTGTGGAGGCGCGAGAGCACCTCATCGTCGACAGCGAAACGGATGCGGAGATCCGTGGTCATGCGGCGTCGTCCTCTCAGCGTAGGTCGTCATGACGTGATGTCACGTGATCGTGGCATCACGTCGATGCTGGGGCCAGCGGATTTCGGTAGGGCTGTTTGGTTTTGAGCATGGCGTAGAGACGTCGCAGCGGCGCCGGGCCAGGCAGATGAGGGCGGCGTTGTGCTTTTTGCCCTCGCCGCGCTTCCGGTCGTAGTAGGTGCGGCTGGCCGGGTCGTGCAGGCGAAGGCGGACAGGAACAGGGCGCGTTTGAGTTTGTGGTTGCCTGATCGAGCTGGTGATTCGCCGCGGATGGAGCTGCCGGATCGGTGGGTGACCGGGGCGATCCCGGCGTAGGAGGCGAGGTGGCCGGCCGAAGCGAAGGCCGAGCCGTCGCCGACCTCGAGCAGAATGCGGGCGCCTGTCCTGACTCCGACGCCCGGCATCGAGGTCAGGATCTTGGAAAGAGGGTGGCCATCGAGCATCCTCTCGATGTCAGCGGCGATGCTTTGTCCACCGCGACCACGGCGGGTCGAACGACATCGTGAGAGGCTGGATCGATGACGCCGTGAAGTACGGCAACGCCGCAGGCGTCGATCCCAAGCTGGTGCTGGCCATCGTGTACAACGAGGGCGGAAACCGGGCGGATACACCGGTTGAACAAGCGGGCAGCGGCTTTTGGGACGCGGCGAGGGAAATCCTCAACCCGATCCGTGAGATGAACAACCCGACAGACTACGGGATGTCTTGGGGCTGACCAACATCAAAGAAAAAACCTACGAGCAATTGCAGCGAGATTACCCAGAGGAATTCGGTTCGATTCGATGGGCGCGGTTGCAGTACGATGACTCGGCCGCGATCATGGCGGCCGCATATACCCTGAAACGCATCCAGGAACAGTATGGCCCGTTCGTTCCGGACGAGATGAAGGAGAAGTACAACACCAACGAATTCATGGCCGCCGGATACAACTCGGAGGGTGCGATGGAGGATTATTCAAAGCAAGCGGATCTCGGCCCACAGGTCAAGAACTATCTCGCGATGAACGAGGGCTCGTACGCGAAAGCTTCCGAACTGATAGACGGAGCCTACACATGTCGATAGTCCAATGGAGGCGTAAGCTCGGGCGGTTCACCGGATTCAGCATCCTTGCCGTCGTCATAATCGTGCCTGTAGCCTTGATTGGCCTGTTTATCTGGGGCACGATACGTGCGAAGCTGGACCCGCCCCCGGCGATGCGGCATGCCACCGCGACCGAAGTGACCGGATACGAAGCCGTCTCGACCACTAAGGCCAATTTCGACCGCCTGGTCGTTTCGAAGGTCTTCATCGGGCCCGTGATCGACCGGCCACAGGACCGCATAGTCTCCCCTGGTACGAGACTCGACGACATGGACAGGCCTGGTCCGCCCGGCGTCCAGTGGCTTGTTTACGGTAAATACGCAGACGGTTGTCACATCAGCGTCAATCGCGTGGCCGGCGGAGTCGCCCTACGCACAGCCGACGGACTGTCGGACACCCAACGCGACGAAGTATCCCGCGGCGAAAAGCTGGTGCTGGTTGCGAAATTCGCGTGCGGGGAGGGTTGGGTCCGTATGAATACCTCGCGATGAACGAGGCTCGTGCGCGAAAACTTCCGAATTGTTAAACGGAGCCTACACATACCGGTAACGCGATGGAGACGAAAGCTAGGGCGGTTCACCGCATACAGCGCCCTTGCTGTTGTCATACTCCTGCCAGTGGTTTTCATCGGTCTGATGATCTATGCGAAGATGAATCCGCCCCCGGAGATGCGGCATGCCACCGCGACTGAAGTGACCGGATGCGAAACCATCTCCACTGAAAAGGAGGATCTCAGCGGTGGCTTGGTGGTTTCGCCCGACAACTCGGCGAAGCCTGTCATACTCTGCGGAACTCGAGGTGGACTATTCGAATATCCTGACTACGATCATCTACCGCGACTTGACGGATCGTACCTTTTCCTGGCGACGAAACGAGCGTATCCCGGGCTGACCGAACATTCGGCGACGACATTAGGTCGGGCCCTGCAATCGTCTCCGCGAGAAAAGGCGGATACGCCTTTTCGAAAGAGGCTTCGAATCCGGACTTCTCCAACATCCAGTCGAGATCGCTGGGGGACGTCTGCAGGGCGATCAGATACTTTCTGTTGCGGACGATCCGCCTTTCGACCAAGAGAATCTTCCCGCCAGCGGGAATCACCCAGCCACCGAATTCGAGTGCCTCTTGTACCAGTTCTGGACTGGTCGAGGTCTCGACATCTGGCGCCGCCGCACGATCGATGATGCTTCCGCATCCAGTTCCGGCGAGCGATACCGCAGCAATCACGCCGACGACCAGAACGCGAAGCGCCCACCACGAGGCTGTCATCGGAATACCTCCCGGATCCGGGTCTGTGAGCATGTCATCGCGGTGGAGTGTGCCCGGGCCCAGCAGGCAAGTCGATTGAGCCACTCGCAGGTAGGGGCCCCTCGTAGTGCTTGATCGTCGATGATCCGTACATATCGAATTCCTTCGCCAATCCAGCCGTATGCAATGCGCCGAGCTCGCGATCAGACCATTCCGCGCCAGCAATCTCCGTCTTCTTCGTTCCATCCCAATTGTAGCGATCATATAGGTGGACTTGATAATCGAGTGTAATACGAGGCTCTGCGTGTTCTGCATTCAGCTCATAGACCGTGAGAGCCCCACAGGCGCACGCTTCGATCGAACCTATCGCGAGATACCAATCTCTATTCGTGAATGTGTAGTCTTCCCAACCCGACTGGAACGATGCAGTCACGCGGTCGCCGCCAGTTATTACCGATCTCGCGGCGATGCTCCGTACGAGTGTGGTAATTATAGTGTCGACGCGCCGCTTCAGTCCAGGGTCGTCATTCATAATCGTATCCGGGTCGAGGGTAAGATCTTTACCTGTGTTCCCGAGATAGTGTTTCAGATGACGACCAGCATTGGGCAGGCCCGCAGCGTCCGCACCAGCCGACGCAATGATCACTGTATCCAGGAACTTATAGTCGTCGTATCTGCTATACCATGGTTGGGAACCGTGTGGGCCTTGCCCCTCATCCGCGGGCGGAAACGGTGGCCGTCCCGGGATCTCGGGAGCCATCAGAGCCCTCTGATGATCGTTGTCATTGCCTCTTTCGTTTTCAATTGCGATACCGTGATCCTGCGGAAGGATGCAAAGACTAACCGGAAGTGGCTAGTCGAATAGCAGAGTCGATGCTCTCTTCCCACCAGATATTGTCACCGAAGCCGTATCTAACGGAACCCACATCGACGACCACCCTGTCCGGTATTTCGAATTCACTTACGTTGAATGCCGGAGCCGTCCGCCCAGGTGAGTATTCCAAGGTTCGGGAGATCTTTTCGACAATCGCCACTACGGCATTTTGCCTCGACTCGGCCGATCTTTTCAGTGCCTCGACTGCCGCTGCGATTTCCGACCTGATCGTTTCTCTGATCGGCTGGTTCATATACGGCGCCCATATGCCGAGAGGGAAGGTGATTCCGAAATAGGTCATCGGCTGCAGAATTCCCGCAGTCAGGCCTATCGCCTGATTGTAGACCAGCCGCTCGAGACATTCGCCTGCGTTCTGGACGATCTTGGCCACGATCTCGAGGTCGGTGCTTCGCCCAGCCACCGACTGGCCCAGGGTGGTCACGCTTGCGCTGAATGCCTGCGACGCGTCCCCAGACCACTTGCTTTGCAGCCATCTGATTCCGTTGCCGAGATTCTCCGAGGTGACGTAGTCATTGATGCCGAGAAGGTCGATCCGCTTGCCGATCGCTTGCAGAGCCTCCCAGTCGGCTACCAACGGGGAAAGATAGGCAGATGTCGGCCTGACACCGACCGCTTCGCTGAGTCGATCGTCATAATTGGAGATTAGGTCGACACTCGCACTGACCACCTGCAGAATCATGTACTGGTTCTCTGGAACCTCGGGCAAGCTGGGAAGCTGCAGAGCGCCGAATCGGCTGACGCCTTCACGCCCACCTGCCGTACCTGCCGTACCTGATTCCCCTAAGAGGTTCGTCGACGTCGCCGATATCGCGGTCGCGAAGGTGTCGTCGGTCGCTTGGTACTTGGTAGCCGCCGTCGCGAGATTCGCGCACAGAGCGCCGATTGCGCTCCAATCAGCCTGCTGTGCTGCGGACACCACACTCTGAAATTTGTCGAACGACGGCGCGAGATCAGCCATTAGTCCAGTCGACCCTGCAGGCAGGTGCACACCTGACAGCAAACGCGAGGCGTTCGACGAGAAGGTCGTTCCGAGATCCTGCAGGTCTAAATCGAATCCCGCGAGACTCGAGAGGTCAACGGTGAAATCATCCATGCCTGGTCCGGAGCGCCCGGGCAGCATCCGCATCGGCTCGAATGATCGCTGTTCGATCGCTGCGGCAGCATGTGAACGTATTGCTATAGCGGAACATTGGACTGCACCCCCTTCGGGCGCTGATCCTACAGGAAACCTGTCGAGCGATCACGATTCAGCCGACAGCAGGTTCCACATGCATGAGTTAGCGAACCTGAGCGGGCGCGGGTGTGGTCGTGCACGAACACAATCGCACCCGCCAGGCCCCGCGTCGCCCGTACCCGCGCTGGTCGGCGTCGCGCATCATCGAGCTGCCCTTCGCGCATTCGGGGCGGCAGCCAGTCCGAGCCAGCCGCGCTGATGGCCGCCGAAGGTATTGAGGTCACCCAGGCGATCCTGTCGCGCCTGCGGGGCGCTGCAAGATTCACTCGCGCACGAGGACCGTTGCGGTTCGGTCCGATTCGCAAGCGGACGCCAATCAGCACAGGCGGGACCACCGCGAAAGGCGGGTCCGTGGTGGGGTCCAATTCGAACTGCAATGATGTCCGGTGTGAGCGCTCTCGACGTGCGTGTGACGGCCGAGGAGTTCGCCGAAGGGGCGACTGCCGAGCTCGGTGACATCGAGATCGTCGACGGGCGCGTGGTCCGGCTGGTAGCTCGGAGCCCGGTGCACAGCCGGGTGGTCCGGCGGCTGGCAGGGATCCTGGAAGCGGCCCGGCGCGGCGGCGGGCCGTGCATGCTGGTGGACTCCGACGTTGCCGCACGATTCGCCGACGCGGAATCCGCAACGGCGGATCGGCGGTTGAACATTCGCTACCCCGACATCTGTATCCGGGACTGCGAACCGTACGACGTCAACACCGTGCGCGAGCACATCCTGCTGGTGGTCGAGGTCACCTCCGAGTCGACCATTGATGCCGATATCAACGACAAGCGAATTCAGTACGCAACAGCAGGCATTCCCCGCTACCTGATCGTCCGGCTGGACCAGAAGGAAGAACGCATCGAAGAGATCGAGGAATACCGTCTCGACTGGTCCGGTCGCCGCTACGCCGCCCACACGGTCCATCGACGTGTATTGCTCCTCGACGATCCGGTCGAGGCGACCATTCCATTCGACGTACTGGAACAACCGTAGCGACCAGCCCGTGGTTCGGGCCGCCCGCCTTGCCGCGGAACCGCGGAGGTGGGTTCGGGCCGTCGGGGTTGGGGCTGGTGGGCTGATAGAGTCGGGTGTCGAAGTCGGCGATCGAAGGGGAGGGCATGGCGCGCAGGATCGCGGGAGTCGTTGTCGCGGCGGCGATCGTCTCTGTTGTGGCTGCTTGTGGTGGGACGACCGAGGGGTCACCGTCGACCAGTACCAGCGCCGCGGAGGCGCCGTTGTTCAACCCTTGCACCGGGATTCCCGATGATGTGTTGCGGTCGGCTGGGGTCGATCCGGCGACGGAGGAGAGCGGGATCGCGGGGGTGCATCAGCATGGGTGGGAGATCTGTAGCTGGGCAGGGAAGAAGTATGCGATTACGGTGTATTCGACTTGGCGGACCGT
This sequence comes from Nocardia sp. NPDC050713, assembly GCF_040654315.1. Lineage (NCBI taxonomy): Bacteria > Bacillati > Actinomycetota > Actinomycetes > Mycobacteriales > Nocardiaceae > Nocardia > Nocardia sp. NPDC050713. The sequence goes on along the minus strand of NZ_JBFAHS010000019.1, from coordinate 43,678 downwards.
CGCGGAGTTCGAGAAGAAGTCGGGCAACGTCGATTTCCGGGATGTCACAGTTGCGGAGCGCAAGGGACGGCAGTTCAAGGTAGAAGGATTCTCCAAGGATTTGGACTGTAGTGTCCTTTTCCCCTCCTCGCAGGGTGGGGTTTTGCAGCTGCAGATCCAAGGCAAAATTTCGGACGACGACCGAGAAGATCCCTGCGCGGTTCTGTATCGGGTTGGGGAGTCGATCGTTCCGATTTTTCCAAAATGACCGGGGGGCAAGTCAATGGCTGAGGAAACTCAATCACCGTGGCGGCGGCTTGCTGAGCAGGCTCGAGCTGGGGAGTTGTACCTCGATGACGAGGTAGCGGCAAGCCAAGTGATAGGTGCCTGCAAGCAACGTCTCGACGACCTCGAGGCGCTTCGGAGGCTTGCCGGACAGTGCGAGAATGTTTCTGGCTTCGGTGATTTCGATATGGCCGATGTGCTCGCAGGAAAGTTCCGTAAGCAGGCGATAGGCACCGATAGCTCGATTGATGCGATCATCGCGAAAGACGTCGAAGTCGTGCGGGACATGCGCGACATCATGGCCATCTCGATCGCGCGTCTCCGGGGCCAGGACTACACCAATTCTGCAGCGATCACCGCGATCATCGATTCCGTGGGGGAACCACAGTGACGGGCATGAACGGCGGCATGTTCAGTTGGAGCGCAGGCGATATGGGCTCCGCCATGCTGGAAGGCCTGACCGATTGGATCGCTGGCGAAGAGCGGAAACCGGGCATCAGTCCGGGAGATATTCAAGGGCGATTCAACCGGCAGCGTGACGATGTCCGGGGCAAAGCCGACGATGTCGGTTTCGATGGCGCTTTCCATCCGCGGGAAGTGCTGGAAGAGGACGAATTCGAGGACGACGATGTCGCCACTCTGCGCAGGAAGGCCGACGCGATCGATCTGACTGCGGTCGGCAACCTGATCACCGCTTGGCAGGTGGTCGGCGATCGTGCGCGCGAATCGCTCGAGACGTTCACCGGCGCTATCACCCGTTTGACCGAGGAGGGGGTGTGGCGCGGCGCGTCGAGCGACGCCGCCGTCGCGGGTGTCCGCGACTACGCCACCCACGGTGCGCAACTGTCGAACGCGGCGGCACTCACCAGCCACAAACTCGCCGAACTCAAAACGGGATTGGAGCCGACGAAGCTGCTGGTCCCATATCCGCCCGACGACCGGTCCTTCACCGACAACGCGCGTTCGTGGATCGCGGGTCGCGGCTGGCGCAGCAACTCCGAAGCGCAGGACACCGCGAAGGCCGAGGCGCTGCGGGTGCTGACGACGGTGTTCGCTCCGGTCATCCGGGAATCGGACACGAATGTGCCGGTCCTTCCGCAGCCGTACAACCCGGTGCAACCCGGTGATAATCCGCCGCCAACCGGTCCCGGTCCCGGCCCGGGCGGCCCTGGACCAGGCCCCGGCGGCCCCGGCCCGGGCGGCGGCACCCAACCGGAACCCGACCCGGACACCCCCACCGACGACCCGGACCATTCGGATCAAACAAACCCGAGCGGAACCGATCCGACCTCGACCGATCCGGCGTCCACGAATCCGGCGTCGACCACTCCGGCGTCCACGCCCACGACGAACCCGACCGGCTTGCCCGATCGCCCCGGGCCGGGCCCTGGAACCCCGGGTCCGCCAGGTCCGGGCGGCACGCCTGGGGTGCCCTCGCCCGGCGGCTCCATCCGCGGGGTGCCGCTCACGGCCACCACCGGCGCTCCGGCTTCGGCGGCGAGTCCGGCGACTCGCGCGGCGATGAGTGGTTTGGGCGGTCTCGGAGCGCCCGGCGCGCGCGGCGGGCGCTCCGAGGAGGAGTCGAGCAAGGGCATACCCGACTACCTGATCAGCAGGGAACACGGTGAGGAACTGACCGGGCTGAAGGACCTGCCCAAGGTGGTGCCCCCGGTGATCGGGGAGTGAGACGAAGCGCTGTTCGCCTGTGCACGAGCGTTTTTCGACAGGCCGCACAGTCATGGACGACGCGGCCGAATGGGGCGAGATCATGAATACCGTGCGACAGTGGCGGTTCACCGCGCTCGAATTCCGGACGCTGTGGGAATCCACGGGCCGCGACGTGCTGCCCTATCCGTTGCGCCACCAGTTCACCACCCAGTACCGCTCGGACAGCCTGCGGTTGCGGCAGGCGGCCGCGCTGGCGGTGCGGCCGCAGCTCGACGACGACCTGGTGCGGGCGGTGCACGTGCTGTTCGCGCCCGAGGCGCGCATCGAGCTGGCGGGGTACCTCGGCGTCCGGCGGGACCGTGAGTTGCGCGCCCACGCCGGCGTGCACGACGAGCACGGCGCGCTGGCCGTGCAGGAACACAGCGGCGAGGGGTACGGCGACGTGACGCTGACGTTCCTGCCCGCCGCCCGAGTGGCTCGCGCGGTCGTCGACGTGCTGCCGGAATACCCTGCGGGACAGCGTGAACCGATGACGATCCCGGTCGAAGAACTGGAGGGCCCGCCTCCCGCGGTGCGCGACGCGTGGCGGCCGACACCGCGCGAGGAGTTCGAGAAGTTCTTCGCTCGCCCCGTCCGCGCGACCGTCCACGTCGGCGTCTACCCGTGGGGCAGCGCCGACAACCGGCACATCAAGGGCCGCAAGGACTTCCAGATCACGGACTTCGACGGTGACGGCCGCTACGTCACTTTCGGCACACGCATGGTCATCGCCAAACCCACCACTCGCGAACGCATGACGGCGACGGTGCACGAGATGATCGGCCGCACCGTCGAAGAAGTTCGCTCGGGTAGCCACCCGCCCCGCTGATCTCCCGGCGCCGCCAGGCCCGGGCCCACCCCCGGCGGCGACGAACACCAGCTGGGCGAGCCCGGCGCGCAGGCGGCGTGTCTAGACGATCTGGACGGGCGCCGGTCTCCCGCTGTCACTCGCGGGACAGCATGGCGACGGCTTCGCGTTCGAGGTCGACGTACGGTTCGCCGCTGACGTCGACGGCCACCCGGTGCAGGGTGCCGCCGGTGAACTCCCACGGGAAGGTTCCGGGGTAGTCGTCCGTGACGGCCTCCGCGCTGTCACGACCCGCGTGGAGCCCTTCCCCCGCGATGCTGAACTTGCCCGGCTGGGTTCTGATCCGACCCTCGCCGACCTTGCGTTCGCCGTAGTAGAGGCTCAGCGTGCCCCGCGCGGTGCCGGGAGGATCCTCGCTCTCCTTGTCGAAGGAGGCGGCGAGGATCAGATTCTGGCCGGTGGGCAGGTCTTCGTCGGCGCTGATCCGCTGCTCGTCGCTGCCGAGGAAGTTGTAGACGTAGTGCAGCCGGTTGTCCTTGACGTACAAGGCATGTCCGCCGAACCGGCCGCCGTGGGAGAACAGCACCCCGGCCGCACCCGGTTCGGGCAGGTCGACCAGCGCGCCGATCGCATAGGAGCGGTTGCGGATGTTCACCGCGACCGACTCGGGCACTTCGGCGCCGCCGGGCCGGTAGACGTAGCGGTTGCGCGGCGGTGCGAGCTGGGGGCGCTGGGTAGTGAGAATCTCGACGCCGGACCGATCGTCCAGCGGGAACGCTTGATTGGCGCCCGCCTCGTAGAACCACAGGCCGATGAGTTCGGCGAGCTTGCCGGGTTCCTCGGCGGCGAGATCGTGCAGCTCGGCGCGGTCCCGGTCGACGTTGTAGAGCTCCCAGGTGTCATCGGGGAAGTGACTCCACCCGCTGAGGGTCGGGTGGGTGGTGACCGCTTTCCAGCCGTCGTGCCAGATGCCTCGGCCGCCGAGCATCGAGTAGAACTGGGTGTGTTTGGCGGTCGGGATGGTGGCCGCGTCGAAGCTGTAGCGCATGCTCACGCCCTGGATCGGCGTCTGGGCGTGGCCCTTCACCGTGTCCGGAAGCTCCATGCCGAGGCAGTCCAGCAGGGTGGGCACCAGGTCGACCGCATGGTGGTACTGGTCGCGGGTCTCGCCGTGCGCCTGAATCCCGGCGGGCCAGGAGATGAGGCACGGGTCGCACGTGCCGCCGTTGAACGAGTACCGCTTCCACATCTTGAACGGGGTGTTGAAGGCCATCGCCCACCCGTTCGGGTAGTGGTTGTAGGTCTTGGTGCTGCCCAGCTCGTCCAGCTTGGTCAGGTTCTCGGCCAGGTCGTCCGGGATGCTGTTGGCGAGTTTGTTCTCGTTGACCGAGCCGTCCGGGCCGCCCTCGCCGCTGGCGCCGTTGTCGGAGACCACGACGATGATGGTGTTGTCCAACTGTTCGATCTTCTCCAGGTAGGCGAGCAGGCGGCCGATCTGGTCGTCGCAGTGCGAGAGGAAGCCCGCGTACACCTCGGCCATCCGGCAGTACAGACGCTTCTGATCGTCGGAGAGGCTGTCCCATGGACGGGTGTAGTCCAGCGGTGGGAAGGGCTGACCGTCCGGGCCGCTGCGGGTCTCGGGGGTGCCGATCGGATTCAGCGGCGGCAGCTCGGTGTTCTGCGGGACCAGCCCCATCTCCTTCTGCCTGGCCAGGATCTGCTCACGCATCACCTCGTAGCCCGCGTCGAATCGGCCGCGGTAACGCTCGATCCATTCGCGCGGCGCGTGGTGCGGAGCGTGCGCGCAGCCCGGCGCGTAGTACAGGAACACCGGACGCTCGGGGGCGATCGCCTTGACGTCATCGATGTACTCGATGGCCCGGTCGGTGATGTCGACACTGAAGTGGTAGCCCTGCTCGGGCGTGGCGGGCTGCTCGACGGGATGGTTGTCGTGCACCAGATCCGGATACCACTGGTTGGTCTCCGCGCCGAGGAAGCCGTAGAAGCGCTCGAAGCCGCGGCCGACCGGCCAGTTTCGTTTGGTGGACGCCAAGTTCATCTCGTCCTCGGCGCACAGATGCCACTTGCCGACCGCGGCCGTGCTGTAGCCTCGCTCGACCAGGATCTCGGCGAGGGTGGCGCACTCCGGCGGGATATGGCCATTGGCGCCGGGGAAGCCGACGGCGCATTCGCTGATGCAGGCCATGCCATTGGTGGTGTGGTTGCGGCCGGTGAGGAGGCAGGAGCGGGTCGGTGAGCACAGCGCGGTGGTGTGCCACTGGCTGTAGCGCAGCCCGCTCGCGGCGATCCGGTCGATGTTCGGTGTCTCGATCGGTCCGCCGTAACAACCCATGGCGCCGAAGCCCACGTCGTCGAGCACTATGTAGACCACATTCGGGGCGCCGGCGGGGGCCTTCGGCTGCTCGTACGGTCCCCAATCCGGGATCGAGTCGCGGATGTCGAGGTTGACCACACCGCGGAAAGGAATTGCCATGGTGTTCTCCTCAGGTACAGCCCCCGGCCGCCAACCTAGGTAGTCGCGAAGAAGATCGCCTCACCCGCGACGGGTGATCAGCGCGCGTCACCGAGACAGCGCATCCTGCTGTTCGCATTCCGCGATCCAGACCGAAGCGCCTCCCGGTACGACGCTTCAGAACACGGTCGCCCAGTCGTTCCTGATACCGACTACTGCCCAACCGCTCTCGTCGGCGAGCTCGAGCGCCCGCTCGGCTCCCGCCACGTAGTCGAACTCGCGGTCACGATCGTCGTGGCGCACCAACATCCGCAGCGACGGCCGGTCCTGCTGCTCGGTGCACTGCAGCATCGGGATGTCCCCGTTGGTGTTCCCCGCCGCCAGCAGGGGACGCCGACCGATCCGGCTCCAGATCCGCACCGGCTTCTGTGGGCCGTCGTCCAAGACATCCGCCTCGGGTTTGCGGACGATCGTTCCGCCCTCCCAAGCCAACGAGACGCTGCTGCCGATGACGCGCTCGCGGGGAATGCCGTAGATCTCCCGGCTGATCGGTCGCATGAAGTCGCGGCCCCCGCCCGAGGCGATGTAATTGGCAAACCCATTGGCCGCCAAGAAGCCGAGCAGCTCGATCATCGGCGCGTAGCCGCACGCCGAATAGGCACGGCCGAGGGTCGGATGCCGCGCGGTACGCAGGAACTGATCGGCCAAGCGCTCGAACTCCTGCACCGGTATGCCCGCGAATGCGGCCAGCACGCCGGAAGCGAGGACGCCGACCTTGCTGTCGTCGCCGTGATAGTGCTCGACGATCACCTCGCCGAGCCAGTCGTAGTCCTTCGTGTAGGCGGCCTGCCACGGCTGGCGACCGCGCAACTCCGGGTCCTGCTCGGCCATGGCGACCAAGCGGCGCAGGATGAAGTCGAGCTGGATGGGCATCGGCTTCTCGCACCACAGCGTGCCGTCGTTGTCGAAGACGGCGACCCGATCCTCGGCCGGAACAGCGTCGGGCCCGGCGGTCACCCGACCGACGAAATCCAGGATGGCCTGTTTGACGTGGCCGTCGCGCCAGCTCGGAAGCGGATCGGCGGCCGGGGCCGGATCGGTGTGCGCGTTGTCTTCCTGGTTCGCCGCCGCCATGGATCGGCTCCTTCCTCGGCCGACTGCGCCTCCTGCGACACTGCCTCAGCCGAGTGGCCGCGCGCATCACCCGCGGCGGGCGAGGCGATCACCTGCGCGTCACCCCTGGTGGGATGCGGAATTCCGCCGCCCGTCAGGCGAAGGGATACTGCCCGCCTCCGGTGCCGGGACCCTGGTTCGGTGTGGTGATGTCGATGATGTCCTGGACGAGGTCGACGACGGCGCGACCGATGTCGAGCACGTCGTTGCCGAGGGTGGAGAATTCCTGCGCGATGAGCTGGAGCATGTCGTCTGTCCTTCGGCCCGGTCGGCTGGGTACCGTCCTCCAGAGTGACACGGAATGCGTCCCCGACGGCGGGGAATGCCTGCGGTGAGGGCGCGGGCACCCCGGTTCTGAATGGGATTGCATCGTCATGCATAATCATTTGTAGAAGGGCGCGGGCCGCCTGACCTGCGCGCCGGCGCGACCGGCCGGGGCCGCCGACGCGGCGCCCCGAGACACACCCGCACGAAACCGAGGAGCACACAGACATGTCCGAGCGCGTCGTACTCGCCTACTCCGGTGGGCTTGACACCTCCGTCGCGATCAGCTGGATCGGCAAGGAGACCGGCGCCGAGGTCGTGGCCGTCGCCATCGACCTGGGCCAGGGCGGCGAGGACATGAACGTGGTGCGCCAGCGCGCGCTGGACTGCGGCGCCGTCGAGGCGATCGTGGTCGACGCCCGCGACGAGTTCGCCGACGAGTACTGCCTGCCCACCATCCAGGCCAATGCCCTGTACATGGGCCAGTACCCGCTCGTCTCCGCGATCAGCCGCCCGCTCATCGTCAAGCACCTGGTGGAGGCCGCCAAGTTCCACGGCGCCACCACCGTCGCGCACGGCTGCACGGGCAAGGGCAACGACCAGGTGCGCTTCGAGGTCGGCATCGGCGCGCTCGCGCCCGACCTGAACGTGATCGCCCCGGTCCGCGACTACGCGTGGACCCGCGAGAAGGCCATCGCCTTCGCCGAGGAGAACAGCCTCCCGATCAACGTCACCAAGAAGTCGCCGTTCTCCATCGACCAGAACGTGTGGGGCCGCGCCGTCGAGACCGGCTTCCTCGAGGACCTGTGGAACGCGCCGACCAAGGACGTCTACGACTACACCGCCGACCCGACCGTCAACTTCGAGGCGCCGGACGAACTGATCGTCACCTTCGACAAGGGTGTGCCGGTCGCGATCGACGGCCGCCCGGTCAGCGTGCTCCAGGCGATCGTCGAGCTGAACCACCGCGCGGGCCGCCAGGGCGTCGGCCGCCTGGACATGGTCGAGGACCGTCTCGTCGGCATCAAGAGCCGCGAGATCTACGAGGCGCCCGGCGCCCTCGCGCTGATCACCGCGCACCAGGCGCTGGAGAACGTGACCATCGAGCGCGAGCTGGGCCGCTACAAGCGCCAGGTCGAGCAGCGCTGGGGCGAGCTGGCCTACGACGGCCTGTGGTTCTCCCCGCTCAAGCGCGCGCTGGACGCCTTCGTCCAGGACACCCAGCAGCACGTCTCCGGCGAGATCCGGATGGTTCTGCACGGCGGCAACGCGGTGGTCAACGGCCGCCGGTCCGAGCAGTCGCTCTACGACTTCAACCTGGCCACCTACGACGAGGGCGACACCTTCGACCAGTCGCTGGCCAAGGGCTTCGTGCAGATCCACGGCCTGTCCTCGAAGGTCGCCGCGCGCCGCGACCTGAACCAGAAGTAAGCGAGCATCCCGGCAACGAGGGTCGACGCCGACGCGTCGGCCCTCGTTCGTCGTGAACACGGGCGCGCAGCCGCGCCTGATGGACGTTTCACACACCGCGGGCGAGCGGGTCTGTCGTCCCGCCCGGTCCGGCAGCCCGCACCCATCGCGGCGGTGTGGGCCCCGGCTACCGTAGGGGCCGACGTGTTCGAGATCCGCACCGCCCGACCGACCTCACCGAGGAGACAGCACACGATGACGCAGAGCGGCAGCACGAACACCGGTGCCCTCTGGGGCGGACGTTTCGCGTCCGGACCCGCGGAGGCGATGGCAGCGCTGAGCAAGTCGACCCACTTCGACTGGGCGCTGGCTCCCTACGACATCCGCGCGTCCAAGGCGCACGCCCGGGTGCTGCACAAGGCGGGGCTGCTGTCGGAGACCGATCTCGCCGGGATGCTGACCGGTCTGGATCAGCTGGCCGCCGACGTCGCGTCCGGCGCCTTCGGTCCCGCGGAATCCGACGAAGACGTGCACGGCGCGCTCGAGCGCGGGCTGATCGAGCGCGTCGGCGCCGAACTCGGCGGCCGGCTGCGCGCGGGACGCTCGCGCAACGACCAGGTGGCGACCCTGTTCCGGATGTGGCTGCGCGACGGCGTGCGCCGGATCGCGGCGGGCGTGCTCGACGTGGTCGACGCACTGGTCGCCCAGGCCGCCGCCCACCCCGACGCGGTGATGCCGGGCAAGACCCATCTGCAAGCCGCCCAGCCCGTGCTGCTCGCGCACCACCTGCTCGCGCACGCGCACCCGCTGCTGCGCGACATCGACCGGCTTCGCGATTTCGACCGCAGGGCAGCGGTATCGCCGTACGGTTCCGGCGCGCTGGCGGGTTCCTCGCTCGGCTTGGATCCCGAGGCGATCGCCGCCGAACTGAATTTCGATGCGGCCGCAGCCAATTCGATCGACGCCACCTCCGCGCGGGATTTCGCCGCCGAGGCGGCCTTCGTGCTCGCCATGATCGGCGTCGACCTGAGCCGGATGGCCGAAGAGGTGATCATTTGGAGCACACCGGAATTCGGCTACATCACGCTCGCCGACGCCTGGTCCACCGGTTCCTCGATCATGCCGCAGAAGAAGAACCCGGACGTCTCCGAGCTCACCAGGGGTAAGGCGGGTCGTCTGATCGGCAACCTCACCGGTCTGCTCGCCACCCTCAAGGCCCAGCCGCTGGCCTACAACCGTGACCTGCAAGAGGACAAGGAACCGCTGTTCGATTCGGTCGCCCAGCTCGAGCTGCTGCTGCCCGCCATCGCCGGTCTGGTCTCCACCCTCACCTTCCACACCGACCGGATGGCCGAACTCGCCCCCGCCGGTTTCACCCTCGCCACCGACATCGCCGAATGGCTTGTGCGCCAAGGCGTCCCGTTCCGCGTTGCGCACGAGGCCGCGGGCGCGTGCGTCCGCGCCGCCGAGAACCGCGGCGTCGGCCTCGACGAACTCACCGACGAGGAATTCGCCGCCATCGACCCGGCCCTCACCCCCCAGGTCCGCGAGGTCCTCACCGTCCAGGGCTCCATCGCCTCCCGCAATGCCCGCGGCGGCACCGCGGGCACCCAGGTCGCCCTCCAGCTCGACGAGGTCCGCGCCGCAGCCGCCGCCGCCCGCACCTGGTTGCACTGAGCATTTCGACCGGCGGCCGATCGGCATGCCGTCCGACCGGCCGCCGGGTCAGTCGGCGCGGGCGAATGCGCTGACGGTGTGGAGCGGGACGGCCTCGCTGACGTCTACTTCAGTCGGACGGTTCGTCCCCGTCGGCACATGGCTGAACCGAGCGTCGGCCCGTGTCGGAAGCGGGGCCAGCGGCGGGCGTCGTGAGCGGCCCGCCACCGTCGCTGTTCAGAGGAATTCGGCCGTGTCGAGTTCGAAGTCGAATGGTGCCGGAAGGTGTAGCGGCGCACCGAATTTGGCGGTTGCCTGTTGAGTGTACTGGCCGTGATCGGGTGCCCAGAAGACGGTCACTTCGCCGTGATGGCGGTCGACCAGGAGGTACACCGGAATTGCCGCCTGTGCGTAGGCGTCGCGCTTCTCGACGCGATCGACCTCGGCATCGCGGTCGCGGCCGGACGTGATCTCGACGATCAGCAGGACGCCGGACGCATCGGCCCACGATGGCTCGGCCCGGAAATAGCCCCGTGGCGCGACCGCTCCGTCGACTCGCGAGCGGCCCTCGCGGTATGCGGGGATACGCAGGCCACGCTCGTGAAAGAACTCGAGCCCGGTCGAACTCAGGATCTGGTTGCGAATCGTCGCGGCGAACTCGTCGTGCTCGCCGTCGGGAACGGGTACCACGTAGATCCTTCCGTTGATCAGTTCGACCGATACCTCCTCCGACGACGCACGCTCCAGTACCTCGAACTCCGCAAGGCTCACGTCGGCGTCCTGGATACTCATGTGCCCAGGATAACGGGGTGGGGGACGGTCGGAGCGCGACTCGTGCCCGGCGATGATCGCCACGGGGACTCCTCTCGAGCAGGGATTGTTCTGTCTCGGAGTTGGACGGGGTAGGCCGCCTGCTGGTTCCCGTGGTGTGCACGACACCCGGTGTGTCCTCACGAAAAGGTCGTGTCGGTGTGACGACGCCCCGTGCAATCGCGTCACCAGCCCGTCGTCGGCCAGCTTGAGGTTTTGCGCCGTAGCCGGGTCACTCGGCGGGGGCGAATGCGCCGTCGGTGCGGAGCGGGACGGAGTCGCTGACGTCGACCTCACCGGCGATGGCGACGTCTTCGGCGAAGCCACCATCGCGGAGTTCGCGACCGGACGAGCAGTCCGCCAAGGTGGCGCCGATATCGCCGGTCGATTCGAAAGCCGTTCTGGCGATGGTCGATTCGGGCGACAGCGGTCCCGCGCCCGCGCTCGCCAACGCGGAGATGACCGCTCCGGCACCCAGCAGATCTTCGATGCTCGGACGCAACGCGTCGCGACCGGGCCACTGCTCGCCCGCTGCGATCACGGCGACCGGCCGATCCGCTGTGCCCCAACCCTGTCGGCGGATCCATCGGGCGACGGCGGTCGCGTTGCGCAGCGATGCGGCAAGCACTGGAATCCCGGTGACGGCAGCGGAAATGGCCGAACCGTTGGGCGACGGAAGGACGAGTCGAGGCACCGTCGGGGCGCGGCGCAGCGCCGCGGGCGACAGCGACCAGGGCCGCTGCTCGGTGACGACGCGGCGGCCGACGGCGAGCACCGCGTCCTGGGCTTCGGCGAAGTCCGTCGCGCGATCGTCGCGCCAAGGGAACGGAAAGACGCGAGTACCGGCGTCGACCGCGACGCTGACCGACGTCGTGAACGACAGCACGTCGACGACCACCACACACGCGCTGCCCGGCGTCAGCGCGAGCGCCCCCGCCACACCCCACTCGCAGCGAACGCCGAAGGACCGCTGGTCGAACCATGTTTCTCCCACCACCAAACTGTTCTAACAGAGGGCTGCCCTGAACACAGTGCGGCGCTCGTCTACGGACCCGGGGCCGACGCGGCCGCCATGAACGCCGCTGTCCGACGCTGCCTCGAGAGGGCTGGATTCGAAGCCGCGCGCGGATCGCATGCCGCCCCTGCTTTGCCCGGGCGGGTCGCCGCGCTGCGAGTCAGACGGTGGATGGCCGGACTCGAACCGGCGACTTCGGGACGAATGGGCCCGCTGGGTGGTCAGACGCGGACTGCCTCGCCGCCGTCAGTGGGCGCGGCGTTCGATCAGGGTGGCCAGGTGGAGGACGGGTGCGGCGAGGTCCGGGATGGCGTCGGGGTCGCCGAGGCGGCCGGTTTGGTAGCTGAGGAGCTCGTGGCCCGCGAGACTCCAGCGGGGGACGACGCCCTCCAGATGGGCGGCGATCAGTTGAGGGCCGACGAGCAGGCGGGCGTAGTTCGTGTCCACTGCGGTCACGCGGAAACGGTGGTCGAAATCGCGATGACCGGTGGTGACAGGTACGTCGCTGAACAGGGCGCTGCCGGGCTCGGAGAGCGCCGCGACATCGACGACCGCCACCGGCGGATAGGGCCGTTCCAGCAGCACCACCACGACAACGAAGCGGTGGGTGGTCGTGTGGACGATCTGGCCGTTCCAGGCGCTGGTCTGGTAGGAGTAGTCGGCCACGGTGACCTGGTGGCCACCGAGCTCCCCGGTCAGCGTCGCACCGAGCCCCGTCGGATTGCGCCCCGGCAGCCGCGCGGTCCACGGCACCAGCGGCGCCATCTCGAACCGCCAGCCGTGCGGTGTACCCCACTCACTGAACGTCTGACCAGCAGCCCGCCTCCTGCGCACGCGCAGCGGCAGCAACACCCCGAAACCCGCCGCCAACAGCACGGCCACGAACACGATCAGACCGATCCGGAACGCTTCCACCACGGGTCATCACATCCCTCGGTCGACGGACCCTCCCATTGTCCGCCGACTACTCAGGCCGCGCAGCCGTCTGAGATATGGCAGCGGTCGCCATCAGTGCTCCGCTGGGCGTAGTCAGAATGGGGGGATTGCCGAGGCTGTCGGCCATCGTCGCCGCGTCATAGCTTGCCGACGACGGTTGGCTGGTCGCCGAGGGCGGAAGAGTCACTGCCGGCGCGTCGGCAGCATGCTTCTCTGCGAGAACGTGCCTGCTGCGGGCCAGCAGCTGTTTGCGGTACTGATAAAGCCCATCCAGCTGCCGGTCCATCTCCCGGCACCACTCGCGAAGTTGCACGGCGTCGCCGGGCACGGTGCTTGCCATTTGCTCGACCCGTGCTATCGCGGCGGCGATCGCCCGGGCGAGGTCGCCGACGCGGGTACCCAACGTCGCGAGATCCCGTGCCACCCGCACCGGATCAGCGGGACGATTTCCGGGTTCAGTGTCCGTCGCCATCGTCGAACTCTTTCCGAATCAGGGTGATCCTGCATTCCTCAGCAGCCGGGCAGCCGCGCGGTCAGCGGCACTAGGCTGCCGCCATGACCTTGCTGCTGCTCGCGCTGGCGATCGCCTCCGAGGTGACCGCGACCGTTTCGTTGAAGTTCTCCGAGGGATTCACCAAGCTGGTTCCGTCCATCGTGGTGGTCATCGGTTATGGCGCGGCGTTCTTCTTCCTTGCACAGGCGTTGAAGCGGGGCATGCCCATCGGGGTGGCGTATGGCATCTGGTCGGCGGTGGGGGTCGCCGCCATCGCCGTCATCGGGGTTCTCTTCCTGAACGAACGACTCACCCTGGTGCAGGTCGGCGGCATCGCGATGGTGATCCTGGGCGTGCTCGCCCTCGAACTCGGCGGGTCGCACTGACCCGGTCCAGGCCGTCGGTTTCAGCCGATGAACCACCGCCTATGGGGATCCCGCGACGGTGGTCGCGACGCCGTCTTCGCAGACTCGAGGCCCGCCTCGCATGCGGTCCGACCTCTGCGAAGCTGTGCACAGTGGGAAGCTCTGCGAAGAGTCGAAAGCTCCGCGAGTCCCTTCGTGGGGGCATCAATCCTGAACGCGCACTGTATATCCCGCGTCGGTGAGCGCGGTGAGCACCTCGTCGCGGTGGTCGGGCCCGCGAGTCTCCAGAGTGAGAGCTACTTCGACTTCGTCGACGGCAAGCCAGGTCCCGGTGCGCGAGTGCACCACGTCCACCACACTCGCACCCGTCCCGCCGACCACGGTGAGCAATGCGGACAATCCGCCGGGTCGATCCGAGATCGTCACGCGCACAGCGAGATAGCGTCCCGCGGCGCTGAGGCCGTGGTTGACGATCCTGGTCAGCAGCAGGGGATCGATATTGCCGCCGGAGAGCACCGCGCAGACCGGCCCGCGCAGCTCGAGTTCGGCTGCGGCGCAACTCATCAGCGCTGCGACGGCCGCCGCGCCCGCGGGCTCCACGATGAGCTTCGCGCGTTCCAAGCACAGCAGCAGCGCCGTGGACAGCGCCTCCTCGTCCACCGTGACGATGCGCGGCGCGTGCGCGGCGACGTGCGCGAACGGCACCTCGCCTGGCAGCCCCACCGCGATCCCGTCGGCCATGGTCGACATCCGTTCCGCCCGTACCGGTTTGCCGACCGCCAGCGATTCCGGCCACGCCGCGGCCTCGGCCGCCTGCACCCCGATCACCCGCACGTCGGGCGCCAGCCGGTGCAGGGCGATCGCGATTCCGGCCAGCAACCCACCACCGCCGGTGGGTACGAGCATCGTGCCCACATCCGCCAGCTGCTCCAGAATCTCGAGCCCCACGGTCGCCTGCCCGGCGACGATGTCCGGGTGGTCGAACGGGTGGATCAGCGTGGCCCCGGTGCGCGCGGCGAAATCCAATGCCGCGTCGAGCGCTTCGTCGATGGTGTCGCCGACCTGCCGCACGCGCGCGCCATAAGCCTTGGTGGCAGCCAGTTTTGGCAACGAGGCGCCGATCGGCATGAAGACGGTGGCCTCGATGTCCAGCGAGGTGGCCGCCCACGCGACGCCCTGCGCGTGATTGCCGGCGCTCGCCGCGACCACCCCGCGCGCCCGGTCCTCGGAAGGCAGATTGGCGATCCGGTTGTAGGCGCCGCGCGGTTTGAACGAGCCGGTCCGCTGCAGGTTCTCGCATTTCAACCAGACGTCCGCGCCGCAACGTTCGGACAGCACCCGCGAGGCGACCACCGGCGTCCGGCGGATGACCGGCGCCAACAACGCCGCGGCCGACTCGATCCGTTCCAGCCCGATCAGCTCCATGGCCCCATGCTGCCATCGCGAACCGCGAGACATCCTACGATTCCGGGCGTTCAGTCCGCCTTCTTCGCGAGGCTGTGCGCCAGAGCGCCGAGCCGGGCCAAGCGGGCGTCACCGAGCGGGGTGAGCCTGCCGCCGAGCCGGTTGGTGACGAAGCCGAGCGACATTCCGGTGGCCGGGTCCGCGAACGCACCGGAACCGCCGAGCCCGAAGTGCCCGAACGCCGAGATCGGCGCGGCCTTGGACGGCATCATCGGCACGCCGTGGAATCCGAGTCCCCATGGTATGCGGAACGCGAGCACGTAATCGGGCGTGAAGACCTGGCGCTCGCGCATGTGGTCGATGGTCTCCGCGCCGAGTAGCCGGTAGCCGTCGAGGCTGCCGCCGATCGCCAGCGCTCCGTACAGCCTGGCCAGCGCCCGCGCGGAGAAGACGCCGTTCACACCGGGCATGACCGAATCGTGCAGCCGCGGGTCCGACATCAGCTCGGCGAAACCGCTGGGCGTCGTCTCGGCGGCGGCGGCGAGGCGGCGACTGCGACCCATGATCCGCGCGCCGCTCTCCCAGCTCATCCCGGCGACGGTCAGCTTCGGGAAGTTGACGGCAATGCGGTCTCGCTCGGCCTCGGGCACCCGGAACCACAGTTCCTCGGCGCCGAGTGGCTCGGCGATCTCGGTCCGCAGCACGTCGGTGAAGTCCGCGCCCGCGACCCGCCGCACCAGCTCCGCGACGAGGTGTCCGAAGCTGATGCCGTGATAGCCGCTGGTCGTGCGGTGCCGCGGGTCGGGTGCGGCGGCGGCGAGTGCGGCGGTGACCGCGGCGTCGTCGAAGAAGCGCTCCGGCGTACCGGGCAGCAGACCGCGCAGCCGGTGCAGTCCCGCGCGGTGGCTGAGCAGCGCGCGCACGGTGATGTGCTCCTTGCCCGCCGCGGCGAACTCGGGCCAGTACTCGGCGACCGGATGGTCGTAGTCGAGCAGTCCGCGTTCGGCGAGGCGGTGCAGCAACGTGGCGGCGACACCCTTGCCGGTGGAATACGCGACGGCCAGCGTGTCGTGTTGCCACGGAACGCCCGGTCGCGCGAACCCGGCCCAGGCGTCGACCACGGGCTCGCCGTGCAGATAGACGGTCAGCGCGCCGCCGCCGTCGCTCGGGCGGCGGAAGAGCCGGTCGAATTCGGCGACGAGGCCGACGAAGCGCCGGTCCACGAACTGCGTTGTCGGAGGTGTCGGCATCGAGGTTTCCTTTTCTGCTCCTTACCCAGACTAAGGGTCCGGAACACGGCCATCTGGCGCGCCCATCCTGCCTCGAGCACAGCACGCCGCCGGACCGCTACGCGATTGGGCGGCGATCAACGATTCGACCCCGCCGGTCCCACTCTCGGGAGCCGGCGGGGGAGGGGAGTAGGTCAGGCCGCCGCGGCGGTGCGCAGCGCGCCCAGTATGTCGGCGGGCTCTGCGACATCGAGGACGAGCCGGGTGAATTCCGAGCCCCTGAGCTCGACGCGCACGCCGGAGCCGTCGAAACGGGTGTCCCAGAATTCCTTGCGGCCCTTGCCGCGGAAGGTGCCCGCGGCGATCACGCCGGGGAAGAAGGTGCCGGGCGCGCGCACCCACGGCGGCCGCAGATCGACCTCGGCGGGCGCGACTTCGGTGATATCGCGCAGGTCGAAACTGAATTGGTCGCGCAGTGCGAGCAGTCGATGTCCGCCGAGCACCTTGACCGTCACTGTCGTTCCCGTGACCTCGATCTCCACCATGCCGCGTACCTCGCAATCGCCCCCGTATTTCCGTACGCCTCCAGCATCGGGCCCGCCCCTGGACTGACCCTGTGCCGATCCTGTGATTTCCCCAAGCTTCTGGACCGGAGCCTCGGCGCCGCCTGAGACGAGTTCCAATCAGGACCCGGCAGCCGCACCGGAAACTGAGAAGATGCCGCTACGTAGATATGCGCATCAACGCATGTCGATTCGAAGTGCGCACCCGCCACAACGTTCAGCATCTCAAGATCGGCAAGGAAGGCGAACGGTCTCGCGGGATCGGGCTCGGTGCCGCATCCACGGTGGTCGGCGCGGAAACCGACCGAAGGCCACCTTTATGCCGCCCCAGACCGATCGAAGGTGACCTTCATTCACCCGACCTACCTGCCCGGGGTGCCGACCGAGGGGTGACCTTCGTCGTGGTGGGCCGACCGGCGGTGGCCTTCGGTCGGGTGTGCGTGTCCTGGTGCGCTACGGGACGTAGACGATGCGGTCGTCGGTTTGGGCGTTCCACGTCTCGCCGACTTGGGCGAGGGGCACGGGACGGGCCCGCACGGCGATCGCGTCGCTGTGCACCGCGACGGCGAGTTCCGGCAGCTCCGCGAGGAAGTCGCGGGCCGGTACCGAGCCGATTCCGCTGCCGCAGATCTGCAGCCGGGACGCGCGCAGCAGCGCGGAGTCGATGGGAATCGTCTGACCGGCGATGGATCCGATCTGGATCCAGTCCAGCGGAGCGCTGCGGTCGCGGCGGGCGGTGATCATCGCGGTCATCGCTCGGGCGGACGGTTCTCCCCACACGTAGTCGATGACGACGTCGACTTCGGCGGCGCGGTGGACCTCCTCGAAGCTCACCGTTTCGTCCGCGCCGAGGTCGTGCAGTGCGGCGAGCCGGGAAGCGTCGCGTCCCGCGGCGATCACGTACGCGGCGCCGAACCGTTTGGCGATCTGCACCGCCATGTTGCCGGCGCTGCCGGTGGCGCCGAGAACGAGTACGCATCTACCCTTCTGGAACGCGATGCGGCGGCGCAGCGCGACCCAGGACGACATCGCCGGGTTCATCGCGGCGGCGATGCGCACCGGGTCGGCGTCGTCCGGCAGTAGCACGCTGCGGCGCGGGTCGATGACGGTCTGCTCGGCGAGCGTGCCCAGGTCGCCGTCGTCCACCACCGTGTACCTGAGATTTCCGTGCTGGTCCCGTACGACGGCGTCGACGCCGGGGACGAACGGGAACGTGCCGGTGCTGCTGTAGTGCGTGCCGTTCGCCCGAGCCCTGACCAGTTGGTGCAGACCTGCCGCGAGAACGTCCACGACCATCTCGTCCCCCTGAGCGACCGGGTCGGGGTACTCCCCGTACTGCGGCGGGGCGTCGAAGCTGGTGACAACGGCGGCGTGCATGGCAACTCCTCGTATTTGATTGGTATTACAAACTAAATCGAGTTTGGTTGGTAATACAAACCATGTCAAGTAGGATGCCCGTATGGAATCCGAGGACGCGCTCGAGGACGCTCTCGTCCGGACGTCGTTCCGAGTGATGGCCGTGCTCACCCGCATCGGTTCGGAGCACGATCTGTCCCTCACCCAACTGCGGCTGCTCGGCCTGCTGCGCGACCGCCGACCGCGCATGACCGATCTGGCGGCGTTCCTGGGGTTGGACAAGTCGACGATGTCCGGCCTCGTCGAACGGGCAGAGCGCCGAGGCCTCGTGGCACGAGGCAAGTCGCCGCAGGATCGCCGAGTGGTCGACGTCTTCATCACTCCGACGGGCAGCGAACTCGCGCAACGGGTGCAGGAGGAGATCCGCGCGGCCCTCGCGCCCTATACCGACCGTCTAGCCGCGGACGACCGCCAGACGCTCATCCAACTGCTCGACTCCCTTTCGGGAAGGTCGACGAATGGAAAGGCCCAGCCCGACGACTTGCGGGCTGGGCCATGACTTCGCCGCACGTGGGGGCGGCTACTCCTCGATCAGTGCGAGGCCGCGCGCCCCGCGTGATGCGCCGCGTCGGCGATCTCCAACACATCCGCCAACCACGGCGTGTAGCTCGTCGGATCCTCCGCGAGCGCCGCGCGCAGTTCCTCCGGCTGGATCCACGCGTACGCGGCGACCTCGGCGGGGTCGGGCCGCGGCACGCCGGCGTCGAGTAGCCCGATGAGCACGTGGTCCCACTCGTGCTCGACGCGGCCGGTGGCGCTGTCCCGCGCGTGATATCGGAAGACGCCGACCTCGGTGAGCGTGGTGGCCAGCCCGAGCTCCTCGGCGAGCCGCACCGCCGCCGCGGCCGCCACCGGCTCGCCGGGCGCGGGATGTCCGCAGCAGGTGTTGGCCCACAGCAGCGGAAAGCGGGTCTTCACGGCGGCCCGCTGCTGGAGCAGCACCCGTCCCGCCGAGTCGAAGAGCAGTACGGAGAACGCGCGATGGAGCCGCCCAGGCGCCTGGTGCGCCTCCGAGACCGGGCACGCGCCGACCGCGCGGCCCGCCTCGTCCACGAGCTCGACGGGCAGGGCCTCGCGGTCGGTCAACGGCTGGGCGAGGGTCTCGGTCACCTCCCCACCTTATCGGCGGCGATGAGCAGGTACTGGAAGCTGCCCTCTCGGTACGCGGTGAGGAACGGCTTCTCCACACCCGTCGCGAGCTCGGATTTCGTGCGCAGATCCCAGTACGGGATGGTGGCCGCCGTGAGGTCGACCACGTCGATGGGCACCAGGCCGTTCTCGGCGAGCGCCCGGAAGTACTCGCTGCGCGGATGGATCATGCAGCCGTAGTGCGCGTCGATCCAGCTGACCGACGACGAGCGCCCGCCGGTGACGTCGTTGGAGCAGCCGGTGATGCAGACGTAGCGCCCGCCGGGCTCCAGCAGCCGGGAGAACTCGCGGAACAGGTCGAACAGGTCGACGTACATGGTCGTCTCGTTGGTCCAGATCCCGCGCATCACGCCGCTGTCGAAGCCGGTGTCGAGCATGTTGCGGAAGTGGAACTTCACCTTGTCCGCGACGCCGCGGTGCGCGGCCTGGTCGTTGGCGAAGCCGACCTGGTACTCGGAGATGGTGACACCGTCCACCTGGCAGCCGAAGCGCTGGTTGGCCATGAAACTGGTGCCGCCACGGCCGGATCCGCCGTCCATCAGCCGGTCGCCGGGGCGGACGTCACCGAGGTGGTCGAGCAGCAGATCGGCCTGCGCGGTCTCGAGCCGGTGGAGTTCCTCGACGATCCGTTCCTGGCGGGTGTTCTCGGGACCTTCCAGCACCGAGAGATCGGGGTCGCCGATGCCGTAGTGGTGGTGGTAGAGCCCGTCGACCTCGCCGAGCTTGGTGTTGACCCGGTCGTCGTTGGGGTTGTCGTTCCAGTACGCCGCAACGGATTTCTGGTAGTTGGTGCGCAGCACGGCCTCGGCCTGGGGGTTGAGCATGGTCATGCGTGATCATCCTCTCTCGTTGCGGTACCGGCTATCCGACATCTTTGTAGCGACGACTGTCGGCATGCCAGGCGCGGTTGCCGCCCATCCATGCCCACAGTCCGACGAGGAAGCGTCGCAGTTCCGGCGATCCGCCGGCGGCCAGCGGCGCGGCCTCGCGTTCGAAGCGGTGCACGAGTTCGTCGTGGACCGCCGCGGTGTGCAGCACCGCCTCTCTACGGGAGCACCGCTCTTCGGCGGCAAGCACCGTGGGGAGGTTGAATTCCCTTCCGTTGGAAAGGTCTTCGCGTGCCATCGAGTACAGATCGTTGACCATCTGGGCGGCGAGCGCCGCGGTGGTCGTCACCCGCCGCATCGCCGGGTGGGTGTATTCCGCCGCCGACAGCTCGTAGCCGCCGAGCACGTCGATCGGCGCCATGCACGGCAGGAAGCTGTGCGGTTGGCGGTTGGTGAGGTATTCCCAGACCGGCGGCATCCGGCCCGCGCCCCGCCAGCCCGCCTCGGCGCCCAGTGCGATGAACCAGCCGCCGATCTCGGTGCGCAGCCTGGCCAGTTGCGCCGGGCCGGCGTACTGCGCGAGGTGCTCGAACGAGGTGCGGAAGGCCCGCAGGATCGGATCGGCCTGCAGCGCGCGCTCCAGCTGCGGTGCGTAGCGCGCGGGTAGATGCGCGGGATCCATGACGGCCATGCACAGTTCGAGCCGCGGACCGAGCTCGGCCTCGGGGCTGGACGGGGTGCCATCGGGAGCTCGGTCGTCGGCATCCTCCTCGCAGTAGTAGTCGTCCACGGACCACTCCGAGACCGCGCATTTGGCCGCGGCCAGCAACTGGTCGGCGTGGGAACAGTCGGGGTGGGCGAGCATGACGAGCCGTCCGAAGTCGGCCTTGCGCAGGTCGTCCAGCCTGCCTTCGTAGAGGCCGATGTCCTCGGCCCAGGCCAGCAGGCCCTCGTTCACCGCCTCCGCGAGCACGGGATCGTCGCGCAGGGGAGGCGGGCAGTAGAGCGGCGGAATCCGGGAGCCGCTGCCGACCTGCGTCGAGGCGGTGCCGAGCCCGGACGGTCCGATCCGCGCCCGCGGCGGCGCGGCCGTCGCGGGACGCACCGCCGCGGACGCGGTACCCAAACCTGTCGGCCCCAAAGGAATTCGAGCCCATGGCCGGTCCGGCTCGGACGCCGGTGTGGCTGGCGCATGCCCGTTGCTTGCCGGTGCGGCGGCCCGCCCGGTGACCCGTACCGCAGGGCCGGACGGAATCGGTGGGCGCCGCGACTCCGCCGGACCGGCCCCCTGCGCCGGGCCGACGGAGTCCGCGGCGTTCCCGTCCGGCGGACCGGACGGGGTCTCGTCGACGCCGTCCGCGACCGGAGCGGCGTCAGGTGTGGAGGGGCCGATCGCCACACTGTCCGGCGCCAGGTACGGCGTGGTCGGTCCGGCGGTGCGATCGACGGGCAGCCGCAGCGCGCCCGACCCGAGCCCCCTCGGGCCGAGCAGCCGGACCGGCGTGAACCCGGCTGCTGGCGACGGCTGGCTCGAAACATCGGGCGGCGCAGCGGATGTCGCTACCGCTTCGGCGAACAGCTCGGCGGGCGCCGCGCTGTCCGTGCTGGTGAGCAGCGCCACGACGTCGGCGGCCAGATCGTGCGTGGCGGCGGGCGCGGCGGCGCGGGAGAGCACCGACATCGGTCATCACCCCGGCTAGTCCGCCTGCCGGGCGACCAGGACATTGTCGAGCACCCCGAGGGCGTCCGGGACCAGCACGGCGGCCGAGTAGTAGCAGCTGACCAGGTAGGAGATGATCGATTGGTCGTCGATGCCCTTGAAGCGCACGTTCAGACTGGGCTCGAACTCGTCCGGAATTCCGGTCTGGTGCAGTCCGATCACGCCCTGGTCCTTTTCGCCGAGGCGCATGGCGAGGATCGAGGTGGTCCCGTTCTCGCTGACCGGGATCTTGCCGCACGGGTAGATCGGCACGCCGCGCCACGCGGGCACCCGGTGTCCGTCGACATCCACCGGGTCGGGATAGATTCCGCGCTTGGTGCATTCGCGGCCGAACGCGGCGATCGCTTTCGGGTGCGCCAGAAACATCTTCGTGCTGCGGCGCATGCTCAGCAGCTCGTCCATGTCGTCCGGGGTCGGCGGGCCGGACTCGGTGTAGATGCGCTGCTTGAGGTCGCAGTTGTGCAGCAGCCCGAAATCCGGGTTGTTCACCAGATCGTATTCGCGACGTTCGTACAGAGCCTCGACGGTCAGGCGCAGTTGCTGTTCGACCTGATTCATCGGATCGTTGAACAGATCCGCGACGCGCGAATGCACCCGCAACACACTCTGCGCCAGGCTGAGCTCGTATTCGCGCGGGGAGGCGTCGTAGTCGACGAAGGTGCCTTCCAGCAGCGGCTCGCCGTCGTGGCCCGAGGAGATCTCGATGTCGGCCTCGCCCTTGGAATTCTGCTTGTGGGCGGGTGCGGCGGCGGCACGTTCGAGTTGCTCGCGCAATGCCGGTGTGATCTCGACCATTTCGTCGAGCGATTGCCGGGGCAGCACGAGCATGGTGGTTTTGGTGACCGTCTTGACGGTCACCGGCCAGATGGCGGAGGAATCGAGCAAGGTTTCGACGCCGAAGTAGTCGCCGGTGCCGAGCATGCCGACCTTGGTCTGCTCACCGAATTCGCCGGTGCCGATCTTGGCCAGCTTGCCGTGCACGATCAGGATGACCTGATTCATCGGATTACCGAATTCCGTGACGACAGTTCCGGGTTCGAGATCGCGCTGTTCGAAACGCCGCGCGAGCGCGCCCAGTGTTTCCTCGTCGTCGAATCCGCGCAACGGCGGAAGTTCCTGGAGTTCCAGCGGTATCACGCGGGCCTGTCCGCCGTCGACGGCGAATTCGACCTCACCGTTGCCGACGGTGTGAGTCAGGCGCCGGTTGACCCGGTATACACCGCCGTTGACCTGCACCCAGGGCAGCGTGCGGGTGAGCCAGCGCGAGCTGATCCCCTGCATCTGCGGTTCGGATTTGGTGGTGTGCGCCAGCTGGTGCGCGGCGCCCGTGCTCAGGCTCTTGCGAACGTTGTTTTCCGTTTGGACTGGCATTTCGATGGTCATGCGTGGTCCTCACCTCGAGGGGTCACCGGGACGGTCGATGGTGTTTCTTGGGCACGGCAGATCAGCAGACCGGGAAAGGCCTGCGAAAGAAGAGACATTCGCGTGGAAAAGACTTGCGAGACAGTGTGTTTCCAGACGGCATTGATGGTAGGTCGCGGAAGTGTTGCGGCGCAGCAAAATTCGCGGAATTCGCCCGAACGGATTCGGATGGTTACGACATGCGTTCGATCGAGTAACGGCAGATAACGACACGGCGACGCGCGCGAACATCCTGGGATGAATGATTGATTCGCCGACGATTCGCGGGCGGCTGGCTATCTTCTTGTCCCATGTTCACGTGGATCTACGTGTTGCCCATCTGGCTGGTCTTCCTCATCATCACCGGCACCGCAGTGCTGCTCACCTCCGCGGGCATCCTGGTGTCCCGCAAGTACGTGATCCGGATCTTCGGGCCCGAACCCGGCAAGAACGAGACCGTCACGATGGTGCTGACCGTCGGCGGCGTGTTCTACGGCCTGCTACTCGGCCTGATCGCGGCGGCGACCTACGAGTCCTACGACACCGCACAGTCGTTGGTCGCCGACGAGGCCGCCGCGCTCGGCACGCTCTACCGCGAGGTAGGCGCCTACCCCGAGCCGCAGCGCACCCAGCTCCAGCGGGATCTGATCGACTACGCCGACAACGTGCTCACCGAGGCGTGGCCCGCGCTGCGCGAAGGGCGCGAGCCGATGGGCGGGACGGCTCTGGTGACCCGGTTCCAGGTGAACCTGCTGGCTTTCGAGCCGCAAACCACCGCGCAGGAGATCGTGCACGCCGCGACCATCGAACAGTTCGCGCGCTTCGACTCCGACCGCAGGCACCGGATCAACGCCACCGCGGGTGGCATGCCCGACGTGCTGTGGTGGGTCATCCTGGTCGGTGGCGCGGTCAACCTGGTGCTGCTGTGCATGTTCAGCCTGAGCCGCGGCGCGCATCTGATGCTCGGTGGCTTGTTCGCCTTCTTCCTCGGCGCGATGATCTTCCTGATCGCGGCGATGGACTATCCGTTCCGCGGTGATCTCAGCGTCAGCCCCGAGCCGTTCGAGAGCATGTATATCCACGTCATGGGGCGGTGACCGCGCTCACCTGCCATGGAACCTGTCACAGCCGACACATGAGGTCACCCCGATGTGGGAAGCTCGTCTATACGCGTGGACGGCATACTTCTCCGGGGGTCGGAAGGTGTCTCTTCGCGCCGAGCGCGCGGAGGTCGTGTGGGCACATTGCAGGGTAGGGCCAGGAGCGATGGTGAACTTCGGTAAGGAATTGGTGGGTTCGGTGCAGCGGTTGATGGCGACCGCGCAGAACGGCCTGGAGGTGATCCGCTTCGGTGGACTCACCCACGATGTCGAGTCGTCGCCCTTCGAGGTGGTCGAGCGGCGCAGGATGTATCGGCTGCGCCATTATTTCCCCGACGATGCCACGCCCGGTCGTCCGGTCGCGGTACTGGTGCCGCCGCTGATGGTCAACGCCGACATCTGGGACGTGAACGCCGAGGGCGGCGCCGTCGGCATTCTGCATCGCGGCGGAATCGATTGCTGGGTAGTCGATTTCGGTTCCCCGGCGAGCGAGGAGGGTGGCTGGGAGCGTGATCTCGCCGACCATGTGCTCGCGGTGAGCAGCGCCATCGACACGGTCTGCGAGGCGACCGGCAGCGACGTGCACCTGATGGGCTATTCGCAGGGCGGCATGTTCGCCTACCAGACCACCGCCTACCGCTTCGGCAAGGGCGTCGAGAGCATCGTGACCTTCGGCAGCCCGGTCGACATCGTCGCGGGCATACCGTTCGGACTGCCGTACGGGCTGGTCTCCGATGTGGCGGACTTCCTCGCCGATCACGTCGTCACGCGGCTGCCCATCACCGATTCGATGGTGCGGCTCGGCTTTCAGATGCTCGACCCGGTCAAGACCGCCAAGGCCAGGATCGACTTTCTGCGCCAGCTGCACGACCGCGAGGCGCTGCTGCCCAAGGAGCGCCAGCGCCGCTTCCTCAACAGCGATGGCTGGGTCGCCTACGCCGGGCCCGCGGCCGCCGACTTGCTCAAGCAGTTCGTCGCGCACAACCGGATGATGCTCGGCGGCTTCGTGATTCGCGATCAGCCGATCTCGCTCGCCGAGCTGAAGTGCCCGATTCTCGCCTTCGTCGGCGAGGTGGACGACATCGGCCAGCCCGCCGCGGTGCGGGGCATCGTGCGCGCGGCGCCGAACGCGGAGGTCTTCGAGGCCAGCCTGGTCGCGGGCCACTTCGGTCTGGTCGCGGGCAGCATGGCCACCAACCACACCTGGCCGCTGGTGCGCCAGTGGGTGGAGTGGATGGACGGCGGCAAGCCGCTGCCCGAGGAGATCTTCCGGATGTCCGAGCACGTGGCGACCAACCGCCCGCGCTCGGCGGCCACCCGGGTGGTGCACACCGCGGGGACGCTGGCCGAGGCGGGCGCGGGCATGGGCAAGGCGCTGGAAGGCATCGCCAACAACACCGTGCGCGGTTCGATCGAGCTGGCGGGCGAGGCGGCGCGGGCGCTGCCCAGGTTGACCCGGTTGGGCATGATCCAGCCCAACACCCGCATCTCGCTCGGCAAGCTGCTCGCCGAGCAGGCCAAACGGGCGCCGCTGCGCGAATGCTTCCTCTTCGATGACCGGGTGCACACCAACGCGGCGGTGCAAGTCCGCATCGACAACGTGGTGCGCGGGCTCATCTCCGTCGGCATCCGGCCCGCCACCCGAGTCGGCGTGCTGATGGAGACCCGCCCGAGCGCCCTGGTGACGGTGGCGGCGCTGTCGCGGCTCGGCGCGGTGGCGGTGCTGCTCGCGCCGGGCAGCGAGCTGAACCGCGCCATCGAACTCACCGGCGCGGAGACGGTGATCGTCGATCCGGAGAACCTGCGTCTGGCGTCGGGGAGCGGCGCACGAATCCTGGTGTTGGGCGGCGGCGAGGCCCGCGGACTCGACATCCCCTTGGGCGACAACGTGATCGACCTCGAGCAGATCGATCCCACCCAGGTGCGGGTGCCCGCCTGGTACCGCCCCAACCCGGGCTTGGCGCGCGAGCTGGCCTTCGTGCTGGTGACCGGCACCGGCGACCGGCTGGAGACCAAGCACATCACCAACCACCGCTGGGCGCTGTCGGCCTTCGGCACCGCGACCACCGCCGATCTCGACCGCAAAGACACGGTGTACTGCCTCGCGCCGCTGCACCACTCGTCGGGACTGCTGGTCAGCCTCGGTGGCGCCATCGCGGGCGGCAGCCGCATCGCGCTGGCCAGGTCGCTCGACCCGGAGCAGTTCGCCGAGGAAGTGCACCGCTACGGCGTCACAGTGGTGACCTACACCTGGACGATGCTGCGCGACATCCTCGACGCCGGAGTGTTCCCCGCCGGGCATCGGCACCCGATCCGGTTGTTCATCGGCTCGGGCATGCCCGCCGGACTGTGGCGGCGCACCACCGACCAGTTCGAACCGGCGCGGGTGCTGGAGTTCTACGCGTCCATCGAGGGCGATGTGGTGCTCGCCAACGTGACCGGGGCCAAGGCGGGCTGCAAGGGCCGCCCGGTGCCTGGCACCGCCAAGGTCGAACTGGTGGCCTACGACCCGAGCACGGGCGGCATCCTGGTCGACGATGCCGGTTTCGCCCGCCGTTGCGCGGACAACGAGGTCGGCCTGCTGCTCGGCCGGGCCTCGGAGGGCGTCGACATCTCCGAGGGCGGCCTGCGCGGGGTGTTCACCGCGGGCGACTCGTGGATGCCGACCGAGAATCTGTTCCGCCGCGACAGCGACGGCGACTACTGGCTGGTCGACCGCAAGGACACGGTGATCCACACCGCGCGCGGCCCGGTGTTCGGCCAGCCGATCGTGGACGTGCTCAACGACATCACCGCCGTCGACATGGAGGTCGCCTACGGCCTTCCGGTCGGCGACCACTGCCTCGCGGTGGCGGCGGTGTCGGTGCGGGCGGGTTTCCACCTGGAGCCGAAGGACGTCACCGAGGCGATGCGCGCCCTCGACACCGAGCAGCGACCGGACCTGGTGTACGTGGTCGACGAGATTCCGCGCAGCTCCAGCTACCGGCCGTCCACCCGGGCGGTGCAGGCGGCCGGGCGGCCGGAACCGGGTCCGCTCACCTGGTGGTACCACCGCGAGACCGAGAACTACGAAGTGCTCACCGAGACCGAGGCCCGCGCGCTTTTCGGTAACTGAGCCCGTCCCGGCCGCACCGGACCCGCCGGTGCGGCCCGGAACGTGTTGTAGATCCGCCGGATTGGCCGCGGCACGCGCACCCGGACAATTCGCGCCGCGGCGTCGGCTGGCATAGTTTGTGCGCGGGTCCGCCCGCGCGGCGCCGGAGGCCGCACCCGACGTCCGACAACCGTTCAGGGGTACTTGGTGAGTCAAAGCCTCATCTATCGCAACCGCGCCGTGTACGAGCTGCTGATGCGCGGGCTGTACGGCCGCCACTACGCGGCCAGGTACAGCGCGATCGCCGGGCTGGTGCCCGACGGCGCCGAGGTGGTCGACGTCTGCTGCGGGCCTGCGACGCTGTACACCCGCTACCTGCGCGCCAAGTCGGTCGACTACACCGGGCTCGACCTCAACGAGGGTTTCGTCGCAGGCGTCGCCCGCGCGGGCGGTCGCGGACTGGTCTGGAACATGCGCTCCGACACTCCGCTGCCGGAGGCGGACTACGTCATCATGCAGGCCAGCCTCTACCACTTCCTACCCGAACCGGGTCCGGTGCTGGACCGGATGCTCGCGGCCGCGAGCAAGGCCGTGATCGTCGCCGAACCCGTCCGCAACCTCGCGACCAGCCGCAACCGGATCCTGGCCACCGTCGGTCGACGATTCACCAACGCGGGCGACGGCCGCCAGGCGCACCGGTTCACCGAGGCGACCCTGGACGAGTTCTTCGGCCGCTACGAGCCGCGGATCGCCCAGCGCTCGCTGATCGCGGGCGGCCGCGAGAAGTTGTACGTGCTGTCCGCCTGAGACCGTCGACCGAAAGGCGCTGTGCCGGAAGTCGAGGTGACGGCAGCGCGGGCGGATCAGACGGTGAAGGCGGTGACCGCCTCGATCACCCTGGCCACCTGCTCGTCGCGCAGATCCGGCCAGAGCGGAAGGCGCACAACGGTTCCGGAGAACTCCGCGCTGCGCACGCAGGGCCGCGGCGTGCGGCCGAGCTTCAGACCCGCCGGGCTGGAGTCCAACGGCACGTAGTGGAACGGAGCCGAGATGCCGAGACTCCCGAGGTGCGCGATCAGGTCGTCGCGGCGCTGCTCGGTGGGCGTGCGCAGGTAGTACAGGTGCGCGGTGTGCGCGCGATCCTCGGGCACGGTCATGAGCCGGACGTCGTTGCGCGCCGCCCAGTCCGCCAGCCCCGCGGCGTAGGCGTCCCACACCCGATGCCTGCCGGACTGGATCGTGTCGAACTCGTCGAGCTGCGCGTCGAGCACCGCGGCGTTCAGCTCGCTCGGCAGGTAGCTGGAACCGATGTCCTGCCAGGAGTACTTGTCCACCGCGCCGCGCAGGAAGCGGGCACGGTCGGTGCCCTTCTCCCGGATGATCTCCGCACGCGCCATCAGGATCTCGTCGGTGAGCAGCAGCGCGCCGCCCTCGCCGCAGTGCACGTTCTTGGTGTCGTGGAAGCTGAGCGTGCCGAGCGTGCCGATGGTGCCGAGCGGGCGTCCGCGCCAGCGGCCGCCGAGCCCGTGCGCGTTGTCCTCCACTACGGCGAAGCCGTGCTGGGCGGCGAGCGCGAGCAGCCCTTCCATGTCGGCGGCCACACCGCCGTAGTGGATGACCACCACGGCCTTGGTGCGCTCGGTGACCGAGGCGGCCACCGATTCCGGATCCAGGTTGCCCGAGGCGGGGTCGATGTCGGCGAAGACGCAAGTCGCCCCACGCAGCGCCATCGAGGTGGCCGTCGAGGTGAACGCGAAGCTCGGCACGATCACTTCGTCCTCGGGGCCGAGCTCGAGCAGCAGACCCGCCATTTCCAGCGCCGAGGTGCACGAGGTGGTCAGCAGCGCGTGCGGCGCGGCGGTGATGGCCTTGAGCTTCGCGGTGGCCGACGCGGTGAACTGCCCGTCGCCATGGCTGTGGTCGGAGGCCAGCACGGCCTCCAGATTGGCCAGTTCCCGGCGCGCCCGGAACGGGCGGCTGAAGATGACGCGGTCAGTGCTCAACCCGGTCGGTCCCCCTGCTCGTGGTGGTGGTCAGTTCCCGCGCGTCTCGCGGGCGCGGCGTCGGTGAGTCGACGGTGAGGTACAGCGGTTTGCCCACCAGGATGTGCAGGGCGACGCCGAGGTATTCGGCGATGAGGCCCAGCGAGAACAGGATCGCGCCGGAACACAGCAGCAGCACCACGATCGTGGAGGCCCAGCCCTCCGGCGCCCAGCCGTCCGTGGTCAGCGCCTCGTACACGACGACGGCGGCCATCACCACACCGGCCAGCGCCAGCGTCACGCCGAGCATGCTGACCAGGCGCAGGCCGCGTGTTCCGCTGCACAGCACCATCTTCCAGAACAGCGAGAACAGCCTGCGGTAGTTGTAGCCGGACTCCTCGCGGCCCTCGGCGCGCAGCACCACCGGCTCCTGGACGACCTTGCCGACCACCCAGGTCAGCGCCACGTCGAGGTACACGCCGTTGGAGGCGACCTCGGCGAGCTGGCGGCCGATGTCGCCGCGGATCAGCCGGTAGCTCTCGAACCTGGTCGAATCGGGGAAGGCGAACAGCGTCGCCAGCACGATCTTGGCCCCGCGCGAGGTCAGATTGCGCAGGAACCCGTGCGGGCGGGTGTTGGTCGGCTTGGAGTAGACCAGGTCCGCGCGTCCGGTGAGCGCCGCGTCGAGGAACGCGCCGATGAAGCGCGGATCGTGCTGACCGTCCTCGTCCATGGTGACGATCCAGTCGCCGTGCGCGGCCGACATTCCGGCGATGGTGGCGGCGTCCTGACCGAAATTGCGGCTCAGCCAGACGGTGCGCACCTCGGGGTAGGTCTGCTCGAGCTCCTGCAGGACGACATCGGAGCGATCGGGCCCGTTGTCGTGCACGAGGATGATTTCCTCGACCGTGAACGCGATACCGCCCGGCGTCTCGGCGCCCGCGGTGAGCGCGTGCAGCTCGGCGACCAGTCCGCCGATGGTGTTCTCACCCCGATACACCGGCACCACAACGGAAATGCCGTGCGGCCGGTCGACGCCGGGACGTCCGTTCGCGACGGGGTCGGAGCGGTACGGGCGAGCGGAGGGAATCGGCATCAGCTGGATCAACTTTCGATGACGGTGCGTGCCGGTACTGCCCGCTGGACAGCGGGCCCCGAGCCGCGGTGAACTCTAGCACGGTGCGAACAAGGCCTTCCGTTGCAGTTCATCAGACCATCATCAACACCTCGGCGGCCGATGCCAAGCGCTGCCTTGGGCTGTAGGGTCTGGAACTCGTGACCGACAGTGCAGTACTCGACTCGCGGCCGCACTCGCGACGGGACGTCCATCGCTGGGCCGCCATCACCGTGATCGGGGTGATCGCGGGATACGCGGCGGTGCTGCTCGCCAATGTCCGGCATTACTTCACCGACGACACCGAATCCCAGTACACCGCGCTGTGGGTGGGTCTCGGCCGCGCGCTGCGCGACGGCCAATTCCCGGTGATGGTCCCGGAACAGTGGATGTCGGGCAACAACACGATGGACGACGCGGGCCTGTTCAATCCGCCGCAGTTGCTGATCGATCTGATCGCGCCCTCGGTGGACAACGTGGCGGTGTACGCGACCGTCGTCAAACTGATCTTCTCCATTGTCGCCGCGACCGGCGTCTACCGGATCTGCCTGGTCTACGGCGCGCGCCCGGCCTGGTCGGCGGTGGCCGGTATCGCGTTCCCGCTGTCCGGTTTCTTCCTTTTCTTCGATCAGGCCAGCTGGATGACCGCGCTCACCGGCACCGCCTGGTTGGTGCACGCGTGGGCGTCGTCGGTGCGCTACACCCGCGGGCTGGGCGGGCCGATTCCGGTCTTCGTCTTCCTGTACCTGACGATCTCCACGCAGTACATCTTCCCGGCCGTGGAGGCGGCGCTGATGCTGCTGGCGGTGGCGGTCGGCGAGCTTGTGTACCAACGAAAGTGGCAGCCCGTCGCGCGGCTGACGGCCGTCTCGCTGTGCGCCGGACTGGCCGGACTGCTGACCTTCCTGCCCAGCATGCTCTCGGCCAAGGTGACCTGGCGCGGCACCGCGCAGATCAACAACGACCAGTTCCTGACCGTGCCGTGGTCGGAATCGCTCAACGCCAGCCTGCCCAGTTCGCTGCCCGCCTTCACCTCTTGGTGGGGCTACGTGCAGCCGATGCCGCTGACCTACATCGCGTGGTTCCTGATCCCGGCGCTGGCGTTCGTCGACTGGAAGCGGGCCCGTGAGTCGTGGCGCGAGCTGAGCGCCGTCGCGCTGTTCGCCATGATCATGCTGATGTGGACCGCGGGACCGGGCTCGATCGGTCCGCTGCGCTGGCCGGTGCGTGTACTGCCGATGCTGGCCATCGGTCTGCTGGTGCTGGTGTGCGTCCTGCTCGGCCGCTACGGGACATTCCAGAACTGGAAGAACCGCGGTCTCGCGGCCGGTGTGCTGATCCTGGCGCTGTGGGTGCGGTCCTTCTCGGCCGACCCGCACCACGCGCTCCGGCACGTGGTCGCCGCGCTCGCCATCGCGGCGGTGGGCGCCGCAGTGGTGTGGCTCGCCCGCGAGCGGGGTATCGCCGCGGCATGCGCGCTGACCATCGTCGCCATGTTCCCGATCGCCTACTTCCAGGTGAGCGCCGCCCAGCCGACGCCGATGCCGTGGAACCTGCCCGCCGACCGCACCGAGGCGATGGCGAAGTACCCCGACTTCACCGGCACCACCCTTCAGCTCGGCGAGCGCGGCCTGCTGCAACCGGCCGACCGCGACATCGACGCCGCCTACGGCTCCCTGGTCTTCGGCAACTACGCCAGGGCGCTGGAGCTGAAGTACGTCAACGGCTACACGCCCACCGGGCACTTCTACTTCGGTGAGCTGCTGTGCATGCGCTGGGACAGCAGCGTCTGCCCGGACGCCTACCGCAGGGTGTTCGCGCCGGAGCCGAGCACCGGCCGCCCGCTGGTCGACCTGATGAAGCTCGACAGGGTGGTGTTGCAGCGCGCGCTGTACCCCGACGCGCGCGACCAAGCCGCCCCCGAGGGCTGGAAGTGGGTGGACTACCCGGGCCACGAGCGCTACATCGCGGTGCTGGAGCGCGTCGACGGTCCGGCGTCCACCGTGAACGGGCGGGTCTCGGACACGAAGAACGTGACGGCCACCTCGATCGCGGAGACCGACACCACCAGCCGCGTGCGGGTGAGCTCGGAGCAGGGCGGACGCGTCGTCTTCGCCCGCCTCGGCTGGCCCGGATACCGAGTCACCCTGGACGGCAAGCAGATTCCGATCACCACCGTGGCCAAATCCTTCGTCGCGGTGGAGGTTCCCGCGGGCACGAAGGACGCCGAACTGGTGCTGACCTGGCGTCCGCCGGGCTGGAAGATCGGCATCGCGACCATGGTGGCCGGGCTCGCGGGTCTCGGCATGCTGCAGTGGATGTACGTGCGGTCGCGGCGGCGCGACGACGAGGCGGAGACCGAAGAACGGCCCGCGGGCGAGCCGGAGCGCGAGCTCGCGGACGTGGTCTCGTGAGCGCGCGCGAGGCGAACGCGTGAGCACCGACCAGGGTTCGGTCGCGACGACCGACACGGCCGCTTCGGGTCTGCTGCTGCGGCTGGTCCGGCGGCAGGAGGTCGCCTTCGCGCTGATCGGCGCGTTCAACACGGTCTTCGGCATGGCGTTGACCGTGGGCTGGCTGACCGTGCTGCCGGACGCGGGATGGGCGCCGCTCGCCGCGGT
The DNA here is from genome assembly GCF_040654315.1 of Nocardia sp. NPDC050713. Lineage (NCBI taxonomy): Bacteria > Bacillati > Actinomycetota > Actinomycetes > Mycobacteriales > Nocardiaceae > Nocardia > Nocardia sp. NPDC050713. Next base: position 10,684 of record NZ_JBFAHS010000019.1, on the reverse strand, counting down.
CCCGCTCGCCTACGCCCTCGGCATCACCGTCGCGTTCGTGCTGCACCGCACCCTCGTGTTCCGGGTGCGCGGCCACGTGTTGCGCGATTTCGCGGGGTTCGTGGTGGTCAACTCCGGCGGGCTCGCGCTGAACACGGCGCTGCTCTACCTGGCCGTGACGGTGCTGCACCTGCCCGCGCAGCCCTCCGCGGTGGTGGTGATGGGACTGGTGGCGGTGGCGAGTTTCTTCGGTCATCGGCACATCTCGTTCCGCCGTCGCCCGGCCGTCGAAGCGGGCGAACCGGTCGGGTAGGTTCTCGATCATGCCCGAGGAAACCGCGTTGGACGCCACCCTGCTGAGCCTGCTCGCCTGCCCGCAGGACAAGGGCCCGCTGCTGCTGGTCCGCGATGCCGCGGGCGCCGCACTGCTCTACAACCCGCGCCTGCGCCGCGCCTACCCGATCGAGAACGGGATTCCGGTGCTGCTGATCGACGAGGCGCGCGACGTCACCGAGGCCGAGCACGAGGCGTTCACCGCCTGAGCGCACGTCACGACGACGACGGGGTCGCGGGCAGTCGCCCGGGGACCGTCTCGCCGCACGGCGCGGCTTCGTTCGCGGCCGAGCCGATGTCGCCGGTCAGGTAGCGCTGTAGCGTCGGGCCGACGGCGGCGACGAGTTCCGCTATCGGCATCGAGGCCAGCGGTTCGACGCCGATGATCTTGCGCGCCACCAGCACACCCATCAGCTGCGAGGCGGCCAGAGCCACCCGCGCGCGTCCGTCGTCCTCCGGGGTGGCGATGCGCTTGCGAACCCGTTCGAGCACCACCTCCAGCACGAAGGTGCGGGCCAGCACCGGATCGCCGCCGGTGAGCAGGCCGCGCACCGCGGCGACGATGCCGGGACCGGCGGGGGAGTCCCATACGCCGACCACCGCACCGAGGATCGTCGCGCCGAGTTGGTCCATCGGCGCGTTCTCCATGACGGTCAGGATCACTTCGGGGTCGGTCGGAAGCTCGACCACCGCCCCGAACAACTGCTGTTTGGTGCCGAAGTAGTGGTGCACCAGCGCCGGATCCACTCCGGCGTCGGCGGCGACGGCCCGGATCGAGGTCTTGTCGAAGCCCGCCTCGGCGAATCGAGCGCGTGCGGCGGCGAGGATCGCCTCCCGCGCGCCGGATCGGCCCGGCCGCCGTCCCGAACGCCCTTGCCGCTCTTCGGCTTCGATCGCATCGGCACGTCCGGACTCGTCGCGTGATCGCGGCGCCGCGTCGTCCCGCGAGACGCTTTTCCCTTCCGGGCTCTTCGACGCTCGGCGTCGGGGCGCGGCCCGCCGTTTCGAGCCTGGGCTGTGCGCCGCGACGCCTTCGTCGCTCATACCTGCGCCTCGCTGGCGCTCGGCTCCGGCGTGCGCGAAGCGCGCTGCCACGTGATTCGCTCGCTCATGCGGTCCGCCTGCGTAGTGTCGCCGCACCGAGCGCGAGCGCCACCACGGCGAAGGCGGCGACGATGGCGAGATCGCGCCACATCTCCGCGGTCGCCTCTGGGTTGGTCGAAACCTGTTGCAGCGCATCGACCGCGTAGCTCAGCGGCATCAGATTGCTGATCGGTTCCAGCCAGTTCGGCAGCTGGTCGCGCGGAACGAGCAAGCCGCACAGGAAGATCTGCGGTGCGACGACGACCGGCATGAACTGCACCGCCTGAAACTCGGTGCGCGCGAACGCGCTTGCCAGCAGGCCGAGCGCGACACCGCAGATCGCGTCGACGACCGCGATCAGCACCACCCAGGCCGGGTTGCCCGCCGCCTCCAGGTCGAGCAGTCCGAACGACACCAGGCACGCGACGGTCGCCTGCGCCGCCGCGGCCAGCGAGAAGGCAGTGCCGTAGCCGCCGAGCAGGTCGAGCTTGGACAGCGGTGTGGTGAGCAGCCGTTCGAGGGTGCCCGAGGTGCGTTCGCGCTGCATGGCGATCGCGGTGATCAGGAACATCACGATGAACGGCAGGATGCCGAGCATGCTGATGCCGACCCGGTCGAACAGCGTCAGCGGCTGGTGCGGTGCGGTCGGCGCCTCGGCGTAGATGAAGTACAGCAGCGTCATCAGCAGGGCGGGGACCACCAGGATCATGGCGACGGTGCGGTGGTCGTTGCGCAGCTGGCGCAGGATGCGGGTGGTGGTCGCGGCGTACGGGCGCAGCGTCCAGCGGGCCGGGGCGATGGTGGTGGTCATGCGGCTCGTCCCATCGTGATCAGAGTGAGAAAGGCCTGTTCGAGGTTCTGCTCGCCGGTCTGTTCGCGCAGTTCGTCGGGGCTGAGCTGGGCGAGGACGTCGCCTTCGCGCATCAGCAGCAGCTTGTCGCAGTGCTCGGCCTCGTCCATGACGTGGCTGGAGACCAGCAGCGTCGTCCCATTGGCGGCCAGCTCGTGGAACTGCTTCCACAGATCCACCCGCAGGACCGGGTCGAGCCCCACGGTCGGTTCGTCCAGCACCAGCAGGTCCGGCTGGGCGACCAGCGCGCACGCCAGCGAGGCCCTGGTCAGCTGGCCGCCGGAGAGTTCGTCGCCGCGCTGGTCGGCGTGTTCGAGCAGGCCGACGGCGGCGATGGCGGTGTCGGTGTCGTCGCGATCGCGGCCGTACAGCGCGGCGTGGTAGGCGACGTTGTCGCGGACGCTGAGGTCGGGGTAGATGCTCGGCGCCTGGGTGACATAGCCGATGCGCCTGCGCAGTTCGGCGGACCCCGCGGGCAGGCCGAGCGCGGTGACCTCGCCGGACGCCACGATCTGGGTGCCGACGACGCAGCGCATCAGCGTGGTCTTGCCGCAGCCCGACGGTCCGAGCAGCCCGGTGATCGAGCCGCGCGGGATGGTCAGCGAAATGTCGTGCAGGGCTTCGCGTTTGCCGCGCCGGACGGTCAGGTTCCGGATCTCGACGGCCGGAGACGACGAGGGATGAGACATGACGGCCTCAATTCATCGAGTGTTGAATTCACTGTGTGATGAATTTACCGCCGTCGCACCCGGCGCGGCAAGGGGTCAATGCCCGTGCCGGTGCGGGGGACGTCCGGGCTCGCCGCCGGGCTCCACGACGACGAACTGCCCCATCATGCCGAGATCCTCGTGCCACAGCAGGTGGCAGTGGTACATGTATGGCGTGTCCGGATCGGCGGGGCCGTCGAAGCGCACCGCGAGCCGCACGGTCTCGTTCGGCGCGAGGAAGACGGTGTCCTTCGGCCCGGTCAAGTGCGGCGGCGGCGCGTTCTCGCCGACCGTGAGCACGCGGAACTGCACGTCGTGGATGTGGAAGTTGTGCGGCATGCCGTCGCGGTTGTGCACGATCCAGGTCTCCGTGGAACCTCGGGTGACGGCGAAATCGATGCGGTCCATCGCCATCGGCTGTCCGTTGATGCCGCTCAGGTCGAGTTCGAAGCGGCGTTCGGTCACCGAGTCGCCGCCGTCGGGCGTGGCGGCGGGCGCCAGCGTCGTGGGCAGCGCGGGGGAGGGGCGCAGAGTCGCCGCCGCGCGCAGTTCCAGCAGGTCGAACGTGTCGTCGCCGCCGTTGAAGCGCTGGGTCCAGAAGCCGAGGCCCGCGTTCAACTTGTTGCTGCGCAACACCGTTCGCTCACCGGGGCGCATGCGCACCACGATCTCCGCGCGCTCGCCCGGCGAGAGCGGCAGCTCGTGCAGGGTGGCGGGGCGTTCGAGCAGGCCGCCGTCCGTGCCGACGAGCGAGAAGGCGCGGGCGTCGTCGAAGCCGAAGGTGTAGACGCGCGCGGTGGAGGCGTTGAGCAGTCGCAGCCGGATCAGTTCGTCGCCGACCTCGCGGTAGGGGGCCAATGTGCCGTTGATCATCGTCTGCTCGCCGAGAAAGCCGACCTCCCGGAAGATCCGGTGGGTGTCCTCGAAGCGCGCGCCGCGGAAGGTCACGTCCTGCACGATGACCGGCAGGTCGTCGACGCCGTAATTCTTCGGTAGAGGCAGGGTTTCGGTCAGCTCGTCGTCCAGCAGGAACATCCCGGCCAGGCCGCGGCGCACGTGATCCTCCGTCGCGCCGTGCGGATGCGGGTGGTACCAGAGCGTCGCGGCGGGCTGGTCCACTGTCCACTGCGGCGTCCACGTCGCGCCCGCCTCGACCATCTGATGCGGGCCGCCGTCCATGGCCGCCGGGAGGTGCATGCCGTGCCAGTGCACCGTCGAGGCCTCGGGCAAGCCGTTGCGGACGCGGACCCGAACCTGTTCGCCGCGCCGGGCGCGTAGCGTCGGTCCGAGGTAGTCACCGTTGAAACCCCAGGTCTCCGTGGCCTGGCCGGGTCGGAATTCCCTACTGCCCGCACGCATGTCGAGCTCGAACAGGCGCGTCCCGTCGGGCTCGACGCGGGACTCGGCCAGCGGCGGCACCGCGAGCTCGTTGCGAAACTCCGTGCGACCGACGGTGGAGACCGCCGCGTCCACGTACACCCAGCTGACGCAGCCGCCGATCGCGGCGAGCACGACGACGACGAAGGACGCGAGAACGACGAACAACCGCCGCCATCGACGCGGGCGGGAAACCGAAGACATGCACCGACGGTAGGAATTTCACGCTCGCGGCGACATCGGGGAGCGTCCCCATTTCGACCCTGGATCCAGCCCTGAGCGGTGTGTGACACAGGTCACTTGCTTGGGTGTCACGTTCGGCGCCGGTCGTCTGTCCCATGGTCGTCACCAACCAGCGACCGTGCAACGGATCGGAGCAACCGCCATGAACACCGAACACCGCATCGTCATCCTCGGCGCGGGCTACACGGGGATGCTGGCCGCGGTGCGGCTGGCCCGCCGCACCCGCCGCCTGCCCGTGCGGATCACGCTGGTCAATCCGTCCGATCGCTTCATCGAGCGGCTGCGCATGCACCAGATCGCCGCCGGGCAGGAACTGGCCGACCACCGGATCCCCGAGATACTCGACGGCACCGGCGTCGAATTCGTCCGTGGCTGGGTCACTTCCGTAGACCCCGAGGCGCGATTGGTCACCGTCGACGGCGATCGCGTGCTGCCCTACGACGAACTCGTCTACGCGCTCGGCAGCGCCACCGACACCGACAAGGTCCCCGGGGTCGCCGAACACGCCTGGACGTTGAACGATCCGCGCACCGCACACCGGTTCGCCGGACGGCTCGCGGCGGTGGCGGCCCAGGGCGGTTCGGTCGCCGTCTGCGGTGGAGGACTCACCGGCATCGAAGCCGCCACCGAGATCGCCGAGCGGCACCCCGGTCTGCGGGTCACGTTGATCAGCACGGGCGAGCCCGGCGCGATGATGGGGGAGCGGGCCCGCGTCTACCTGCACCGCGCGCTGGACCGGCTCGCTATAACCCGCGCCACCGGCCAGTCGGTCACCAAGGTGCTGCCCGACGCCGTCGAATTGGCCGATGGCACACTGGTTCCCGCCGACCTGACGCTGTGGACCGCGGGCGTGCGGGTATCGCCCCTCGCCGCGCGGGCGGGCATCGAGACCGACGAACGCGGGCTAATCGTCGTCGATCCGACGCTGAAGTCGGTGTCGCACCCCACCATTCGCGCCATCGGCGACGCCGCCGCGGTCCGCCAGACTTGGGGCACGATCCACGGCACCTGCCAGAGCGGCATGCCGACCGCCGCCTACACCGCCGACGCCATCGCGAAAGAGCTGCGCGGCAAGCGGGTTCGGCCGTTCCGCTTCGGATACTTCCACCAGCCGGTCAGCCTCGGCCGCCGCGACGCGGTCATCCAGTTCACCAACGCCGACGACACTCCGCGCCGCTTCCACCTCACCGGACGCGCCGCGGCGCTGTACAAGGAGACCGTCAGCAGCACACCGCCGATGGCCTTCCGGCTCAGCAAGAGGATGACCGTCGCCGTGCAGCTCTCGCGCGGTGGCCGGGCGACCCGCACAAAAGACTGACCGGTTTGCCGACTCGGTCCCGCACCAAGGAGCATGGGCTGATGACAGAGGTATCCGATCCCTTCGTCGAGCACCGGCGGCTGCTGTTCGCCACCGCCTACCGGATGCTCGGCACCGTCACCGACGCGGAGGACGTCCTACAGGACGCCTGGCTGAAGTGGCACGAAGCCGATCGGTCCGAGGTGCGTCACCCCAAGTCCTACCTGGTGCGCACCGTCACCAACCTGTCGCTCAACCGGCTCACCTCGGCCACAGCCACCCGCGAGAGCTACGTGGGGCCCTGGCTGCCCGAACCCCTGCTCACCACACCCGATTTCGCGGAGCGCACCGAGTTGGCCGACACCGTCTCCACCGCCATGCTCGTGGTCCTGGAAACGCTGACTCCGATCGAGCGCGCGGTGTTCCTGCTGCGCGAGGTGTTCGGCTACAGCCACACCGAGATCGCCGAGACCCTGGACCGGCCGGAGGCCACGATCCGCCAGATCGCGCACCGCGCCCGAAACCACGTGCGGTCCCGGCGCCCGCGCTTCGACACCGACACGACCGAACGCGCGCACGTCACCGAGCAGTTCATGGCGGCCTGCGCGGGCGGCGACCTCAACGCCCTGATGGACCTGCTCGCCCCCGACGTGACGTGCTGGTCCGATGGCGGCGGCGTCGTCACCGCGGCTCGCCGTCCACTACACGGCCCCGACCACGTCGCCCGCTGGATCCTCGGCGTGCTCGCCAAACCCGAGTCGGCGGGCATCGCCCTCGAACTCGCCCATATCAACGGCGAAGTCGGCGCACTGGCCCGCAGCGGCGGCGTCCCGGTCGCGGCATTCACCTACGACCTGATCAACGGCCGCATCGAAAACCTGCGCTTCCAGGTCAACCCGGGGAAGTTGAAAGGACTGACGTTGGGCGCGTCGACGCTGGGCTGAGCGCGTAGGTTGTCGCGGGTCGACCGACTGCTGCTCGGGCCCCACGGTGCCGACTGCGTCGATGGGGGCATCCGCGTCGGTTGCACGACTCGGACCAGTGCCAGCGATCGAAGCGCGGACGGTCGGAAAACCGCGGGATTGCGTCCACTCGCTGTGGCGACATGCACTGGGTTCCGCCGGGCAGTCCCGGTGTGGCGGTGCCGGAGTGCTCGGCGGTGGCGAAGGCAGAGTGGTGCGCGGTGAGCGCGCGGCGGTCCCGGATCGGCCCGTCGTAGCGGTGCGCGCCAAGGTTCCGCTCGGCCCTGTCTCGAAGTCCGGCCGGGTGCCGGATGAGACATCGAGACAGGGCCTAGGCGAGTTCGCGGTGTGGCGGTGCGGGATGCCCCAGCGCCGACGACCTCGGCGGCGGCACCGATCGGACGGCTTGCCCGCCGTGGGCGTGCGGGATTTCCGGCCGAACGAGTGTGTAGTGCTTCCGCTGCTGTCCGGGCCGCGTTCACCGCGCGGCGGTTGACCAGTGGTTGGGCGGCTGTCGGTGCGGTCGAGGAGAATGGCCGCTGTGTCTGTCGATGATCTCGTGGTCGAACCGCCCGCCGCCGCCCGTCGCCTGCTCGGCGCAACGTTGCGGTCGGGGCCGGTGGCCGTCCGGATCGTCGAGGTCGAGGCGTACGGCGGCGATCCGGCGGGGCCGTGGCCGGACTCGGCCTCGCACTCCGGGCGCGGGCGGACCAAACGCAACGCGGTGATGTTCGGCCCCGCGGGCTTCCTCTACGTGTACCTCAGCTATGGCATGCACACCTGCATCAATGTGACCAGCGGACCCGACGGCACGGCCAGCGCGGTACTGGTCCGGGCGGGCGAGGTCGTCGAAGGATTGGATGTCGCGCGTTCCCGTCGGCCAGCGGCGCGCTCCGACAGCGACCTGGGTCGAGGGCCGGGCAATCTGGGCACTGTCCTCGGCATCACCATGGCCGACTACGGCACGCCGCTGTTCGATCCGGCCTCGCCGATCCGGCTGGAACTCGACGGCGCGGTCGACGACGCCCAGATCGCCAGCGGTCCGCGCGTCGGCGTCAGCACGGCCGCCGATCGTCCGTGGCGGTTCTGGCTGCCGTCCTCGCCCGCGGTCTCGGCGTACCGCCGCAGTCCGCGCGCGCCTCTCGCCGCCGCGGCACCCGCGGTCGTCCCCGGCGCGGGTGGACGGGTTCGGCGCGGCGGTGCGCTGAATCAGCGGACTTCGTCCGGCAGCGATTAATTGGTCGCGAGCCCGCCGTCTTATCGGTAGAACCCGCCGCGCCCGGCGCGACCGAACCGAAGGACACGGACATGACCGCCCTCACCGCCACCGCCCCGACAACCCGTCCCGGCGCCGTCCGCAACCGCATCCTGTGGACCGTGCAAATCCTGCTCGGCTTGTTCTTCGTCCTCGCTTCCGGCATCCCGAAGTTCGTCGCCCAAGCGGACGCCGTGCGGATCTTCGACGCGATCGGCTTCGGCGACTGGTTCATGTACTTCACCGGCTTGGTCGAGGTCGCGGGCGGCATCGGCCTGCTCGTCCCGCGCTTCGCCGGAGCGGCCGCCGCCGGACTGTCGATCACCATGGTCTTCGCCGCGGCCACCCAGGCGTTCGTCATGGACGCGCCTGCGTACTCCGTCTTCCCGCTTGTTCTCGCAGCGGTGTTCGCTTGGCTGGCCTTGGAGCGTCGCGAAAGCCTGATCGCACTGCGGGATCAGTTGTCCCGCTGAGCAATTCGACAATCCCCGGCGATCGACAGATGTTCCTGTCGATCGCTGGAATTGTCGTGTGGGCGGCGTAGCAGGTTCCGCCGCGAGCCCGACTCGGCAGTCGCGGATGCGTTGGGCGGGATATCGCCGGAGACGCCATGGCCGAAACGGCTGTGTTGGACAGGTGCCGAAGTCGGTGTTCGTGCCCGAGTGCGCGCGGGCGGGTCTGGATTCGGCTGTGGAGGCGCGATAGTCCTCGGTAATCCCCTGGCCCGGCCGCTCTGCGTCGCGGAGAATCGCCCCCGGTACCTGCGCATCGGCGCAGGACAGCGGTGCGGAAAGATGGGACGGCGTGAGCGGCGACATCATCGACGAACTGACCTGGCGCGGACTGATCGCGCAGTCCACCGACCTCGACGCCCTGCGCGCGGCGCTGGCCGACGGGCCGCTGACGCTGTACGCCGGTTTCGACCCGACCGCGGCGAGCCTGCACGCCGGCCACTTGGTCCCGCTGCTGGCGTTGAAGCGTTTCCAGCGAGCCGGTCACCGGCCGATCGTCCTGGCAGGCGGCGCGACCGGCCTGATCGGTGACCCGCGCGACGTCGGCGAACGCACCATGAACTCGACCGACACGGTGGCCGAGTGGGCGCAGCGCATTCGCTCCCAGCTCGAGCGGTTCGTCGACCTGGACGATTCGCCCACCGGCGCGGTCATCGCCAACAACATGGACTGGACCGGGCAGCTCACCGCCGTCGACTTCCTGCGCGACGTCGGCAAGCACTTCTCGGTCAACGTCATGCTGGCCCGCGACACCATCAAGCGCCGCCTCGACGGCGAGGGCATCTCCTACACCGAGTTCAGCTACATGCTGCTGCAAGCCAACGACTACCTGCAGCTGCGCCGCAACTACGGCTGCCGCTTGCAGGTCGGCGGCTCGGACCAGTGGGGCAACATCATCGCGGGCGTCGAGCTGAACCGCCGCGTCGACGGGGAATCGGTGCACGCGCTCACCGTGCCGCTGGTGACCTCCGCGGACGGCAAGAAGTTCGGTAAGTCCACCGGCGGCGGCAGCCTCTGGCTGGATCCGGAGATGACCAGCCCGTACGCCTGGTACCAGTACTTCGTGAACACCGCCGACGCCGACGTCGTCCGGTATCTGCGCTGGTTCACCTTCCTCACCCGCGAGGAACTCGCCGAGTTGGAGAAGGCGACCGAGGAACGTCCGCACGCCAGGGAAGCCCAGCGCAGGCTCGCCGCCGAGATGACGACGCTGGTGCACGGCGAGGAGCACACCCGCGCCGTCCAGCTGGCGAGCCAGGCCCTCTTCGGCCGCGGCGAGCTGCGCGAACTGGACGAGCCGACGCTGGCCGCCGCCCTGCGCGAGGCCGCGGTCGACGGCGAATTGGCCGAGGTCGCGCCCGGTCAGCCGGACACGATCGTCGATCTGCTCGTCGCCACCGGGCTGTCCGAGAGCCGCGGCGCCGCCCGTCGCGCGGTCAACGAGGGCGGCGCGTCGGTCAACAACCAGAAGATCGCGGACCTCGAATGGACCCCCGCCGAGGGCGACTACCTGCACGGACGCTGGTTGGTGGTGCGCAGGGGCAAGCGCAATATCGCGGGCGTCCGGCGGGCCACCGCCAGTTGATCTTGGTGTCTTGGGTCACATTCGTGTGGCCCAAGCCCGTTTTCGGCCCGATCACAAGCCCCTGACCTGCGGAATTACATCGGTGTAGTGCGGATTTGACGCCGCGTTCGTCGCCGCGTAACTTATTCAACGTCAGAGCGACACGGACACCGACCCGGAGCCGAGACGCCAAGCCGAGAGGCTGAGCGTGGACCGGGACACGAGGTAGTACGAGGAGCGCCTGACGGCCCGCAAGGACCAGGACAATCGAATGGACTTGACTCCAGACGAGAGGCCGGTTAGGCTGGGAAAGTTGCCTCTCAGAAGCACCGGGTGAGACCGGCGCGGACGGGTGTGCGCCTGTTCTTTGAGAACTCAATAGTGTGTCGATGAATGTCAGTGCCAAATTTTGAAATTTGGTTCCGGCTCTTCACCCCCCGTGTGGAGGGCTGGACATTTAAGTCAGCTAATTTCCGGCTGGCGATTGTTTTGCTAGGTTTTCGGACTCTAGTTTAGATCTGA